>NZ_VITM01000035.1:0-1155 GCF_007828675.1 Rhizobium sp. ERR 1071 | reverse complement strand
GGGGAGAGCGACTGTCTTTGCTGTCAAGCGTTTTGCCATGGTCTTGCGTCTCGAATGATGGCGTTGAGGATGGTGAGGAGTTTTCGCATGGTTGCGACGATAGCAACGATCTTCGGCTTGCCTGATGCGACGAGCCGGTCGCGGAAGGCCTTGAGGCTTGGGTTGTGGCGGCTGGCGACAAGGGCGGCCATGAACAGCACGGCGCGCACCTTGCCCCTGCCGCCGCCAATGAAGCTCTTGCCCTTCCACTTGCCCGATTGCCGCGTCCACGGCGCAAGACCTGCCAGCGAGGCAATTTGGCGCCGGTCGAGACTGCCCAGTTCAGGCAGCTCGGCCAGGAGCGTGCGGGCCGTTGTCGGCCCGACGCCCGGTACGGAGACGAGCAGCTTCTCGCGCACGCGCCATATCGGCGACTTGCGGATATGGCCGTCGAGATCGGCATCGAGGCTTTCGAGCTCGCGACGCAAGGCTGCAAGCAAGCGCTTGTTGCTTTTCTGCGCCTGCTTGGCCAGCGCCTGACGCAACCGGTTCTCCTCCGCGACAATCATCTGCACGATCTGCCGCCTGCGCGCCACGAGTTCGGACAAAGCCTGTGTCTCGGCATCACGCAACGGCCGGATCTCCGGCTTCGTCGCAAGGACGAAGGCGGCGATGACAGCTGCATCGATCGGATCGGTCTTGGCCCTGCGGCCGATGGCATTGGCATAGGCGCGCACTTGCGCCGGATTGACGACGAGGACCGTCAATCCCGCCGATGACAACCCGGCCACCGCCAGCGTCTCGTAGCCGCCGGTTGCTTCCAGCGCGATCGCATCGGCACCGATGGTCTTCAGCCGGCCGATCAGTTCATCGATGCCGGCATGGTCATTGCCGACAGCAAAGGCCTCTGTCTGCGGCATGACCGCCACGTCAAGCCGGTCCTTCGAAACATCGATGCCAACAATCTTGTCCATCTGATCCCTTCCTTGCCTAACCGGGCTTTGCTTGCGCAAGCGGCCCTGGCGACTGTTCGGGTTCAATGGAACGGCGGATGCAGACTCTCGCTCTCCCACGGGCTTGGTGTCCCAAAGGTGCATCGGTCTTCCATCCACCACCGCAACAGGCACTACAGCGCCAATAGCGGAGAAAGGGAAGTTACAAAGGTGCCCCGTAGGG
>NZ_VITM01000034.1:0-1158 GCF_007828675.1 Rhizobium sp. ERR 1071 | reverse complement strand
TATACGCCGGACTTCGCCGAAAAGACCTTCTCGCAGCTCGAAGGTTTTGGCTCCTATGGCTTTCCCGAAAGCCATGCCGCAAGTTTCGCCCTCATCGCCTACGCCTCATCTTACGTGAAATGCCACTATCCCGACGCCTTCTGCGCCGCCCTCCTGAACTCGCAGCCCATGGGCTTCTATGCGCCGGCTCAGATCGTCGGCGATGCCCGCAAGCATGGCGTCGAGGTCCGTCCCGTCTGCATCAATCGCTCACGCTGGGACTGCACATTGGAGCCCATCGACGGCAGCGACCGCCACGCCGTCCGCCTTGGGATGCGCATGGTCCATGGACTTGCTGAGATCGATGCGGCTCGCATCATCGCCGCGCGGGCCGACCAGCCGTTCGAGGGTGTCGATGATCTTTGGCGGCGGTCCGGCGTGCCGGCGGCGTCCCTGGTCGAGCTTGCCGAGGCGGACGCGTTTCTGCCGTCGCTCAAGCTGCAGCGCCGCGATGCACTCTGGGCGATCAAAGCCTTGCGCGACGAGCCATTGCCGCTCTTTGCCGCGGCCGCCAAACGCGAGCAAAGAACGATCGCCGAGCAGCGGGAGCCCGAGGTCAGCCTTCGCCAGATGACCGAGGGACATAACGTCATTCAGGATTATAGCCATACCGGTCTGACTCTCCGGCAGCATCCGCTCGCCTTCCTGCGCAAGGATCTGACCGCCCGCAATATCGTCACCTGTGAGGAGGCGATGTCATCTCGTGACGGTCGCTGGCTGATGACGGCAGGCCTCGTGCTCGTGCGCCAGAAGCCGGGCTCCGCCAAGGGCGTCATGTTCCTCACCGTCGAGGATGAAACCGGGCCGGCCAACGTCGTCGTCTGGCCAAGCCTCTTCGAACGCCGCCGGCGCATCGTGCTTGGATCCTCGATGATGGCAATCAATGGCCGCATCCAGCGGGAAGGGGAGGTCGTCCATCTCGTTGCCCAGCAGCTGTTCGATCTGACAAGCGATCTTTCCGGGCTTGCCGATCGTGATGAGGCCTTCAGACTGCCGACCGGGCGCGGCGACGAGTTCGCCCATGGCACGCCCGGCAGCCCGGACTCCAGGGAGCGGGCCGTCATGAAGGCGCGCGAGATTTATGAGCCGGATCGGCTTATTGATCGGTTGAAGGTGAAG
>NZ_VITM01000033.1:0-1286 GCF_007828675.1 Rhizobium sp. ERR 1071 | reverse complement strand
AATGAGGTGGCTCGGTTTGTCTGAACAGTTCCGGGCGTTTTGCTAAGTGGATTTCCGCCTCGGTTATGCCGCCACCATCATCGGTGTCAGCGCGTTGAAGTAGGCCTGATCCGGTGTCTGCCGGTCAAGGGATGAATGTGGACGTCGGGTATTGTAAAAGGTCAGATAACGACCGATGCCTGCGCGAGCCTCGGACACGGTTTTGTAGGCGTGGAGATAGATTTCCTCGTATTTGATCGACCGCCAAAGCCGCTCGACGAAGACATTGTCCCGCCACGCGCCCTTGCCGTCCATCGAGATGGCGATTTCAGCCTTCTTCAGCACGGCCGTGAAGTCAACGGAGGTGAACTGCGACCCCTGATCCGTGTTAAAGATGTCGGGCTTGCCATATCGGGCAAGCGCTTCCTCGACCGCTTCGATACAAAAGGCCGTCTCCATCGTGATCGACAGCCGCCATGAAAGCACTCGGCGACTGAACCAATCGACGACGGCGCAGAGATAGACGAAGCCGCGCGCCATGGGGACGTAGGTCATGTCCATTGCCCAGACCTGGTTGGGCCGGGTGACCGCCAGCTTGCGCAGGAGGTACGGATAGACCTTGTGCCCAGGCGCTGGTTTCGAAGTGTTCGGGCGGCGGTAAATTGCCTCGATACCCATCTTCTTCATCAGCGTGGCGACGTGAAGCCGCCCGGCATTCAGCCCCTCTGCCTTCAAAAGCCCTTGCAACATCCGACTTCCGGCAAACGGGTAATCGAGATGCAGTTCGTCGATCCGCCGCATCAAGGCCAGATCGCCGTCTGACACAGGACGCCGCGAATAATAGACGCTGCCACGACTGAAGCCGAGAAGCTTCGCCTGGCGTGCGACCGACAGTTTGTGCTTGCGGTCGATCATTTCTTTCCGCTCAGCAGTCCGGCTTTGCCGAGCGCACCGGATAAAAAATCGTTCTCTAACGTCAGTTCCCCGATCTTGGCATGCAGGGTTTTAACATCCACGGTCGGAGTTGCCGGTTCCGCTTTGGCGTCATCGCCGAAAACGCCTGTCGCCCCCTCAAGGAGTTGGTCCTTCCACTGCTTGATCTGATTGGCATGCACGTCGAACTGCTGGGATAACTCCACCAGCGTCTGTTCGCCCCTGATGGCGGCAAGCGCCACCTTTGCCTTGAAAGCCGGGCTGTGGTTCCGGCGCGGTCGTCTCGTCATGGTATCTCCTGTTCCCGGCATTTAAGCCGAAGCCAGGCAGAAATTCCACTTATCCCCGCTGTTCAAATTTCCCGAGCCAACTCT
>NZ_VITM01000032.1:0-1319 GCF_007828675.1 Rhizobium sp. ERR 1071 | reverse complement strand
TGGAGTGCTCCCCGTTTCACCGGACATGTCGGCTAGTTTGATTTAGCCCTGATGAACTGCCGTGGGGAAGCCATCTTGAGCGCGGAATGGGGATGGATTTCGTTGTAATCTTCAATCCATCCGTCGATGAGCCGGAGCGTCGTTTCGGAGTCCGGTAGAGCTGATAGGCGGATGTAATCCCGTTTCAGAGTTTTCACGAATGCCTCGGACATGCCGTTCGACTGGGGGCTGGCCACCGGCGTGAAGCAGGGCGTCAGATTGAGCGCCTGGGCAAACATCCGTGTCTCCCGTGCGGTATAGGCCGAGCCATTATCCGAGAGGTGCTCGATAGCATGCGGGGCTCGGGTTGCGCCGAAGCGTTTTTCGACCGCCTCCAGCATCATGTCGCGCACGTCTGAGCCGGAGATGCCTGCATTAGCGACCGCCGCCCAGGCGATGATTTCGCGGTCGAAGGCGTCGATGATGAAGGCGAGACGAACGACTTCGCCATTCCAGCAGTTAAACTCCAGTCCATCCGAGCACCAGCGCAGGTTCGAGCGCATGACCATGACCTTGCCGTCATGGATGCGGCCCTTGCGAACGGCCGTATGCTTCTCCAGCAACATCGCGTGGTTACCCATGATGCGATGAACCCGCTTGGCGTTGACGACAGGCTTATCGGCGGCTCGCCTTTCGCGATTGAGGAGCGCGGCGATCCGCCGATAGCCATAGGTTGGCCTTTGATCAACCAGCCTGCGAATGGCGGGCAGAAGCTCTGTATCCTCGGCCTTGTGATAGGGCCCGCGCGGCTTTGATCTGCCTTTCAGCCGCTCAACGAGGTTGGAGCGGGAGACGCCCAGCGTGTCTGCGACGGTCTTCATCGGGAACCGTCCTTCGGCAACAAGATCGGCCGCGATATCCGTTTTTTTGAGTCTGCTTTCGAAAGTGCTTCGCGGAGGATTTCGACCTCCATCGTTTTGCGGCCGAGCATGCGCTCCAGCTCGCGGACGCGGTCCTCCAGCTTCTTCACTTCCGAATTGCCTACAACCGGCTCGTCAGAATCCACGGCTGCAGCACCTCCCTCGCTCAAGAGCCTGCGCCACCGGTAAAGCAGATTGGGCGCAACCCCATGGCGGCGAGCGGTGGAAGATACCGTCTCGCCTGGTTCGAAACTCTGCTCGATGATTGTCAGCTTTTGCTCGGTTGTCCACCGTCTGCGCCGGACATCACCCGTCAGCAGTTCAACGTGTCGATACTCGTTAGACATAAGCATGTCCTCAAGCCTGTGCTTGAGCCTTTCTGCTTATGCCGACTGTCCGGTCAGAACGGGGTGCAGTTCA
>NZ_VITM01000031.1:0-1418 GCF_007828675.1 Rhizobium sp. ERR 1071 | reverse complement strand
TCTTGATCCAGGTTTCATCGATGAAGACCAGCCGCTTTGGATCGAGACCAGTTTGCCAGGACCGCCAGCGCTGTCGCCGCCGCGCAATGTCGGCACGCGCCTGCTCAAGGGCGAATAGTGTTTTTTTTGAACCGTAGGCCCTCGCGTCGCAGGAATTGCCACACGGTGTCGTGGGATACCTTCACCCCTCGTGCGGCCAGCTCTTCCTTCAACCCATGCAGTGACAGATGCGGCGTTTGGCTGATCCGCTCCACGATAAACGCCCGGTACGGCTCCAGAACACGCTTGCGGTGACCGCCCATCTTCCCGGGCGCGACAGAGCCGCTCGAACGATACCGCTGCGACCATTTCACCGCCGAAGACACCGCAATACCGAACCGCGCCGCCACCGACCGGCAGCTCTCACCGGCCTCGATCGCATCAACAACACGCTTGCGAAGATCATCGGAAAGGGGTCGAGTCATTCGATGCTGGCCTCCATTCCAGCCAGCATCTTGAATCACAAAACACCCAAAAACGGAATCCCTCCGATTCAGATAAAATCGGAAACGCTCTAGGCTGTAGTGACGATTTAACGGTTTGGGATTCCCAATTGGGAGCAAATCAGATTCAAGGCTGACTTTTGGAGGTCGGTCATGGATATCGATAGGCTCAGTGCGCAACAGTGGTCTCGGATCGAGCCGTTTGTGCCGGGAGGGCGCAAGGGGCGGCGGGGTCCGCGTTCAAACAACCGCCGATTTGTCGAAGCGCTGATCTGGATGGCCCGCTCTGGCGGACGCTGGCGTGATTTGCCCAAACACTACGGCGACTACCAGACCGTCAAGCGGCGCTATTACCGCTGGATCGAGATGGGTGTGCTCGAAAGCCTGTTCGAGGCGTTAGCGCGAGAAGCCGACCTTGATTGGGTCTCGATCGATTCCACCTCCATCCGTGCCCAGCCTCAAGCCGCCGGGGCGCGGCGAAAAAGGGGGGAGCGGACGCCCAGGGTCTTGGCCGGTCACGCGGCGGGCTAGGCACCAAGATCCACGCCGTCGTCGATGCTTTGGGGCTACCGGTGCGCTTCGTGCTCACACCGGGACACCGTGGCGATGTGATCTACGGCAAGGAATTGCTCAATGGGCTTAATCCCGGCCACGTCATCGCCGACAGGGCCTATGACGCCGAGCATTTCCACGACACCATTCTCGATGTCGGCGCTATTCCCGTCATCCCACCCAGGCATGACCGTCGGCGCCCGCACCCATGCAACTGGCGGCTCTATAAAGAGCGCAACCTCGTCGAGCGCTTCTTTGCAAAGCTCAAGCAGTTCCGCCGCGTTGCCACCCGCTACGACAAGCTGCTCGCCAACTTCAGAGGCTTCGTCATCATCGCTGCCATAACCATGTGGCTACGATAGTTAAATCGTCACCACAGCCTAG
>NZ_VITM01000030.1:0-2168 GCF_007828675.1 Rhizobium sp. ERR 1071 | reverse complement strand
ACGACCGCCTCTCCGTCAAGGATCATCGTCGTGCCGAAGTCGGCCGCCTGCTTGGCGATCGTCGGAAAGCGATCAGTCCAATCGTGCCCTCCACGGGTAAGAATGCGCGTATGGCTGGGTTCAACGTGGATAGCAAGCCGATAGCCGTCCCATTTTATCTCATAGAGCCACTGCGGCCCTTTCGGGACTTCCGACTTCAGAAGCGCTAACGCCGGTTCGATCCGCTCCGGCATTGGATCGAGCGGCAATTGCGGTTGGTCTGGATCACGCGCTTTGCGCGCCCTGCTTCGCAGCGGCAGTTCCGAGGCGGCGAGAAGGGGTTTTGATGACTTACGCGGGGACTTCGTCATGGAAAACAGTGCAACAGAGAAAGCTTGATGAGTCGAGTCTTTCCTCATCTCGGCAGAAAAGCATTCGGCTTAGCTAGCCGTTACCGCATCCAAAGCTGGGGCGCCGAGACGTGAACGATCCAGCTAGGTTGCGCCTTGATTTTCGGACCACTTCCCAATCGATAATCCACCTTCCCAATTCCTAATTACATTTTTCGCGATGGTCACCGCATGCTTATCATTGCGAAAGCCGTCCCGTCTCGTGCGCCGGTTTCGAAACGGCCTGAGGGCAGCGATCTCATCCTGGTTTGCGTGGCGTAAGCCAACGCCGCGGGTGCTTCGGAACTCGCTGGCGCTCCTCTGGCTCCCGACAGAATGAATGCGCTCTTGACTCAATCCACAATGAGAACATAATAAGAACAAATTGCCGGGACGATCACCGGCCGCGCAATTCCACTTCGACAGATCAGCAGTTTAAACCCCTGTGATTCTAGGGGTGCAGGAGACTTTTTGCCTCATGACAGCCGTAGCCGCTCAGACAAATGAACCGCGATTCGACCAGGTGACCTCCGTGCTCGACTTATTCGAAGGCGATGCTCACGCAACGATCGGAGCTCTGCTCGCCGAGCTGCAGTTCGTCCGCGGGCAATTGGCTCTCTGCGAAGCCGGAATGAGCGTCGGCTTTACCCGCGGCTGGGTTCCAAGGTTCGAAAGCGAAGGAGGAAGCAATGGTTGAATATTCGAGAGATCCACGACCGAGAGATGGTGTTCTCACCATAAGCCAGGACGAAGCGCAGGCGCTTTATGGTTTCGTCGGCTATTTGGGCCGGCATGCCTTCGATACGTTCAGAGACGACCGACCCGGCTTCCGTGGCAAGTCGCCAGACATGCTGCGTCATCTCGGCAGGATGCGCGACCTGCTGGAAAACGTCATGGACTATCCGACCTTGGACGAGGAACTTTGTTGGGATGAGCCGAAGTCGCTCGCGACGGATGAGGTTCATGGCTTGCTGCTGACGGAGGTCGGAAGTCGGTTGGGCATCCGGTTTCTCGAGATTTCGGTTTACTGGAATGACGAACGCGGAAGTTTCGGGACGCTTCAGCTTGCCGTCGATGACGAGGCCGGCGAAACCTGCGGTCTGTTCGAGGTCGAGGATCTTGCCAGCGAGCAGGTCAGTTGCGGCCCTGGCTGGTCCCAATCCGGCACCGATCTCGACGAGACGATCCGTATCTTCATCAGAGCCTTTCCGATGCAGCAATTGGAAGCGCGGAACGAAGATTGCATCAACGAAATGCTTGCCGCGAAAGTCGCGTGACTGTTAGCCAAAGACGACGCGGATACATCCGAAAATCAATTCGGAAGATTCGACTTAGTGCGATGACTGGCGCTTAGAACTGAACAATTCGCATCTTTGGGCATTGATCCTTGGTAACCGAAAAGGAGAAATTGCCATGGATTGGAATCGCGTCGAAGGCAACTGGAAGCAGGTTAAGGGCAAGATCAAGGAACAGTGGGGTAAGCTTACTGACGATGATCTTGATCAAATCGCCGGCAAGCGAGATCAACTCGAAGGCAAGATTCAGGAGCGCTATGGCCTTGCAAAAGACCGCGCCAAATCGGACGTTGACGATTGGTATGGCCGCCAAACCTGGTAAGAAGTCGAAAGGACCGGCCTAGCCGGTCCTTTCGCGAGGATCGCGACTTAGCTCAAAGGCCGTCTCGTGATCACTGGAAATTCCTACTCTTCACCTTCAACCGATCAATAAGCCGATCCGGCTCATAAATCTCGCGCGCCTTCATGACGGCCCGCTCCCTGGAGTCCGGGCTGCCGGGCGTGC
>NZ_VITM01000029.1:0-2509 GCF_007828675.1 Rhizobium sp. ERR 1071 | reverse complement strand
GTAAGCGCGTAGGCCACCCCACGTATCTTTCGGACTGCTGATCGGCGATTTTCTGCATGAGTCATGCGGAGAATTCCATGAGCGACAGTGTGAATCACCCTCGAACCTTTGAGGTTTTGACGGCAGAGCCCGTCCGAAGACGGCGCAAGCCGCGTGACTGGTCGGATGATGAGAAGGCGCGGATCGTGGCCGCGACGTTGCAGCCTGGAGCCAATGTCTCGGCGATTGCCCGGTCTGAAGGCTTGGATCCCTCGCAGCTTTATGGGTGGCGTCGCAAGGCACTGGCATCGGGAGTTGTTGCGCCCCTGACGGAGGGAATGGGCAAGGAGATCAAGTTCGCGCGCGTTGATACGATGAGAAGCGGCTCGGTAGATATTGTCATTGCGGATATGGTGGTGCGCGTTGGCGGCGAGTTCGACCCTGATCATCTGGTGAGGGTTTTACGGGCGGCTCGCAAGGCATGATCGCCTCCGGTGTGGTGGTTTATGTGTCGTGCCAGCCGGTCGACTTCCGCAAGGGGGCCGTCTCTTTGATGGCGCTGGTGCGGGATGGCGGCCTCGATCCCTTCAATGGCGCGCTTTACGTCTTCCGGTCGAAACGGGCCGATCGTATTCGTATTGTCTGGTGGGATGGCAGTGGTGTCTGCCTCTATTCGAAAACCCTGGAAGATCAAGGCTTCTGCTGGCCGGGCATATCGGCGGCACGGATACGTCTGGACCATTCTCAGCTGATGGCGTTGCTAGCCGGAATGGATTGGAAAAAGATCCGCCCGGCCAAGGTCCGGCGGCCCTTGTTGACGGGCTGACAGGGCCTGCGGCAAGATGAATCATGCCGCTGTAATGGTTGGGAAAACGGCGGTTTTTGTGCTCTACTCATTCCCATGGATTTGCCCCCTCACGACTTGCCGGACGACATTGACGCGCTGAAAGCGATGGTCCTCGCGATGGCGCGCGAGCAGGCTGCGAAAGAAGCCCGACTGAAGGCCGCTGAAGCTGAGATCGCCCGGCTGGAGGCGATGGAGAAGAGCGCCAACGAGCGGATTGCCAACCTCACATCGATCTTGAAGGTTCTGCAGCGCACCCAACATGGCACCCGTTCCGAGCGGCTGCGCCTTGGCATCAACGACGAGCAGGTCTCCTTTGCTTTCGAGGAAGTTGAGACCGGCCTTTCGGCGATCCAGAGCGAGCTCGATCGCGCGGCCAAGGAAAAGCCGAAACGAGCACCACGTCCGCGCAAGAGTTTTGCCGCTCATCTCGAACGCATAGAGGAAGTGATCGAGCCGGAGATCCCGGCCGGCTGCGAGGGGCTGGAAAAGGTTCTGATCGGTGAGGATCGCTCCGAACGACTGGATGTCGTGCCACCGAAGTTCAGGGTCATCGTGACGCGTCGCCCCAAATATGCCTTCCGGGGCAACGATGGCGTGCTCCAGGCGTTGGCACCGGCACACATCATCGAAAGCGGCCTGCCGACGGAGCGGCTGCTCGCCTATATCGCCGTCTCCAAATACGCCGACGGCCTTCCGCTTTACCGGCAGGAGGCAATCTATCTACGCGACGGTGTCGAGATCAGCCGATCGTTGATGGCCCAGTGGATGGGGCATCTGGGCTTCGAGCTGCAGATATGCGCCGATTACATCCTCGAGCGCGTCAAGGAGGGCGAAAGGATCTTCGCCGACGAAACCACCTTACCCACTCTTGCGCCCGGTTCGGGGAAAACGACGAAGGCCTGGCTTTGGGCTTATGCTCGCGATGATCGCCCCTATGGCGGAACCAGTCCGCCAATGGTGGCCTATCGTTTTGAGGACAGCAGGGGCGCTGATTGCGTGGCACGTCATCTCGCCGGATACAGCGGTATTCTGCAGGTCGACGGCTACTCGGCCTATACCAATCTCGCCAAGACGCGTGCCAAAGCCGGCAGCAATGAAACGATCCAACTCGCAGGGTGCTGGGCGCACCTACGCCGCAAGTTTTACGACCTTCACATCAGCGGAGTCTCGAAGGCTGCAACGCACACGATCATCGCGATGACCGAGCTGTGGCGCATCGAGGATGATGTCCGCGGTCGAGATGCCGACAGCCGTTCCGTGCTGCGTCAGGAAAAATCTGCAACCATCGTCTCCGGCCTCTTCGATCTTTGGGAGAAGGAACTGGGCAAGGTCTCTGGCAAGTCCAAGACCGCCGAAGCAATCCGCTACGCGCTCACCCGGCGCGAAGCACTGGAGCGCTTCCTGACGGACGGCCGGATCGAAATCGACTCCAATGTCGTCGAGCGCGCGATCAGGCCCCAAACAATTACGAGAAAGAACAGTCTATTCGCCGGCAGCGAGGGTGGTGGACGCACCTGGGCGACGGTCGCCACCCTCTTGCAGACAGCCAAAATAAATGGCGTCGATCCGCTCGACTGGCTCTCCCAGACATTGACCCGCATCGCTCAAGGCTGGCCAGTATCCGAGCTCGAGGCGCTTATGCCATGGAACTTCAGGCCTGACGCCATCAGCTAACCGCTTACG
>NZ_VITM01000028.1:0-2561 GCF_007828675.1 Rhizobium sp. ERR 1071 | reverse complement strand
GTAAGCGCGATTTCCGCTGCACGTTGACGCCAACCCGTTGATTGGCATCGGATCAACGTTTGGAACCGTATTGTGTCAGGCGGCTTCGGTTCTGGCGAAGTTGAACGGCAGCAGGTCGACGATGTCGGCCCTTTCGTCCCGCTTCGGCAACTCAGTGAGCACGTAGCGCAGCCAGGCAAGCGGGTCTACGCCACAGGCGCGGCAAGTGAGCATCAGACTGTAGATCACTGCGCTGGCCTTGGCTCCGTCGGCGGTGTCGCTGAACAGCCACGATTTTCTTCCGGTGGCAAAAACTCTGATTTCGCGTTCCAGAATGTTGTTATCGATCGGCATCCTGCCGTCGCTGGTATAGCGTGTCAGGTAATCCCATTGGTTCAGGGTGTAGGAGACGGCGTCGCCGAGCTTGGTATCCGGCACGACCTTCGGCGCGATGGCGTCGAGCCACGCCTTTAGGGCGTTCAGGACAGGCAAGCTGTGCTGTTGGCGGAAACGGCGAATGCAATCAGCCGTCGTCTCACCGGCATCCGGGGTTTTGTCTCTTGCCTGCTTTTCGATCCGGTATAGCTGCTCGAAGAACCGGAGTGCCTGTTCCGGCGGTCCGCCTCCATTCTTCCGGGTTTTGAGAGCCTCGACGAAGCGCCGTCGTGAATGAGCCATGCATCCGACATGGGTTGCGCCATGCAATGTGCGCCACGCGGTGTAGCCATCGCTCACCAATATGCCGCGGTAGTCACCGAGGAAGGTCTGGGGGTGGATCTGGCCTCGGCCGGGCTGATAATCGAGCAGTACGATTGGCTGGTCACTATCCTCGCCACTGCGATAAGCCCACATATACGATGTGCTGGTGGCCTCCTTGTCCTTTTCCTTCAGGACCTGGACTGAGGTCTCATCGCCGTGAATGAGAGGCTGCGATCGCAGCCGCAGTTTCAGAGCGTCATAGATGCGATGCAGATGCTTCTCGCTTGAACCGATGACCCAGTGAGCGAGAGCGCCGCGGCTGATCGGCACGCCGGCCCGCTCGAATGTCTGCGCCACGCGGTAGAGCGGTGTGCCATCGACGTATTTGTGGACGAGCGCGAAGGCTAGCGTCGAAGCGGTAGCGATGCTGCCCGGCAGGGGCTGCGTCGGCATCGGTGCGATCACGACGGGTGTGTTGATGCCGGTGCGGTCGCAATGGCGGCAGGCATATTTGAACCGGACGTTCTGCAGGACCTTTGCCTTGACTTCGATATGAAGCTGCTCGGTAACGGCCTCGCCCATGCGATGCATTTGACTATCGCAGCACGGGCAAGCCTTCTGATCGTCGGGAAGGTCATATTCGACACGCTCACGCGGCAGGTCTTCCGGCAGAGGTCTGCGGCCGCGTTTTTTTCCCACGGCGCTCGCGACCGCCGGCAGGCCCGTGTCGGGGAGATCGACAACGTCATCACCGTCGCCGCTGTCATCTTCGTCGGCAGCCTCTTCGGCTTCGTTGAAGAGGCGATCAACGTGCTTTTCGCTGCGGGGTGCAAAGCGATGCAGCTTTGCAAGCGCCAACTCCTCCTCAAGCTTTACGACACGCTGCGAGAGCGCTTCCTTCTCGGCTTTGAGCGCAGCGATTTCGGCAGCATTGGCTGCCAATTGCGCCATCAGTTCTGCAATGCTCGGTTCGCCGGTGCGAGTCATCAGATTCTTGAATCTGAACCGCCCCTGCGCGTCAATCGCTATTCGCCATCCTCAGCCGGCGACCTGATACTGCCGCACCGGATGGCGGATCATCGCATCGATATCGATGCCGTCGAGAATCCAGTGGAGCTGTTCTGTCGTCAGCACAACGACCGGCACCTCGCGGCGGGGCCATCTGAACTTGTCCTCGGTCAACCGCTTCAGGATCAGCACAAAGCCGGACCGGTCGAAGAACAAAAGCTTCACCCGGTCACGACGGCGATTGCAAAAGGCAAAAACCGCAGGAGCAAAAGGATCCAGCGCCATCGTCTCCTGGACCAGGACAGCAAGGCTGTTGATGCCGGCCCGAAAGTCGATCGGCTCGCGATGTAGGTAAACCTTGAGATCAGCGCCAAGTCTGAACATGACCCAGCGCTCCGATGATTGCCGTCAATGCATCTACGTCACCGCATTCCAACGTCAGCTTCACGCCGTTCGGCAGTGACGCGCTCACCTTCGCTGGAGAGGGCAGCGGCCGGTTCCTCTCTGCTTTCCGAGGCAGCTCTTCACCAAACTCAAACTCGTCGCTCGCCGCGGTGATTTGCACCGCAATAAAAGACGATGTCGAAGACGGCGGCGACGCAAGCGGCTGGGTGTGCTTCCGTATCCATTTCCAAACAAGGTTCGCGTTGACCCCGTGTTCGCGCGCGAGTTTCGATACCGATGCGCCAGGTTCAAGGCAGGCCGCAATAAGGCGGTCTTTCGAACTTTGATCGAAACGGCGTCTCCCATTCCGACCGACCAGCCGCACCGCAAGTTTTTGACCTTCTTCCATCACTTGGTGTCCACCTATTTTGGTGGACACCTCATGCCAAAGCTCACTCAATTGCAGAAGGTGCGGGGAAAATCGCGCTTAC
>NZ_VITM01000027.1:0-2624 GCF_007828675.1 Rhizobium sp. ERR 1071 | reverse complement strand
TGCGGATTCCGACGTGAAGCCGGCCGCCAATCCGACCAAAGACCGGCCACCATTCCGATTTGAAGCCGGCCACCATTCCAATCAAAATCCGGCCAGTTTTCGGCACTGAAGATACCCCCTGGGTCAGCAACTTTGGCATCAATCACCTCGCGATGAACGAGGACATTTTGATGCCGGCAAAGAGAAGGCTGACCATGAGACAATTAAGACAAATGCTTCGGCTTGCCGGAAGCGGGACGAGCTCCCGCGAGATCGCCGTCGTATTGGGAATAGCCCGCAGTACGGTGCAGGATAATCTTCAGCGCGCAGCAGCAGTTGGGTTGAGCTGGCCCCTACCGGGGGAACTGACCGATGACGCGCTCGAGAACAAGCTCTTTGCGCGCAATGGCGTCAAACAGGGCACGAGACGACGCGTCGAACCCAACTGGGCCGAGCTTGCCGTCGAGCTCAAGAAGCCCGGCGTCACCCTGCTTATCCTCTGGGAGGAGTATCGTGGGTCGCATCCAGAGGGTTACGGCTACAGTCGCTTTTGTGAGCTCTTCCGTGGCTTTGAGCAACGGCTTTCGCCGACGATGCGCCAGGAGCATGCGGCCGGCGACAAGGTCTTCGTCGACTATTCCGGCAAGAAGATTCCGATCGTTGATCGCAAGACCGGCGAGATCCGCGAAGCGGAGATATTCGTGGCGGTGCTGGGCGCGTCTAGCTTCACCTATGCGGAGGCGACCTGGACGCAAACACTGCCGGACTGGATCGGCTCACATGTCCGGATGTTCCGCTTCTTTGACGGCGTTCCCCGGCTGATCGTTCCCGACAATCTGAAGTCAGGCGTCAGTCGCGCCAGTTTCTATGATCCCGAGATCAACCGCAGCTACGGCATGATGGCTTCTCACTATGGCGTCGGCGTTCTTCCAGCACGGCCACGAAAGCCCAGGGACAAATCTAAAGTTGAGAACGGGGTCCGTTTTGCCCAATCGTGCATCTTAGGGCGTCTGCGCAATCACACGTTCTTCTCGCTTGCTGAGGCTAATGCTGCCATTGGCCAGGCACTCGATCGCATCAATGATCATGTCATGCGCCGGCTCGGCGTCAGTCGCCGGCAGCTGTTTGAGAGTGTCGAGCGCGCCGCGCTCGCCAATCTTCCCGGTGAAGACTACGAATTCGCCGAATGGCGTTTGGTCCGCGTGTCGACCGATTATCACGTCGAGTTCAAGACCTTCCTCTATTCCGTACCGCATGGCCTCATTCGCCAGCAGGTTGATTTGAGAGCGACGGCACGCACCATCGAGATCTTCCACCGCGGCAAGCGCGTCGCCGTTCATCAGCGGCGGTATGGCGGCACTCGGCATGGAACCGACCCGGATCATATGCCCAGTTCCCATCGGCGATATGCCGAGTGGACACCCGATCGCTTTCGGCGCTGGGCTGCATCCATTGGGCCGCAGACCGAAGGTTTGATCACTGCTGTTCTTGCCAGTCGTCCGCATCCTGAACAGGGCTTTCGAACATGCCTGGGCATTCTGCGCCTGTTTCGCGATATCACGCGAGATCGGGCCGAGGCGGTGTCAGCTCGCGCTGTCGAGATCGGCGGTCTGAACTGCAAGAGCATCGCCTCGCTCCTGGCCAACCACAGGGCCGCGCGCCATTCCACCGAACCGACGGCCATCGTTGATCACGCAAATCTGCGTGGCCCCGACTACTTTCATTGAGGAGACAAACCAATGCTGATCAATCCCACCATCGACATGCTGCGCGAACTCGGCCTTTACGGCATGGCAACAGCCTTCCAGGAGCTTGACGCACAATCCGAAGCCCGCGGTCTTGAGCATGGAGAATGGCTTTCCATACTGCTCGAACGGGAGGCCACCATGCGCCGACAGAAGCGCTTCGAAGCCCGTGCCAGGGCCGCCAAACTACGCCATGATGCACAGATCGAGAATGCCGACTTTCGGGCCGCTCGCGGCCTCGATCGCAACCTGTTCATGGCGCTTGCCGGCTGCGACTGGATCAGAAAGCATCACAGTCTCCTCGTCACTGGGCCAGCCGGCGTCGGCAAAAGCTGGCTTGCCTGCGCGCTTGGTCACAAAGCATGCCGCGAAGACTTCTCCGTCGCCTATCACCGGGTTCCTCGGCTGTTCGCCACGCTCGCACTTGCAAGAGGCGACGGGCGATACGGCAGGATCCTCAAATCCTTGGCCAAGACCGACCTGCTGATCCTTGATGACTGGGGACCGGAAAAACTCAACGATGATCAGCGGCGCGATCTCCTCGAGATCATCGAAGACCGCTACGAGCGGCGCTCGACGATCATCACCAGTCAGGTGCCCCTGGATCGCTGGTACGAAATCATCGCAAACCCAACGCTTGCCGATGCCATCCTGGATCGCCTCGTTCACAACGCCTATCGCATCGATCTCACCGGCGAAAGTATGCGAAAACAGCGCTCGCCAGTCGCACCCGAAAACACCAAAGCTTGACCTGAAACGAAACCAGATCCAAACATCAGACAGACCCAGGATCAGTCCGAGAAATGGCCGCCTTCAAATCGGAACGCCGGCCGGAATGAAATCGGAATGACTGGCCGGCTTCAAATCGGAATCGATGGCCGGCTTCGTCGGAATACGCAC
>NZ_VITM01000026.1:0-3147 GCF_007828675.1 Rhizobium sp. ERR 1071 | reverse complement strand
GTGAGCGCGACGAAGACCCCACCTTTCCTTTTGAGATTGAGGCCGCGAGATAAGCTTCTTCATCGATAGGAGCGGAATGGAATGGTTGGAGATCGCGCTGATGCCATGCTTGAAGTCATGGATGAAGGCATGCATGAAGCCAGGCATGAGGGAAAGTATCGTCGGATCGAGGTGATCACCGGTCGGCGGCAGCGGCGGAATTGGACTGACGAGGAGAAGGCGCGGATCGTTGCGGAAAGCGCAGAACCCGACGTGAACATCTCGGCCGTTGCCCGGCGCTGGGGCGTCAATCGCGGCTTGCTGAACGTCTGGCGTCGGGAAGCTGGACTAACCTCTCGTCGCTCTGCCAAGACCTGCGCGCAGCAGGCGATGTTCGTGCCCGTGACGGTGGTTGGCGATCGAACGGCACGCCAGGACTCGCTGTCGGATGTCGAGCTCGTTACCGCTGGTCGAGTTGAGATCGAGATTGCTGGCGCGCGCATGACAGTTATCGGCTCGGTAGCGCCTGAGCTGGCACAAGCGATGGTGGCGGCGTTGCGAGGGCGCCGGTGATCGGAGTTTCGCCAAATGGCGTGAAGATCATGGTTGCGACGCAACCTGTCGACTTCCGGCGCGGCATGAATGGCCTGGTGGCTTTGGTGGCGTCAGCCCTTGCGGCCGATCCCTATTGCGGCGACGTGTTCGTGTTCCGCGCCAAGCGTCTGGATCGGCTTCGCTGCATTTACTGGGATGGATCAGGGATGATCCTGGCAACGAAATGGTTGGAAAGCGGGAAGTTCGTTTGGCCACCGATCCGCGATGGCGCCATGCAGATGACGCGCGAAGAGTTCTCGCTTTTGGTTGCCGGTATTGACTGGACAAGGGTGAAGCAGAACCCGGTGAAACGCCCATTGAAAGTAGGCTGATCCTATTGGTTTTGCTTGAAGATTCAGGCTCATATGGTAGGGTCTGTCATGCCGCTTCGACCCGATCCCTTGCCCCAGGATGCTGCGCAATTGACCCGGATCATTCTCTCGCTCGACGAAGAGAATGCCGATCTCAAAGCGCGCGTCGCCTTCCTCGAGGGCCAACTCTTTGGGCCGAAATCGGAGAAGATGACGATCATCGATCCAACACAGGCAATGCTCGACCTTGGCGATGTGAGCGACGTTCCCGTTGCTGCCAATGATGATGTCGCGCCGGTCGATGAAGACAAAACGCAGGCACGGCGATCGGCAGCCCGTAATATCGGCCGCTTGCCCAAGCACCTTCCGCGTTATGACGAGGTCATCGAGCCGGAGAGCAAGACTTGCCCCTGCTGTTCGTTCGAACTGCATTGCATCGGCACGGACGTCAGCGAGGCGCTCGACATCGTGCCCGCGGTTGTCCGGGTCAAACGGACGATCCGGCCGCGCTATGCATGCCGGGCCTGCGAAAGCGTTGTTGCGCAGGCGCCCGCGCCGGCACGCGTGATGGATGGCGGCATGGTGACCACGGCCTTTGCAGCCCATGTCGCCGTCTCGAAGTTCGCCTGGCATTTGCCGCTGCATCGCCAGGCCCAGATGCTGGCCTCCTGCGGCGTGATCATCGATCGAGGCACGCTCGGGGCCTGGGTGACGCGGGTCGCCTGGTGGCTTGAGCTTCTCTATGACGCGCTGCTTGCCTTCATCCGCTCCCAGCCAAGGGTATTCTGTGACGAGACGCCGCTCCCGCGGCTTGATCCGGGGCGTAAGCGAACCAAGGTCTGCCAACTTTGGGCGCAGGCGGTCGACGATCGGCCATGGAAAGGTCCGGCGCCGCCGGCAGTTGCCTATATCTTTGCCGAAAGCCGCAGCGCTCGCGAGGTCGAGGGGCAATTGTCGTCGTTTGCCGGCGTCCTTCAGGTCGATGGATACCAAGCATATAAGACCATGGCCAAGCGCCGGGGGAAGAGCAATGTCGCCCCGATGCGGCTCGCCTTCTGCCTTGCCCATGCGCGGCGCAAGTTCGTCGAGGTCGTCAAGCTGACCGGCTCCTCGGAAGCGCTGTCGATCCTTGCCAGGATTGCCGAGCTCTATCGGATCGAAGCGAGACTGCGCGGCGAAAGTGCCGATATGCGGCTCGTCGTGAGGCGCCGCAAGGCAGCTCCTATCATGAGAGAACTGAAGGTCCATCTCACCGAACTGAGCGACGAGGTGTCGGCGAAATCGGCGCTTGGCAAGGCCGTCACCTACACGCTCAATCACTGGAGCGGGCTGGCAGCCTTCCTGGAGGATGGCCGGATCGAAGTGGACTCCAATGTCGTCGAGCGCTCGATGAAATCCGTGGCCCTGACGAGGAAGAATTCGTTGTTCGTGGGCAACGAGCGCGGTGGCAAGACCTTCGCGGTCCTCGCATCGCTCGTCAACACCTGTAAATTGAATGGTGTGGACCCCGAAGCCTGGCTTGCCGATGTGCTGGAGCGCATCATCTCCGGCAAGGTGAAAGCCAGCGAAATGGAAAGTCTCCTCCCTTGGAACTGGAAGGCTGAGCGCGAGGCGATGACAGAGCAGGAGCGACGGGCGGCATGACATTGAACAGCCAAGAGACGACCGCACGACCGAAGCTCGATGACAAGGCGTTCGAAGCCTTTATCAGGGGACGTCGTCCAGCATCGCCAATCTGGTCAATGAGCGGTCTCGATGGTTATCTTACGGCTCTCATCATCGGTCCCAAGTTCATCGACCCACGCAAATGGATCCCGGAACTGACCGGTCCGGACGCGCTGAACCTGCCGATGGAGACAACAGAACATCAGGCCGTACAGACGATCGTTGCGGAATATAACCGCATCTCGGCGAGCCTTTCCGAAACACCGAAAGACCACCGGCCCAGGTTCACCAGGATTGATGATCAGACCTTTGATCCATTCGATTGGGACCTCTGCTTTCTGCTGGGAACCGGGTACGCGCCAAAGCTTTGGCAGCCCGTGCTTCGAGGTCATGCCGTCACGGGCGATATCATCGCGCCTATCCGCAAGCTCGGCGAGACAAAACGGAAAGCGACCCGCCAGGATGCTGCTGCCGTGGCCGAAGCACTCGTCAATATCCGAACCTACTTTATGCCGAAGCGGGCAAAGCAGAAGTTCTGAAAGAAAGCGCTTTGCGATCCCGTCAACGCCGAAAGCAGTGGGCTGTTCATCGCGCTCAC
>NZ_VITM01000025.1:0-2500 GCF_007828675.1 Rhizobium sp. ERR 1071 | reverse complement strand
GTAACAGCTCACTGGTCTAGTCAAGGGTCTTTGCGCCGAAAATGTAACGGGGCTGAAGCCATGCACCGAAGCTGAGGATTCCTCTTTGAGGAGTGGTAGCGGAGCGTTCCGTAAGCTGATGAAGGGATACCCGTGAGGGGTCCTGGAGGTATCGGAAGTGCGAATGTTGACATGAGTAACGATAAAGAGGGTGAGAGACCCTCTCGCCGAAAGACCAAGGGTTCCTGCTTAAAGTTAATCTGAGCAGGGTTAGCCGGCCCCTAAGACGAGGCGGACACGCGTAGTCGATGGGAACCACGTTAATATTCGTGGGCCTGGTGGTAGTGACGGATTGCTTAACTTGTTCACACTTATTGGATTGTGTGGGCGGGGACGCGGTTCCAGGAAATAGCTCCACCGTACAGACCGTACCCGAAACCGACACAGGTGGTCAGGTAGAGTATACCAAGGCGCTTGAGAGAACTATGTTGAAGGAACTCGGCAAATTGCACGCGTAACTTCGGAAGAAGCGTGACCCTTATATGCGCAAGCATGTGAGGGTGGCACAGACCAGGGGGTAGCGACTGTTTACCAAAAACACAGGGCTCTGCGAAGTCGCAAGACGACGTATAGGGTCTGACGCCTGCCCGGTGCTGGAAGGTTAAGAGGAGGGGTGCAAGCTCTGAATCGAAGCCCCAGTAAACGGCGGCCGTAACTATAACGGTCCTAAGGTAGCGAAATTCCTTGTCGGGTAAGTTCCGACCTGCACGAATGGCGTAACGACTTCCCCGCTGTCTCCAACATAGACTCAGTGAAATTGAATTCCCCGTGAAGATGCGGGGTTCCTGCGGTCAGACGGAAAGACCCCGTGCACCTTTACTATAGCTTTACACTGGCATTCGTGTCGGCATGTGTAGGATAGGTGGTAGGCTTTGAAGCAGGGACGCCAGTTCTTGTGGAGCCATCCTTGAAATACCACCCTTATCGTCATGGATGTCTAACCGCGGTCCGTTATCCGGATCCGGGACAGTGTATGGTGGGTAGTTTGACTGGGGCGGTCGCCTCCGAAAGAGTAACGGAGGCGCGCGATGGTGGGCTCAGACCGGTCGGAAATCGGTCGTCGAGTGCAATGGCATAAGCCCGCCTGACTGCGAGACTGACAAGTCGAGCAGAGACGAAAGTCGGTCATAGTGATCCGGTGGTCCCGTGTGGAAGGGCCATCGCTCAACGGATAAAAGGTACGCCGGGGATAACAGGCTGATGACCCCCAAGAGTCCATATCGACGGGGTTGTTTGGCACCTCGATGTCGGCTCATCGCATCCTGGGGCTGGAGCAGGTCCCAAGGGTTTGGCTGTTCGCCAATTAAAGCGGTACGTGAGCTGGGTTCAGAACGTCGTGAGACAGTTCGGTCCCTATCTGCCGTGGGTGTAGGAATATTGACAGGATCTGTCCCTAGTACGAGAGGACCGGGATGGACATATCTCTGGTGGACCTGTTGTCCTGCCAAGGGCATAGCAGGGTAGCTATATATGGAATGGATAACCGCTGAAGGCATCTAAGCGGGAAACCAACCTGGAAACGAGTGTTCCCTATCAGAGCCGTGGAAGACGACCACGTTGATAGGCCGGGTGTGGAAGTGCGGCAACGCATGAAGCTTACCGGTACTAATAGCTCGATTGGCTTGATCGTTCCCATTGCCAGTGCTCATCTCCCGCTGAATGCGAAAGCATTCATGCGGTATGAGCCTCTAAAAAACGTGTTCAAACACGCCAGCTTCTCAAAACGTCCATGCAAAAGCATGAACAGCAAGCTTCGGCCACCCGTCGCCTCGAACTCGAGGTGACCGTATGGCCGGCTGATGTCCCCTTCGAGCGGCAAGCGAGAAGGACAAGGCATATCAGCCACAAAGAAGCGACTTGAGCTGTCCATGCGGAACGCATGGACAGCTCAAGTTGCGCTTTGCCGACCTGGTGGTTATGGCGGGGTGGCTGCACCCGTTCCCTTTCCGAACACGGCCGTGAAACGCCCCTGCGCCCATGGTACTTCGTCTTAAGACGCGGGAGAGTAGGTCGCTGCCAGGTCTGCTAATCGCAACTCCAGGCTAAATCGATGAAATCGATTTATGCCTCGCTAAATTGCTCTGCAATTTATGCCTCGCTAAACCGCTTCAGCGGCTTATGCCTCACAAAATCTTCTCGTCACACTCCGAAATACGGCCAGGCCGTGTTACAATAGGCCGCTAACGCGGCCTTTGTCGCTTCTGAAGGGAAGCGCAAACGCTTCTGGAATTTGGTGGGAACCGCAAGGATGCCCACACGCGATAAACCCTTCGGGTTTACGCTGGAAACACACGATAAACCGCTCTGCGGTTTACGTGGACGCGACAAACCGCGTAGCGGTTTGCGCTGGTAGCGCGATAAACCCTCCGGGTTTACGCTGGTAACGCGGGGTGGAGCAGCCCGGTAGCTCGTCAGGCTCATAACCTGAAGGCCGCAGGTTCAAATCCTGCCCCCGCAACCA
>NZ_VITM01000024.1:0-19441 GCF_007828675.1 Rhizobium sp. ERR 1071 | reverse complement strand
ACGCGCTGACACCGATGATGGTGGCGGCATAACCGAGGCGGAAATCCACTTAGCAAAACGCCCGGAACTGTTCAGACAAACCGAGCCACCTCATTGGTCAGATTAACATCGTTATTTTGTTTCATCCCGATATTCTCTCGGCTTCATAATTTTTCAGAAATGCGTAATATACGGAGTTCTTTTTTGACTCCGGCGCGAGATGAACATGAAAACGGATACATCCTTGCTTGCCGCAGAACGTATGCCGGCGCATATGGTCGAGGAAACGATGGGTCAAATTGCAGCCATGAACGCTGCACAGACAGAAGCAGATATTTTACGGCAAGTGCTTGCCTATATTGGACGGTTCGGAGCGACCAATGTGCTCGTTGGGACAATGCCGCCGGCCGGCGAGACAAAGCGCCAGCAGGTGGGCCATATCCTTCTCAATGCATGGCCCAACGACTGGATCTCTCGCTACTTCACAAATGACTATCTGCGCCACGACCCTACGATACGGATGGTGAGGGACCAACATGCGCCTTTCTTTTGGCGCGACATAGAGGAGAGAAGATTGAAGAGTCCTATGGCGCGAGACGTCATGGGCGAAGCCGGAGAATTCGGCCTGCGAGAGGGTTTCACCATCGCCTTGCGAACACTGGATGGAACGGCGGTGGGCTTTTCCATTGGTGGAGATCATATCGAGATTAGAGAACAAGAACGTGGTGGGCTTCAACTCTTAGCCGCCTTCGCTGTCGATCGTGCCTTTCAACTTAGGGAACTGGACAAGCTTCCGCTCTTGAAAGGCGTTACATCACGGGAAAGACGGGCCTTGCAGCTGGCCGCCGACGGCCTGCGAGATTACGAGATTGCCATAAGAATGGGCATTTCACACTTTGGCGCGGAAAAACACCTACGCTCCGTTCGCGACAAGCTTGAAGCAAAGAATACCACCAATGCCATAGCGATCGCCATTCGGCTCGGCCTCATTCGATGAAATCGAAGTTTCGACGATAGCCTTGATGGTTCCAGCTTCACTCCATTTTGAGACTTTCCGCGCAGGGCGAGGCATGGCCGAGATGGTTTCGGCCCGCCTGTCGGGGCAGCCCACCTGCTGCCGTCACTTCCAGAACCGCTTTGCATCGAGTACATCATCGACATGAGCCTGGGCACTGTCGATCAATGCGTCCTTTTCGGCATGGGAAAGAACCGTGTCGCGTGACGGATGGTTTTCCAGCCTGTGCTTCTCCAGGATGCCGGGGACCGACACTAGGTCGTTCAACGCTCCAAGGTCGTCCTGAAGGGCCTCCATTGCCGCGAGGAATTTTGCGTGGCGACGCCTGCTGCGCTTGTCATCGAAAAGCGATGCGAAGAACTCGGCGGCATAGCGAAGCTTTTTTGCATCCTTTCGAACCTCGTGGCGATGCTCGTCGTCTAATTTGGACAGTGCGCTGCCGTCCTTCTTGAGCTTCTTGCGCTGCTTATCGAGAGCCCGCCTGGCGAAGGCGAGTGCATCTGGAATTTCGGCTGACATGGCGGAATTGCCGTGATGGTAGTCTCCACATTCAAGCCATTGCAGCAGGTCCAGCATTAATGCTCGCGCTCGGGGTGAGGATAAAGCATCGACCGCATCACGGTAGGTGCTCTCGCGAGCTGCTTCCAGCTTAAAGACAAGGTCGGCGTCGGCCGCTTTTCCGAGCAGGACGTCGACGTTGCGGGCCTCGCCAAGAACCGCCGCCAGCCATCGCAATTCGCTGTTCAGTCGCTGCGGCTTCTCGTCAGGCAGCATCGGTTTGAATATGGAGAAGGCCGACCGCAGACGACGCAGCGCCACGCGCGCCTGATGGAGAGCCTCGGCATTGCGTCGATAAAGAAGGATGTCCTCGTTCAAGCGGAAGTGCCGGAAGCACGACGACGCGATGGCTTTGAACGCTGCCGCGGCATTCATGTCGCGATCGAGATAAAGTGGCTCCGACTTGAAGGCGGTCTTCTGCGCCTCTGCGAGAGCATAACCTCGCTCCGCCTTCGAGCGCACACCGAACCGGACGCAGGCAATCTCATCTATCTTCCTGGCAAAAGAAAAGAGATCGCCGGGGCTACCATCCTTAAGCTCTATTTCGGCCTCGCGGATCGGCGAAGAACGTTCGCCCGAAACCACTTCGCCCTGATCGACGACGACCTCGAGGCGGGAACCATTCTCCTCCACAGTCCAGAGCCGCCTTTCGACGATAACATCGAAGATCGGTTCCAGCTTCAGGTCGTTGCCAAACTCCCCGAGGAGCGGCGACGTATGGTCGAGAACGGGGGTGTCTCCCTCGACCGGGGTCTCCCACTCGGACCGCGCAAACAGCGACCTGCCGGGTCCGGCCGCCTTGACGGTCTGCGTGCGCGCGGCACCCACTTGCCGAATTCGAAGTGTGAAGCCTTTTTTCCATAGTCTGCGGTCGGCGGCGTCGAAGTAGGTGGCCCGCTGCTGGACGATCTTTTCGGGTTCACCCAGGAGATCGGAACCAAGAATGGCCCCGAAGGATTCAGGTGAGAGATCGAGCTTGACTTCGGTTTCGGACGACAAGGCGGACTCCGTTTGGTAAGAACGAATTCAGCACTGGTATGGCAGTCATGGTCCAATGCTACAGCGACTATATGAGAGATAGGAAGAAATCGAAAACAGCCATGCTCTCGAGCGACCAGCGATATTCGTCGAACGCTTCCGTCGGGCGTGTTGTTCAGCAGGCCGGCGCAATCTGTTACCGTCGCCGTGAGGATGGAGGTCTCGAAGTCCTTCTCGTCGGAAGCCGCCGGAACGGCAGATGGGGCATTCCGAAAGGCCACATCGATGCGGGCGAGACCAGCGAGGTCACAGCTGGGCGCGAATCTTTCGAGGAGGCGGGTGTCGTCTGCAGTGTCGACGTGGAGGTTTTCGGCGTCTTCATCTATAAGAAGGACAGCACGCCGCATCGCTACCATGTCTCGGTTCACCTCGCCGAGGTGACACGGATGGCAATCGACTATCCTGAAAAGTCGACGCGAAAGAAGGCATGGTTCCCGCTGGCGGCCGCAGCCGTCGAAGCTTCGCAACCGGGGCTGCGCGCGCTGTTATGCAAGCTCGTCGACGGATCGGCGATTCCGGCGCCCGGCACGGACTAGCTTCTCGGCTGGGTTACCTCTCGGTCAAGCTTGACGATCCGAGTTTCCTGGCTCCGGTCTACGCAAGGCTCGCCGGGGTTGAAGGCGAAGACGGTCTCCAGCTCATCTGGTCGCGCCCGAACCGGGATTGATTGACATCACGAGGCTCCGCCACCGGCGGGGCCTTTTCCCCTGTCGGAATGACGGTCCGCGATTAACGCGCGTCGAACCTGGCAAGCATCTTGCGCAATTGCGCGTTCTGCTCGAGGAGCTTCTTTGCAAGCTGACGCCGCAACTCCGCAACCTCCGCATCGAGGTCGGCCATTTCATCCGTGAAGGATTTCGGGCCGGCTGCGACGGCAGGAGGTTCCTCTAACGCAGTTCCGACCGCAGCCGTTGGCTCCACGATCGGCTCAACCTTCCTTCGACGCGCCGACGCTGGCTTCACCGGTGTTTCGGCAGCTTTGGCCCTAGGGGAAGCAGGTGAGGGTTCCTCGGCCCGCAACGTGGTGGCGAGGTTTGCGGGCTCTTCAGTACCGACTGCGGCCGCAGGAGCTTCTGCCGCAACTGATGCCGCTGTTCCGACTTCACTAGGATTGGTATCAGGCTCCGGTGGGCTTGCCTCGACCTGCGCCTCGGAGGCGAGTTCTGCGGAGCGGTCGACAGCGGTCGCGTCGAGGCCGGGTTGTTCCTCTTCGGGGACAGGCTTGTATTCGAGAGCAATGGTCTTCGGTTCGATTGCTGGGCTCTGGTCACGACTATGTGGTTTCGGTTTTCGCGACACCAGGTCAGCCACAAATCTCCATGGTGTTCTCATCACATGTAACCTTCAAAGCATGGCGGCGAGACATTGCCGCGGTCATTCACTGTCAGCAAGACCGCCATTGATCTTGGCACAATCAGACGGAAGATCGGCGACGCCATCGCATGGGATACGTGGCGCCGCTCAAAACCAGACCTCAGGCCTTTCCGAGCCGCTTGCGCAGGTCTGCATTCTCGGCGCGCAGCTTTTCGGAGAGCTCTTTACGAAGCTGCTTGTTCTCTTCCTCAAGCTTGATGAGGTCGGTGATATCGTCAATGACGTCAGCAGAGGTGGCGACCGGAGCGGAAGCAACAGCTTTTACGCGGGGCGTACGAGTGGTGGTAGCCTTCGGTGCAGCCGCCTTTTCTACCTTGGCAGGAGCTGTCTTGGAGCCACGCTTTGCGCGCATCTTCTTCGCCGGCTTTTCAGCAGGTGCAACGGCAGCATCGACCTTGCTGGCTTCGGCGGTAGCTTTCGGGGTGCGCGACTTGCGTGTCTTCTTCTCAGCGGGTGCTGCAGTTGGCGTTTCGGCCGTCGCAGTGGTCTCAATCTTGGTTTCTTCGGCCATCAGTGTTCTCCTCTGTCAGGCGAGCAAGCATTTGATTCGCGTAACTTAAAGTCAATGCAGAGAGCGGTGTTTTCGCATGCAATCGATGTTTGACGGCGTGCCATGTGGGAATTCCTTTTCATTGTCCGACAATGGGCGGGTCCATGCGCGCTCGGTGAGGCATGTCTGACTGAAGAGCGGCTGCGCATCGATCGGCTTTCCGCAAACCTGCCGCGGGGCGCTGAACGGTATCGTGCCTGTTGTCATGGCGCGGGAGGCATCCATATAAATGCTACCTGACGCTAAGCGTTCGGGCTCGCCTCCTCCGAAGGCAGGCCTTCGGCAGCATCGCCCAAAAGAATAGCGGCCGCAACGTCAACGACGGATGTCGCGCCGCTGCTGGTATCCATCAGAGCCGTTGACGCCGCCGTAAGCTGAGAACTTTCGACGAAGGCGGCATGTTGCCGTCGTGCTCTTCGTTCGGCGGATCGGCGAGCAAGGACATCGATGTAGCGCTGCCGCATCTCCTCGATTTCAATCTCGCCCTCAACCCACTGCTTGACGAGGGCCATATATTCGACGTCGTGATCGATCGATGTTCCGCGCTTCTGAGCGCGGGCAATTACACGCTCCGCGATTGACCGTCGTGACCGCATGATATTCTCTCGACCCGAAACATCTATTAGCCATTGCCGATTAGCAAGCTGCAGGCTCGGTCGCCACTTGAAATCACGGTGAGCGCACATACTTACACGTAACTTCCCGTATCGACGACCTCCTGCCTGGCGTTTGCTCGCTGGCGTTTGAGGCTGTCCGGGTGAGAAGAAGAGGGCGCTCCCCAAGTGGGTCGAGCGCCCTTTTCCGTCGTGCCGATCCCTATGGGGAGGCATCGTCTTGTAATGCATCCGCCCACTTCTTATCTTGCGGACATCACCCCACAGCCACGGCGGATGTCCCGAACGTCGATGATCACGTGCGTCAGCGCGCACCATCTTGCTGTGCCTACGAACGATTTCAATTGAGCGAAGCAACTAATGTCGCCACGCCGGCGGTGCCGGATCCGCACGATCTCGGCGAAGCGACCAACCCGTCAAACAAGGACCCAACCCTGCCTGCTCACCCGCGCGGAACTGAAAGTCCTCATCGCCGAGCAACTGGGCCGAGTCACCACAAGAACAAGGAGAACAAGATGCAGGTCATCGTCAGAGACAACAATGTCGAACAAGCCATGCGCGCTCAAAAGGAAGATGCAGCGCGAGGGCCTGTTCCGCGAGATGAGAGCCCGCCGGGCCTATGAGAAACCTTCCGAGCGCCGGATTCGCGAAAGCGCCCAGGCAATTGCCCGCCAGCGCAAGGCCACCCGCAAGAAGATGCAGCGGGAAGGGCTTCTGCCGGCCACCAGTCGCAGGGCATCGGCCCGTTAGCTGTCGGCATATTTTGAAAGGGCACATCATGGAAGAGCTGCATAGCATTACGGTTTCGGACGAGCGGCTTGAAGATTGCCGCGACGTCGTCGAGCCTGACCTTCAGGACCTCATCCGCGCTACGATCGCCTCCGGCTTTTCGGCCGAGGAGGTGCTGATCGCGATCAGCGAACTCGTGGCAGAGGATTTCGCCGCAGTCGTCAAAGTCCCCAGGGTTCACTAAGTGGAGAACTGCCCATGGGTATCTCAGCGCAAGCAGACCTGTTCGGGGCGTTGGAGCCGGCTTTACCAGCGGGTTTCCGGTACCAGCCTGGCGTGGTTCCTGAAGACGTCCAGTCGGACTTTCTGCGTGAACTACAGCAACTGCCGCTGAAACCGCTCGACTTCCAAGGTTTCGAGGCAAGCGGAGGGTGATCTCCTACGGCTGGAAATACGACTTCGACACCGAGCAGGTACGGCGCATCGACGACATCCCGCCCTTCCTGCTGCCGGTGCGGTCCTTTGCTGCAACCTTCGCCGGCATCGAACCGAAACAACTCCAGCAGGCGCTGGTCATCAAATATGCGCCTGGCGCGCCGATCGGCTGGCATAAGGACAAGAAGGTCTTCGGCCGGATTGTCGGGATTTCTCTGCTGTCGCCCTGCACACGTTCAGGCTGAGGCGCCGTGCGGGCGACAAATGGGAGCGCGCCTCGGTGATTGCCGAACCCGGCTCCGCCTACGTGCTTTCAGGGCCGGCGCGTAGATTGGCGCCCCTAATCGTCGGCGCTGCTGTGCTGCTGCAGCATCTCGGATGGATCGAATAATACATCTTGCATAAAATGATATGGCGGGAGGAGACTTGGCTAAACTCAGGAAAGGAAAGTCGGTCCCAAGTCAAAATGACATCGGCGTCGTCCTCGAAGCGTTCGCGAGGCGAATCCATGGTCAGGCGTATTCTGATGTCTGGATGCGCGCGATAGAAATCGCCAAGGTGAGGAACAAGCCAATGCATGGCGAACGTCACGGAACAAGCGACGTGAACACTAGCGCCGCGTGCGTCGTCCCTTACTCTTCGATATCCCCGGTCCAATATACTCAGGGCTTCCGAGACTGTTTCGTGAAAAGCCTTGCCTTCCTTTGCGAGTTGAAGGCCGGTTCCCTTCTTTTCGAAAAGGACGATGCCCGCATGCTCCTGGAGCGTCGCGAGCTGACGGCACCATGGGTTCCCCGATTTAGCGCGCTGCGCCTCCAACGGACCCCAATCTCGCTGTCGCTTCGAAGGCCTTAAGTGTACAAAGAGCCGGCAGCGATGGCGCGCATCGGAATTCCGGCCTCGCTTACCATCACTGCGATGCTGGGCTGCCTCGCGGTTGGAATGTTCGGGCTTATCCTCGCCACGCGGCGGGCTGAACGCACCGCATTCATTTCAGGATGAAACTCAGTGTCACCAACGAGCTTGAAACGATCGGCCTCGTCCAGTCTTATCTCATACCTTACTTGAGGCTTCAAAAACGGTCGCTCGCTGTTACCCCTAACTTCGGAGATCAAGGCGCAGCAGGTGCTGCGGGTGCCGCGGCTTTGTCTTTCTTCGCACGCCTCCGCAGCGGAGCAGGCTCGCGATCCTCGTCTTCTGCATCGTCCTGTTCCAAATCGCCCTCACCGATCTCGTCCATGCGATGCTTAATCGCAAGGGCATAGATCGTGCTGAGCACATGACGATCGGTGACGTCTGGATCGGTCAGTGCCAACAGGGCTGCACGGACAATCTTCTTGCTCGATGTTTTCGGACAGCGATTGACGACGAATTCATACAAGGCCTTGTCTGATAAGCCTTCGGTGGCTCCGTCCACGAGGGCATTGTAGATCTTCTTGCGTTTCTCGCTCATCAGAATTCTCCTTTTCTTGTAGCAGAATAGTCATTAAACTGTCACAAACAAGACTGCAGGCCTTCGGAAGGATGAGTGAGGTCTCCAGGCGTAATCTCGCTCAGTGTAGGAAGCAACGATGACAGTTGCATATAGCATTGGCAGTGAAGCTATCGAGCAATCGTCACCTGTCGCAATTTTGCAGGCGGGGGCCGTTTGTTTGCGCATGGGGGAAAGGGCGAACGAAGGCGAAATTGCTTTGGTTGCCAGCCGTGCCAACGGCTCCTGGGGCATTCCGAAGGGACACGTCGAGCTTGGTGAAACAAGCCGGCAGGCGGCCGAGCGTGAAGCTTATGAAGAGGCCGGCGTGGAAGGCATTGCGTTGGAGCCTGTTATCGGGCGGTTTTTCTATCGCAAAGAAGACCGCTCGCTGCTCTATAGCGTCTCGGTCCATCTCGTAAATGTCCGCGGGATTGCACTATCCTATCCCGAGAAAGGCGAGCGGCGAATAAAATGGGTTCCGCTGATTGCAGCCGCCCGTGAAGTTGCGAACCCAAAACTCCGTCGGATCATCGTTTCATTGATATCCAATCCGCTTTACGAACATCACACTGGCGACGAATTATAGAAATTATGTGCCGAGCGCCGCCGCAGTTAGGCCAATAGCTTTGGTAACTCACTCAGCGGCCGCACGTCGTGCTCCGACGGGTCCGTGCTGATGACGGTCCCGTGGCCAGCCCCAATATCTGAATCGCCCAAGTGAAGTTCATTGAGGATTTCCAGTGTCACATCTCGCGCGGTGTGATGGGGCAGGTGGCCAACCCCGTCAAGAACCTTGACCCCGGGCGATGGGTGCTTCCGGCGGATCCAATCGAGGTGCCATTGTGGCTCGACGATCTGGTCCTGCGCGCCAAACAGAACTCGAAGTTTTATGTCCCGCGATAGATTCGGAAGATGCGCCATATCGGTATTGAACGCCCGCATTTCGCTGGCCATGGTCTGGATGGCAAGGGGTGCAATCATATGATGGCACGGCAATGAGCAAAGATGAGCCGGCACGGGATTGGGATGGGAGGACGATCTCAAGGCCTTCTCCACAACCACATTCGCCCATCGCATGCTGATGTGACGACGAATCATGGCTCCGATTACAGGAGCAACGGCGCATCTGAGAGCAAAATAAGGCCTTGGCGGGACGGGCCGACAGCAAGGCGAAAGAAGCAGCAGCTTATCAACCATCTCCGGCCGACGGACCGCCAGATGGAGGGCGGGTGCGGCGGCGATGGAATGGGCTACAATGGTTGTTCGCGAAAGATCGTAGTATCGCAGCAGCCGTTCAAGCCAAAACGACTGCCCGAGAGGACCTTGCTCTTTCAACGGAAGTGGTGTGCTAAACCCATATCCCGGCCGGTCCGGCGCGATAATGCGCGCATGGCTTCCTTCGAAAGGTAGGATGATCTCCTGTGCCAAGCTCCCGCAGCCATGCAGCACTAGAACTGGCTCCCCGCTCGGACAGCCCGCTTCGATGACATGGGTGTCGTCATTCTGTATCCGATGAATGATGCCACGTCGTGGCTGAAACGTAGGCTGCTTGAACATTAGCCGATCAACGCTTGATCGATATCAAGGTTCCGTCACGGCTACGCTTGCTGCAACTGCCAGCACTATAAAAGACTGCTCTGTATTTTTGAACTTAGCATCTCTCGTGGCATTCCCTGCGGTGCGGCGCTCTCGGCTCGTCCAAGAACGGAACGTGGCCGGCCAAACAGCATTTGGCGAGAATGATCGCCGGAAGCAATGATATGCTCTGGCAGTCTTCGATTTTGAAGTATGACTACCTTTCAAGAATTGACCGAATCCCGCAAGGTCAAAATTCTTCCCAGGATGCCGATGCCGCGGCTGCACCGGAACCGCCGAATGCACCGGCGATCTTGGAGCGCAGCGAGCGTGCCGGCGAGGCGGCAGGGCGGGATCGCTCCGTCGCAGCAGCCGGCCGCGCATGGCTGCGGCCGTTTTGCAGATCGAATTGTCCGAGCAGCTCATTCAGGGACGTTACCTCCTTGGCGAGGCTGTAGCTGGCAGCCGTCGATTCCTCGACCATGGCCGCATTCTGCTGCGTTCCCTGGTCGATGCTGTTGACCGCCGTGCTGATCTCCTGCAGGCCGGTCGCCTGCTCGCGGGCGGCCTCGACGATCGCCAGAACGTTGCGATCGATTTCTTCGACTTCCTTGACGATCTGCTGCAGCGATTGTCCTGTCTTGGTAACGAGATTGACACCACTGTCGACCTGTTGTCCGGATGTGGAAATCAGGGCCTTGATCTCCTTGGCGGCCGTGGCAGAGCGTTGCGCAAGCTCACGCACCTCCTGCGCGACGACGGCAAAGCCCTTGCCGGCGTCACCGGCCCGCGCCGCCTCGACGCCGGCATTGAGCGCCAGCAGGTTCGTCTGGAAGGCTATATCGTCGATGACGCCGATGATGTTGGAAATTTCGCCCGAGGATTTCGAGATCGCCTCCATTGCTGAAATCGCTTCCTGCATGACTTCACCGGATTTCTCGGCGCCGATGCGGGCGCGCCCGACCAGCGAACTTGCCTCTTCGGCGCGCCGGGTGGAATCCTTGACGGTCGTGGTGATCTCCTCGAGTGCTGCCGCTGTCTCTTCGATCGAGGCCGCCTGCTGCTCGGTGCGCTTGGAGAGGTCGTCGGCTGCGGAGCGGATCTGGCTGGCACCGGCGGCAATGGCCTGGCCACCTTGACCCACCGCGACGAGGGTCTCCTCGACCTTCGCCATCGAGGCGTTGAAATCCATCCGCAGACGGTCGAGATGCGCGACGAAGGACAGTTCCAGGCGATAGGTCAGATTGCCGTTTGACAGCTCCCCCAGGCCCTGTGCCAGACTGTCGACGGCAAATTGGGTGTCGGCGGCATCCTTGGCCTTCTGCGCCTCGCGTTCCAGCCTTTCCTGTTCGGAGAGGCTGCGATTGGCATTGGCTTCCTGCTCCAGGCGCAGACGCTCGATGGCACTGTCGCGAAAGACGGCGACGGCCGCGGCCATCTGACCGACTTCGTCCTTGCGCCCGATTCCCGAAACCGGCTCGTCCGTATTGCCATTCGCGAGCGATACCATGCGCGCCCGCAACCGTTCGATGGGGGCGGCAATGCCACGTGCCGATACGAGGATGGCAATTGCAATGGCCGCAGCAAAGAGAAGGCCGAGCGCGATCAACGCTTCGTCGATGGTGCTGTTTGCATGTTCATCCAGCCTATCGCTCTTTGCACTTATGTTCTTGCTAAATGAATCGAGCCATCCGCGAACCGCTAAGACTTCATCATTGATCAGCGGATCGGCCTGCTTCAGGAGCTTGGTGGATGTATCGTTGTCATCGACCAGCCCGGCTTTCACGGCCGCATCTGTGAGGGCAATAATGTCGTTAGCTTTTGCCGTAAGTCTGTCGACGGCATTAGCTTCAGCGGGCATCAACTGTTTGACATTTGCGAAACGCTGCAGAAGGACTTTCTTGTTTTCCTCATAGTCCCGGGAGAAGGTAGCCATCTGGGGATCTTTGGTACTATAGACCAGGATCTGGTAGGCATTGTAACTGAGGGCGGTCACCCGCTGGCTTGCCCTCGACATCTCCACCGCGGCAGCCTCATCCCTGTCGATAAATTTTGAATAGGTGGCAGCGGTGTCTTTGTATTGGCTCGACACAGCCAGGACGCCTGCGATCCCAATCAGACAGATCGGAATGATGATGGAGAGAACCTTCGTGCGGATCTTGGCGTTCTGAATAAATGACATGGTGTGCTTGCTCTCGGTGAAGAGCTGGCGACCGCTAGTGAGATGCAATCGATTAGGTTTGCCAGCGATAACCTGCTTAGGATGAGGGAGGACATTACAGAGGGAGAGCTTCCTGCTCATCGCACCTTGGCGCTGTGCCAATAAAAGAGCGTTGTAGCCTGACAAATTGATTAATGCCGCAAGAGATTACACAAATGTAATGAAATACATCCACATAGTTGTATGACGCTGATGGTAGTATTTAACTGCAGCTGGTCTTTTGTAACTCCTGCGCGACTATTGCGATCTTCTTTCTTTGCGATTGCAGTTCGTGCAGATCGTTCCTCGGCAGCCGAGCCAACAAATTCGGAGATAACGTCCGCACCTTGGTGGCTCCAGCCTGTGCAAGAGCAAACGAACTAGTTTCGGCTCTTGAATCGATCGAATGCCGTCAGATGCTGGACCGGCGGATCTGCATCCTCCCAGCGGTAGATCTCGGTTCGCAGGAAGCGAAGCTCCTCTTCTACGGCCTCTTCGGCGATCTCGATCCACCATGATTTCGACCGTCCATCGCTGCCGTCAGACCAGCGATAGCCGCGCTCTTTCAAACGATCCTTCAGATCGAAGGGTGAGTTCTCGGCGAAGATGCGCACGCGGGAGCGCTGGCTTGCCTCGTAAAGCTCGGCAAAGGGTGTTTGATCATTATCGTCCCGAGGGAGCGCCAGCACCTCCAGCAGCGCAAAGCAGTCGTCGACGGCGCGGTGACCGACATGGAAATAACCACTCTGGTTGATGAGATAGCCGAGCTTGGTTCCCTCATATCCCCTGGCGCTCCAATTGATCTCGGAATTGGAACAAGCCCAGGCCTTGCGGGCAAAGATCGAGGAGAAGGCCTCGCAAAAGGGCCGATCGAAGCCAGCATTATGAGCAATGATGAGATCGGCCGGTTCGATGAGCGCGCGAACCGCCGGCATGTCGATCAACTGGCCGAGCACCATGGCGTCGGTGATGCCGGTCAGGCGGGTGACTTCGGCCGGGATCGGAATGCTCGGTTGCTGCAGCCCGCCATAGACGCCGGTGAAATCGCCGATCTCGCCGTCCTCATTGAAGGTGAAGCCGATCAGGCCGATCTCGATGATCTCGTCCTTTCTCGCATCGAGCCCTGTCGTCTCGGTATCGAGGATGACGCCGCGCAGCGGATAGCCTGGTCTTGGAATGGCGGCGATCGGACGCTGCTCGAGTTTTTTCAGAATCTGGTAGCGCCCGGTTGCTTGCAGGATCCGCACCATCTCGGCTTCGTCAGGCGCTGATCCAACCTGTCGAGCGGGCACGGTTCGCACCGACGCTCTGCGAGCCGACTGCGCATTCTCCGAAAACATGTCCAGCTGAGATGTCATTGCCCATCCAATGAAAGGGATCACGTAAATTTAGAGCGTCGGTCGCCAAATGAGAAGCTTTCGAACCTGTCGGGCGCCTGATACCCACCGATATTCAGTATAAAGGGCCAGGAGAGAGCTTCGCTTGGACTGTGTGAACGTCTACTGACACATACGGAGGTGGGGAAGCTCTGCCTCGTTGGCGTGAGGCAGAGCTGAGAGGCTTTGTGAACCTCATGCGAAACTTCGATTGGGGGCGCCAGTCTCGCACGGTTCAGACCTACCACTGATAGCTGAAGGTGACCTGAAGCAACCAAACCGAATTCGTGTTAGCCATCCTTGTTGCCGCGCAGGAGTAAACATCAGCCACGCGGCTTTCGTCCACTCTTCAGCGGTTTCATGGTGACAAGATCGTCGGCCACCGGAACGAAGAACTCGGAAATATCGCAAGCCAGTGCTTCAGCAATCTTCTCGAGGGTCGTGACAGTCGGGTTCTTATTGCCCCGCTCAAGATAGCCGACATAGGCGCGCTCGACATTGGCCTCAAGTGCGAGATTGTCCTGCGAGATCCCCCGCATTACCCGTATTCGCCTGAGATTGAGTGCCACTCGCTGCCGTGCATCCATGGCGGAAACACAACATTTGACAGTTGATAAAACCACGTATTATAGAACTAGGAATGGTGATCTTGAACGAACCAGAGGTAGCATCGGCGGCCTCGCAAGGCCGATCCGACCAAAGACGGAGGAGGTGCTTGAAGTGGTGCCCGACGAAACGGCCGACTTGCTGATGGCGTTGCTCTTTGCCGTCAGAAAAATCGTCCAGAGCGGAGTGGAGGGTAAGCAACATATAGCGAAGACCTACCGCGAGGCGCGTTCACTGATAGCGACGATCGATCGCAACCGCGGTTCGGCTCGCCCGCGGATCGAGGCATGCTTGACGCACTTCAACATCCATAAGAACGCCGACGACACAGCCGCAGCCGGCTGGATGATTGCCGCGATCGAGGAGCGCGTCAGCGAGCGTGACCTCTACGGCTGGCGCCGGCTGAAGGAAATCATCGACACGGCGGTGCAGGAACTCCTGTTGTCCGAACAGGCACCGCTGCATTGAGTTGTCGAAACGTCGTTCGTTACAGCAAGCCTGTTAGACTGACCAGCTCACCCTCCTTGGTGACGATCGTCGATCCATAGGGCTCTCGGGCGATGACGGTCAGGGCGTCATCGGGCAACGGGCGGGCGAGATCCTTCGCCTCCTCCCACGGCGCCCTCATCCAGACGTCAGTCTCTTCCCTGGTCAGCAGCAGGACCGGCATCGCCGCTTTGTGGATCGGCTTGATCAGATTGTTCGCATCGGTCGTCAGAAATCCGTAGAGGTCATCGGTCGTTAGCCCATCCTTGACCTTGCGCACCGATGTCCATTGCGGAACATGAATACCGGCAAAGAACATCAGCGGCTTGGTTTCATCGCGCGCAAACCAGGCGTTCGGGACGTTGCCGCCCTCTTCCTGACTTGCCGGATCCGGCTCGGCAAAGCTGGTGACGGGAACCAGACAGCGGTTCTCGACGCCGAACCAACGCCGCCAATGTGCAAGCTTGAGATTGCGGACATTGGTGACGCCGCGGTCGACCTGTTCGCGCAGCAACTGCTCGAAATCGACCTCCTTCCCCTTCGCCCTGAGCTTTTCAGCCTTGGCCTCGGCGGCCTTGACGAGAACGAACGGTGGAGAAGGCAGTCCCCAGCGGGCATGGACGAGCTGTTTCTTGCCATCGGCCGTGTTTCGGACGATCGGTCCCATCTGGTCCGGGTTCATCTGATAGGCCGGCATCAGGTTGATCAGGCTCTCGGCATCCTGATCCCACTTGTTCACCCAGTCCTTGTCTTCCATGCGGTACAAGTTACACATCGACGCTCCATCTCCCTTGAAGCCGGCCGACATGGTAGCCGACGAAGCGCTGGAATGCCAATTTGTGGCTATCAATGGATCGGCTTCGAAACTTTTTCGAAAGCTCCGTCACTGGACATTTGAAGTCATCTCCATGATTCCCAATGCGAATCTTAAAGTCCACTAAAATAGAGGGATAATATTCCTATTTCGGGTTGCTTGACACGTAAAGCGACTTGGAACATTTAGTGAACATATACACTTGACCGACATCACGTCGATACCAACACGACCTTCACAAGGACCCGTGAATGATGACTGTTGCCCGTAACAGGGTGATATCCGATCTGAAAGACCGTATCGCGTTACTCGAAGGGAATGCGGGCAAGAGGAGCGGCTGTCTGGCCTTCGGTGTACCCGAGATCGATGAGGTGCTGCCGGGCGGGGGTCTGGCCTACGGTGCCGTACACGAGTTCGCAGGCGGCGGGGCAGGGGTCGTCGATGGTGCTGCCGCTGCGCTCTTTGCCGCCGGTATTGCGGCGCGCACAAGAGGCAAGATCGTTTGGTGCCTGACGCGGCCGGACTTATTCTTTCCGGTGCTTGCGCAGGCTGGCCTCCATCCCGATCGGGTCATCTTCGTCGAGGGCGACGGGCAAGAAGATGTTCTCGCATCGATGGAAGAGGCGCTGGCCTTTGGCGGCCTTGGCGCCGTCGTCGGCGAGATCGTCCGCCTGCCGATGGTGGCGTCGAGGCGCCTGCAGCTGGCGGCAGAAAAAACCGGCACGATGGGACTGGTGGTCAGGCGCTGGCGCCGGCAGGTGGAAGCATCGGATTTCGGGCAGCCGACGGCCTCGACGACGAGATGGCGGGTAAGCCTCCTGCCGTCGGAAGCACTGCCGGTTCCAGGCGTCGGGCGGCCAAGATGGCTGCTGGAGCTGATCAGGGTGAAAGCGGGTGAGTGCGCTGAGTTTATCGTGAGGGCGTGCGATGCCACGGGTCGTATCCATCCATCTGCCGGACCTGCCGATCGAGCGGATCAGGCGGATGGATCAAAGAGCACAATTATCGCCTGAGCGGCCATTGGTCACGGTTGCCAGAAGCGGTTCCAAGCGCTGGATAGCGGCAACCGATGCCAAGGCGCGCGACGCCGGCATTCGTGTGGGCATGCCGGCCGCCAAGGCGCAGGCCATGGTGCACGGTCTGCAGTTCGTCGACGCGGATCCCTCAGGCGATGCCGAGGCACTCCAGCGGATCGCACTCTGGTCCCTCTCGCAATATTCTCCGATCGTCGCCGTCGATGGCACGGATGGCATCGTCATGGATACGGAAGGCGCCGATCACCTGCAGGGTGGCGAGCTTGCAATGCTCACGGGGATCGTCAACCGCTTCCGGGCGAGGGGGCTGACCGTCCATGCGGCGATCGCCGACACGTGGGGTGCGGCCCATGCCTGTGCCCGCGCCACCCGTCGCGAGGTCGTCATTATCCCGCCTGGAGAGACCGCGCGCGCCGTCGAACACCTGCCGATCTCGCACCTACGGCTGCCGGTGGAGATCGTCGCCAGTCTTCGCACCCTCGGCTTCAAGACCATCGGTGAGTTGGCGGCAACGCCGCGGGCGCCGTTGGCGCTGCGCTTCGGACCGGAGATCGGAAGGCGCCTCGACCAGATGTTCGGTCGTGTGTCCGAACCAATCGACCCGATCCGCGCGCCGGAATGGATCGAGGTCGTCAGAACCTTTGCCGAACCGATCGGTGTGGCCGAGACGATCGACAAATATGTCGGCCGCCTCATCGTCCGGCTGGTCGCAGAGCTGCAGCGCAGAGGTCTAGGCGTCCGTCGCGCCGATCTCATTGTCGAGAAGGTCGACGGCAGCAGGCAGGCGATCCGCGCCGGCACCGCCAAGCCGGCGCGCGACGTCGCCTGGCTGACAAAGCTGTTTCGCGATCGAACGGAAAAGATCGAGCCAGGCTTCGGCATCGAGAAACTGACGCTCATTGCCGTCATGACCGAACCGCTTGCCGAGCAGCAGCGATCCTCGCTGGTCGATGAGAACGATCAGGACATCACGCCACTGATCGATACCTTCGGCAATCGCGGGCAGCGTGTCTATCGCATCGCACCGGTCGCATCCGATGTCCCCGAACGCAGCGTCCGGCAGATTGCAGCCGCGGCTGACGACGTCACGGAAACATGGGTACATCACTGGCCACGTCCGGTGCGGCTGCTGGCGCGGCCGGAATTGATCGACGTCATCGCGCTTTTGCCGGATCATCCACCGGTCTCCGTCACCTGGCGCGGCAAGCGCCGGCGCGTGAAGCGTGCGGACGGGCCGGAGCGCATATTCGGGGAATGGTGGACCAGGAGTTCCGAATTCGATGCGGTCAGGGATTATTTCGTGGTGGAGGACGAGACCGGTGAGCGTCTGTGGATCTTCCGCTCTGGCAATGGTGTCGATCCAGCCACCGGCTCGCATCGCTGGTTTTGCCACGGGATTTTTGCATGAGCTACGCCGAGCTGCAGGTCACCACCCATTTTTCCTTCCTGCGCGGTGCCTCCTCGGCCGACGAGCTGTTCCGGACGGCAAAGGAGCTCCGCATGCCCGCACTTGGGATCGTCGACCGCAATTCGCTTGCCGGTATCGTGCGTTCATTGGAAGCCTCGCGTGCGACCGGGCTCCGCCTGGTGGTCGGCTGCCGCCTTGATCTTGCCGACGGCATGTCGATCCTCGTTTATCCCACGGATCGCGCCGCCTATTCCAGGCTGACGCGGCTTCTGACGCTTGGCAAGGGCAGGGGCGGCAAGGGCAACTGTATCCTCCATCTCGAAGACCTTGCTCTTTATGCCGAAGGCCTGATCGGCATCCTCGTGCCGGATCTCGCCGACGAGACCTGTGCCCTGCAGCTCAGAAAAATGGCGGAACTCTTTGGCGATCGCGCCTATCTGTCGCTCTGCCTGCGCCGGCGGCCGAATGATCAGCTGCGGCTGCATGAGCTCTCCAATCTTGCAGCACGCTTCAAGGTGAAGACGGTCGTCACCAACGACGTTCTCTTCCATGAGCCATCGCGCCGGCAATTGCAGGATATCGTCACCTGTATTCGCAACAACACCGTCATCGACGATATCGGCTTCGAGCGCGAGAGGCATGCCGACCGTTACTTGAAACCTCCGGAAGAGATGGCGCGGCTGTTTCCGCGCTATCCGGAAGCACTTGCCCGAACGCTGGAGATCGTCGAGCGCTGCACGTTCTCGCTGGAGGAGCTCACCTACCAATATCCGGAGGAAGCGATCGTTCCGGAGAAGAATGCGCAAGGATCCCTCGAGCATTATGTCTGGGAGTGCATTCCGAACCGCTATCCGGAGGGCTTGCCGCCATCGGTATTGAAGGTGATCCGCCACGAGCTCGACCTCATCCGCACCATGAAATATGCCCCCTATTTCCTGACGGTGTTCTCGATCGTGCGCTATGCCCGCAGCCAGGGCATTTTGTGCCAGGGGCGGGGGTCGGCGGCTAACTCCGCGGTCTGCTATATCCTCGGCATTACCTCGATCGATCCCGAAACCAACAACCTCCTCTTTGAGCGTTTCGTCAGCCAGGAGCGCGACGAACCGCCCGACATCGACGTCGACTTCGAGCATGAGCGGCGCGAGGAGGTGATCCAATGGATCTACAAGACCTATGGCCATGACAAGGCGGCCCTTTGCGCGACGGTGACGCGCTACCGCGCCAAGGGGGCGATCCGCGATGTCGGCAAGGCGCTCGGCCTGCCGGAGGACGTGATCAAGGCACTGTCATCCGGCATGTGGTCGTGGTCGGAGGAGCTGGTGACCGAACGCGGCTTGCGTGAGCTGAACCTCAATCCGGATGACCGCCGGCTGGCGCTTACGCTGAAACTGGCGCAGCAGCTGATGGGCGCGCCGCGTCATCTCGGCCAGCATCCCGGCGGCTTCGTGCTCACCCACGACCGGCTCGACGATCTCGTGCCGATCGAGCCAGCCACCATGGCCGACCGGCAGGTGATCGAATGGGACAAGGACGATGTCGAGGCACTCAAATTCATGAAGGTCGACGTGCTGGCACTCGGCATGCTCACCTGCATGAACAAGGCCTTCGCATTGATCCAGGATCACAAGCATCAGGATCTCGATCTGGCCAAGATCCCCCAGGAAGATCCCGCCACCTACGCGATGATCCGCAAGGCCGACACGCTCGGCACCTTCCAGATCGAAAGCCGGGCGCAAATGTCCATGCTGCCGCGCATGAAGCCACGCACCTTCTACGATCTCGTCATCCAGGTGGCGATTGTCCGACCCGGCCCGATCCAGGGCGACATGGTGCATCCCTATCTGCGCAGGCGCGAGGGCAAGGAGCCGGTCGACTATCCGACGCCGGAATTGGAAGCCGTTCTCGGCAAGACGCTCGGCGTGCCGCTCTTCCAGGAGAGCGCCATGAAGGTGGCGATGGTCTGTGCCGGCTTTACCGGCGGCGAGGCCGATCAGCTGCGCAAGTCGATGGCGACCTTCAAGTTCACCGGCGGTGTCTCGAAGTTCAAGGCCAAGCTCGTCTCCGGCATGGTCAGGAACGGCTATACGCCGGACTTCGCCGAAAAGACCTTCTCGCAGCTCGAAGGTTTTGGCTCCTATGGCTTTCCCGAAAGCCATGCCGCAAGTTTCGCCCTCAT
>NZ_VITM01000023.1:0-26798 GCF_007828675.1 Rhizobium sp. ERR 1071 | reverse complement strand
TACTTTATGCCGAAGCGGGCAAAGCAGAAGTTCTGAAAGAAAGCGCTTTGCGATCCCGTCAACGCCGAAAGCAGTGGGCTGTTCATCGCGCTCACCGTTGACAAGGGCGAAGCCGGCCACACTGTTGACCTGAGTAAGCTCCGCGGCCCATGCACAAGCAAAACTGAAATAACAAACGCCCCCAATTCGGGATATTGCAAAAATCCCTTTGGGATATCCTTGCATCCAATCATGCCGGCCAAACGCCCTCTTTATCGGCAGGCGCGTTTTCGGCTTATTTGATGTCAAGGGGCGGAGATCGGCGCGCCGCTACACCCAGTCAGTCAACCGAAATAACGTCACCGGTTCGCCGGTCGATCACAACTTTTATGTCGTCACCATCACGATCAACGCCCTGTATAATAAAGACGTTTCGTCTGCGCGCAACATCGTTCACGTCTTCCAAGCCTTGGCTTCGCGCTATGCGAATAGCCTCGCGCTCAGTAATACCCATGTCGCGAGGCGGTGGCGATTCTATTCCGGGATTAACCCGTACGCCGCCTGGGCCGATTTCGATGCTTTGTGAAAATGACGGCGTCGCTGACATGATTGTCGCAACCGCAATTGCCGCTATCGCAAAATTCCTGACCATTAGACTATCCTGAAAGTTTTGAAATAATACTGACACTTAGCTCCAGCGCAGTTTCAAGGCAAACATAAAGAGCAGAGTTTGCCTATGTTGACAGGCGACAGCTCTGACTCTACCAGCCACTTACCTCACCATCCGCGCGAAACGACGATTACTAGCTGCTTTGATCGCCGCTCTCATCAGCGGCACTGGCCTGCTCCTTATCCTCAATCAGGTCCGTCAGCTTGCTAACGCCTTCGAAACCTACGACGGCTGCTGCCGCTTTAGAGAAGAACCCGGCGTCCGGGTCGGCGGCCTTCAGCGCATCCTCTGCAGCGACGGTGCCAACAACTTCTTCCATATCTGGGTCTTCATCACTTTGCGTGGTGGCGGAATTTGTAGCGGGCGAAACGCTCGAAGCCGTACGAGCCGAGGGGAATTCCCGTGAAGTCGCGGCCACGCGGAGATCGGATCGTCCGATTGAAGCATGCACTTTATGGCAGAATTGGCTTGGAGGACGCTCGGAAAGCGCATACTACCGCTCAATTGATGGGGCAAGCAAAGCGAGCAAGACCCGTTTAAGTGCCAAACGACAGTTGCTTGCGTAGTGGTCTTCTGCCTCACTTTGGCCGGGCGGGGTCCGGGGCGTTACCCAACTTTCTAGGAACAATCGCAATAGCTGACACGTTGTACGGAGCAGCCGGGCGTGAGCGTAATCGGAGTGTGGCGCTCTCCTACCCTCGGAAATCCGAGGTCGCTTCCAGCCTTCGAGCTGTGACGCGGGGTTCGAATCCCTGCCCCGGCTACCAAATTTATGGCACGCGCTACGGCGTGTGAATCGGCGTCGCCGAATGATCCTACCCATCTTTGAAATATCAACAGCTTGTGACGCCGATTTGCCCCTCATCATCGCGCCGATTCACAGCTAACGGATTTTTGCGTTCAGCCGAGTGGTCGAGCAGAAAATGACTGAGCTCGATTTGCCACAAGGTGCGGATCCGACCGGCAGGCCAGAAATGCGGAATGTGAAGGGGGTTCCTCTTGACCTTACGACGGGTTCGGTCATGAATCTCCATGGGAGGATGCTAATATGTTGGCAAAAGACGAAGCCTTAACGACGCCTTACGCGCAGCTGGATCACAGCGGACGGCTCGACCGCGTTGATTTCCTCGCCGCAACCATCTCAAATCTCGCCTTCGACGTCGCTGGCGATGGCGATGCCCAGACGGTAAAATCGCTTCTCGATATCGGATGGATGCTAAAGGTGATGCGCGAAGACCTGGCGATGTGTTGCAACTCAAGCAACATGACAATCATCGGCAATTCTGTCCGCTTGATCCGCGCCCTGCAAACGCGCTGCGAAGCACTCCCGACGGTGGGGACGGTTCATTAATCCGTCCTCATCTCGCCCGTGAACGAAATCGTATTTTCACCGACGATAATCTTCAAAAGACAGGCGCGTCGATTTTCTTGGCGGGAGCACTTGGCATCAGTGCCTTCAAGCCAAGAGGGGTTTGTTCGATGCTCGGGAGTTCTCTGTGGCCTATGACTGGGACGGCGCCAGAACACGGCGTATAAAAATTCTGAAGGTTGGCGTTTCGCTCTTGCTGGGACTGATGTTTTTGGCAGGACCCGCAATGGTGCTCATCCGCGCTCACCCATAGGACCCGCCACACTGGGTAGACGCGCAGGCATATTCGCCTTTTGGGATATACAAAACTAATACAAGGGATATTCCGGTCCCAAAAGATAATTCAACCCTTCGGGATAAATCCTTGCGCTTCGGCACCTATGTATGACGGTATCGTCACCCACTGATCCGTAGGCGGTGACGGCTGAGGGTTTATATGTGCTCCCGCCTGCATGGACAGAGGAGGAGCGGCTATGCTCCTTCCGAAATCCGGAGATTGGCCGGAAGACTTATCGCTTCATGCAATCCTGAAAAACTGGGCTCGCAGCTATTTCAATCATGAAATGGCCGTCGAGCGGGTGGTTCAGCGAACCATCAGCGTTCTTTGCGAGCATCCGGAACTATTGGACGGCCCTGACATAGGCAAGGCGCTGTTTGCGGTGCTCCACGCCAACGCATTGGACGAACTTCGTCGCTGTGGTTCCGATCGACGAAAGCCTTTATCGCAAGATGAGGCTTTGGAAGCTGAGTGAGTCTGAATCGGCACGTTGATTTGGGGCAAATCGGCGTCACAAGCTATTGATATTTCAAAGATGGTGCGGGGTCATTCGGCGACGCCGGTTCACAGGCCAAGCAATGGCGCGTGCTTTTGCTGTGACCTGGCATGTCTACGCCTGCCCCTAATGCGTAACGTTCTCACAGGATCTTGGTCAAAACCTCGAAATTATCCGCTCTTCGCCTGCAAACTCCCGAGCGACGGGTTTCGTAGATTATGTCGGTAGCCTCCCTCTGAGACGACCGCGTCATCGAGGAAATGAGGGCTGCAGCTTCGTTGTCGTCATAGATTCCTGATTGGAGCTCAATCGTTCCGCCCCTTCGTATCGCAATGCTTACGCTTAGCATCTCGGCCCGTTCATTTGTCGATCACTGCGCTGTAAACTCCCAGGCAAACGACACGTTCCAAAGCTTTTCGAAAATAATTAATGTAGTGGATGTTGCGGTGCTACTTAACCGAGTGCTCAATGGAAGGGATCCGACCGCGACAGGGCGAGGCCGATATGCCCGTGCGCTCGGACCCGCTCATATCACATAGCCTTTGGGTTTTCTGCGGGGCAGCACATGCCTTCATGCTCTTGATAGGATCAGAACCGTCGACTGACGGATTGCGAGATACCGCTTGTGGGATAACGCGCGACGCCGCTTGCGGCCCGCCACATCCTCATACACTGCCCGTCGATCACTGTTGCGAGCGCCATCACTCACCCCATGCGCTCGGAGGCATAGGAACCGGGGCTTGCCGGGAAGACGACGGTGCGGTTGCCGTTGATGAAGTTGCGGTGATGGATATGCGCATGGATGGCGCGGGCGAGAACCTGGCTCTCGACATCGCGGCCGATCGAGACATAGTCCTCGGCAGACTGCGCATGCGTGATGCGCGCCGTGTCCTGCTCGATGATCGGACCCTCGTCGAGATCGGCCGTCACATAATGCGCCGTCGCCCCGATCAGCTTCACCCCACGCTCATAGGCCTGCTTGTAGGGGTTGGCCCCCTTGAAGGACGGCAGGAAGGAATGATGGATGTTGATGATCTTGCCCGACATCTTCTGGCACATGGAATCCGACAGGATCTGCATGTAGCGCGCCAGCACGATCAGTTCGGTGCCGGTCTGCTCGACCACGTCCATGATCCGGGCTTCCGCCTCCGGCTTGTTGGCCTTGGTCACCGGAATATGGTGGAAGGGGATGTCGTGGTTGACGACCACCTTCTGGTAATCGAAATGGTTGGAGACGACGCCGACGATGTCGATCGGCAAGGCGCCGATCTTCCAGCGATAGAGCAGGTCGTTGAGGCAATGGCCGAAGCGCGACACCATCAACAGCACCTTCATGCGCTTCCTGGCATCGTGGAACTCCGACACCATGGCAAACTTGTCCGAGATCGGCTTGAAGCCTTCGATGAGCGCCGCCTCGCCAACCCCTTCCTCGGAGATGAAGGAGACGCGCATGAAGAACATGCCGGTATCGAGATCGTCGAACTGGCTGGAGTCGACGATGTTGCAGCCCTGTTCGGCCAGATAGTTCGAGATCGCCGCAACAATCCCACGCGTCGATTGGCACGCTACTGTCAGTACATAGCTCGTCATGGCGGTCCACCGCTTATATTCAACGAAACGAAACCATCACTTACAATGCCTGCAGCTCCGGCAGCGCTTCGAAGAGGTCAGCGACGAGGCCGTAGTCGGCGATCTGGAAGATCGGGGCTTCCTCGTCCTTGTTGATGGCGACGATGACCTTCGAATCCTTCATGCCGGCCAGATGCTGGATGGCGCCGGAAATGCCGCAGGCGATGTAGAGCTGGGGTGCGACCACCTTGCCCGTCTGTCCGACCTGCCAGTCGTTCGGCGCATAGCCGGCATCGACGGCCGCGCGAGAGGCGCCGACGGCGGCACCGAGCTTGTCGGCAACCGGCAGGATGACTTCCCTGAACTTCTCTGCCGAGCCGAGTGCACGGCCACCCGAGATGATGATCTTGGCGGAGGTCAGCTCCGGACGATCAGACGTCGACAAGGCATCGCCGACGAAGGTGGAAAGGCCGGGATTGGCAGCTGCAGACACCGTCTCGATCGCGGCCGAGCCGCCTTCAGAGGCGGAGGCGAACGAGGCCGTGCGCACGGTGATGACCTTCTTGGCGTTGGTCGACTGCACCGTCTGGATGGCATTGCCGGCATAGATCGGCCGCTTGAAGGTATCGGCGGAAACGACTTCGATGATTTCCGAGATCTGGGCGACATCGAGCAGGGCGGCAACGCGCGGCAGCACGTTCTTGCCGACCGAAGTGGCCGCGCCGATGATCACGTCATAGGAGCCGGAAAGCGATACGATCAGGGCCGCCAGCGGTTCCGCCAGATTGTTGGCAAGGCTTGCGTCCTCGGCAACCAGCACCTTCGAGACACCGGCAAGCTTTGCCGCCTGTTCCGCTGCAGCCTTGGCGCCTGCGCCGGCAGCCAGCACATGAATGTCGCCGCCGATCTTTGTGGCAGCCGTCAGCGCCTTAGCGGTCTGGTCGGAGAGGTGGGCATTGTCGTGATCAGCCAGAAGAAGAATGGCCATATGTCTAACTCCTCGTTCGGACTGGGTTAAAGCACGCCGGCTTCGGTCTTGAGCTTTTCGACCAGCTCGGCAACCGAGCCGACCTTGACGCCTGCCTTGCGGCCGCCGGGCTCTTCCGTCTTCAGCACCTTCAGGCGCGGCTCGGTCGAGACGCCGAAATCGGCAGGCGATTTCTTGTCGAGCGGCTTCTTCTTGGCCTTCATGATGTTCGGCAGCGAGGCATAACGCGGTTCGTTCAGACGCAGGTCTGATGTGACGACCGCCGGCAGCTTGACCTCGATCGTCTGCAGGCCGCCATCGACTTCGCGGGTCACCTTGGCGCTGCCCCCAGGGCCAGGGGCACCGATCTCGATCTTCGAGGCGAAGGTGGCCTGCGCCGTGCCCAACAGGGCTGCCAGCATCTGGCCGGTCTGGTTCGAATCGTCATCGATCGCCTGCTTGCCGACGATGATCAGACCCGGCTGTTCGGCGTCCGCCACACCCTTGAGGATCTTGGCGACGGCGAGCGGCTCGACTTGATCGTCGGTCTCGACGAGGATGGCGCGGTCGGCGCCCATGGCGAGTGCCGTGCGCAGCGTTTCTTCAGCCTTGGCAGGTCCGATCGATACGACCACCACTTCCTCGGCCTTGCCGGCTTCCTTCAGGCGCAGCGCCTCCTCGACCGAGATCTCGTCGAACGGGTTCATCGACATCTTCACGTTCGAAAGCTCAACGCCGGAACCATCCGGCTTCACGCGAATCTTGACGTTGTAGTCAACAACCCGCTTGACGGGGACGAGAATCTTCATGGTGCTCTCTCCTGAACTCGATCTTGTTGGCTCACATGCGACCACGCAGGGCATTAGGATCATAGGGTGATTCAGCGATCACGCGTGCCTTGCGCATCTCCCCCAGGATCGGTACCTCGAGTTCGGTCCCGGGCTTGCCAAGCTCGACTGGAAGCAGGGCGAAAGCGACGTCGTAGCCAAGCGTATAGGCGTAGCCGCCTGAGGTGATGCGGCCGGCGAGTTTGCCATCGTGATAGACGCCCTCATGGATGAGCGAGCTAACTCCATCAGTGTCGATGGAAATCGTCACCGATCGCTGCTTGACACCCTGCTCTTTCTGTCGAACGAGGGCCTGCCTGCCAATAAACTCGCCCTTGTCCAATCGAATGAAGCGGTCGAGGTTGCTTTCCCAGGCTGTCAGCTCCGGGTTCACGTCGCGATACATGGCACGGTAGGATTTTTCGAGCCGCAGCGATTCCAGCGCCTGCAGACCGATCAAACGCAGGCCGTGCGGCTTGCCCGCCGCCAACAGGGCTTCGAGTAGATGGCGTTGATAGCAAAGGGGATGATAAAGCTCCCATCCGAGTTCGCCCTCATAATTCACGCGCAGCAGTCGGACGTCAGTGGCAAGACCGACCGTGCCTGATTTGACCCCGAACCAGGGGAAGCCCTCGTTGGACAGATCGAGTTCAGTGAGTCCCTGTAGCACCTCGCGAGCTTTGGGTCCGACGATGGTGAAGCAACCGCGCTCGTTGGTCACATTGCGCAGGTGAACCGTTCCGTCCTTCGGGAGAAGCTTTGAAAGGTCGTCGAAACTCCAGCGCTCGGCCCGCGGCGTCGAAATCAGGTAGAATGTACCGTCTTCAAGACGGGAAACGATATACTCCGCCTGGACACCGCCATTCTTGGTTAGATGGTGACTGAGATTGACGCGGCCGATTTTCGGGAGGCGATTGGCGAGGATGCCATCGAGCCACGCTTCGGCGCCAGGGCCGAAAACCTCGAACTTCGTCATCGGCGTCATTTCGACGAGACCAACGGCGTTGCGCACCGCATCGACTTCCTCGCCGACATACTTGCCCTTCTCGGTCCAGCGCCAGCTGTATTGATCCTTGGCTTCGACGCCTTCCGGCGCGAACCAGCTCGGCATTTCCCAACCGTTCAGGACACTCCACACCGCGCCGTGCCGGGAAAGAATGTCATAGGAAGGTGCCGTCTTCTGGGGACGGGCCGCTGGCATGTCCTGGCCCGGATAATGCAGCTCGGCATGGGTGCCCCAGCTTTCACGCACCTTCTGCCTTGTCCATTCCTTATTGGCATAATCACCGAAGCGGCGCGGATCGAGCTCAGATGTATCGAGACTATTGGCGCCTTCGACAATGCGTTCCGACAGATAATAGCCGATGGCACCACCCCATAGGATGCCGCCCGGCACGCCTTCGGCGATCCACACATTCTCCAGACCCCAGGCCGGGCCTACGAGGGGCAGCTCATCGGCCGTCATCTGGAACGGACCGCGCACATTCGCTTTGATGCCGGCTCGACCGAGCGCCGGAACAAGTTCCATGGCGCGCTCCCAGTTCCAAGAGACTGAATCGAAATCCTCCTCCAACAAGTCGGCGCCGAACCATTCCGGAACACCATTCTCCGCAAAGAGCTTCAGATGCTCGGTTTTCTCATAAGGCCCAAACATCAGGCCATCACCCTCCTCGCGCAAATAGCCCTCGAAGCCCTCGTCGCGCAGGATCGGCATTTCCGGCAGACCCTGCCGCTTGCGCTCCACCACTTCCGGCACTGCGTCGGTGATCCAGTATTGATGAATGATCGGGATTGCTGGAATCTCAAGACCGAGCATGGCGCCTGTCTGGCGTGCATAATTGCCGGTCGCCGATATGACGTGCTCGCAAATGATCTCGCCATTATTGGTGAGAATCTTCCACTCGCCACCCGGCATGCGCTCGAAGCCGCGCACTTCCGTATTGAGGTAGATCTTGGCACCACGATCACGCGCGCCCTTCGCCATCGCCTGGGTCACATCCGCCGGCGCGATGTGGCCGTCGTCGGGGTGGTAGAGTGCGGCCAGCATGTCCTGGTTGTTTTCAAGGAGCGGCCAGAGTGCGCGAGCCTCCTGCGGCGTCACGAGTTCGGCACGGATACCCTGAACGGCGGCGACGCTCATGTAGCTTTTGTATTCATCCAGCCGATCACGCGTGTTGGCAATGCGCAGTTGTCCGCATTTATGCCAGCCGACATGCTGGCCTGTTTCCGCTTCCAGACCCTCATAAATCTCAATGGTCTTCGCAATCATCCGGCCGATATTGAGGCTGCGGGCATAAGACGGAATAAGGCCGGCGGCATGCCAGGTGGAGCCAGCGGTCAGTTGCGTGCGTTCCAGAAGCGCGACATCCGTCCAACCCCGTTTGGCGAGACCATAAAGAATGGCAGCGCCGACACAACCACCGCCGATGACAACGGCGCGAGCATGAGTTTGCATGGAGAGTTCCCGAGTTGATTTCGGGCGAGACTACCGACGACGAATAGAGTTGTGACGTTGCAAAAAAATACAAAGGAGCATAACTTCAGATTATGCACAGACTGCGATCGCTCGTACCCTCCGCTAACTATCTCTTCGTCTTCGAGGCGGCTGCGCGGCGACGAAGTTTTACAGCCGCGGCCGAGGAGCTGAATGTCAGCCAGCCAGCGGTCAGCAAGACGATAAAGTTGCTGGAGGAGGCAACGGGATTGAGGCTGTTTCGCCGCGAACACACGCGGCTGGAGCTGACCGCCGAGGGGCAGAGGCTCTACAGGGAAACGCAGCAGGCCCTCGATCATCTGCACATGGTGCTGACATCCTTGCGCACCAAACACTCGAACGACACCGTCAGGCTGTCGTTCTCGGCTTCCTTTGTGCAGCTCTGGCTTCTTCCGCGCCTCAAGGATTTCAAAGTACAGCATCCCGACATCGCGTTGCGCATCGAGGAAAGCAGCCGCGACGATCAAGATCTGGACGAGGAGAATATCGACATTTCAGCCCGGCTCGGGGCGGGAAAGTGGCCAGGAATGCATGCATGGCATTTCGTCACCGAGGAGGTCATTCCAGTTTGTAGCCCTGATTATCTCCGGGAGAGCGGACCCATCAATGGGCCTGCGGACTTGCTCAATCACAAGCTTCTGCATTTCGAAGAACGCCATCGCGTTCGGCTCGGTTGGCACGATTGGCTCAACCGTTATTCCGTTCCCGTCGCCCGGCTTAACCAGGATTTCGTTTTCACCGACGCCTTGAGTTCGATTGAGGCCGCCGTTCTCGGGCAAGGCATAGCGCTTGGTTGGAAACACCTCGTCCACGATCATGTTCGGGCCGGCCGCCTGATCTACCCGCTGGACGCAGTTCATCGCTCCGGTCAGACAATTTACATCATCATGCCGGCGCAGCGGCCGGCAAAACATGGTGCCATGCTCTTCCGCGATTGGCTGCTCGAACAAGGTGCCGACGCGCCCGTCTTCACAACGACCGAGAGGCCATCGACCTAGAGTCTCTCTCCGGAAAAGTGCGCGAGCTGGGCGCCAAGCTCGTAGTAGTATTCCTTGAAGGCCCTGAAGGGCTGTTCTTTCGCGTCGGTGATCGGCAGCGGCAGATCGCCCTCCTGCAGCTCCCCGAGAATATGGCGGGCCAATATCTGTCCGAAGACTGTACCCGGCGCTATGCCGCGACCGTTGTAGCCGGAAAAGCCCACGATGTTCTGCTCGAAACGATGGAAACGCGGCAGGGCATTGTCCGTCATGCCGATCTTGCCGTACCATTCATATTCGAACTCTATAGGCCCTAGCTGCGGGAAGAGCCGAGCAAGCGCGCGTTTTGCCCAACCGACATGAACAGCCGTTCCCGTATTGCGCAAGGCGCCGACGCTGCCGAATACCAGACGGCCGGCCTTATCCATCCGGAAGGACGACAGGATTTCCTTCGTATCCCATGCCCCTTCCCGACCGGGGAGGATGGAGTTCCGCAGTTCGGATGGCAATGGCCGGGTGGCAAGATTGAAATAGGGAAGATGCACTTGTTCGCGGCGGACCTTTGTCCACGGCCCGTCACTATAGGCGTCGCTAGCGACGACAACCCATCCAGCACTTACGGATCCGCTTGCAGTCGAGACTTTCCAGCCGGTTCCGTCCGGCACATATGAAAGTACAGGCGACCCGGTATGCAACACGGCCCCGGCACGAAGCGCCGCATGCGCCAGCCCACGGACATAGGCAAGCGGCTGAAGCGTGCCCGCACGCCGATCAAGGAGCGCACCGGCATAGGCCGTCGTGCCGATCCGGGTCGCTGTCTCATCCGCATCCAAAAGCTCTACCGGCGCCCCACGCTTCTGCCATTGCCGCGCGCGCTCGGTGATCTCCGCCAAGCCAGCCTTGCCAACCGCGCAATGCAGAGTACCGCCGCGCTCGAGTTCACACTCGATGCCGTGCCTGTCGATGACGGACATGACGATCTGCGGACCATTGCCGAGAAGCTGGAGCAGTCGCTCGCCATGAATGTCGCCGAGCTCACCCGGCAAGTCGTCCGGCATCACCCACATGCCGGCATTGATCAGCCCGACATTGCGGCCCGACCCGCCGAAGCCGATTTCAGCACCCTCCAGCACGACGACGTTTTGCCCTGCTTCGGCAAGATGCAGGGCTGCCGAAAGCCCGGTGAAGCCGCCACCGACAATCACGACATCCACGGTGAGTTCGCCGCTCAGAGGACATGTCATAGGGGCAGCGATGGCCGTTCTTTCCCACAAGCCATGGGAGCGAGCGTCATTCAACATGTCTTGGCTCCTTCCAGCCGGTTACCCATTCAATTGCGGTTTTTTTTCTGCGGCTGAGCGAACGCGTAGTCCGTGACCTTGGGCAGCAGGATTTCCCTTCTATAGCTTGGGGGCTTATCGCCAACGGATGCACCGGCATTCAGGATCGCGGCCTGATAGTCGTCTGCAAACAGCGCGTAGGGATAGGGAGCGTCGACAGCGCTGGCTTCATCGAGTTCGGAGCGAAACTCGGCAGGGATCATAAAATCCAGTGCGGCGAGGTTGTCATCCAGTTGCGAAAGCCGCCTGGCACCAACGATTGCCGCAGCCACACCGGGGCGGTTCACGCACCAGTTGAGCGCAACCTGCGCCATGCTGCGCCCCATCTCGTCGGCAATCCTTTCCAGCACGGAGAGGATGTGCCTATTGCGCTCGGTGAACAATCCGAGGCCGCCGCCGGAGACGTCCTGCGAAAGGCGACCCTCTTCCGCCGTGCCTGGGCGATATTTTCCGGACAGGAGCCCCATGGCAAGCGGGCTCCAGGCTGTGATGCCAAGACCAAGCGTCTCGGCGAACGGCACGAATTCGTGCTCGATGCTCCGCTCGACCAGCGAATAGGGCAATTGCAAACAGATGGGCTGGGTGAGCGTGTGCGCCTCGGCCCATGCCTGGGCACGGGCCGCATACCAACCCGGCACATCGGAAAGCCCGGCATAACGAATCTTGCCCGCACGCACGAGATCGTCGAAGGTCCGCATGACCTCTTCTGCCGGAGTCATTCGGTCCCATGTGTGGAGAAGATAAAGATCGATGTAGTCGGTCTTCAAGCGCTTGAGCGAGGCATTGACCGCCTGCATCATCGCCTTGCGGCCGTTTCCGCCAGCGTTCGGATTACCGGGAGAAAGACTGTTGGAGAATTTCGTCGCTATAACGACGTCTTCTCGCAGGCCTGATTCCGCCACGAAGGTGCCGATAAGTTCTTCGCTCAGGCCGCCGGCGTAGGAATTGGCAGTATCGATGAAGTTCCCGCCGGCGGCGATATATCGGTCAAAAATCGCTCGTGCGGCTCCTTCATCCGCACCCCAGCTGCCACCGATACCGCGAATGCCACCATTGCCGAAGGTCATGGTGCCGAGTGCAAGACGGCTGACACGCAGCCCCGAGCGTCCCAGCAGATAATATTGATCAACAGACATGATGGACCTCCCGTTTGAAAGCGCGATGTATCACATGCCGCCGATATAGGGCCGGCGAGCAACACTCTGCTGGACGTAGTTGATCATCGTGATGAAATCGAAAACGGGACGCCCCGTGGCGGCTTGCACCGCATGCGCGTAGGGCGGCAGATCGCTGCACTCCAGGAGAATGGAGCGCACATTCGGATTCTCTGCGACCAGACCGCGGGCGACCTGGGTTACCTCGTACTCGATCTGAGCCGAATCCAGTGTCCCCCTTTCCTCGAGGATCGCCTCGCGGAATTCCGTCTGGTGTTCCATGCCGGCAATAGCCAGAGATATGCCATCCGGCACGTTGCAGGCCTTGAAATGGCGCGGCGTGAGCCGCGACGCATTGGCCGTGATGACGCCGACGCTACCGCCGCAAAGTGCGTGCATGAACGGAATTTGCATCAAGCTTGAAAGGAAGACTGGAATGTCGAGCGCCGCCGCCACATCCTCCTGAAAATAGGCCATGAAACCGCAGGCACCGGTAATCGCCTTGACGCCCCGGCTCTGCAAGTCCAGGGCCGCTTCCACGAAAACCTCTTTCAAAGCGGGATCGCGCTGGTTCAGAAGCCTGTCAATCGACGCTCCGCGCACCTCCTGAAAGCGGACAGGATAGGTGTAAGTGGTGGCATTGCCGACATTGCCGGGAACGCAAGGATAAGCAGCATCAAGGATCAGAATGCCAATCTGCTCTCCGTACCATGACTGCGTCTTGCGTGTGACCGTATAGACCGTCATCACCGATATCTCCCTGTATCCGATCGCAGAAGAACGGGGGAAGGTCACCTCCCCCACACCACAACATGCTTATTGAACCAGACGCGGAGCGCCCGTCTCGCCAGCCGTGCCGTCGAGACCGTAGGACTTGAGGATCTTCACGATCGTTCCGTCCTTGTGCATCGCCTCGATATTGCTATCCAGCGCTTCGCCGAATTCCTTTGCCTTCAGGGAGTAGGGAAAGGCAGCCTGTGCGGCTTCCTTGGTCGCCTTCACGCGTGGATCGGCAGCCGCGACGGCGACCTTGACATCTTTCAGCGCGCCCTTCTGCGCAGCAACGACACCCGTCGAGTAACCATCGACGGCGACATCGATGCGACCGGCGAACAGGTCCTGCTGCATGTTGACGGAATTCGGATAGAGCTTCAGCGACCCGCCGAGCAGCGCCTTGAGATCCGCGACCCAGAGATAGCCCTGGACGGTACCGACTTTTTTGCCTTCGAGATCGGACACTTTCTTGAAGTCCTGCTTCGAATAGATAGCCATCTGGTCCGTGTAGAGCGGCGCGGACAGGCTCATGGCTTTGGCCCGTTCGGCGGTGCGATACCAGTCACCCGTGGTGATATCGGCCTGACCGGAAAGAACATACTGGATCGCCGCGGCAGGATCGACGGCAACTGCCTTTACCTGCAGGCATTCGCGCTTGGCGAATTCGGCAGCGATATCGCCGTCAATCCCCTTCATATTGCCGCTGTCATCGAGATAGGAATGCGGCGCGTAGGTCGTGACGGCGACCGTCAGAGTGCCCGGCTCTATGGTGGTGAACTTATGCTTTGGCGTACAATCGGCAGCGTGCGCGATCTGGGCTGACAGAAGCATGCCGGCAATGGCTGGCAGCAAGAAGTAAGTCTTGGACTTGAATGCGGGCATGCCGAAATTCCTTTCTGTGGAGGGTTAACGTTGAGCGTAGAGACTTGCGCGCTTCTCGACGTGGCTGACGAGGAGAGCCGCGGGTATCGAAATGCAGGCATAGAGGGAGCCGGCGCACAGCAGAGCCGGGAAATAGCGGAAGGTGTTGGAGCCGATCTCGTAGGCGCGGCTGACAAGCTCCGGCAAGGCGATCGCAAAGCATAGCGATGTGCCTTGGAAGATAAGGATAGAGAAGCCGAGAAGTGCTGGAACAGCGACGCGCAGGCCCTGCGGAAGCAGGACGAAACGCAGCTCGTCGGTCCGGTTGAGGCCAAGCGCCTCGGCGGCTTCGCGTTGGCCATGCGCGATCGACTGAAGGCTCGCCCGGATGATCTCGCTCGTATAGGCACCAGTATTCCAGGCAAGCGCGATCACCGCCGCCACAAAGGACCCGATCGTCAACCCGACGCTTGGCAATCCGAAGTAGATGAATTGCAGGAGCGCCAGCGCCGGCGCTCCACGCCCGACCTCGACAAGAACAAGTGAAACGGCCCGGAGCGCCCTATTACGCGCCAGCACACCCAAGGCCAACAAAAGCCCAAAAGGAATGCCGAGCAGCAGGCTGAGCGCCGTGACCTGAAGGCTGATGGAAAGACCGCTGAGAAGGTCGGGCATCCAGGAGAAGATTTCCTCATAGGTTGGAAGCATCAGCGGGCCACCTTGGATCTGAGATGCGCATCGGCCATGCGCGACAGCCAGGCCACGGGCAGGCTAAGGAAGATGTAGAAAAGTCCGACGATGGCGAAGATTTCCAGACCGCGGAACGTCAGCTGCGAAAGCTGATTGCCCTGATAGACCAGTTCGGTCACGCCGATGGTCGAGGCGACGGCCGTCTCTTTCATCAAGCCGATGAGATAGCTTGCAGCTGACGGCAGAGCCACTCTGAACGCCTGCGGCGCCACGACATCACTCATCGTATACCACCGACCAAGGTCGAGAGCCGTCGAGGCTTCCCATTGACCGTGATGGATCGAGCTGAGCGCACCGCGATAGATTTCTGCCATATTCGCGGCGGCGATAAGACCAAGGCCGGCGAGCGCCGCCGCGAACGGGCTGATCGGAAAAAGGCTTATCCCGAGACCAAAGAAGATTATGAACAGCCAGAGGATCGGCGGAATGGCACGGATGATCTGAATCAAGATCGAAGCGAGGAGACGCGCCAGGAAAAATCGGCTTCGGCGTGCTGCCAGGAGCGGTATGGCAAGGATAGCACCGATCGCAAAGGAGCCGATGGTCAAGGCTATGGTCCAGGCTAAGCCCCGAACAAACATAAGGAGGTCGGCTGCGCTCATCGATCATGCACCGCGCGAAGGAAGCGGCGCGTCCGCTCATGCTGTGGATTGCGCATGATCTCCGCCGATGGGTCTTTCTCGACGATCTGGCCATCGGCCATAATCATCACCGTGTCGGAGACGTTTTCGGCAAAACCCATTTCATGGGTAACCACGATCATCGTCATCCCGGTTGTGGCGAGCTCCCGCATGACCGCCAAAACCTCGAGCCCCAGCTCCGGATCGAGCGCCGATGTCGGCTCATCGAACAGCATCACCTCGGGATCAAGCGCTAGAGCTCGGGCAATGGCGATCCGCTGTTGTTGTCCGCCTGAACAACGGCCGGGATACTGCGCTGCCTTGTCGGTCAATCCAACGCGGCTCAGCAGCTGCATCGAGCGCTCGTCCGCTTCGGCCCTGCTGCGGCCAAGCACCCGTTCCTGCGCAAGGCTGACATTGCGCAACACGGACATATGGGGAAAGAGATTAAACGACTGGAAAACCATGCCGACACGCCGACGCAGGCTCGAAAGCTCGGCCCGGGATACCGGCTGCGCCGCGTTAATTGTGGTTGGACCAATGGTTATCGTGCCGCCCGACGGAGGCTCGAGATAGTTGATGCAGCGAAGCAAAGTGCTTTTGCCCGAACCGCTGGGCCCAATGATCGCGAGAACCTCGCCCGCACTGACTTCAAGATCGATCTTGTCCAGAACGGTATGTGTTCCGTAATGCTTACTGAGCGAGTGCAGGCCAATGAGAGTTTTACCGGCAGCGGCTTTCATCTTGGATCATGCCCCACATTCACGTTGCAGCGTGAATTTTGAACCGTCGCCATTGCGTACGATGTCACCAATACCGTCGACTCCCGTTCAAGCGCACGCGTTAGCGCGGGCGTGAATGGCCCTGGCTCGTAGCGTCATGAATATTTGCTTTGTTGGTCGCTTCCCTTAGGAAACGCTGTGTTCCCACTTTTGTTGGTCAAACTCTAACAGTGACGAACAGGGATGGCAGTCGAAAAAAAATACTGGCTGAGATAACCTGAAGTTATGCTACGATAACGAATAAATGATGAAGCTCTTAGAGGAAATCGAACTTGCAACCCAGCGGATTATGTAAGGCTGCACGATGCTCCGATTTCAACGGCCGATGTGAGGGCGCAAAGCAATCGTCCCTCGCTCGGCAGCGACTCCACTCTTTTTACGATGACAACCTATAGCCAAAAATGAGATCTGCTGATGTGAAGGGATTCCGAACCGTCGACCCCTCCAAAAACATACCGGCAGAATGCGCATTCCACATACGCTGCCCTGTGCCCGCCGTGTAGGTACTGTCTTACTAGCAATATCGTTAGACAAGCCTCATCGGACGGCTCTATGTATGAGGATCAGGAATGTTGAACTGTTGCGGACATTCGAATGGGCTGGCGGATTCCATCATTGAATTCAGCGCGTTGTTTTGTGGTCGCGGGCGAGCACCTCAGCTTTACCAAGGCCGGCGCGGAGCTTCATATTACCCAGAGCGCAGTTAGTCGCCAGGTGCAAAGTCTCGAGGACCAACTGGGTTTCCCTCTTTTTGCGCGATTCACCCGACGTCTCGAGCTCACGCCACAGGGGCAGATACTGCTATCTCATTGGCGAACCGCGTTTCTGGAGATCGAAAAAGGGGTACGTGAGGCATCATCGTACACGGATCGATCGATCATGACCGTGGCAATGCCGCCAACCTTTTCCGTGCGCTGGGGTACGACATGCATCATCGAGTTCCAGAGGTTGCATCCAGCGACCGAAATCCGGCTCAAGGTCGACAGCGAGGGAACCTCCCTGGACGCAGGCGCTGTCGACGTCGCGATCGAGTTCGCTTATGCAAGACGCAGCCGACGTGGCGCGCGGCTTCTTTTTCCTGAGCGGCTCATACCGATCTGTTCACCTGCCTACGCTGCCGAGCTTTCCCGCAGCAAGCCTGAACAGATGCTCCGCTCAGCAACCCTTCTCCACGTTCAACAATGGACCGATCGGTACGGAGACTGGAAGAACTGGCTGGCTGCCGCCGGCTATCCAAATGTACCCTTCGAGCGCGGGCTAGTATTCGAAACGGCCGATCTGGTGTTGAGAGCCGCCAAGCAAGGTGCCGGGATTGGCATCGGAGATCACGCCTACATCCGCGACGACCTTGCCGCGGGCGTTCTCGTCGCACCGTTTCCGGTCACCGTAGGCTACGACAGGGCCTACTTCATCAGCGCTCGCGAAGATGATCATGACCTAGATGTGCGGTCCGCCTTCGTGGATTTCATGATCCATAAGACGATGCATTTCAACGAAGCATGATCGGCGTTTAATCTTCCACCCCGGAGCGTCTGAGCAATCGCCGCCGCCTATGCATTCATGAAACTCATGCATAGGCCGAGAAATCACCGTTTGTCGGCTCCTTTGCGCTCAGCAATCATCCCTGAAGAAAACAGAAGCCGGCACATCAATACGGCGTCAATTCGAGGGGATTGAGGTTTGGACGATTATTTCCGCAACCGGCGTAAGATTGACCCGTCACGGGGAGACCGCCTTGCCGACGGTACGCCCAACGACAATGACCGCATCGAGATCGGCCCTACCCAGCTCGCCTTTCGAGAGTGGGAAGCCACCGGGCTGGCGCTACCCGACCTTCCGCGAATGCGCGAATTCCGCTGGCGGCGTCTGGTGGAGGGGCTGGTGTCGAAGGATATTGGCGGCCTGCTGATGTTCGATCCGCTCAATATTCGCTATGCCACCGATACGACCAACATGCAGCTCTGGAACAGCCACAATCCGTTCCGCGCCTGTCTCGTGTGCGCCGACGGCCACATGGTCATGTGGGAATACCGGCAGGCACCGTTCCTGGTGACCTACAATCCGCTCGTCAAGGAGTTGAGGCACGGCGCGTCGTTCTTCTACAATGTCTGCGGCGACGCGACCGAGCAGGACGCTGGCACCTTCGCCGCACAAGTCGACGAGGTCATGCGGTCCCACGCCGGTACGAACAAGCGCATCGCGGTCGACAAGATCATGGTTCATGGCTTGCGCGCGCTTGAACGATGCGGCTTTGAGGTCCTGGAAGGCGAGGTCGTCACCGAACGCGCCCGATCGATCAAGGGACCGGACGAAATCAACGCGATCCGTTGCGCCCATCTTGCCTGCGAAAATGCGCTGTCGGAAATGGAAGCCTTCACACGCGCGAACGTCCCGAACGGAAACATCAGTGAGGACGATATCTGGGCCGAGCTTCACAGCGGCAATATCCGCCGCGGCGGCGAATGGATCGAGACGAGGCTGCTGACATCCGGCCCGAGAACCAATCCGTGGTTCCAGGAATGCGGACCGCGCATCGTCGGCAATAACGAAATCGTCGCGTTCGATACCGATCTCGTTGGCTGTTACGGCATGTGTGTGGACATTTCGCGCACCTGGTGGATCGGTGACGCGCGGCCAAGCAACAGCATGATCTCCGCAATGAACCACGCCGTCGACCATATCCGCGAGAACATGGCGATGCTGAAGCCGGGCGTGACGGTCAAGGAACTCACGCATGGCGGCCACCAGCTCGAAGAGCGGTATTGGAAGCAGAAATACTCCTGCAAGATGCATGGTGTTGGCCTCTGCGACGAGTGGCCCTTCGTGCCCTATCCGGATGCATGGGTCGAAGGCGCCTTTGACGTCGCGCTTGAGCCCGGGATGACCATCTGCGTGGAAGCGCTTGTCAGCCCGGAGGACGGCGACTTCTCCATCAAGCTCGAGGACCAGGTACTCATTACCGAGAGCGGATACGAAGATTTGACGCACTATCCCTTCGACAGCCGGCTGCTGTCCTAGACCTTAGCCATATCTGCGGCTGCCCGATCTGCATGGCTCGTGCGGCTCCGCCCAGACCTGTTCAGCCAAGATGACGTGAAGCCCCGAAACCAAGATTGGAGGTCCCTGATCATGTACAGGTTTATCGCATTTATCATGCTTGTTGCTGGCGCCTGGGCGTCGGCGGATGCCAGTCAGGCGGCGGATTGCGGCAACGTGTCCATCGCAGAGATGAACTGGGGTTCGGCTGGCGTTGCCGCACATATCGACAAGATCATCCTGGAAAACGGCTATGGTTGCAAAGTGTCGCTCGTCGCGGGCGATACAATGCCCACATTCACCTCGATGAATGAAAAGGGGCAGCCGGATGTTGCGCCAGAAATGTGGATCAACGCGGTCCGGACACCACTGGATGCCGCCGTCAAGGAAGGCCGCCTGATCGAGCTCGCTCCGCTCTTGAGCGATGGTGGCGTGGAGGGCTGGTGGATTCCGAAATTCGTCGTCGATGCGCACCCTGAGATCACCACCGTGCAGGAAGCGCTGAAGCATCCCGATTTGTTTCCGGCCTCTGAAAACCCCTCGCGCGGCGCGATCATGAATTGTCCCTCGGGATGGAACTGCGAGATCGTCACCAGCAATCTCTACAAAGCGCTTGGCGCAAATCAAAAGGGTTTCGATCTGGTCGAAACCGGATCGGCCGCTGGGCTCGACGGCTCGATTGCAAATGCTTTCGAGAAGAAGACGGGATGGCTCGGATATTACTGGGCGCCGACTACAATCATGGGCAAATACGATATGGTGCAGCTTGATTTCGGCACGCCAAACGACAAGGCGGAATGGGATCGATGCACGGCGGTCGCGGATTGCCCTGATCCAAAGGTGAATTCCTATCCGGTTTCCATCGTCTTGACCGTGGTCACTAAGCAATTCGCCGAGCGTTCCAGCGTAGCCCTCGACTATCTGAAGACCCGCAAATGGGATAACAAGACCGTCGGCAAGGTCTTGGCCTGGATGGACGCAAATCAAGGTACAAACGAGGACGGCGCCAAATACTTCCTTCAGACTTATCCCGACATCTGGACGACATGGGTCTCGCCGACGTGGCGCGAAAGGTTAAGGCGGCCCTTTAATTCACCGGCATCGGAGCCATCACTGCAACAGGGGTGGCTCGGGCCTGGTCCCTTCACCTTAAGTACTGCGGTTCGCAGGACTGATCGCAAGCGACACTCTTGGCGAGTTTTGAAGTGACAACCGTGCGATTGTCATCATCCGATATCCCGCGTCTTTACCTCCGCCCCAACCATGACGTTGGTCAAAATAGTTAGCTGGCTAATTAACAGATAATCTAATTTATGGAACTACGAAGATTTCCCCTCCTGAGATGAATGGGCCAGCTATGGTGGATTCTGTCGAGGCAACCCATCGCATAAGGAGTTTACATGGCTCCCGCCGTCACTTACGGGAATGCCAGCCATCTGAATTAAGGGGAACCGGTAATGTTGATCACCCAAAGCGACTACAATCGGATTTACCGGGTCATCAACAGCCTGCTGGTCAACGAAAACGCCGATCCTGCCACGGCTTCGATGTATTTCAGCACCTTTGGGGCCTTCATCCTCGAACAGCACTTCAAGATCAAGGCAAAGGCAAAAAGCGGGCTGGCGGCTTATAACCTCGACGGAAAGTACATCCTGTTCGCAGACCAGCGCGACGATGGTTACGTCTCGGGCGCTGGTGAGAACTTCCATTGCTGGGTCGAGGCCGACGATTGGGCGATCGATTTCATGGCCCCCGCATTCTCTCAAAGCACGCCGGGTCTGGCGATTCCGTCGAAGATGTTCCAGCGACCGCTCTCGTCGATGCGCCCGTCCATCAATGATTTGAGCCAGTCCGGCGATTTCTTCTATCGTTCCGAGCCTGATGCAACGAGCCGACGTTTCGCGGACTGGCAAAAGAATCCGATGATTGGAGACCTTGCCAGCCTCGCCGCGAACTGGTTCCGGAAATCCCCCAGGAAAATGCAGGCGTCGATCACGGTACGGCATCCAGATGGAAAATCCAGTGCGGTACCGCTCATCGGCAACTCCCTCGCTGGTGCCTGGTAATCGTTACAGGAGCACATCCGTACGCGATTACAATATCCTCGCGCTCGCCTTGAATTTTCTTGCACACGGTGGCTGCATGATGCAGTGCCCCGCCCATATATAACGGCAACGAGGGACTATTCTGGAGGACATGGACCATGCGCTTGAACCAAGTGACCGTAACGATGCCTGACCTCGATGCGGGCTGGAACTTTTATTGCACTCTTGGCCTCAAGCCCGTTGTCGATGCCCGTCCTCACTATGCCCGCTTCTTATGCCCCGACGGCGATAGCACGTTTTCATTGCATCAAGGCGAGAGCAACGGTGGTGGGACAACGGTGTATTTTGAATGTGACAATTTGGACGAAACGGTCAGCCAACTGGAGAAGAAAGGGCTTCAATTCACAAGCCCACCGGAAGATAAAAGTTGGCTTTGGCGGGAAGCCGAGCTGTTTGATCCCGGTGGCAATCGCGTCCTGCTCTATGTCGCTGGGCAAAATCGCATTAACCCGCCATGGCGTGTCAAATAGCTTGTTATAGGAAGATCGACCTGATCTATCCTTCCTAGAAGGCATTTTTGATGAAGTGGCGAATTTTCGCGAAAATCAAACAGGCTGCATAACGTCAACCGATTGATGGCGATTCCAGGCATTCGAATATGGTCATGAAACACCGACGCCAGGCTACCTGGCAGTTCCTTTTACTGCCCCTGCGGCTCGTCATAACCGTGCTCGTCATCATCAGTGAAATCGCCAGGCCTGTTTATCGGCCACTCGTGAACTGGTTTGCTTCGCTTTCCATCGTAAAGCACTTTGGCGAGTTTGTCGGTTCATTGCCAAGGGGCGTTATTCTCGTTCTCTTCATCGTGCCGCTGGCGATTGCCGAACCCCTGAAGATCTATGCATTGCTTGTGATCGCCAGGGGCCACGTGATCTTGGGGCTGATCATAATCGCACTGGCCTACTTGATGAGCTTTCTCCTGGTTGAGCGCCTGTTCCACGCCGGTCGTGAGAAACTGCTAACCTACGCCTGGCTCAAATGGATTATGGATCGCGTTGAGATCGTTCGAAATTGGATGGCCGAGGTAAAGGAAAGCATCAGGGTGTCCATACGCACTTGGCTTGGGTACCCCCGAAACTGATAGATCAAAGGTGACGGAAGCCGGACCCGAAGAGCCCGATGCAGGCCTACCAGGCAACACTTTTGGGAACGGCGAAGGGTGAGCTTCATAAGCCGGTATGACGAACCGGCATGACCGGCTCGCGAAGGACGATTTCAGCACAGAGCGGTGATTGCCGTTTGCATGCGATGCAACTATATTTGCCCGAGGCACACGAACAACAAAGGAGGTTGCCTATGACATCGCGGGACGCCTGATTCAGCAATACCGAGACTTCTGCCTTTCCAAAGGCATCGACTTCACGCGCATAGAATCCGTACGGCCGCACGATAATACCACGCTCTTCTGCAGCGCTGGGATGCAGCAGTACAAACCACTCTTCTCCGATCCATCCTACATTGGAACCGTTGCGAACTCTCAGGCCTGCCTGAGAATGGGCGATCTGGACGAGATCGGGGACGGAACGCATTTCCTCCACTTCACGATGCTCGGGCTTTTCTCATTTCGGGAAATGACCGTCGGCGACGCCATCGACTTCTGGATCGAGTTTCTTGGAACACTCGGCCTGGTGCCGGATCACGTCACGATCCATCCGGACCGGCTGGAGGAATGGAAGCCGTTCTATCGTGGCCGCATTCCTATTGTTCCGGATGAGGAATGCACCTGGAGCGATGGTAGCGTCAGCGGCTACTGCACCGAGTTCTACAAGGATGGCATCGAGATCGGAAACATCGTCAATCCGCTCGGGACCTGCATAGACGTCGGCTTCGGTGCGGAACGTCTCGACATGATCTTGAACGGGACTCCTCCGGATGACGCGCTAGCCACATTGCGCGATAGCGTCATGCGGATCGTCGAAAGCGGCTACCGACCGGGAAACAAGGAGCAAGGCTATGTCCTGCGAAAGCTCCTCCGCCGTATCCATGTGATCGGGGGAACGCTTGACCATCCTTATTTCGAGCAGGAGGTCGAGCGTCAGGAACGATTGCGTTCCAGGTATCGCCGCCTTCGCGATAAACATCCTGACATGAGCCCGGAATGGTGGTTCGACACGCACGGCATCGACGTCGCTGAGATGCACGAGCGCGGCGACGAATAGCAAGGCACATCGCCTCCTGATAACAAGCGCGGGAGGCGATGCGAACAACAATGCGCCGGGCTTCGTCCTCTCCTGGCGCATTTCCTCACCTCGGAACCAACTGATGGCCGGACCAGGGAAGATAACTCCAACTTGACTTGAACCGAAGGTAGACCGACGCTAATGCGAACATCTTGGCTGCGATTCTGGGATTTCCGTGACCGTCACAACAGATTTTATTGCTGATCTCGTGTGAGCAGCAAATGGGGTCGAGAAACTATCTGCCCATCAGCTCAGCGATCTGCTGGATAGATCTGTCGATACAATCCGCCAGCTTCGCCAGGAACTCGGAATTGTCCCGGTGCCAGGTAAGGATGCGCTGATTTATATCAGCACAGTTTCGGCGGGAGCAGCCAGGGTGCCGCAGGAGGAATGGCACCACGGACTGCTGCATGCAGCGGAGATGATCCGTGACCTGCACATCGTGCGTGATACCGGCACTGAGTTTCGGACTACAGAAGTCAAGCCATGAAGGCTTCTGGCTTTAAACGTTGTCCGTAGGGCTGGGATTTCCAATCCACTGCCCGTCCATCAAGCTCCGTTCAGGATGGAAGCTCGCTCGGTTATTGCGCTGGCTTTACGCTCTGCTGTTGGTCTTGTTGCTGCTTCAGTTTCCTAGCTGCGACTTGTTTCTTGTGCAGTTCGTGTCCAGCAATGCACCCGCCGACAGCACCGAGCACGGCATGGTGTCCGGCATAATGGCCAGCGACAGCGCCAGCCGCGCCGCCACTAATGCAGCCGACGGCTTGGGCTTCTGAACTTGCGCCAACAAGGGTCAGCATACCCACCGCAATCAAAATTTTCTTCATGTGGTTCCTCCTGGGTTGTGAGTCTACTGAGTGAATTATGCATATGTCGCTGAACCGCCACTGAATGAGATGACTTTGCCGCAGAGGGTGGCCCGAATTGCACAGGTCGCGGCTTGTCCACATCACGAAAGGGCGCAAAAGGCGAAGCCACTTATGAATCGTGCTGGGTTACTTAGACCCAGTGACTTTTCGTTGGGACAGGTCCCATCCGTTTTCTCATGCTCCATCGCGGCGCTGCAGAATTTGAAGGCTGACGGTTACTTGCTCGAACACGCCCAATTCGAACTTAGTCGAACAGCCTTTTGTCCGGCAAAGGTGGCTGCTGCAGAAACGCAGCCGTCAGGGACGATATCGTCCACAAAACACCCAATGCTCCGGACAGAAAGCATAGTTGCGAGATGCCTGCCAGAAAATTGGCGCGGTTCGGCGCAATAAATGCAAATAGCCAGGGAAAGCCAGCGCCTACCAAGGGGATGGCAATCCAGGAAAGCCACCTGACGCCAAATCGTGCCGCAACCCATTCAATTGGGGCGAATATGAATATTCCCATAGCGATTGCGGGCACGGCCAAAAACAAGGCTACCAGCCACATCAGGCCGCCACCATAAAATGGAACCAGTATCGACCCGCCGACCAGTAGAAGGGCTATCCGCCCAAAGAGACCGCCAAGCGTCATCTTCAATCCCCTGTTGTACATAGGCATATTATGTGGGTTGAGTTGCGGTCGCATTTCACGCATGCATAAAATGCGACCGATCGTAGAGATATCAACGGGATCACAAAGCAGATGGGGCTTTTCGAGTTTCTAAAGCGCAAACGCATGCCAGCGACAATCGAAGACGCAATGGCCTCACAGGCAGAAGACTTCGTCAATGCGTTCTCAAGCCCCAGGGCACCCATTGATGCGGCGAAGCTGGATTACTCGGAAAGTTCTTTGCTGCTCGTTGATCAGGTTCTGGATGACTTTTACCGAAAACAGGCCCCGTTGCCTGAAGACCTTCACTTCTTAGCCTCCGCCTATGTTTTCGAGACCGCTCGGCGGCAGTTTGGCGGACGTTATCTTCGCGGCGATCAGGATAACCCATTTGTCCTGGTCATCGGCGAGCCGGATTTTCGGGTCGGCGTTATGGTGATGGGAAAAATCAGAGGCAGAGCTGTCAGCGGACCAGAGGACAGTATTCCGTTCTTCTATGCGGGTATCGCTCCCCTCGTCGAAAAGCGGAGCGACGCGACACTTGTGTAGAGGAAAATTGCGCCTCAACCTTCCCTGTCATTGGCGCTGTCACTTCGGATCGTGAAAAATGCAGAAAGCCTGCCCCATCGTTTACAGAAGGCATTCAGGTGACGCGGAGATTCTTGCCTTCATTCACCCATCCGCTGGAAAGGAATTTGTGAAGGGGAGCATCGAGTCGGGTGAAACGCCCCTCGACGCTGCAAGACGCGAACTTTGGGAAGAAAGTGGTCTGACAGCGCAATCGCCTATGGCTTTCTTGGGTCAATGCGAAATCGGCCCCAGCCGTCAGCTTTGGCATTTCTTTGGGTGGCAAGCCCTGGGTCTACCCGATACGTGGCAGCATCTGACTGCGAATGATCACGGTCATACGTTCTTGTTTTTCTGGCATCCCGTTCACCTGCCACTCGATCAAGATTGGCATCCAATCTTCCACGAAGCCTATGATTACTTCGCCCCTCGACCTGTCGGAACCTGTGGAAATGGTGGCATTGGGCAGCTTTCCAACGATCCAACCAGGTGACAGAGCGCGATTGGAGTGGAAGCTATCGCCCCGTGTTCAACAAAGGGGACCCTCATGACCACCACCAACGAAATTGCAGATAAGATCGCGTCGGAGCACAGCCTCACCAAGGCGCAAAGCAAGTCCATCGTCGAGGCTGTATTCGCATCCATCACCGCAGCCGCGACCGCCGGTGCGGAGACATCCATCCCGGGATTTGGCAAGTTTAAGATCAAGGATACGCCGGAACGCGAAGCCCGAAACCCAGGGACCGGAGCAACCATCAAAGTGGCCGCGGCGAGAAAGCTTACCTTTCAGCCTGCCAAGGCACTGAAAGACGCGCTGAACAAGTGATGAGGAACAACCTTTCTGGAAAGCCTGCTTATGCCGGCCTGCCAGCGAAGGTTTTGATGGCGGCTTGGCTTATAATCTCGCGCGCGGATGGACGAGAAGGCTGACGCCTCCTGAGGGCGCCAGTCGGTCGCCGTGAGATATCCCAATTTCCGAATTGGATATCCAAGAACATCGCCGACATGATTCAGGAAGCCTGGTAATTCCCGAGGTCGGCGCGAGCGCCGACCTCGGACTGATGTTTGCTGTGAAATGACGTGTCGATCGCGCGCAAAACCGTTGGGCGACGCGACAAAGCATTGGTCCCGCTGCATCTTATTGCGGTAGACGATAGACCTCGGCATTGTCCTGCCGCTCCCGGAGTCCCTTATACGAAGCATGGCGCAGTTTGCCGTCATCGGTCCAGGCACGATACTCGATCTCGGCGATCAGTGTTGGCTGAACCCAGACGACGCCGCGCTGTTTCAGCGCGATCGGCGCCCGCGCAGTTTTGAGCTTGTCCAGATCCTTGCGAAGTCTGGTGGCATCGCGTTCATTGAAGCCCGTTCCGACATTGCCGACATAGATGAGATCGTGACCCCTATAGGCAGCGAGAAACAGATTGCGGATCCCGCCATGTGCAACAGCTGATGGCTCATAGCCGACGATGAAAAAGCTGTC
>NZ_VITM01000022.1:0-28033 GCF_007828675.1 Rhizobium sp. ERR 1071 | reverse complement strand
GCACGCCCGGCAGCCCGGACTCCAGGGAGCGGGCCGTCATGAAGGCGCGCGAGATTTATGAGCCGGATCGGCTTATTGATCGGTTGAAGGTGAAGTCTCGGAATTTTCAGTAGGGGACCAAAGTCCCCGCCATGGAAGGACTTAGGCCTTAGATCTCTGCTTGCTTATAGGAAAGGGTGGACTCCCCATTCTTACAGCGTAAGATGAAGCATCGTCGCCAACCGAGTAAGTAGGCGGTGGCGACTGAGGGCTTATACGTGCTCCCGCCTGCAAGACGGACGGAGTGGTATTATGCCCTTTCGGAAATACGTATCTATTCCAAACGATCCCGGTTTTCGCGAAGCTTTGATACTTTGGGCTCGCAAATTTACCACATCCGACATCGCAGCAAGGCGTGCCGCCCAGCGGACGATTGATGTCTTGTGCGACAACCCCAACCTCCTCGACGGACGCGACATAAACGAAGCAATTTTCAAGCTTTTGCGTCTGCACGCATTCGATGAAATCGAATTTTCGCCCGAGCAAGGCATACGGGGTGACGGCGTCGTGTCCGAGAATGAGCCGATGTGCTGAAGTGAACGGGCCGTTGCCCAGCAGCAATAGCCCTGCCTCGGGGTCCGAGGGCAGATGCGATCGTATCGCCAGTTGGCAAAGACTTTTCGAATTTGCTCTAAAGGGCTTTATCTGAGGCCATTGCCAGACCGGTGCGTTCCACTTTTTACCAGCTCTGACGGCCATACCAATCGTCAACGTCGGACTTTGCGCGGTCCTTCGCGAGGCCATACCGCTCCTGGATCTTGCCTTCGAGCTGATCCCGCTTGCCGGCGATTTGATCAAGGTCATCGTCGGTAAGCTTACCCCACTGCTCCTTGATCTTGCCTTTAACCTGCTTCCAGTTGCCTTCGACGCGATTCCAATCCATAGCAATTTCTCCTTTTCGGGTTACCAAGGATCAATGCTCAAAGATGCGAATTGTTCAGTTCAAGGTGACGTCGCTGCGGCGCGTCGTATCTTCAGAACTGATTTTCGAATGTCTCTGCGTCGTCTTCAGCGAACAGTCAGGCGACTTTCGACAGGCGGGATTGAATTCTTGGGATCCATGAACAAGCCCGCCGTTGGCGTGCCCAACGCGACTGCACGGAACCCCAATTCCTTGATGAGAAAAGCTTGAGCGCCCTGAGCTGGTCCCGGTCCTTAATCCTAGCAACCTATTGGCCAACCCTGCTCGTGGCGGCATCGTTAAGAAGAGTGGTCAATGCCGTGACGAGCTGGGCATGGACAAAAGGCTTCTGAAGCAAAACGCTATTAGGGACGCCCTGGGCTGCCCAGTCTTGGGCGCTGTCGCCAGTCATATAGATCACCGGCATGAGTGGCTGTAATTCCCGAGCTCGCCGCGCCAAATCCCAACCGTCCGTCTCTCCTGGCATCCTGATATCGGTTATCACAGCGCAAAAGCGGGCTGAGTCCTCCTCCAAGGCAAGGATAGCCTCGTCCGCATTCGATAGCGCGAAATGCTCGAAGCCCGCATCCCTCACGACATCTTCGATATCTGCTTTGATAAGGAATTCATCTTCAGCGATAAGAACAAGCAGCTGACGCCCGTCTCCGCTGATGACTTTCTGAGACTTCTCGGCGGAATCATCGACCATGAGCGTGTCCCGCACATGCAGGCGGGAGCTTTCAGCCCTCAGCCGCCAGCGCCTACGGATTCATCTGCTGGCGATGAGAAAAGGATAGCGCATTGCCGTGATATGTCCATCCTCACGCGATCGCCAGTAAGCAGCGGGCGGTTCCCAATTCCGATTACGCCGGATTGGATGCCTAAGTCGTTGATAATGTGGGGTGCGATACAAAAACAACGGTTCGCATCCCTTCAAGAGCATAATAATGCTCGTTGACTTTAGAGCGGTAGAGGCTTCAGCTCCTCGAGGAGGGATATCGCCGCTACTCGGAATGGTCCATTACGACCTGGAGGGCCTCCTTGGTTGCTCTGTTAGGACACGCTCAGCAACCCGCCTCAAAGTCAATCCTTGGAGAAGAATGCTGAACACGACAACAAAATATGTCGCCGAGAGCAGTACGGGCTTCCACTCAGTTTCGGGAAGCGACAAGGCAAGGGCAATCGAGATGCCGCCCCTCAATCCGCCCCATACGAGAACGGAAATAGTGCCCCGGTGAAATGCGTACCAGTTGCGTAGGACCAAAACCGCCGACGCTGTCGCCAAGAACCTCGCGCCCACCGCGATGGGAATGGCCGCAAGAGAGATCGGCAGGAAGTTTACATCGAACCTTAGCGCGAGAACCTCAAGACCAATGAGCAGGAATAGGATCGAGTTCAAGATCTGGTCGACGAGCGTCCAGAAGCCGAACAGATAGCGCTGTGTGAGGTCGCTCAAGGCATCCTTCGGGCCGCGGTTACCAACAAAAATTCCGGCCACCACGACAGCGATGGGTCCACTCGCATGAAGCGCCGAGGCCAACGAGTAGCAACCATTGCCAATGCGATCGAAATCAGCACCTCGACCGGATAGTCGTCGATGGTACGCATCGCCAGATAGGCTAGATAGCCGCAGATGAGTCCCAGCACCGCGCCGCCTACGGCTTCTAGAAGGAACAGCTCTCCTATCTCCGTCACGCCGACTTGGCCGGCATTGGTTGCCGATGCGACGGCAAGGAGGGCGGTGAACAGGACCACCCCGATGCCATCATTGAACAAGGATTCTCCCGAAAGGTCGGTTTCGAGCTGCGAGGGCACGCTGATCGTCCTCAGGGTCGCCAGGACGGCTACTGGGTCCGTAGGGCTTATAAGCGCGCCGAACACCAGAGCCCACGCCAGCGGCAGTTCTATCTCGAGCAACTGAGCGCAGGCGCACATAGCGAGGCCGATGAGGGCCGTCGACAGGATCGTTCCGACCACCGCCATTGCTCCGACAACCGCGATGCGCGCACGGAGCGCCGAAAAATCTACATGCAGTGAGCCGGCGAACAGGAGGAAAGCCAGCATGCCGTTCATGACGGTGGTCTGGAAATCAATGCGTTTCACCAGATCTGCGAGTTGTCCATAGAGGGCGGCGTCAGGAACCATAAGTTCGATCACGATGAGAAGCGCCGACGATACCAGTCCCATTGCCAGAATCCCGATTGATGGCGGAAGCTGCAGGAAGCGCTGGTTCGCCCACGAGAAGACAGCGGTAAGTGAAAGAAGAAGGGCGATGAGATCGAAGACTGACAAGAGCTTCCTCGGCAATAACTGCGATGTTGATCAAGGAGGCTGCAAAGGGTACCGGTTCCCTCAATCGAGCTAAACACAACGATTTCTCGATCGCCCACATTTGAGGCGGTGACTGCGGTTACCCGACAGCGGAAAGCCTATACCGCTATCACTGCACTCACATCTTCTCTTTGACTCCGATTGATATAAGATACCAGTTAACTGGATAGCTTGTCGCAAAACCGCAGATCATGGCAATCTGCATGGCAAACCAGAACTCCAAGCTGTTGACCTCGGCTTTCATCCCGAAGACTGTCGGAAAGACAAGGAGCTGCAAGATGGCCATCGCGCCATACATGCCCACCTGCCAGGCAATGAGCGAAAGCGTGTCCGCTTTCAAGGCCGCCTTTAAGCCTTCGCCAAGCGGAAGCCCGCGCATGGGGGCGATTGCGAAATATTGAAACACGACGCCGAGAACGAAGGCAAAGATAAAGTCGAGAATCCACACCGCGAACATCTTTTCACGAAATAGCGTGTGCCATCCGAGGGCGACCGCGATCACCGGCATCGTAAAAGCCAACCATTCGGCGATAATATCGCCGATCATGCAGCCGCTTCCACAGTGCAAGGCTCCCTTTCCGACCATGACAGGGAAGGGGGTTTCGGTCTTGCCTGGCATCTCCTCCCCTCGGCCCTCGGCTTCCTTCATGGCGACGTGGCTGCCCAAACGGCCGTAGGCGAAATAGGCAAGGAGCAGCGGTATCGTTCCGAACAGGGCGGTGACCGGCCAAACGACATTCATGATCCCCATGTGTTGCGGATGTCGCAGAATATCAACGAATATGACTATCGCAGAAAGGAAGCCGAGGCAGATGGCAAGAGCGGCAAGGATATGAAACCAGTTTGGAAACATGCGTAGGATCCCCGCGGCAGGCTGAGGTACTGGAGACGACCGCCATTACAAGAAACTAGTGCGCCAACCATCCTGAACGCCCGAGGTTCCACAGAAGATGGAAAAGGACCGGTTTCAAGCATCTGTGATCGCTACTATCGAAGCAACCAAGCGAAGGCGCGGTGCAGCTCGCGCGCACCATCACTCTTGTACCAGCGGCCGTGGGCCAGGATTATGCGCTCCGGATTCCACTCGATCATCTGTTCAACAGCTGCTTTAAGATCCCCACTTAGAAACGTCATTTTCATGTCCCGTGGCATGCTTCCATGCGGATCCTGGACACCACCGAGCCATGTGAGAAAGCGCATGAGGCGTCCGTTCAGACGAGAGGATTCAAAATTCTCGATGAGGTCAGTCAGCACTAATGTGCGGCTCTCAGAATGGAAAAACTCGAACTCAGTCATGTAGCTTCCTTCTACCGGCAAAGTCGCAAGTTCGTCATCCCACGGATAGCCGCTCTTGCCCGACAAGGCATGAGCGGCAAAGTTGATTCGACCCTTCGATTGTTCGCGGATGTGCGGCGCAAGATAAATGTCTGAGCCGGGATAGGCATCTTTCCAATCGGGGATCCACCAATAGTGGATTCGGTTCGGTCCTACGATCCAACGCGGAGAGCCCAATTTCTGAAGCTGTCGCTCTAAAGTGGGCGAGAATGTAGTCGGCGAATGAACGAAAAGGCCGCCGGCAAGTCTGATCACGGTCGTTCGCGTCGGGAACGACATTCTTGGCCATTTCCCTCTATGGTGCCGGAATCTCGACCCATGCGACCGGATACATTGCGTCGCTCGAGGCGGGCTACCCAATCCGCTTCGGACAAGGCAATGGCGGGCTAATCGAGCCACAAGCGCAAATAATGTACCAGGATCTGTCGGTGGATCGGTCTCGAGACCAGTATTCGAGTGTGGACTGGAGTGCGGGTACGGCCTTCACCGGAAGGCTTGGGGCGCGGCTGCAATACACAGAGCGCGACGAAGCAGGGACGCTGTGGCAATCCTATGCGCGCATTAACTTCTGGCATACCTTCTCCGGCAATGACAGCACGCTCTTCGGGCAATCCTCGGCAGCCATCGAGACCCGCTTCGGTGACACGGCGCTGGAGGTCGCGGGCGGCCTGACAGCGCGCGTGAGTCAGAATGTGAGCTTCCATGGCCAAGCCAGCCATCGCTGGTCGCTCGATAATAGCCGAAGCCAAGAGACCGCAACCGCCGGTACCGTCGGCATCCGAGTCAACTGGTGACTGTCGAAAGCCCGCACTCCGTATATCGTCAACAACGCATTCATGCCACTGATACTATATTCTATACACGTCAGGGCGTCATCCTTTGCCAGGCGGGCTGAGGCGTCCTTTAGGACGTCGCGGTAGCGGCTCTCGATCTGAACGGCGCCGATATGCCCCTTTGCCGGCCGGCTGGCCCGCGGGGCCGCACCCGGCTCGTATTTCTTCGATACGTGATCCATTTTACTTTCCGATTTGATTATTTAAGAGCTGCCACGCACTGGACACCTGTCCTTGCCGGAGCGGCGTTCACTTCCGTGACGCCTCCGCCGCCGCAAGCCTCAGCTTGCGCAACCGTTCCGTCTTCTCCTCGCGGCGTCGGCGTTCTTCGTCTGCTGCCTCTTGCGCGATCGCGTTCGTGCGCTCGACCGCGGCCGCGCGCTGGCCGACGGTCAAGGTTCGTCTGATCCTTGAAACCATGATATCCGTCTATGTGAGTGGTTCCGGATATGTAGTGATGGACGCCGGAGTTTCCAACGCATGGCTGCCCTTCGCGGCACGCGCGGATCGGCCCATTGAACCATCCGACTTCCGTCATCATGTAATGATCACACACCGTATCGATGACCGCAACCGCGACACCCTCTCCGTCGTGCCGCAGTCGTCCGGGTTGGGCGCGGGCGCTCCCCGGCAACGGGTCGAGCGCCCTTTGTGTTTCAATAGGCCGCGACGATCGGAATGTGTAGCGGTGAACGATCGACGGCGGGCAGCGTTGTACGAGCATGCCATCAGAAGGAGATCGACGATGGGCACGAACGATACAAACGCAACTCCGGAGCAAAGCCGGCCCGCTGACGTCCATCCGACGCCTTCGAACCCGGAACCGGCCGACGATGAATCCAAGGCACCACCGGCCGTTCAGCCGTCTGGCGAGAAAGACGAGAGCGAAAGGCCTATAGTTAACCCCGTGACAGGCGCGCCGATGTAGGAATTCATGAGACCACAACTCGACCAGGAAGATGAGCACCCCGCGACCGAGACGATCTCGTTCGCCTTCGACAGGATGACCGTCGCTCGCTTCCGGGAGACGTTCCCCAACGCCCGCTGGAGCGAGACCCTTCAGGCACGGACAATCCCCGGCGTCACGGCACGACGCCGCATCTACAGATGGCTCGCTTCCGAAGCCGACCGTCACGATCCCTTCGAACAGGAGCGTGGCCGTGACGCCTACGAGTTTGAACCTATCCTCAGTCCATACCTCGAAGTCATCCCGACAGGCTTCCGGATTCGAACCCCGTATTCCAAGACGGTCGTCGACGAGCTGCGGCAGATCCCCTTCGCGCGATTGAACGGCGACGATAAGGTCTGGGAGGTTCCCTACGCCTCGACTGGGCATCTCGATATTCCCGGGACGCGTACGGCAAAGATCGATGAGAACTACCTATGTCCAACTACGGGCAGTTCGACGTAGCGGCAGGATTGGCCGCTTGATCTTGCTTCATATTTGTCGTGTTCTTCGATGTGGACATTCCGTTGCAGTCGCTTGCCTTCCCCCCATCGCTGCTGGCGCCGTTACCACTTGTGCCGCCGTTATTGCCGCCGCCGTTGTTGGTGTTGGTGCTCGAGCCACTATTTCCGCTTGTGCCGTTGCCAGATCCGGAACCGGAATTTGTTGAGGATCCGGATCCTGTCCCGGCGCCCGAACTGGATCCGCTGTTGTTGCTGCCCGACTGCTGGGCCAGCGCTGAGGTTGCAAGGCCGATAGAAAGAGCTGACACTGCCAAAATTTTGATGAACATGGTTTTGTCCTTGAATGTTCTTTGTTGACCGCCCTCGAACATCGATGAACCTTGGATGTTCCAATAATTTTCTTGCGGCGTGGCGTTTGTTGAGGCCTTCCCAGTGAATCTCCGCGCTTCCGGCGGCAAGTCTTTCCAAGCGGGTCACCGTCCATACGCTGAGGCATTCCTTTGCCACCCACCTGCTCGAGAACGGAACCGATATCCGCCCCCACCGCAACATCTTTTCCCCTGGACCTTTGCCGGCGATCTTGCTTGGATGGAGCCACACCAGGCACGCTTCCACGATCCACGATTGACAGCCCTGATCGCTGAGCGTCGGCCTTTCATAAACCCAAGGCTTGGCGGCAACGTGACGGCTGCATGGAGTGGACGTTATCCTAAGGCCAAAGCAAATACCTCGATACAGCTCGATGCTGCCTCTCGAATTGCCAAAGACGCCGCTGGCGTTGTTGGTACCAACCGTAATGCCGTACAACTTGGCACGAAAGCGATGCCTGATCGTGGAAGGTGCCATTGCATGCCGGTGCAAATGGTCGATCAGTGCGCAAAGCAGTTGGTACCCATGCGGGGTGATCTGTGACGCGTTTGAGCGTGAGATTGAGGCGTTTTGCCGACGGTCGCGGCTTTCCGTTGTAATTTGAAAGATGAGTTAGCAAGCAGGCTCACCCTTCCCAATGTTGGTGCAATCGTTCCAATTCTCGATCTCGTTGCTTTGCACGGTTGGCTTTATTCTAACAACTGCAACAGCGCACATAGGCATGGGAAATCCGACCCGCGCGTGGTAGCGATTGCGAATGGTCGTCGATCTCCACTTGCCATTGGAGAACGATCCCGATGCTGGTTTACAAGCGGATCAGCTGCAAGCAGTCCCTGAACGGGCGAATGGGGGGTCTCAATGCCTGAAGAGATCGAGGTTGATACCGATAAGTTGCGCGAAGCTATCGACGAGGAGATCGAGCGGAAGTCCGCCTCGCTGCTGCGCTTCATCGCTCTGACGACGGCATTTTTTGCCGCGCTCGCGGCAATCGGCTCCCTTTTGGCGGGAGGTTCGATCAACGAGGCACTGGCTTTAAAGACCGAGGCGGCTCAAAAGCAGGCCCAGGCTTCCGATCAATGGGCTTATTATCAGGCGAAAGGCATCAAGGCTGCAATCCTCAAATCGCAGATGGAGCTGCTTGCTGCGCAAGGCAAGCCGATGGCGCCGGATCTCGAGGAAACGAACCGGCGATATGCGGATGAAGAGAAATCAATCAGCGCTGCAGCCAATGAACTTGAAAAAATGCGGGACGAGAAGGATGAGGAGGCCAATCTCCTTATTCACCGCCACCATTACTACGCCTACGCAGTGGCCATGCTGCAGGTCGCAATCGCGCTGGGTGCCGTGGCAGCCCTGACCCGCAGGCGCCCGGCATGGTGGGGATCCGCAGCTCTGGGTGTCGTAGGTGGCATGCTACTATTATGGGCCTGGGTCTCAGGGTAATTCAGCCCCCGCCGTCGCACGCTACGTCAGAACCAGCCCTTCACCTTGAACCAAATCAGTGGAATGACCGTGCTCAGTATGATGACCGCCCAGCCATATTGATATCCCCAAGCCCAATCATATTCGGGTATGTTCTTGAAGTTCATGCCGTAGATGCCGGCGACAAGGGTCGGGGGAATGCCGGCGATCGACACGATGGTCAGAACCTTGAATATGTCATTCTGAGCGATGCCAATTAGCCCGACCAGAGCGTCCAGCACGAACTGGACTTTGTTGGCAAGTTGCTCCTCATAGTCCACGAGCGAGTGGATATCTCGGCATAGTCCCGTCAGACGCGGCTCGAGATCTTCCGACCAGCCCTTGGCTTGCTGTTCCGTATAGGTCACAACACGTCCGAGACCCTGCAGACCGTCTCGAATCTCGGAGAGCCGGTCTCCGAGACGTCCCACTTGGCGTAATTGTGCTCGCAGCAGCTTGTTGGCACGGGCTGCGTGGTGGCCGCGAGGATCCTCTGCACGAAAGGCGCTCGTTGAAAGGCCGTTGAGCTCTCCTGCCAGATGCTCAAGGGCATCGGCCACGCGGTCGACGATGTCCTCGCAGAGCAGGGTGAACACCTCAAGGCTCGATTTCGGCGCATCCTGTGCGGCAAAGCTGGCCGCAACCGCGTCCACCGCCGGCAATGTCATAAACCGGACTGTGACGAGGCGATCCGTGGATAAAACGAAGCCGATGGGAGGGGTTGTGTCGGCTCCCTCCGGATGTCGGGCGGCCGATGGCGTGCTCATATAGAGCACACCATGCTGATTTCTCAGTCGGCTCGACGTTTCGATTTCACTGAGAGCGCCCAGGGAAGGGAGGGGAGCGCCAACGGCTTCTTCCACATCCCTCAGCTCGGCGCCGGTGGGGCTCAGGAGGTCGATCCACAGAGCGTCTGCTAACGCTTGCGGCTTGCCCTTTTCATCCTCTTGGGGCAGCGGGAAAACACTTAGCATCTCTCGTGGTCACTCCCTGCAGTGTGGCGAGGAGATCTCGCCCCGTCCAAGAATGGAACTCGGTCGACTGAACAGCATTTGGCGAGGATGACCGCCGGAAGCAATGACATGCTCCCGCGATCTTCGATTTTAAATCAGGCAATCTTTTAAGGACGGGCCGAACCTCGCAAGGTCAAAACTCTTCCCAGGACGGCGATGCCGCAGTGGCAGCGCCGGAGCCACCGAATGCGCCGGCAATCTTGGCCCGTAGCGAACGTGCCGGCGATGCGGCGGGGCTGGAGCGTTCGGTCGCCGCAGCCGGTCTTGCATGCGAGCGCCCCTTTTGCAGATTGAACTGGCCGAGAATCTCGTTCAGCGCCGTCACCTCCTTGGCGAGGCTGTAGCTGGCAGCCGTCGATTCCTCGACCATGGCCGCATTCTGCTGCGTTCCCTGGTCGATGCTGTTGACGGCCGTATTGATCTCCTGCAGGCCGGTCGCCTGCTCCCGGGCGGCTTCGACGATCGCCCGTACGTTGCGGTCGATTTCCTCCACCTCCTGGACGATCTGCTGCAGAGACTGCCCGGTTCTTGTGACGAGATCGACGCCGCTGCCGACCTGCTGGCCGGATGTGGAAATGAGCGCCTTGATCTCCTTTGCCGCCATGGCGGAGCGCTGGGCGAGTTCGCGGACTTCCTGCGCGACGACGGCAAAACCCTTGCCGGCGTCACCGGCCCGCGCCGCCTCGACGCCGGCATTGAGTGCCAGCAGGTTCGTCTGGAAGGCAATATCGTCGATGACACCGATGATGTTGGAAATTTCGCCCGAGGATTTAGAGATCGCCTCCATTGCTGAAATCGCTTCCTGCATGACTTCGCCGGATTTTTCGGCGCCGACGCGTGCGCGTCCGACCAGCGAACTTGCTTCTTCGGCGCGCCGGGTGGAATCCTTGACGGTCGTCGTGATCTCCTCAAGTGCTGCCGCCGTCTCCTCGATCGAGGCCGCCTGCTGCTCGGTACGTTTGGAGAGGTCGTCGGCTGCCGAGCGGATCTGATTGGCGCCGGCGGCAATGGCCTGGCCACCTTGGCCGACCGCGACAAGGGTCTCCTCGACCTTGGTCATCGAGGCGTTGAAATCCATCCTTAGACGATCGAGATGGGCGACGAAGGGCTTCTCCAGGCGATAGGTCAGGTTGCCATTCGAGAGCTCTCCCAGGCCCTGTGCGAGACTGTCGACCGCAAACTGCGCTTCGGCGGCATCCTTGGCCTTCTGCGCCTCGCGTTCCAGCCTTTCCCGTTCGGAGAGGCTGCGGCCATCGGCGGCTTCCTGCTCCAGGCGCAGACGCTCGATGGCACTGTCGCGAAAGACGGCGACGGCCGCGGCCATCTGGCCGACCTCGTCCTTGCGCTCGATCCCTGAAACCGGCTCGGCGGTATTGCCGTCCGCAAGCGATACCATGCGAGCCCGCAGCCGTTCGATGGGAGCGGCAATGCCGCGTGCCGAAACGAGGATGGCGATTGCAATGGCGGCAGCAAAGAGAAGGCCGAGCGCGATCAACGCGTCGTCGATGGTGCTGTTTGCCTGTTGATCCAGCCTATCGCTCTTCGCACTTATATTCTTGTTGAAAGTGTCGAGCCATTCGCGAACCGCTAGAACTTCCTTGTTGATCAGCGGATCGGCCTGCTTCAAGAGCTTGGTTGCTGTATCGTTGTCATCGACCAGCCCAGCCTTTACGGCTGCGTCTGTGAGAGCAATAATGTCGTTGGCTTTCGCTGTAAGTTCATCGACGGCTCCGGTTTCAGCGGGCAACAACTGTTTAACAGTAGCAAGTCGTTCGAGCAGAACCTTCTTGTTCTCCTCGTAGTTTGCCGAGAAGGTTGCCATCTGTGGGTCTTTGGTGCTGTATACCAGGATCTGGTAGGCATTGTAACTCAATGCGGTTACGCGCTGGCTGGCTCGGGACATCTCAACCGCTGCCGTTTCATCCTTGTCGATAAAACTCGAGTAGGTGCTAGTCGTCTCTTTATATTGGCGCGACACAGCCAGGACGCCAGCGGCGCCGATCAAGCAGATCGGAATAATAATGGAGAGTACTTTCGTCTTGATCTTGGCGTTCTGAAGGAATGGCATGGCGTGTTTCGCTCTTGAAAGGGTCGGCAACCACTAGGACGATTGAAGAGGGGGCAAGTGCCGGCGATGACCTGCTCTGGATAATGGGGGCATCACAGAGAGGGAGCATCCTGCTCGTCGCATCTTGGCGCTGTGCCAGTAAGAGAGCGCTGTAGCCTGACGAATAGGTTAATTCCGCGAGAGATTACACAAATGTAATGAAATACATCCTTTCAGTTGTATGACGCTTACGGGAGTGTTTAACTTTAGCTGGTCTTTTGTAACCCGTGCGCGATTACTACGATCTTGTTTCTCTACGATTGCAGTTCGTGCAGATCGCTTCTCGGCATCCGATATCGACTGGCTTCCGACCCCAAGCAACGAAGTTTCTCAGCCACTAAGGATGCCAGGGGGTAGCGCGGCTTCCGTCACGAAGTGGCCTGGATATGGGCTCGGCACTTCCGGGCCGAATGCAAGCGAGGTTCATCGGAATTCCGCTTGACATAAACAACTGTTGCGGAATTCCGCTCATTGGGTTAAAAAGAATTCGTGCGGAATTCCGCATTTTAATGCGCATTGGATCGGAATACCGCATGAACCACACCACCTTTAACTTTCTCGGTGAACAGTTGCTTTCAGCGCGGCGCCGGCGCGGCATGACCCAGCCCGATCTTGCCATACGGGTTGGACGCAACCGTGCGCGCATATCGGAACTGGAACGCGATCTGTCGGCTAACCGTCTTGGACGGGACCGGCTTACTCTTTTTGTGGAACTTTGTGACGCTCTTGATCTCGTGCCCCTCCTAGTCCCGAAATCGCGTGTCTCGGAACTGCAGCCTTTCATTGAACACGATCTGCAACCCCGGCAGTCGGCAAAACCATCCTCTGCGTTTGATGACCTGTTCATCGATCTCGATGATAGCGATTCTGAGGAGAGATAATGGCAAAAACAGCGGCTGTTCTCGGCGTTTACATCCTTGACCAGATGCGTGGCACCATCAGGGCAGGGACCATGACACGCGACGGAGATGGCGCCGTCTCCTTCGTGGTGACAGAAAACTTCCTGCGGGATCCCACCCGTCCAATTCTCAGTCTCGGATGGTATGATCCGGAAGATGAGAGCAAGACCCGCGATCGGCTCGCAAGCCGGGGGGATAAAATTGGACTGTATGGCACCTTGCCGCCGTGGTTTTCAGGCTTACTGCCGGAAGGCGCCTTAAGAGAACTGGTGATGTCCGAAATGGGCCCCGGCGATCACGACGAGTTTGACGTTCTGACCCGCCTCGGCGCAGACTTGCCGGGTGCGGTCTTCATTGTCCCGGAAACCGGGGTGCCGTCTTCAGCTGGTCCCCTCGATCTTGACAGGGTACAGGGATTGAAGGCGACGCTACCGAAGGGCGCCGTCAAGTTCTCGCTCGCCGGCGTTCAACTGAAGTTTACCGGCAATCCCGTTGGTGGCCGCCTCACGGCGCCCGCCCGCGGCGAGTCCGGCCGCTGCATCATAAAAATTGCAACGGACCGGTTTCCAGGTCTTCCGGAGGCCGAATATGCAGCGATGCGCATGGCCGCGATGATTGGCGTCAGGACCGCCAGGTGTCGGCTGGTATCGCGCGATGCGGTAAGCGACGTGCCGTCTGAGCTGCTCGCCCACGGAGAGAATGTCTTGGTCGTCGATCGGTTCGACCGGACAGAAGACGGCGCAAGAATTCACATCGAAGATGCCGGCCAGGTCATCGGAGCCGTTGGCGAGCGGAAATATACGATGGCGACGACCGAAACGGTCATTAACATGGTTCGTCGCTTCAGCTCCGATCATCGAGACGACATCCTGGAAGCGATTCGCCGCGTCGTCGCCGACATATTGCTTGGCAATGGAGATAATCATCTCAAGAACTGGTCGTTCTGGTTCCCCGAGCCGGGGGTTATCCGGCTTTCACCCGCTTACGATATCGTACCCACAGTCCTTTTTCAGCCGACTGATACAATGGCGCTCCGCTTTGTCAAAACACACAATTTTGAAACCGTTAATCTTCACCGTTTCGAGCGCGTCGCAAGCTTCCTGCGACTTGATCCCAAACTAATCCTTCACGAAGTCAGAACAGCCGTTATCCGCGCGCTCGAGACCTGGCCGTCGGTTGCTCCCGATTTGCTGGGGGAGAAGAAAGCAGCGAGATTGCTCGACCGATTGGATACACTCACGCTGGTCGAAGAAGTCAGAGATGGGACCGCGAAAGGGCAATAGAAAGTGGGCGCAGTTGATTGGATCGGCCGGACGATCCAGAACGATCGTGCTTGTCTGACCCATCTCGACCGGCCCTTTCAGGCGTTCGCGGCATCCGTACACGCCCCCGCTACGAAGCGACCAGAGAAGTTTCATAATAGCGGCTTAGGCACAAGAGATGCCTCGGCGCATCATATTTATGCATTTTCAATGGCTTGGTCCACCAAGGGGCGGGTCAACGGTTCGTACCCTTTCAAGAGCAAACTCTTTTCGCGTTGCAGTTTCGAGCAACGGGCAAACATATCGTTAGCCCTCGTTCCCGAAAACCACCCCGTTTATTGCCATCGTCGAGCGCTTGAGCTTTCGATGGTGCGGACACAGCGAAACGCCAGTTAAAAACTCGGCCCACAGTTCATACATCGCTCGCCCACCGTTCGCCTGTCGACTGCCCAGGCTACTCAAGATTATAGTTGCCTGGAGTACACCCGGGGCCGAACATCTTCGGCGAGCACAAGGCTTGCGGGCGGAGCGACATCTTCCTCACCCACCAGGATTGCCGAGATATAAGCAAGGGCGTTCTTTATGCCGTTCGTTGTGTAGGGCTTTTCAATGGCGCCGAGGGCGCCTGCGAAGTCCGGTGGGATTTTCTTGATGTTACCGCTGACGAATACGTAGGGAATGTCTTTCGCTGCCAGATCGCGGCCAACCTCGATGCCTGTTGGACCCTCCTGCAGATGAATATCGACGAAAGCAAAATCCGGGCGATGCCCTTTCACGAGGCCACTCGCTTGTTCGCGGTTCATCGCGGTCCCAATCACCTCGTGGCCAGCCATCTCGACCTCGCTTTCGAGCTCCATGGCGAGCAGCATCTCATCCTCAACAATCATCACCTTCAATGCGCGCTTTCCTGTGCGTCGACCATCAGTATGACATCGACGGTCGTGCGATGCCCTTCGATCCGCCTCTCGATTTTAGCGTCAACCTGCTTGGCGGAGGTTTCAAGAAGAATACGACCGATCTCGGCCACGTCTTCATCGACTTCGACCGCTAGGGAGGTGTCCTCGACTCTGATGAGGAACTGGCCGTTCAATCGCTTCACCACCACGTGAATATCGCCGCCGCCGTCGCTCAAGCCGCGCCGGACGGCATCGCCGACAAGCTCGTTGACGATCAGCGCCAGCGGGGTCGCCTTCACGGTCGGTACGTAGAGCGGATATAGATCGAGCGTCAGTCGGATATCCTCGCGCCCCACAGCTTCGACCAGATCGGTGACGAGTTCTTTCGTGAAGTCCGCGACATCGAACCGCGACACGTCCTCTAGCGTGAACAGCTTCCTTTGAACCGTGCTTAACGCCTCCACGCGGTTCAGCACGGACCTCAAAGCGCGCTTCTGGCCTTCGTCTTTGGTGATACGGGTTTGAAGTTTCACGATGGAGGCCATCGTCAGAAGGTTGTTCTTGACGCGGTGATCGACCTCGTGGACGAGCAGCGATCGTGCTTTCAGCGCCGCCTCGAGTTTCTCAGTGTTGGCGGCGACTTCCTCTTCGGCACGATGCCGTGCCGCCGCAAGATCGGCCTCTCGGGATCTTACATTGGTGAAGTCGAGCTGGGACGCGAAGAAGTAAACGATCTTATCGGTTTGGTCGCGCACCGGAGATAGGAACAAAGCATTCCAGAACGGCTCGCCATCCTTTTTGTAGTTCAAGATGTCTATGGCGATATCCGAACCGGCGCTGACCGCCGCGCGAATCCTGGCCACCGTTGCTGGGTTGGTCTCGGGACCTTGCGGGAAGCGACAGTTGCGACCGACTGCCTCGCTACTTGAGTAGCCGGTCAGTTTCTCGAAGGCGGCATTGCAGAATATGATCGGATTGTCGGCTTGGTTCGGATCGGTGACGATCATCGGCATCCGGGTAGCTTTGAAGGCCGCGGCAAAGGGGTCTTCGCGAACATGTCGGGCAACCAGGCGTTCCCCGGCATCTTGCGCTTCTGCTCGTTTTGGGTCTTTCTCCTGCATGGTGACCTGGTGATTTCTAGTCTCGACGTAACGCACGGCGGTTCTTCGAGTTCCCACTCGTCCCCTGGGAGACAGCGGTCATTTTCCGACTGCTAATCCGACCATAGAAACGCACGAAAAAGTTAGGACGGGAAGTCGCTCCTTCAAGGATTTGCACAGCGAGCGCCGATGCATACACTGGAGCTTTTGAAGCAACGTCGGCGACGTCATGAATGAGTCGAGTCCGAACGGTGCTTGGCTATCGCCGGTCCGGCCCCAGCCTTACCAGTTCACCGCCCGGATCAAGGACCGCCTCGATCTCGCACCGGACGCCGGTGGGATCGTAACTAATGGTCGAGCGGCCTTTTAGCTCGGCTGCCAGAAGCCTCTCAACCAACCGCGAACCGAATCCCTTCCGCGTCGGCGGTTGTACCGTCGGGCCGTCCCGTTCGATCCATTTGAACCGCAGCCTCCCAACCGACTCCTCGAAGCTCCACGATATTGCGACTTTCCCTTGAGCGACGGACAATGCACCATATTTCGCGGCGTTTGTCGCAAGTTCGTGGATGGCGAGGGAGAACGAAACAACGGCCTTCTGAGGCAATAGCACAGCGCAGCCCTCGATCTCGAAGCGTTCAGGCGGATAGGGCTCCAGCACTTGAATGACCAATTCCCTCAGATCAGCACGCTGCCAGTCCCGATGCGTAAGCAAATCGTGCGCCTTCGCCATCGAAATAAGGCGATCCTGGAAGGCATTCACCTGGTCTCGACCTGTTCCCTCCTGATCCAGGGTCTGTCTAGCAATAGCAATGACAGTGGAGAACGCATTCTTGACACGGTGACTGAGCTCGCTGGTCAGCACCGCCTGCAGACGTTCGGCCTCCTTTCGGGCCGTGATGTCCTGGGACATCTTGGAAGCGCCGATCGTTTTTCCAGTACTGTCGTAAATCGGGGAAACGCTAAGCTGTACGTCGACCAGGCGGCCATCCTTCCTTCGACGCTGCGTCTCGTAAGGCTCCACGACTTTTCCCGCGCTAACCCTCCGAATAATTTCCGGCTCCTCGTCGCGACGTTCCTCCGGGACAAGCATCAGAACCGACTTTCCCACGGCCTCGTCGCGCGAGTATCCGTAAAGCCTTTCGGCGGCTGCATTCCAGCTGGTGATCGTCATGTTCAGATCGATCCCGAGGATGGCATCATTCGAAGAAGCGATGATGGATGCAAGCAGACGTTCCGCTTCCTGGGCGCTCTTCCTTGCCGAGATATCAATGGCGATAAAACCAACCTGCAGTATTGATCCATTGTCATCTTTAAGGGCCGAGACCGAGGCCGACGTCCATACGATACTTCCGTCCTTCCGCAAGCATCGCTTTTCCATGTCGAAGGGTTCGCCCGTTTCGACAAGGTTTCGGAAAAGCCGCTCGGCCTCCGGGCGGTCGTCCGGAAACGTCAAATCCTGGAACCGGATGCCCGCAAGCTCCTCTCTGTTGTAACCGAGCATCTCGCAGAAGCGCTGGTTGACGAGGGTCATCCGGCCATCGAGGTTGGTCTGCCCGATACCCGCGGCGGATTGCGAAAATAACGCGCGCAGACGTTCCTCGCTTTCCCTGAGCGCTCGCTGCGAACGAACCCTTTCTGTGGTTTCGCTGACGATACAAAAGACACCACGGACACCACCGGTTTCGTCGTTGATGGGGGAATAGGAAATATCGAAGTAAACGGTCTCCGGATGCCCATGGCGCTCAATGTAGAATGGTCGATCCTTGGCGGAAACGGTTTCGCCACCATGAAGGACGCGATCTAACAAAGGCTGGAGGTCATCCCAAAGTTCGCTCCAGTTTTCCCTTCCCGGTCGTCCGAATGCACGCGGATGCCTGAGGCCGATCGTCGGTGCGTAAGCGTCGTTATAGAGGGCTACATACTCTTCCCCCCAAAACATCACGATCTGGGCATGCGAGGGAAGCATGATGTCCACAGCGGACTTCAGACAAGCGGGCCACTCCGACGGCGGTCCCAGGATAGTGTTGTCCCAAAGCCCGCGCTCGATCATGTGTGCTATTCCGGCACTCGCATTTTCATCGTTCTCTCCGATTGCGGCCACTGTATCCAACCCCATATAAACATACGCAAAGTAAGCCGCTTGGACGTGATGACAAGGGGAGGACCATCGCATGGGTGCTTATTCGACAGCGGCAGCCATCTCATGGGCGCAACGCGAAGGTTGGCCGCAGTGTAAACGTCATGGGGAGGCTCACGACCAACAATGGCGAGCTTGCCCACCGCTGGGCGCTTTCGGGAGCTGGCCTTGTCCTGAAGTCGATCTGGGACGTTTACGATGACATCGAAAGAGGCAAGCTCGAGATTGTCCTCCCCAACGTTCATCTTGCTGCGGCACCAATCCACGTCGTTTTCCCGCACAGCCGGCTTGCAGCCGCCAAGGTGCGGTTATGCATCGAGTTCTTGGCAAGCGGACTGAAGTCATCGAACGCATCGATTCGATTCTAATATCGAGGCGGCATGTCACTTCGGAAGTAAGCGCGAGAGCGGCGCAAACTTTGGATTTTTCAGCGACTTAAAGAGATGCTGGTGACCGACCGTTCCAATATCATCAAAAGCAAAAGCTGCGGGTTGGGCTGCTCACCATTCGAACACAGACGTTGGGTATTCACCGCCCCTGCCGCGTTCCGGCCGGTCCTGCGGCAACGAGCTGATCCAGCCCCGCAAGAAACGCCTTAAGTACGGGCGAGGGGTTGTCTGACCGGTAGCCCAATGCCAAGTCGATTGTCAGCGGATCGCCCATCAGTGGCCGGCTGACCACCGACCACGGGAGCAAAGCCTCCACATAAGCTGGCATCAGCGCCACGCCTCGAAGAGAGGCCACCAGCGACAGGACCGTCGAGAAATTCTCGACGCGATGGCTTGGCGTAGCGTTGACGCCCACTCTTTGAAGATAATCCTCAACCACCGTCCTCAGCACGATGGCGATATCGGAAAACCCGATGAGCGTTTCTCCCTCGAGCGCTTTCGGGTCGATTTCCTTGCCCTCTGCCAAGGGATGGTCGCTGGGGAGAATGACGACGATCGGTTCCTTGGCGATCACGTCATAGGTCACATCCGGTTTCGGCTCGACGCGCAGGAAGCCAAGATCGATCTCGCCGATCTGCAGTGCCTCGGCAAGATCGGGCGAATACATGCTCGTCACCTTGAACTCGATCTTCGGCAATTCGGCTCTGAGAATGCGGGTCACGTGCGGAAGCCAATCGACCTCCTGTCCCGTCAGAAACCCCACGGAAAACGCCGCCTTTGCCGGTCGGGCGGCGCGGCGAGCCGCTTGCAGGGCCTCATTGGCTTCACTGACCGCAAGGCGCGCGTGAGGAAGAAAAGCGATCCCTGCCTCTGTGAGCTCCACCCCGCGTGCGCCCCGAATAAACAACGGCGCGCCGACCTCGACCTCGAGATCGCGCAGCTGCCGGCTCAGAGAAGGCTGAGCAGTATGAAGCCGTTTCTCGGCTGCGAGCGTGACACTGCCTTCCTCGGCCACGGCGATGAAATAGCGTAGATGTCGAAGTTCCATAAACGACCCATGCCTATCAGATATGGGAGCGATCTTACAAAGTCTTTCTCACGGGAGCAATGAAGGCATACTTGTTCTGTCAGCAAACAGCGGCGGTTGGCCAACACGAAGGCTGAAGGTCACACCACCGCGATCAATCAGGCCCGATTTCTCGGCCTAAGGAGAGTTGGCAATGGACAGCAACGTCATTCTTATTACGGGAGCTCTTGCTGGTATCGGCCGCGCCACGGCCCTCTCTGCCGCAAAAGAAGGCTACAGAATTGTCGTCTCCGGTCGCAATACCCAGACCGGCGCGGCATTGGAAAGCGAACTTCGTGCCCTCGGCGTGGATGCCGGCTTCATTAAGGCGGACGTCCGCAATGAGCGTGACGTTCAGGCTTTGATCGAGGAAACCGTCGCCCATTTCGGCCGCCTCGATGTGGCGGTCAACAATGCGGGTACGGAAGGAACGCCAGCGCCGATCGTCGATCAGACAACTGACACCTACGCAGCGACCTTTGAGACGAATGTCCTCGGCGTGCTGCTCTCTATGAAGCACGAACTCCGCGTCATGCAGCCTCAGGGCTCCGGCAGCATCATCAACATCTCATCGACCATGGGCAGCCGCGGCGCCCCGAACGCCTCGCTTTACGTCGCCAGCAAGCATGCCGTCGAAGGCCTTACCAAGTCCGGCGCCCTGGAAGCCGCCGCTTTCGGTGTCCGCGTCAATGCAGTGGCGCCCGGACCAGTCGAGACCCGGATGCTTGATCGCTTCACCGGTTCACCGGAACGCAAGGCCGGTCTTCTTGCCTCGATCCCAATGCGCCGTGCCGGACAGCCCGAAGAGGTCGCGGACGCCATTCTCTACCTGGCCTCCCGCAAGGCCTCATTCATCACCGGCCAGATCATCAACGTCAACGGCGGCAGGACCGCCAGCTAATCGCAATCCGAACAAGGAGATTTGCCATGACTGCCTATACGCATGATACTGTTCCGACCCAATTCGTCGAGGCCAACGGAATCCGTTTCGCCTATCGCCGCTTTGGCAAGACCGGCGGTGTTCCTGTTGTCATGAACATCCATTTCCGTGGCACGATGGACCATTGGGACCCGGCTGTGACCGACGGGCTGGCACAGGAACGCGAAGTGATCCTGTTCGATAACGCCGGCATTGGTGCCAGCTCCGGGGTGACCCCGGCGACCATCCCCCGCATGGCAACGGATGCCATTGCCTTCATCAAGGCGCTCGGTCTCACCGAGGTCGATGTCTTTGGCTATTCCGTCGGCGGCAAGGTCGCCCAGGAGATCGCCGTACAGGCACCCGATCTGGTGCGCAAGCTCGTCCTGGTAGGGACCGGCCCGCGCGGCGCCGATAGCGCCGCCAGCAAGTCGGGTGAGATTTTCTCTGCGACCTACGATCCGCCGGAACACCTTTGGATCGCAGCACACTTCCTGCCGAACGAAAAAGGCCGGGCCGCTGGCCTGAAGTACCTTGAGCGCAAGCATCGCCGGAAGGATCGCAGCCCAGAAGTTCGTGAGGATTCGGCAACGGCGCAATACGCGGCAATCGTCGCCTCAAATGAGAAGAGTGACGGTGTCTGGGATTATCTTAGCCACATCCACCAGCCGACGCTCGTGGTCGATGGCAGCAACGACCTGATCATTCCGACGATCAACGGGTACACGCTGCAGCAGCATATGCCGAATGCACAGCTCATCGTCTATCCGGACTCCAGCCACGGCCCGCAGAACCAGTACCCCGAGCTGTTCGTCGCGCACACGAATATGTTCCTGAACGCCTGACGCCCAGCACGTCGAGCCGATCGGTGACGCCCGGCGTCTCGGGTCGGCCCCTCCTAACCCTCCCATAGAAAGATCAATCATGACACCGTGCAGCGGAAAGACCGCGCTCGTGACCGGCGCTTCGCGCGGTATCGGACGCGCAACTGCTCTCGCGCTTGCCAAGGCGGGCGCTCAGGTCCTCGTTCACTACGGCCGCAAAGCTGCTGAAGCGCGCTCGGTCGTCGATCAGATCAAGGCTGCAGGCGGCCGAGCCGAGGCCGTCGGGGCGGATCTGTCCGATCCGCAGGGGCCGCATAAGCTTGCGGCCAAGGTGAAGGAGGTCGTGGGCGCTCGTCTCGACATCCTGATTGCCAACGCTGGCATCGCGAACGCAGCGACGATCGAGGAAACCACGGTCGAGGATTTCGATGCACTCTTTGCCGTCAACGTCCGCGCGCCCTTCTTCCTCGTCCAGCAGCTGCTGCCGATCCTGAACGATGGTTCCAGCGTCATCTTCACCTCGTCGCTGGCAGCCCATGCGGCGGTCGGCAACCTCTCGGCCTATGCTGCGACCAAGGGAGCGGTCGACACCCTCGTGAAGCACTTCGCCCAGGTCCTTGGGCCAAGGGGAATTCGGGTCAACGCGGTCGCACCGGGCGTCGTGGAGACCGATATGTCGAGCTTCGCAAAGACCGACGCCGGCCGTGACTTCACCCTTGGCATGCAGGCGCTGAAGCGCGTCGCCCAACCCGAGGATATCGCCGGCGCCATTGCCTTCCTCGCTTCCGACGCCGCGCGCTGGGTGTCGGGCGACACACTGCGGGTAGACGGCGGCTCGAAGCTCTGAACGCCAGAATCATAGGAGATCACCTTGACCAACCGCACCGTTAAAATCCTCGGCCCCAATCATCCGATCACCGTCGAGCCAAACCGCCGGCGTGTGAGCGTCACCCTGGGCGGCCGTGTCATCGCTGACACCCGCGAGGCGCTGATCCTTCGGGAAGCGGGCTACCCGCCAGTACAGTACATCCCGCGCAAGGACGTCGATATCGCGGCCCTGACGCGCTCCGACACGACCACCTACTGCCCTTACAAGGGCGAGGCCGCCTACTTCCACATTCCGACCGGTGGCGAGCGGTCGGTCGATGCGATCTGGACCTACGAAGCGCCTTACGACGCCGTGGCCGAGATCAAAGATCACCTCGCTTTCTATCCCGATCGCATCGACGCGATCGAGCAACACGACGCCTGAGCGGCGTTACAAACGGAGACTTCATCATGTCTAAGCTTACCAACAAGGTGGCCGTCGTTACCGGCGCCTCCAAGGGCATCGGCGCGGCCGTTGCCAAGACCTTGGCCGCAAACGGCGCCTCTGTCGTCGTCAACTATGCGTCGAGCAAGTCAGGCGCCGATACCGTCGTCGAAGCGATCAAGAGCGCCGGCGGACAGGCTATCGCCGTCCAGGGCGACGTGTCCAAGGCTACGGAAGCCAAGGCGATCGTGGACGCGGCCATTTCCAACTATGGTCACCTCGACATCCTGGTGAACAACTCTGGCGTCTATGAGTTCGGTCCGCTGGAAACGGTCAACGAAGAACAGTTCCACAAGATGTTCGACATCAATGTGTTGGGCCTGCTTCTGGTGACCAAGGCGGCCGCGGAGCATCTGAGTGAAGGCGGTAGCGTCATCAACATCGGCTCGGGCGTTACCGCGATCACGCCGCCGCAGACGGCGGTCTATACGGCAACAAAAGGCGCGGTCGATGTCATCACCGGCGTTCTGGCCAAGGAACTTGGGCCACGCAAGATCCGGGTGAACTCGGTCAACCCGAGCCTCACCGAGACGGAAGGCACGCACTCGGCCGGCATGATTGCTTCGGAGTTTGAGGCCGGCATTATCGCTCAGACCCCGCTTGGCCGCCTTGGCCAGCCTCAGGACATCGCTGATGTCGTTGCCTTCGCAGCTTCGGACGACGCACGCTGGCTCACCGGCGAAATCATCCTGGCCGGTGGTGGCCTGCGCTGAGCGCACCAACGACATTTCGATCAAGAGGCCCGCCGTATGGCGGGCCTCTACTACTGCCACGTCGGGTCTGTTAGAGCCGAGCCAAGTTAGCGCCTCGGTGCGCTTAGCGAATGAGACGGCCGATGCGGCGACTGAGGCGGCCCGCACCATCTCTTCGAACCTGCCACTGGTAATGTGTCTCTGGTCTATATCGGAGGACCCGACGGGTCGTCGGTTCATATCTCTTCAAGAGCATTGGATTATTTCCATTTGTTAAAAATGGATCGACTTGGCGATGTGATGAAGATATGCACAATTTTGCTTTCGCGTCGCTCCGGGAATATCCCTCTATCGAGGACCAGCCAGGTCAGTTCCAGTGACCAATCAGCGAAGGTTCAGCAGCGCCTGCATGGCCTCCCGACGCTCTCATGCCGCAATTTGGTGTGCATCTATATTGGGCTCGGTTTCAATCAGCCGCCAAGAAGATTTCAATTGGTCATTCCTTGACTTTCAATTAGTCATGACCATAGTTTCAAATGGTCATCAAGGGAATGAAGTTATGCCGCTGTATCCAAGGCTCGTTGAGCAACGCGTTGCCGACGCGATGTCAGACACGCGAGTCGTCCTGATTGTGGGTCCCCGACAATCCGGGAAAACGACGCTGGCCAAGAAAATGGCTAACGAGGGGATGCAGTATTACACGCTGGACAATGCCACGACGCTCGACGCCGCGCGGCGGGATCCAGTTGGTTTTGTAAGAGGAATGGATCGCGCCATTCTCGACGAAATTCAGCGTGCTCCCGAGCTGTTGTTGGCCATCAAGGAAAGCGTGGACACCGACGAGCGTCCAGGGCGCTTCCTCCTGACCGGTTCAGCCAATCTCATGACGCTGCCACGCGTGGCAGACTCGCTCGCGGGGCGTATGGAGGTCGTCCGATTGCTGCCACTTGCTCAAAGCGAAATCAGAACGGCCGGTGGAAGCTTTTTGGTCGACGCCTTCCGAAACGAAGCTAAAGCCGGAGAACTTATCGTCGGCGACGACCTGATGGCTGCAGTTCTGGCAGGTGGATATCCCGAGGCATTGGCTCGCAAAACCTTAAACCGCAGACAGGACTGGTATGCGGATTACATCCAGGCGATCGTTCAACGGGACGTCCGCGATGTAGCACAAATCGAGCAGGTCGCGCAGATGCCGCGCCTGCTGCGCATCCTAGCAGAACATTCGGGACAACTCGTGAACTATTCCGGAAATGGCGCCGCCATCGGAATGAACCACGTCACAACGCAAAAATACGTTGGCATATTCGAGAGCCTGTTCCTCGCCAGAACAATCCAACCCTGGTTTTCCAACAAACTGAAGCGTCTGACCAAGACCCCCAAAATACATTTCCTTGATTCTGGTCTTCTCGCCTCCCTTCGTGACCTCTCTCTTGAGAGACTCCGCGATGACAGGGGGCCGTTCGGAGCGCTGCTGGAGACTTTCGTCTTCGGTGAAATCCTTAAACTCGCCAGCAGTGGACATAGCCGATTTGAGTTTTCGCACTTTCGTGATAAGCAGCAGAACGAAGTCGATATCGTCATCGAAGACAGAAGAGGGAGGGTTGTCGGTATCGAGATAAAGGCTGCCGCATCCGTCTCGACTTCCGATTTTTCTGGATTGCGAATGTTGGCCGAAGCATGTGGAGAGAGGTTTGTTTCAGGCATTGTTCTGTACGACCATGACAAGGTGATCCCGTTTGGGGAACGCCTGTCCGCCGTGCCAATTTCGGCATTGTGGCGTTAGCGCGTGGGAAGTTCTCTTCAATTTCCAGACTTGAGCATTCTCGAAACTTCGAGCGTTTTGATAAAGCCGACCCCCGGTTCGAATCCCATCACATCAACAGATCCGATTTTATTGAGTTGAGGTCGTGATCTTTAGAAAGTCGCTTTGCAGCCGAGGCGGGATGACTGCTCTGCGCCTGCATTGCTGTCGTCGAACAAGTGGTTCACAGTCTTAGAAGCTGCCTCCCCGGACCGGTGAGTCACCGCCGCCGACACATTGTTGCCGCCGCGAAGCGTCGACGCACGCCGAGACTGTTGCCTGGGAAATATCAACTACGAGCGTCGTTGCGCGGCCGGATTGCTGCACGGTACCCTGGGCAAACGACGAAGCGGTGAGGACCACGTTAGCGGCAAGGGCACGCAGGAGGATCTTCAGGAGTTGCAAGCCAGCGATGGCAGGCATTCTGAGATCGACGAGCATAATGGCCGGCTTTTCAACTATGGCTCCGATCATGCGACGTCTAATGTGCGATCAGACTTCCGTTGCTGACCGGTGGAGGACCTCAAGCGATAAAACGGTAGAGCGACTCAAGCCGGCAATGGCCTCGATGGAAGAAGCCGTTCAGGATCTGGAGGGAAATGGTCCCGTCCCCAGCGGCACGGTGCGGATCAATGCCAGCGAAGGGGCTATTCGGCTGGTATTGCGGCCGGTGCTTGCACGCTTCCTGCGCGAGTATCCTCAGGTCCATCTCGACATAGTCAGCGATGGCAGGCTCAGCGATATCGTTGCCGATGGTTTCGATGCCGGTATCCGATTGGCGGAGGCAGTACCGAAAGACATGGTGGCCATCCCGGTGATGGGAGAGGTACGCTTCGCAGCAGTGGCGTCGCCCGAGTACTTCGAGCGTCGCGGATATCCCGTCGTACCGCAGGATTTACACAGCCATGATTGCATCCGCTTCCGGTTTGAAAGTGGTGCGATCTATCGATGGGAATTTGAGCGCCTAGGCGTTGTGGAGAGAGTCAACGTTTCCGGGCCTCTCACATTGAGTGATCAGCCGCTGATGGTGGAGGCCGCAATCGATGGAATAGGAATCGCTTTCGTGCCCGACCATCTCGCCACAGATGCACTGGAAGACGGACGCCTAAAGCGCGTTCTGGAAGAATGGTGTCCAGCGTTACCAGGACTGTGTCTTTATTACTCGGGGCGTCGCCACGTATCATCGGGCCTGAGAGCGCTGATCAACATGCTGACTGAACGCTGTCAGATAATCGAGGATCATAAACGCCTTGCCGCCGACGCCGAGCATGGCGCATTCGTTGCTCAAGAGCCTCGGCCTTATCCGTGATCTTCGACCTAGCGCGGCGATCAGTGCAGAGAGGTGCCGGATTCATCGCCTCTATCTCCTTACGCCATGCGTCTTCGAACACCTGACATCAACATTCGCGTGCCTGAGGCCGCCTTGGGCACTGCTGCCCGGTATCGACCACAGCTAACCTTCACCAACAAACCCTCGTCGCGAATGCGAGCGAGGTAGCAGCGATGAACTCCAATGTCCGTCAGGTCCTTCAGGCGACCTTCGCCGCAAGCATCTTGTTTATGCAGTCCTCGTTGCGCGCTTCCAACTGCTGCATCGGAAAGGCTCTAATGAACATGCGGATCGTCTCGTCGAGATCGGCGCCGGATTGGGACCAGCCGGGACCGCAACTGACCTGCTCGCCGGCAAGATCCTCGACCTCGAACAGGCCGCAGGTTTCGCCGACCTCGTCATCGACGGCAAGCACAAGCGTACCGAAGCTTCGGTGTTCGTCGTTCCAGTAAACCGCAATTTGAAGGAACCGGATGCCGGCACGGTTGCCGATCGCCGTCAGCAGCAAGCCATGAACCTCGTCCGTCGAGAGGGGCTTCGGCTCATCCCAGCAAAGTTCCTCGTCCAAGGTCGGGTAGTCCATGACGTTGTTCAGCACGCCGCGCATTCTGTCGAGATGACGAAGCATGTCAGGTGACTTGCCACGGAAGCCGGGCCGGTCGTCTCTAAACGTATCGAAGGCATGCCGACCCAAATGGCTGACGAAGTCATAGAGCGCCTGCGCTTCGTCCTGAGTGATGGTGAGAACACCATCTCTGGGCCGTGGTTCTCTCGAATATTCAAACATTGCTTCCTCCTTCGCTGTCGAAACTTGGAACCCAGCCGCGGGTAAAGCCGACGCTCATTCCAGCTTCGCAGAGAACCAATTGCCCGCGGACGAACTGCAGCTCGGCGAGCAGAGCGCCGATCATGGCGCGGGCGTCGCCATCGAATAGATCGAGCACGGAAGCGACCTGATCAAATTGCGGTCCATCTGTTTGAGCGGCTGCGGCTGTCATGAGGCAATACGTCTCCTGCACCCCTAGAATTATGGGGGTTCAAACTGCTGATTTGTCGATATGGAATTGCGCGGCCGGTGGTCGTTCCGGCAATTTGTTCCTATTATGTTCTCATTTGGGATGGAGTCAAGAGTCCATCCATTCCGTTGGGAGCCGGGAGCGCGACGCCTACGGTTTCCGGCACACCTGCTGCGTTGGCTCAGGTGCCAGGATGAGGAAAGACTCGACTCACAAAGCTTTCTCTGTTGCACTATTTTCCATGACGAAGTCCCCGCGTAAGTCATCAAAACTCCTTCTCGCCTCCTCGGAAATGCCGCTGCGAAGCGGGGCGCGCAAAGCTCGTGATCCAGACCAGCCGCGATTGCCGCTCGATCCGATGCCAGAGCGGATCGAGCCGGCGCTAGCGCTTCTAAAGTCAAAGGTCCCGAAAGGGCCGCAATGGCTCTATGAGATAAAATGGGATGGCTATCGACTTGCTATCCATGTTGAACCCGGGCGCGTGCGCATTCTCACGCGTGGAGGGCACGATTGGACTGATCGCTTTCCGACGATCGCCAAGCAGGCGGCCGACTTCGGCACGACGATGATCCTTGACGGAGAGGCGGTCGT
>NZ_VITM01000021.1:0-62927 GCF_007828675.1 Rhizobium sp. ERR 1071 | reverse complement strand
CGGGCTTATAGACCCCCCAACCCGATATAGTCAACACTCCAACTGTAAAAATTCTGACATTTTTGTAAGTGATTGAATTAAAAAGGGGATTTGTGGGGCTGGACGGAAAACAGATGGTTTTTACCTCAAAAGCTGCAAAAATCTTGTCCGGAAGGTCAAATTTTGCGCAGGCGTCAGAATCTGAAGACGTTCTCCTATTATGCGCCCTACGCATCAATTAAAGCCCGTCCTTTCAAGCAACCGAACGACAGATCGGGTTTCTGGGCAAATCCCTCGACCGCAAGCCTCAGAAAAACCAAGATTTTCCCTAAGGTTTCTGCTATGGTTGAGGCCAGATATAAAGGGGAAGGGAGGAAACAATGCATACTACAAGACCGGAAAGCATTATCGAAGTCAGCTTCGACAGCGCCAATGGCCGCCGTGCGCTCGGTATTATGAGCATGCGCCAGGCATTGGATCTGCCCGACCTGCCGAGCTTCACCTATACGCATCCTGATCCGCAGAAGGCGGCGGCTGGCATTGTCTTGAGCCGGCAAGAGCTGCAGAGCTTCCTGACCTGCCATTGAGCAGGCCGCCTTGCATAACGCGTCGATCGTGCCCGGCGCGATCGACACTTAAGTGACGCCTGTCTTCAGGCCGCTCTTCTTTCCATTACCGCCAGCGGCAGCAGGACGACGGCATTCAGGCCGCCTCCTTCGCGGTCTTCCAGACAGAGTGTGCCGCCATGCGCATCGAGAATCTGGCGGACGATCGCCAAGCCGAGCCCGCTGCCACCGAGATCGCGATTGCGCGATTCCTCCAGCCGCACGAAGGGTTCGAGGACCCCTTTGCGTCGCTCTTCCGGGATGCCCGGTCCGCGATCGCCGACAACGATGGCGGCGTGATCGCCACGACGCTTGGCGACAATATCGGCCCGGCCACCATAGCGCAGCGCATTGTCGATAAGATTGTCGAGTACCCGTACCAGAGCGGTCTCGGTCATCGTCACACCGATCGGCTGCCCGATCGGCGCAAAACCCACGAGGCCCTGCCCGTCCTGCCGCTCCTCAAGGTGACCTCGAATGGCCGCATCGAGATCGACGATGGTCTTGCCATCCGAAACGACGGTGCTGCGGGCAAAGCCGAGCGCATCCTCCACCAGCCGCTGCATGGCCTCGACATCCGCGATCGCCCGCTCTCGATGCGGCGTGTCGGGCATCATTTCCATGCGCAGGCGGAAGCGGGTGAGATAGGTCCTCAGATCATGCGAGATCGCTCCGAGGATCAGGGTACGATTACTGACCAGGGCGGCGATGCGCAGCTGCATGGCGTTGATCGCCTTGATCAGCATGCGCAGCTCGCAGGCACCCCTTTCGGGAATATGAACCGGCTGCAATCCGTTGCCTATCGAATTGACGGTTCGCGACAGGCGCGTCAACGGCCGGGTTTCGCGCGCCACCGCGGCAATGGCGATGACCGCGACCAGCATGCCGAGAATGCCCGAGATAAGGCCGATGGGAATTCCGCGCAATCGCACGGTCGGGGTCTCGGGAAGATTGAAGACCGCAATCTTGCCGCCGGCGACGCCGATCGACACTTCCATGATCCGGTCCGGCGCACCAACCGAGAACCAGCCCTGCGGTCTTTCCGACAGCGAGCGCATGTTGAAGTAGCGGTTGCCGAAGGCGATGTTGGCGAATTCACGCGCCAGCTTGCCGGTGAGCGTCAGATCCGAAGTCTCGCTCTTCTCACCGGCTGCCGGCGCATCGGCGAGCCGTATCGCCAAACCATTGGCATGCAGCGCCCGCACGGCGATCGGCTGCGCCTCAGGCGGAACGGCATCGAGAAGACGGACCGCCGTCTTGACCTGCATGGCCGGCGACAGCTCCGGATTGAACGGCGTATCCGGCTTGAGCTGCGCGGCAACGAAAGCCGCAAGCTGGATGATGAACAATGCCACGGCGACGATCATGATGATGCGGGCGACGAGACCGAGTTTCAGCATGGCTCAGACATCTTTCACGTCCATTGTGAGGAGATAGCCGGCGTTGCGCACGGTGGTGATGATATGGGCGCCATCGGGCAGGCAATGGCCGAGCTTGGTGCGCAAGCGGGAGACCGTGACATCGATGGTGCGATCGAAAGGATCGGCACCGCGGCCGCGCGTCCAATCGAGCAGTTGCTCACGCGACAGCACACGGCGCGGCCTTTCGAGGAAGCAGACGAGCAGATCGAATTCGGCCGTCGTCAGATGCACGACGCGCTCACCGTCCATCTCGATCACCCGGCCATCAAGGTCGACCGTCAGCCCCGCAAAGCTCTTTCTCCTCGACGGACGGCTGATATCTTCCGGCCGCTCCGGGCCGGAACGGCGGAGGATGGCGCGGATGCGCGCCAGGAGCTCGCGCGGATTGAAAGGCTTGCCGAGATAATCGTCGGCCCCCATTTCGAGGCCGAGGATGCGGTCTATGTCTTCCGTTTTTGCCGTCAGCATGAGGATCGGTACCTTGCTGCGGGCGCGGATACGACGGCATGCCGACAGGCCGTCTTCGCCGGGCAGCATCAGATCGAGGATAATCAGATCAGGAAAGCCCTTGGACAAAAGGCGATCCATGGCAGCGGCGCTGTCGGCCGCCTGCACGGAAAAACCCTCACGGCTCAGGAACTCTTCCAGGAGCGCCCGAATCTCGCGGTCGTCCTCGACCAGAAGCAGCGATGCGGAAACCATGGCTCTTCCATGCGGGGCGAGAGGCGGTCTTGGCAACAGGGAAACGGCCGCCGTTACAAACTGTAACAAATTTCCCTTCTTTTGAAAAATCCCAGCAAAAGAAGCAGTGCAGTTTCTCTGCAACCGCGATCCCTCCGGAGCGAATGGCGGCAGCCACGTTGCCGTCTACCCGACCCCATCGCCCGCTCCGGTCCGCGACAGGGCTCGCATCCATGAAATGCGAGCCCTGTCTGCCTTTCAGACCGGCCTTTCCGATCCTGCCTCGACAATGCGATTTGCGTCCGGTTCGCTGCCATGCGAAAGGATTGTGCTCCACCGGCTCCATGCCGGGCCACGGCAACAAGCACATGAGGCAAGACGGGTGAGCCAACGGCAATCACCGCAGAGATTCGGCAGGGCGGCGAAAGGCAGGCCGGAGCCAGAGGGCAAGCGCGTGACCTTGCCGCGGGCGCTTTCCAAGCTCGGCTATTGCTCCCGCACCCAGGCAGAGGCGCTGATCGCGGCCGGCCGCGTGAGCGTGGACGGGCGCAAAGTGTCAGATCCCGCCATCTGGGTCGATCTCGAACATTCGAAATTCGCGGTCGACGGCACTGAAATCGCTGCAGAGAAAAAACTCTATTTCATGCTGAACAAGCCGCGCGGGCTGGTGACCACCCGCGATGACCCTGAAGGGCGGCCGACGGTCTATGATTGCCTGAAGGAGATCGATGCCCGCCACCTCGCTCCGATCGGGCGACTGGACAAGGCGAGCGAGGGGTTGCTGCTCTTTACCAATGATACGGTGCTGGCGCAGGCCCTGCTCGATCCGGTCAGCCATGTCGGCAAGACCTATCATGTGCAGGTCGACCGGATCATGGATCACGAGCAGCTTTCGCGCATGGAACGCGGCATCATCGACGATGGCGAACTGCTGACCGCCAGTTCCGCCCGCCTCCTGCGCAGCGGCGATCGCAATGGCTGGATCGAGGTGGAGCTGAAGGAGGGTCGCAACCGTCAGATACGGCGCATGCTCGAGGCGCTGGGCATCGAATGCCTGCGGCTGGTGCGCGTCGCCTTCGGCGATATCGCGCTCGGCGATCTGCCGAAGGGGGCCGCTAGAGCCCTGACCGAGGCAGAGATCCTCGGGTTGCACCGGCGCGCAGGAATGAAGATCAACAGATAGAGGCAGGCTGCCATGCAACCCCATGACTTCTGGCAGGAGCTGCATGCGCCTGACACGTTCGATCCCATGGCGGAGCGCACGGATTTTCATGTCGCCGAATTGCCGGACGGGCGTCAGCTGCGTCTGCCGATCCGGGTGCTTGCCGATGGCGAACACGCGCTGGCATCGCTGATCGTCAACCAGGCAAGCTTCACCGTGCTGGAAGCTCTGGCGGAGGCGCTTGCGGAGCGGATAGCAGCTTATGATATCGATGTCGTCGCCGGCTTGCCGACCCTCGGCCTGACGCTGGCAGCAGCAGTTGCCCGAGCACTTGGCCATGCGCGTTACGTGCCGCTCGGGACATCGCGCAAGTTCTGGTATCGCGACGAACTGTCGGTCACGCTTTCCTCCATCACCACGCCGAACCAGGAAAAGCGTCTTTATATAGATCCGCGCATGTTGCCATTGCTGCAAGGCAAACGCGTGGCACTCATTGACGACGTCATCTCCAGCGGCGCGTCGATCGTTTCCGGACTTGCTCTCCTGGCGTCCTGCAATATCGAGCCTGCCGTGATCGGCGCGGCCATGCTGCAATCCGATCGCTGGCGGGATCGTGTCGATCTGAACGGGAAGCGATGGAGCGAGAGGATCGTCGGCGTGTTTTCGACACCGATCCTCGAGCAGGGTGAAAACGGTTGCTGGCGCCGGCCGGGCTGACACTTTTCGCGCCGGCGACCCGACGAATGGAGCCGTTTCCGTATTATTATATGTGAAAACCGTTCCGATTCCGGCTGCAATGCGCTAAGGGTCCGCTCAAGAAGCATCCGCCGTGCGGATGCACGAACCTGTTGGTGGACGCGTTGCGAATTCTCTCCGAAGCCCATTTCCCCGAATTGCCCAACTACTATCGCGGCAAGGTGCGCGAGAATTATGATCTGCCCGATGGCAGCCGTATTATTATCAGCACCGATCGGTTGAGCGCCTTCGACCGCATCCTTACCTGTATCCCCTACAAGGGTCAGGTGCTGACACAGACGGCGCGCTACTGGTTCGAACAGACACGCGATATCTGCCCGAACCATGTCATCGACTATCCGGACCCGAACGTCGTCGTCGGAAAGCGGCTGAATATCCTGCCCGTCGAGGTCGTCGTTCGCGGCTATCTCGCCGGCACCACGGGCACATCGGTTCTGACGCTCTATAAAAAGGGTCAGCGCGAGATGTATGGCATCACGCTCCCGGATGGCATGCGCGACAACCAGATCCTGCCCGAGCCGATCATCACGCCGACGAGCAAGGAATTCGACGGCGGCCACGATGAGCCGCTGACGCCGACCCAGATTATCGAGCACGGGCTTCTGACAAAAGAGCAATGGCAGACGCTGACACATTATGCTTTTGCCCTGTTCGCACGCGGGCAGGACATCGCCCGCAAGCGCGGGCTGATCCTCGTCGATACCAAATATGAATTCGGAACCGACGAAAACGGCACCATCATCCTTGCCGACGAGATCCATACGCCCGACAGCAGCCGCTACTGGCTGGCCGACAGCTATGATGACAGATTCGAAAAGGGCGCGCGCCCGGAAAGCTTCGACAAGGATTTCGTCCGCGCCTGGGTCACCGAGCGCTGCGATCCTTACAAGGACGAGATTCCGGAGATTCCGAGCGACCTCATCGAACAGACGTCCAAAGTCTATATCCGCGCCTATCAAGCAATCACGGGCATGTCTTTCGTGCCTGACGATCGCGGCGCGACACCGCTTGACCGGGTTCGCGCAAGCCTCGCCCGCTACTTCCCGTAAGGACAGTCCGAACGGACTTTTAACTGGAGCGATTCTGCGAAGCAACTCCCTTGAGTTGCGGCGTGCGCCTATTTTTGGCTACGCTGCAGCCTTGAGTGGTGGGCAAAAGGGTATGTTTTTTGCAACACCTTAGATTTTTTTTAACGGCACGCTGATATTTCGGCCGATCCCACATATGTTCGCAGCCGAGAATTCGTAAAAGCCACTGTGCTATTGCAAAACTCATTGCTAGATTGACGCCGACCGCTTCGGGTCATTGTTTGTGTTGCGTAAGACTGGAGCGCCAGCATATGGGGTCACGTCGATCCCGAAAAAAACTGATCAGTAAATTGAATTGTGGGACAATGTGATGGTTTCCATTCGTACTGCCGCCCCCGCCCTGCTGCTTGTTTTGGCAGGCTGCGTCAGCGGCCCAGACCATAAGCCACCGGAAATGCCTCTCCCGGCCAAATTCTCGGAGGGCGGTACGAAGGCGAACGGCGATATCGCCGGCTCGCAATGGTGGACTGCTTTCGGCGATTCCAAGCTGAATGCCTTCGCCGCACAGGGACTTGCCCAGAACCTTACCATCCAGCAGGCACTGGAACGTATCAACCAGGCAGAAGCTGCCGTCGTCACGGCAGGTGCAGGCGGCCTCCCGAGCCTTACCGTCTCCGGCGACAACACGACCAGCGGCCAGAAGGGTGGCTCGAGAGTATCAAGCTCAGCTGGACGACGGAACACGACGACGGGCACTGCTTCGGCTTCCTGGCTGCTCGACCTGTGGGGTCAGTATCGCCGTGCAACGGAAAGCGCCAACGCCTCGCTCGACGCCGCCTACTCGACCGTCGACGTCCAGCGCCTGACCTATCTGCAGGATCTCGCCAACAGCTACGTCAATGCCCGGTATTATCAGAGGCTCATCTCGATCGCGCAGGAAAACCTGAAATCGCGGCGCGATACTCTTTCGCTGACCAAGTTCCAGCTCGAAGCCGGTGCGGCATCACGTCTTGATGTGGTTCAGGCGGAAGGCCTCGTCAATCAGACGCTGGCTCTGGTGCCTGGTTATGAAATCAGCTATCGCCAGCAGGTGCATCATATTGCAACGCTGCTCAACGTTCCTTCATCGACGATCATCGCGCAGATGCAGGGTAGCGGCAGACAGCCGGTGTTCCGCGGCAGCGTCCGCAGCGGCGTTCCGGCAGACCTGATCCGTAATCGTCCGGATATTCGCGTGGCAGAGCGCACCCTCGCAGCTTCGACGGCCCAGATTGGCGTTGCCGAAGCCAAGCTCTTCCCGTCGATCACGCTTAGCGGCTCGATTTCGCCGACCTACATCCATACCTCATCGGCGAGCGGTGGTCTGACCACCTGGTCCTTCGGCCCGTCGCTGAACCTGCCGATCTTCGATGGCGGCGCCCTGCGCGCTGGTGTCAAGAGCGCTGAATCGACAAGCCGTGAGAACTATCTCGCCTGGCAGCAGACGGTGCGAGAAGCTGTTGAACAGGTTGAAAACGCGCTATCCGCAGTTGCGCGTGACGCACAGACGGTCGCCGCGCTGCAGGCTCAGGTCAAGTCCTATCAGGAAGCCCTGCAGCTCTCGACGGCAAGCTATAAGGACGGTGCATCCTCGCTGCTCGACGTTCTCGACGCACAGCGCAACGTGACCGCAGCCCAGCAGAGCCTGGCGCAAGCCATTCAGCAGAGCGCCCTCGACTACATCTCGCTGAACGTCGCGATCGGCGCAGGCTATGTGCCGGCCGGCAAGGCGACCATTGCCGCAGGGCCGACCAGAGCCAAAGCCGAGGCCATTAAGGTTGCGGCCAAGAAGACGAACTAAGCACATTGACCGGGCTACGCCTGGTCTTATCGCTTAAACCGAGAACCGCCGCGGGAATCTGTGGCGGTTTTCTTTTGAGCGCAAGGAAATGGCGAAAATGAAAATGGCGTGCTACGCTTCCGCGAACACGCCATCACCAAAAACAAAAAAGGCCGGAATGATCCGGCCTTTCGCCATCCGCCTTCGCATCAGTGCCAGTACATCCGTGGTCAAAGGCAAGGGCGGAACTGCAGCCAGATTGATCATGAAAGGTCAACGAAGAGTTAACGCTGCTTCCATGATATCGACGGACCAAACGGCTCGCTTTCCAGCGCGCCAGCGCCCATCGGCTGCATGACTGGTTCGTATATCGGCGTCCAAGGTGTCAATTTCAAGGCCGCTTTTTAGATTCTTCGAAAAAACTCTTGAGGCAGCCGACGCTGCCACATCGGTAACGCCGAGGAAGGCAAAGTGAACCTTGTCAAAAAGACTCGCAGCTTTTCAGTTTCGAGCTGATGCCGTTCAAGCTGCATTCATGCAATTACTACTACAATACATGTAAAGATTGAAGAGGCACCATGGAATCCTGTCAGATTCCGTGCAGCACCAGGCCTTTGTCTTGCCGAAATTGGAAAGTCTTACCGAAGAGCGCCGGGGTAGGCGCACGACAGCGGAACAGGCACCAGCCGGCGATTTCGCGGTATGGGTGCGCAAAGGGAGAGTAATCTATGAGATTCAAGATTCTTGCGGCGGGCATTCTGGCGGCGCTCGTGGCGCTGCCAGCCATCGCGGAAGCGGCAGAAGGCTTTGCCACCGCGAACGTCAACATGCGGTCCGGTCCGAGTACCGCCTATCCGGCAGTGACGATGATCCCCGTCGGTGTGCCGCTTCAGATCAATGGCTGCCTTAACGATACGCCATGGTGCGATGTTTCCTTCTATGGCGGCCGCGGATGGGTTGCGGGTCGTTATATCCAGGCAACCTATCAGTCACGCCGCATCTATGTCGGTCCGCAATATTACCGCCCGCTTGGCATCCCGACGGTGGTCTTCAACTTCGACGACTACTGGGGTCGCTATTATCGCGGTCGCGACTTCTATCGTGACCGCGACCGCTGGCGGCGCGGCCCGGGCTGGGTCGATCGCCGCCCCGACAGCGGCTGGGACCGCAATCCTCCAGGCTGGGATAGCGGGCCGAACCGCAATTGGGACCGTCGCCCGGATCGCAATCGCGATTGGGATCGCGGATCGGACTGGAATGACAGACCGGACCGCAACTGGGATCGCCGGCCCGACCGTGATCGCGACTGGGACAGGCAACGCGACGGCAATCGCGACTGGGGCAGACAGCGCCCGGACAACAACCAGGATTGGGGTAACCGGCCGGATCGCCAGCGCGACAACAATCGCCCTGACAATAATCGTCCGGACAACCGCCCGCGTCCGGAACCGCAGCAGGCTCAACCGCAACCACAGCCGCAGCAGCCGCCGCAGCAGGCCAATCCGCGGCCGAATGCAGGCGAGCCGGGGCCTTATAGCCCTGACCACAGGGATCCATGCCCCGCATCGGAGCCCAATTGCCGGATGTCCGTGAGAGGCTCGAACCGCTGACGGCCAGACCTGCGACCGCCTGAAAAACCAAAAGGCCGGCGACTTTGAAAGTCGCCGGCCTTTTGGTGAGATTGCATCGCCTCCGAGGAGAACGCGCTCACCATCGTACGGGAGCTGCATTCAAGAGATGCTTTCGTGGAGGAGACGCGCTCAAACTCTCGACTTCTGCCGCGCTTCCGGCGGTTCGCAAGATTTGGGCGGTTGATTCGCGATGATAGCGGCATGCTTCAATGCATCTTGAGATGCGCTTCCCGCGTCGCCGAGATGAACATTTCCCGTGCCTCTTCGGCGGACTTGCGGCCGTCGATGGCAGCCCGGCAAAGGCTTCTTGCCGCCACGTAGAGTGGACCGCGCCGGTCAGGCCAGAGATTGGCCATGCAATTGAGGGCCTCGGACGGGCCTGTCACGACCTGGAACGTACCCTGAGCAAAACCGATCTCGATTGGATTGCTCCATTTGATGTGTCGCATGAACACTCCTCCTCACGCGCTACCAATTGCTTGGAACCGCCCTGCAAGACGGCCACATGTCAATACTATAACCTTGATCAGCCCATTCGAAAATATGGAAGATTGCAGGCGCCGCGCGAAGTATCGACGCATCCGGATCGTAGCCTCGCTCCGCATGAAGGCAAGCGAGGCGCTGTCCTGAGATTTTAGGAGAACGGACATGGTTGCGGATAACGGAAGCCGCACGGGCGATCTATTTTTCACGTGCGATCCGCCTTGCCTCATCCGGCGAAAAACCGGCGCGGCGTGCAAGCCGTTCGAGGCCGAACATCCGGTCGATCTGGTCGACCAGCCACAATTCGAAACGTTTCCACATCGGCATAGCCTCCTCCGCTGCGAATCCCTCGGTCGCAGCAGCCCACGAAACATCGCGCCGGCCTGCCAAATCCTTTCAGCGACCCATCAACGGAATTGGGGCGGCCTTTGCGCGTTTGAGAGCAATTCTTGCTTTGTTGCGAAGTCGCCAAACAGCTTTTTCAGCCGGGCTTCCTCCTCCTTGCAAATCCGATGACGCCGGACGAAATCCTCGACGCTCCAGACCTCGCGCAACTTGCTCTCTTCAACTTCCTCTATCTTCAGCAATGAACTCATGGGTTCGCCCTCTATCGTTTTTGTGAGGGGATAATGCTCTGGATGGCGAAAAGTTCCCTGCACACGCTTGGCAGGCGCCGGGCGAAGGCAGCGGCAAGCGGATCGGAATGTTCTTAATCCCTCCTTAAATCGCCGCATTTACAGTTCAGGCGGGACTTGATGTCTTCACGAGCGGTGCGTGGACGAATAGCGGGTTGCTCCGCCTTGAAAGCCAATGAGGGTTTTCGAGGTCGCGCGCCGACCAGGCGACGGATCAAGCTTAAAGATTTCTACCGCTCCCGTAATCAGCCTGATAGAAGACATGGAATACAAGGGCACCGAGGTACGACCGGCCGGCAATGGCAGATAAGAAGAAATCACGCCAGAGGATAGAACCATCCTTTTCCAGCGGCCGGGAACGCATCGAGGACGGATTCAATGCCGGGGAGCGCATCGTCGGCAACAGGCGCTCGGCCAAGAAATATTCGTCTTCTTCCAAAACATACTATGAAGAGCCGGAACCCGACGAAGATGAGGATGAAGACGACGAGGATGAACCCGTGGTCGAAAAGCCTCGCCGCACCCGTGCCAGCAGCCGCCGCAAACCGGCACGCCGTGCGCGGCCGCGGCGCGGCTTCTTCGGCTTCATCCGTTCGACGATCTACTGGGGCCTCGTGCTTTGCCTCTGGGCCGGCATCGGCCTTGCCGGTCTCGTCGCCTATTATGGCTCGCGCATGCCGAGCGCCAGCACGTGGTCGATCCCAGAGCGGCCACCGAACGTCAAGATCAACGATCTCGACGGCAGCCTGATCGCCAATCGTGGCACGACGGGCGGCGAAGCGGTCGCGCTCGGCGACATGTCCCCCTATATCCCGGAAGCCATCATCGCCATCGAGGATCGGCGCTTCTATTCGCATTTCGGCTTCGACCCGATCGGCCTTGCCCGCGCCGTCGTGACCAATGTGGTAACCGGGCACGCCGTCCAAGGCGGCTCGACGCTGACGCAGCAGCTTGCCAAGAACCTATTCCTCTCGCCGGACCGCACGCTGGAACGCAAGGTGCAGGAAGTGCTGCTGGCGCTGTGGTTGGAGCACAAGTACACCAAGGATCAGATCCTGACGATGTACCTAAACCGCGTTTATTTCGGCTCCAACGCCTATGGCGTCGAGGCTGCCTCGCGGCGCTACTTCAACAAATCGGCAAAGGACGTCAATCTCGGCGAAGCCGCCATGCTCGCTGGTCTGGTCAAGGCCCCCTCGCGACTGTCGCCGGCCCGCGATCCGGCCGCCGCCGAGGCCCGCGCGCAGCTCGTTCTGCAGGCGATGCACGACCAGGGCTTCATCAGCGAATCCGACATCAAGACGGCGATGGCGCAGCCCCCGACCCGATCGAAGAGCTATTGGAGCGGTGCCGAGAATTACGTCGCCGACATGGTCATGGACCAGTTGCCGAAGCTGATCGGCGGCGACGTCAAGGAAGACCTGATCGTCGACACGACGCTCGACATGTCGCTGGAGGAAAAGGCCGAGAAGGCGCTGAGCGACGTGCTCGAAAAGGAAGGCAAGAAGCTCAACGCCTCGCAGGCCTCGCTCGTCTCCGTCGATGCGACGGGTGCCATCCGTGCGCTGGTCGGCGGCCGCGACTATGCGCAGAGCCAGTTCAACCGTGCCGTGACGGCCAAGCGCCAGCCTGGCTCCGCCTTCAAGCCCTTCGTCTATACCGCGGCGCTTGAGATGGGCCTGACGCCGAATTCGATCCGCAACGACATGCCGGTCAAGATCGGCAACTGGGCGCCTGAGAATTACGAGCAGCGCTACAGCGGCCCGGTGACGCTGGCAACTGCGGTGGCTAAATCGCTGAACACCGTTGCCGCGCAGCTCGTCGCCGAAGTCGGGCCGGATCAGGTCATCAAGGTTGCCCGCAGGCTCGGCATTGAATCCGACCTGCAGGCCAATGCCTCGATCGCGCTCGGCACCTCGGAAGTATCACTGCTGGAGCTCACCTCCGCCTATGCCACCTTCATGAACGGCGGCTACAAAGTGGCTCCGCATGTCATCACCAAGGTGACGACCGCCTCCGGCAAGGTGCTCTACCAGGCCAATACAGACAATCCGGAGCGCGTCCTGAACCCGGATATTGTCACGAACATGAACGCCATGATGGCCGGCGTCATCGCCAATGGCACCGGCAAGGCTGCACGCATTCCCGGCTGGCAGGCGGCCGGCAAGTCAGGCACGACCCAATCCTTCCGCGACGCGCTCTTCGTCGGCTTCACCAGCCATCTGACCACGGGCGTCTGGTTCGGCAATGACGACGGCAAGTCGATGCGCAAGGTGACTGGCGGCGGGCTGCCGGCGAAAGCGTGGAAGGAATTCATGGTCGCCGCCCACAAGGGCATCACGCCGACGCCGATCTTCGGCGGCGGCCAGATCATCGACAACGGCCTGCCGATGGCGCAGACGGGACCGAACGGCGATCAGCCGACCACCATCGGCAACATCATCTCCGGCGTCGCCGATGGCGGACAGCCCGTGCAGCAGCCGACCTTGCAGCAAAGGCCGTCGCAGCAGCCGATCCAGCCGCAGATCGTCAACCAGACCGCCGCCAACGACGATCCGCAAGATTTGCCGCCGGCAAATCTTGCCGACGACACCAATCCCTACAGCTCCAACCCCTATGATAGCGATATACCGCCCGCCGATGTTGGCGAAAGCGGCGCTCCGGTCGCCACCACACGGTCGCACCGCTCGTCGCTGCTCGACGTCATCCTCGGCCGATAAAATTGCAATTTTGCGCTTACAGCGCCGCGCGTCATATATCGCGCGCAAAGGCCGCCGCAGCCCTTCATATCTGCTGTATAATTTTTTCCCTAAATCGATCCCGATTTAAGGAATCATGCAGCAGACGCTTGCATGGCCGCGGCAAGGCTGCTCTGATACGCGGTCGTGTCAAATCCGCTGATCCCCGGCGCATACGGGACCACGTGGAATTTGGGCGACAAACCATTTGTTTTGCTGGATTTCAGGCGATTTCCTGCCTTGCAGTCAGTAAAACCGCTACTTATATACGCGGCATCACCGCAGTCATGGCTGCGCAATCCTCAAGACCATCCCGTAAGGGGCTGTCAATGGAATGCCTGACAGGGGTTCCGATAGCTTGCTTCAAGGAGAGAATGACATGGCAAAAGTAATTGGTATCGACCTTGGAACGACAAATTCCTGCGTCGCCGTCATGGACGGTAAGGACGCAAAAGTGATCGAAAATGCCGAAGGCGCCCGGACCACCCCCTCCATGGTTGCCTTCACCGACGATGGTGAACGTCTCGTCGGCCAGCCTGCCAAGCGCCAGGCTGTCACCAACCCCACAAATACCCTCTTCGCTGTCAAGCGCCTCATCGGCCGCCGCTACGAAGATCCGACCGTCGAGAAGGACAAGCACCTTGTTCCCTTCAACATCGTTCGGGGCGACAATGGTGACGCCTGGGTCGAAGCCAACGGCAAGGGCTATTCGCCCGCTCAGATTTCCGCAATGATCCTTCAGAAGATGAAGGAAACCGCCGAATCCTACCTCGGCGAAAAGGTCGACAAGGCCGTTATCACCGTTCCCGCATACTTCAACGACGCTCAGCGCCAGGCAACCAAGGATGCCGGCAAGATCGCTGGTCTCGAAGTTCTGCGTATCATCAACGAGCCGACGGCTGCAGCACTCGCTTATGGCCTCGACAAGAAGGACGGCAAGACCATCGCCGTTTACGACCTTGGCGGCGGCACCTTCGATATTTCCATCCTCGAAATCGGCGATGGCGTCTTCGAAGTGAAGTCGACCAACGGCGACACCTTCCTCGGCGGTGAAGACTTCGACATGCGTCTCGTCGAATACCTCGTTGCCGAATTCAAGAAGGACAACGGCATCGACCTCAAGGGCGACAAGCTTGCCCTGCAGCGTCTGAAGGAAGCTGCCGAAAAGGCCAAGATCGAGCTGTCGTCTTCGCAGCAGACCGAAATCAACCTGCCCTTCATCACGGCAGACGCCACCGGCCCGAAGCACCTGACGCTGAAGCTGACTCGCGCCAAGCTGGAAAGCCTGGTCGACGATCTCGTCCAGCGCACCATCGCTCCGTGCAAGGCAGCGCTGAAGGATGCCGGCGTTACCGCTGCTGAAATCGACGAAGTCGTTCTCGTCGGCGGCATGAGCCGCATGCCGAAGGTACAGGAAGTCGTCAAGCAGCTGTTCGGCAAGGAGCCGCATAAGGGCGTCAACCCGGATGAAGTCGTCGCACTCGGCGCAGCCATCCAGGCCGGCGTTCTGCAGGGCGACGTCAAGGACGTTCTGCTCCTCGACGTGACCCCGCTGTCTCTCGGCATCGAAACGCTGGGCGGCGTCTTCACCCGTCTGATCGAACGCAACACGACGATCCCGACGAAGAAGTCGCAGACCTTCTCGACCGCCGACGACAACCAGTCGGCCGTGACCATCCGCGTTTCGCAGGGCGAGCGTGAAATGGCTGCCGACAACAAGCTGCTCGGCCAGTTCGACCTCGTCGGCCTGCCGCCGGCACCGCGTGGTGTTCCGCAGATCGAAGTCACCTTCGATATCGACGCCAACGGCATTGTTCAGGTTTCGGCCAAGGACAAGGGCACCGGCAAGGAACAGCAGATCCGCATCCAGGCTTCCGGCGGTCTCTCCGATGCCGACATCGAGAAGATGGTCAAGGATGCGGAAGCCCATGCCGCTGAAGACAAGAAGCGTCGCGAAGGCGTTGAAGCCAAGAACCAGGCCGAAAGCCTGATCCACTCCAGCGAGAAGTCGCTGAAGGATTACGGCGACAAGGTCAGCGAAGCCGATCGCACCGCGATCTCCGACGCGATCGCAGCGCTGAAGACGGCGACCGAAGCTTCCGAGCCGGATGCCGAAGACATCAAGGCCAAGACCCAGACGCTCATGGAGGTTTCCATGAAGCTCGGCCAGGCGATCTATGAGGCCCAGCAGGCGGAAGCCGGTTCCGGTGATGCCTCGGCAGCAGGCGGCAAGGACGATGTCGTCGATGCCGATTACGAGGAAATCAAGGACGAAGACGACCGCAAGCGGTCTGCATAAGCGCGAACCGAAAGGTTTGAGGAAACTTAGATCCGGCTGCCTTTTGGCAGCCGGAAATCCATTTCCGGGGTTCTAATCCTTAATATGGCAAAAGCGGATTTTTACGAGACGTTGGGCGTCTCCAAGACGGCGGACGAGAAAGAGCTGAAGAGCGCCTTTCGCAAGCTGGCAATGCAATATCATCCGGACAAGAATCCGGGCGACAGCAATGCCGAGCGGAAGTTCAAGGAAATCAACGAAGCCTACGAAACGCTCAAGGACCCGCAGAAGCGCGCAGCCTATGACCGCTATGGCCACGCCGCTTTCGAGCATGGCGGCATGGGCGGCGGTGGCGGCTTCGGAGCCGGTTTCGGCGGCGGCGGTTTCTCCGATATTTTCGAGGACATTTTCGGCGAGATGATGGGTGGCGGCCGCTCGCGCGGGCGTTCTTCCGGCGGCCGCGAGCGCGGCGCCGATCTTCGCTACAATATGGAAATCTCGCTGGAGGAGGCCTTCAGCGGCAAGACGGCGCAGATCCGGGTTCCGACCTCGATCACCTGCGACGTCTGTTCCGGCTCGGGCGCCAAGCCCGGCACGCAGCCGAAGACATGCGGCACCTGCCAGGGTTCCGGCCGCGTGCGCGCTGCCCAGGGATTCTTTTCGGTCGAGCGCACCTGTCCGACCTGCCATGGCCGCGGCCAGATCATCCCCGATCCCTGCACCAAGTGCCACGGCCAGGGCCGCGTGACCGAGGAGCGCTCGCTCTCCGTCAACATTCCCTCCGGCATCGAAGATGGTACGCGCATTCGCCTGCAGGGCGAAGGCGAGGCTGGTCTGCGCGGTGGACCGGCGGGCGATCTCTACATCTTCCTCTCCGTCAAGCCGCATGAGTTCTTCCAGCGCGATGGCGCCGATCTTTATTGTGCGGTGCCTATATCGATGACGACGGCGGCACTTGGCGGCACCTTCGATGTCGCAACGCTCGACGGCACCAAATCGCGCGTCACCGTTCCCGAGGGGACGCAGGTCGGCAAGCAGTTCCGACTGAAGGGCAAGGGCATGCCGGTGCTGCGCTCCAGCCAGGTCGGCGATCTCTATATCCAGATCCAGATCGAGACGCCGCAGAAGCTGACCAAACGGCAGCGGGAACTGCTGCAGGAATTCGAGCAAATCTCCTCGAAGGACAACAATCCCGAATCGACAGGCTTCTTCGCCCGCATGAAGGATTTCTTCGACACGTTCAGCGACTGAGCCGCGAATCAAAATGTTTCACATGAATCCGGCCGATGACTCGGCCGGATTTTTTATTTGGATGAACGAATCGCCGCTCTCGCGCGAATCAGCCCCATGTCAGCGGATCGAGCCGGAGATAGAAGGCGAGACGTTCGCGGTCCGGCTCTGCGATTTCCAGGGTTTCGAACAGGATCGAAAAGGCTCGTTCTCCTTGTTCGGGCGTCATCCAGCTCTCCTCGGCATTGGCAATCATCAGCGAGAGATCGACATAGCGATCGGCCTTGCCGACACGGCCTAGATCGATCAGCCCGGTACATTGCAGGCTATGCGGATCAACCATGAAATTGGGCATGCAGGCATCGCCATGGCAGAGGACCTTGTCGATGGCTTCCTGATCGAGCCGAACCGGCAGATCGCGCTCAATGCGATCCAGCAGTTCGCGGGCCGACCTCTTGTGATCCTCCGGCGGCAGGAAATCTGGGTTTACAGCATCTCGCGAAACCACATCCGCTGCCTTTGCGAACATCAGCGACAGGCTGCGATCGAAGGGGCATCGATCAATCGGCAGCTCATGAAGAGATTTCAGCTGCCGCGCCATCGATGGCCAGGCCTTCAGCAGCGCATCTCCATCCAGCTCGGCTGCCGGTACGCCGGGAATTGCCGTCATGATCAGGCACGCACCCTCCTCCATCTCACGCCAATCGATAATTCCTGGGACGGCGATTCCCTTGTCCTGCAGCCAAAGCAGCCTATCGCGCTCGCCGGCAAGATCGATGGAGCGCTCAGCCGAAGCGATTTTCGCATAAGCGAGGCCATCTTCGCGCCGATAGACGAGATCGCCTGATTCGCCAGCCTTCACACGTGTCCAACCAACGTGGGTATGCGCAAGCAATGCCTTTGCAAATTCCAATTGATGCCCTCTTCACACAAAACTTCTCCGAGCATGGCGATATAGGTAGTGCCGTGCGCTAATGCCAATATCGGCGGGAATTCAAGCAGATCTCTTCAAAAGACAAGGATGCCGAATAGCGGATCAATCACCCGCCCTCGTGGTTCGAGACGGCCCTTCAGGCCTGCTCACCATGAGGGCTCCTCCCCCCGCTTTGCCCACAGCTTCCCTCAGCCTGCGGGCCTCACTCCACCCTCATCCTGAGCTTGTCGAAGGACGAGGGTGGCCCGTGACGGCGCTTACATTTCGAACCATCGGCAAAAACCTTGCACTTGCGCGGGGTTCGGCATACCCCTCGGCCATCGATTGCGAATCTTAAAGACAGATGCCGAACAAGGTTTCCATCTCGCGCCTCAAGCTGACCGACTTCCGCAACTATGCGGCGGCGGCGCTGACGCTTGACGAGCGGCACGTGGTGCTGACCGGCAACAACGGCGCCGGCAAGACCAATCTCATGGAAGCGGTCTCTCTGCTATCGCCTGGCCGCGGCCTGCGTCGCGCCGCCTATACCGATGTCACCCGGGTCGATGCGCCAGGCGGCTTTTCCATCTTCGCGGAGATCGAGGGCATGGATGGCAGCGTCGAAATCGGCACCGGCATCGATACGACCGACGAATCAGCCGCCCGTCGGCTGCGAATCAACGGCACTCCAGCCAAGACGGTCGACGAGCTGACCGATCATCTGCGCGTTCTCTGGCTGACGCCGGCCATGGACGGCCTGTTTACCGGCGGCTCCTCGGAACGCCGCCGTTTCCTTGACCGGCTAGTCCTGTCGCTTGACCCCGCTCATGGCCGCCGCGCCAGCGATTTCGAGCGCGCCATGCGCAGCCGCAACAAGCTTTTATCCGAAAGCCGGTTCGATCCATCCTGGCTCGGCGGCATCGAGGAGCAGATGGCGAGCCTCGGCATCGCCATGGCGATCGCGCGGCAGGAAATGCTCGGCCTTCTCTCACGGCTGATTGCCGAGACGCGCGAGACGACACCATTTCCATCCGCGGCGCTTGAGCTTTCCGGCTTCCTCGACGGACAGTTCGACCGGCCGGCCGTCGATCTCGAAGATACCTATGCCGATATGCTGCGCGAGGGACGTTACCGCGATGCGGCCGCCGGTCGCACACTGGATGGGCCGCATCGGGCCGATCTTATGGTGAGGCATCGCGAGAAGAATATGGAAGCGGAGCGGTGCTCCACGGGTGAGCAGAAGGCGCTGCTCGTCGGCCTCATCCTTGCCCATGCGCGTTTGGTTGGCAATCTCACAGGCTATGCGCCGATCCTGCTGCTCGACGAGATCGCCGCCCATCTTGATGAGGGACGGCGTGCTGCGCTTTTCGATCTCATCGACGGGCTCGGCGGCCAGGCCTTCATGACCGGCACGGACAAATCCATGTTCTCGGCCCTTGGCGAGCGCGCGCAATTCTTTACCGTGGCGCATGGCGGCATTACGAAATCCTAGCGCCTCCTCGCCCTCGATTGTGCTAGACTTGCGCCCATGGATCCTTTGAGCTCAGACGAAATCGCCCGCTATCACCGCCATATCCTCCTGCCGGAGGTCGGTGGCACTGGCCAGCAAAAATTGAAGGCGGCGCGCGTGCTTGTCATCGGTGCCGGTGGCCTTGGTGCGCCGGTGTTGCAATATCTTGCTGCCGCCGGTGTCGGCACGCTTGGGATTGCCGATGACGATCGCGTTTCGCTGTCCAATCTGCAGCGGCAGGTGATTCACGACACGGGCACGATCGGCGAGATGAAGACGCAGAGCGCGACCGACGCGATCGCGCGGCTGAACCCGCATGTACGCGTCATCCGCTTCGAGGAGCGGTTCAGCCTCGATACGGCCGCGCGGCACCTCGCCGGCTTCGATTTCGTCATCGACGGTTCCGACAATTTCGATACACGCTATGCGGCTGCCGACGCGACAGAGGCGGCGCATCTGCCGCTGGTGACAGGTGCAGTCGGCCGATTCGATGGTTCCGTGACCACATTGAAGCCTTATGAAAGCGACGCCGATGGCAACCCCAATCCGAGCTATCGCGATCTCTTCCCAGCACCGCCGCCGGAAGGTCTAATCCCGAGCTGCGCCGAGGCGGGCATCATCGGCGCCTTGACCGGCGTCATCGGCACGCTCATGGCGATGGAAGCGATCAAGCTCATCACAGGCATCGGCGAGCCGCTGATCGGCCGCCTGCTGCTCTATGATGGGCTTTCCTCGCGCTTCGAAACCGTGCGCTATCGTCGCAAACGTGCCCGGGTCGCCGCCGAATGAGCGAAATCGCACTTCGTCGCCTCGATAACGGCTTCGATCGCTGGGATGCGTTGCTGGCTCTCATCCTGGCATCCTTCGCTTACATGAACGACCGCATCGATCCGCCCTCCTCCGCGCACGCGCTGACATTCGAAACTCTGAAAGCGAAGGCGCTTAGCGAGATCGCTTATGTGGCACTCGATGGCGAGCAATTGGTCGGTTGCATTTTCTGCCGGCCGGAGGCGCAAAGCCTCTATGTCGGCAAGCTCGCCGTGCTGCCGGCAGCACAGGGTAAAGGTATCGGCAAGCGATTGCTGGGCGTGGCCGAGACAACGGCACGAGAGCTTGGCCTCAAGGCGTTGCGGCTGGAAACACGGATCGAGCTCACCGACAATCACGCCACCTTCGCCGCATGGGGCTTTCGGAAGACGGCCGAAAATCGCCACGCCGGCTTCGATCGGACGACATCGATCGAGATGCGCAAGGCGATTGCCTAGCGCACCCTCAGCCGGTGGATGGAGCCGTCACGCCTCGCGCGGCGGGATGCGGGTGATGCGGGCACCCAGGGCGTTCAGCCGCTCCTCGATGCGCTCGTAACCGCGCTCGATCTGCTGGGCATTGTTGATGACGCTCGTGCCCTCGGCGCACATGGCCGCGATCAGCATCGCCATGCCGGCACGAATATCAGGGCTTTCGAGCTGGGCGGCGCGCAGCTTGGAGGGGCCGGCAACGATGGCGCGATGCGGGTCGCACAGCACGATACGGGCGCCCATGGCGATCAGCTTGTCGACGAAGAACATGCGGCTTTCAAACATTTTCTCGAACATCAGCACGACACCATCGCATTGCGTGGCGGTGACGATGGCGATCGACATGGTATCAGCGGGAAAGGCCGGCCAGGGCTGATCCTCGATCTTCGGAATGTGACCGCCGAAATCGGGCTGGATCTTCATTTCCTGACCGGAGCGGATGATGAGATCGTCACCGTCGATCTGGCAGCGGATGCCGAGGCGCTCGAAGGTCATCAGCGTGGAGCGCAGATGCTCGACGCCTGCGCGGCGAATGGTGATTTCCGAACCGGTGACGGCGGCAAGGCCGATCAGCGAGCCGACTTCATTGTGATCGGGGCCGATGCGATGCGACGCGCCGCTCAGTCGCTGGCCGCCATGGATGGTCATCATATTGGTGCCGACGCCCTCTATTCGGGCGCCCATGGCAATCAGGAATCGTGCCAAATCCTGAACATGCGGCTCGGAGGCGCAATTGCGCAGGATGGTCGTCCCCTCAGCGAAGACAGCCGCGCAAAGGGCGTTTTCGGTCGCCGTTACGGAGGGCTCGTCGAGGAAGACATCGGCGCCGCGTAAGCCCTCGGTGCGGAAGCTGTAGACGCTGTTGACCTCGATCTTGGCGCCGAGCTGTTCCAACGCCAGGAAATGCGTATCGACGCGCCGGCGGCCGATGACGTCGCCGCCGGGCGGCGGCAAGGTGATCTCGCCGCAGCGCGCGAGCATCGGACCGGCAAGCAGGATGGAGGCACGGATGCGGGCGCAAAGATCGGGATCGAGATTGGCAGGACGAAGCTCCCGCGCTTCGATTTCGAGCTCGTTCTTTCCCAGCCAACGCACTTTTGCACCGACCGACTGGATCAGCTCCACCAGCGCCTCGACATCGCGGATACGCGGCACATTGCTGAGCTCGACACGTTGATCGGTCAGAAGCGATGCGGCGATGATCGGCAATGCAGCATTCTTGTTGCCGCTCGGTTCGATCTCTCCCGACAGCTTGAAGCCGCCCTCGACCACATATTGCACCCGCTCATGCGGCAGCGCCCGCGCCATGATTTCCGCCCTTCCTGATTTATGTTTGTGGTCACCTCTGGGCCGGCTTTGTGACATGCACATGACCGGCGAGAGGGAAGTGAGATCAAATTTGCAGCCGGGTATTCAGCCGCGTTTCGGCGGGCGAATCAGCATGCTTCAGTCACCGAAACGGCAGAACGCGATTGGGCGGGCGATGGCCGTCGATGAAGGTGCGAATGTTGATGATGACCTTGTCGCCCATGTCGATGCGGCCCTCGAGTGTGGCCGAGCTCATATGCGGCAGGATCACCACCTTGCCTTCGTTGGCGAGCTTCACCAGCTTCGGATTGACGGCGGGTTCGTTCTCGAACACGTCAAGGCCGGCGCCGGCAATCTTGCCCTCGCGCAGGATCTTGATCAGCGCCGTCTCGTCGATGACGTCGCCGCGCGCCGTGTTGACGATATAGCTCGTCGGCTGCAGCAGCGCCAGGCGGCGGGCCGAGATGAGGTGATAGGTAGCCGGCGTCGATGGGCAATTGACCGAAACAATATCGACGCGGGCGAGCATCTGGTCGAGGCTGTCCCAATAGGTCGCCTCCAGTTCGTCCTCGGTTGCCGGATTGACCCGCTTGCGGTTGTGATAATGGATCGACAGGCCGAATGCCTTGGCGCGGCGGGCAACAGCCGTGCCGATCCGCCCCATGCCGACAATGCCGATGCGCTTGCCATGAATGCGGCGGCCGAGCATCCAAGTGGGCGACCATCCGGCCCATTCACCGGGGCTGTCGGTCAGCACGCGCGCACCTTCCGCCAGTCGCCGCGGCACGGCGAGGATGAGCGCCATGGTCATGTCGGCAGTGTCTTCGGTCAGCACATTGGGCGTATTTGTCACAGTGATGCCGCGGCGCGCTGCAGCCTCGACATCGATGTGGTCCGTACCGTTGGAGAAGCTGGCGATCAGCTTCATCTGCGGGCCGGCTTCTTCGATGATCTCGGCATCGACGCGGTCGGTGACTGTCGGCACCAGCACATCGACAGAGCGGACGGCCTCAATTAATTCGTCCTTCGTGCGCGGGCGATCATCGATGTTGAGTTCGGCATCGAAGAGCTCGCGCATGCGCGTCTCCACCGCGTCAGGCAGTTTGCGCGTGACATAGACCTTCGGTTTTTTCTTCGTCGTCATGGCGAGCGGCGATGCCTTGTTCAGATGTTCTTAACCAAGAAGCAGGATAATTTTCCCGTTCCGGGCATTTCTACCAGACCCGCAGGCGAAGACAAACAAAACTCGCTGACGCGATCCGAGGATTTGCCGCTCACCGGAGCGAAAGGTCGCCGGAATGGCGCGCCTTTGTCATGACGAACGAACGGAAATCCCATGCGTGGCAACGTCTTGAAGTCCTGCGCCATTTTCGCAATCGGCCTGATGATGGCCGCTGTGTCGGCCGATCTTGCCGCGGCCCAGGCCGCCAAGGGGCCGAGCGGCCTGCCGCTGCCGCGCTTCGTCACACTGAAATCGAAGCGGGTCAATCTGCGCATCGGCCCGAGCGCGGATTACGCAGTGTCGTGGTTATACCTTAAGCAGGGCCTGCCGGTCGAAATCATCCAAGAATATGATAACTGGCGGCGCGTGCGCGATGCCGACGGCACCGAAGGCTGGGTCAACCAATCTCTGCTGTCGGGCCAGCGCTCGGCCATCGCCGCTCCCTGGATGAAGGGCAAGGGCAAGGCCGTCTTCGTCAACATGCGCCGCGAATCCCAGCCATCCGCCGCGGTCATTGCCAAGCTTCAGCCCGGCGTGATGATGAGCGTCAAGGAATGCACGGGCGATTGGTGCCTCGTCACCGCCGACGGCACCGAGGGATGGGTGGCGCAATCCGAGATCTGGGGCGCTTACCCAGGCGAAGCCTTCAAGTAACGACCGCTCGCTTGGCGCCGAACGCAGCCACGCGACTTTCGCTACGCAATGCTGTATCCGGGATCGGATAGGGAGACCGGCGATCTTGGGTTACGTGCTAGGCGTTTTCGGCGTTGCCATCGTCATGTTCGCATCGACGAACATAGATGACATATTCGTCCTTCTCGGCTTTTTCGCCGACCGGAAATTCCGCCTGAGACAGATCGTCATTGGCCAATATCTCGGCATCGGCGCGCTCTATGGCTTCAGCGCCCTCGCCTCGTTTCTGGTTCTCGTCATTCCGGCTGCCTATATCGGCGTGCTCGGCCTTGCGCCGATCTATTTTGGCCTCAGGCGACTATGGGAACTCTGGAACGGCATCGAGACCGGCGAAGATCCGGAAGATCATGCGAAAGCTTCGGCGGGACATGGAAACATTGTGGCGGTCGCGCTGGTGACGATCGCCAATGGCGGCGACAATATCAGCATCTATACGCCGATCTTCGCAACGCGTTCCGCCTATGAGATCCTCGCCATCGGCTGCATGTTCGCGGTGCTGACGGCCATCTGGCTTGGTGCCGCGCACTCGCTCGTCAATCATCCGACCTTGGGTGCACCGATCCGTCGCCACGGCCACAGGATCGTGCCGTTCGTCCTGATCGCTCTCGGCATCCTCATCTTCTACGAGGGCGGGACCGCAACGCTCTTCTGGCACTAAAGCACGTCGCGATCTTCAGATTCGCTTCCTGTGCTTTAGGTCCTTGATTTTGCGCATGTCGTTCTCGCAAAACCGCTACACGCTTTTGCGCGACACTTTAGGCAGCCGTGTCAAACGTAAAAACCGCCCGGCGCTCTCGGCAGCGGACGGCTGTTACGATCATGCGCGGACGGATTTCCGTCAGAGCAGGCCGAACTCCTTCGCGGCCTCCGAGAGTGACCGCATCGGCCGCGGGCCGATCTGTTCGATGACAATCGCTGCGGCGAGGTTGCCGAGCTTGGCGCAATCTTCCAGGCTGCGGCCCTGCGTATAGCCGAACAGGAAGCCGGCGGCGAAAAGATCGCCGGCGCCGGTCGTGTCGACACGTTCCTCGATCGGATGGGCGTCGACGACATAGCGTTCGCTGCCGTGCACGATGACGGCACCGTCCTTGCCTGTCGTCACGGCGGCGATCTTGCAATCGGCTGCAATGAGCTTCAGCGCCTTCTCGAAATCGTCGGTCTCGTAGAGCGAGAGGGCTTCGTCGCGATTGGCGAAGACGATATCGACGGTGCCGGAGCGCATGAGATCGAGAAATTCGTCGCGGTAGCGACCGACGCAGAAGCTGTCGGAGAGCGTCATCGACATTTCCCGGCCATTGGCATGGGCGATACGGGCGCATTCGCGGATAGCTTCCTTGGCGCGCGGCGGATCCCAGAGATAGCCTTCGAAATAGGTTACCTTGGCATCTGCGACGACCTGTTCCTCGACGTCTTCCGGACCGAGTTCGACGCAAGCGCCGAGATAGGTATTCATGGAGCGCTCCCCATCCTCGGTGACGAAGATCATCGAGCGGGCAGTCGGCGGGAACGTGCCCTTCGCCTTGGTCTCGTAATGCACGCCCTGGGCGCGGATATCATGGGCGAAAATCTCTCCGAGCTGATCCTCTGCCACCTTGCCGAAATAAGCTGCCCTGCCGCCGAAATTCGCAACACCCGCAGCCGTATTACCGGCGCTGCCGCCGGAGGCTTCGAGAGCCGGGCCCATGCGCGAATAAAGGAGCTCGGCACGTTCGGCGTCGATGAGGTTCATCGCGGCTTTGGTGATCTTGTTGTCGATCAGGAACTGATCGTCGCAACGGGCGATAATGTCGACGATGGCATTGCCAACGGTCAGTACGTCGAAACGAGTCATCTATTGGAGGATCCCGGTATTGGTGATAGCCGGTATCCGGTAATATCGGTTTTTCCGAAGTTTGGAAGAAAAATCAGCGCCGAGGCTGCCAACTTAATTCCAATCAGTCATTTGCCTGTCACTTTCTATCTTTAAATGCTTATCAAGCGGCTGGGATGGGAAGCTCGAAAGACTTCCGAGCCAGTCTGGGAAGGAATGATGCCTTCCGCCTCACCGGTACGCGGGCCGACCACGGATGAACTGGCGGCATGTGCACCGGGGGGACTTTCCGGCGAGACCGGACACACAAGCGGGCAATGCCCGCTTTTTTGTTTTTGTGGGTTCTCACACGTCGGCGAACTGCTACAACTCCCGGATCACCCTCCAGAGTCACACTTTTTTCACGACCTCGCCCGGCATGTCCGAAATCCTCACCGATGTTCTTCCGGTCTTCCTGCTCATTCTTGTCGGCTGGATGATCGTTCGCACCGGCCTGCTGAAGGCCGAGGTCGGCGAGGCGATGAGCGAGTTCGTCTTCAAGATCGCCGTGCCGCTCCTGCTGTTCCAGACCATAGCGGAGGCGGATTTTCGCGGCGCATCGCCTTTTCGGCTCTGGATCGCCTATTTCTCCGGCGTCGCCATCACCTGGACCGCCGGCCATATTGTCGCGACCCGGTTCTTCGGGCGGGATGCTCGCATAGGCGTGCTTGCCGGCGTTTCCTCGGCCTTCGCCAACACGATCTTCATCGGCCTGCCGCTGGTCGGGCGCACCGTCGGGCCGGATGGCGTCATGGCGATGTCGATCCTGATCGCCGTGCACCTGCCGACCATGATGATCGCCGGCACGCTGCTGATGGAACAGGCCGAGCGCAAGGAAAATGCCGGCGCCGGCCGCAGCACCCCCGAGCTGCTGCGGCAGGTCGGCAGCAATCTCGTCCGCAATCCGCTCGTTATCGGCCTTTTCTGCGGCCTCGTCGTTCATCTGACCAGCCTTCCCATTCCCGCGACGCTCGGAACCGCTATCGACAGCATTGCCAATATCGCCGGCCCGGCGGCGTTGATCTCGCTCGGCATGGCGCTGCGTCAATACGGAATGTCAGGCAATCTCGGCATCACCAGTGTGATCGCCTCCTTCAAGCTATTCCTTCTGCCAGCCTGTGTGCTAGCAGCCGGCCACCTCCTTGGCCTTAGCGCGGAATGGCGCGCCGCGCTCGTGCTGACTGCCGCAGTTCCTACAGGTGTGAACGCCTGGCTGATTGCCAATCGCTTCGGGGTCGGCCACAGTCTCGCGGCCTCGACGATTACCTTGACGACAGCGCTCGGGGCGTTCTCAGTGTCGCTTTGGGCCTATCTGCTCGGATAGCCGAAGCTCGACCCCGCCGACAACAATGGCATCTCTCCGCTTACGGAGAGGCAGGCAGGAAAATGGTCATATATTTTGCGCATCCCGGCCTTCCCACCCGGAGCGCAGCAAAGGATGGCACATGAATATTGCAGCTCCAGTCACCAACCCCGCGTCAGCCTATTCGCAGAAGGTCTTTGTGCTTCAAGGCGGCGGCGCGCTCGGCTCCTATCAGGTGGGTGCCTTCCAGGCACTCAGAGAACAGAATATCGAACCGGATTGGATCGCCGGCATCTCGATCGGCGCGATCAATGCCTCTATCATGGCCGGCAACGTGCCCGGCGAACGGCTTGAGGCTCTGCGTTCCTTTTGGAACAAGGTGACCGTGCATCTTCCCGTCGATCTGCTGATGGAAGATCGGCGCGAGACCAATCCCTTCTATCGCTCGGTCAGCAGTTGGTGGGTTTCGACCTTCGGCGTGCCCGGCTTCTTTTCCCCTTGGCAGATTCCGGCCTGGTTTCAGACACGCGGCTCGGCGGGCGCGACCAGCATCTATGATACGGAGCAGCTGCGCCAGACGCTGATCGATCACGTGGATTTCGACCGAATCAACCATGGCCCGGTGCGCTTAAGCCTCGGCGCCGTCAATGTGCGCACCGGCAATTTTGCCTTCTTCGACAATAGGGACATCAAGATCGGGCCTGAGCACGTGATGGCGAGCGGCGCCTTGCCGCCCGGTTTTCCAGCGGTCAAGATTGGCAACGAGCATTACTGGGACGGTGGCCTCGTCTCAAACACGCCGCTCAGCTACGTGCTGCGCAATGGTGCCGATATCGATACGGTCGTCTTTCAGGTCGATCTCTTCAGCGCCGTCGGCCCGCTGCCGCAGGATCTCGAGGAAGTCGAGGAGCGGCGCAAGGACATTACCTATTCCAGCCGGACCCGGCTCAACACCGACCTCTTTCTCGAGCGTCATCGCCTGCGGCGGACCATCTCAGATCTTTATGCCCGCCTTCCCGAAGAGGCCAAGGCCGATCCGGAAATCAAGAAACTGGAGCAGCATTGCTCCGATTACGGCGTGACGATCATCCACCTGATCTATCGCAACAAGCAGTTCCGCTCGCATTCGAAGGACTACGAATTTTCTGCGTTGTCCATGCGCGAACATTGGGAGGCCGGCCTGCGCGATGCGCGAAAGGCGCTGATCGCCGAGGATTGGCGCATGCCGCCAAGCGCCGAGGATGGATTGAAGGTCTTCGACCTCGATCAGCGGACGCGCTCACGCCGGCTTTCAATCTGAACGATCAATACAAAAACGCGGCCTGGCGACCGCGTTTTTCAATTGGTCCGAGAATTTGCCTCAGTTCGTCGCGGCCGGTGCGTTCGGATCCGGCAGCGGCACCTGGGTGTCGGCGAGCGTGCGCAGATAGGCGATCACGTTGGCGCGATCCTCTTCCTTCGGCAGGCCGGCAAAGCCCATCGCCGTTCCGGCGACGAATTTCTTCGGAGCGGCCAGGAAGTGATAGAGGTGGTCATAGGTCCACTTTTCCGAACCGCCCTTGGAGAAGTCCTTCATGCCAGCCGAATAAGCAAAGCCCTCGTGCTCTGCGACCGGGCGGTCGACAATGCCCCAGAGATCAGGGCCAACCTTGTTTGGCCCTCCCTTCTCTCCGGAATGACAGGCCTGACACTTCTTGAAGATCGCTTCGCCGGCCTTGGCATCCGCCTTCTGCAGCAGCTGAGCGATCGGCGTTTCCGCCTTGGCAGCAGCCCCCTTGTCACCGCCAGCAGCCGGCTCCTCGGTCGCGACGATGGCAAAACCGGGCTTTTCCGGTGCCTCTGAATGGAAAATAAATCCTGACGCGAGCGACACGGACTTCAACACGAACAGCGTGGCCAGAAGTGCCCCGACTCCCATGTTCACGTAGGATGAATTCATCTGCTATGCTCCCCTCGCCGCCAGCATCCTCCGCTGGCCCATCTTGAATTCGCGCGAAACCTATGTCTTTTGGCTGTTTCTTGCAACTCTGTAAACGGTCTCCACCATGAGACGTTTTGACACTTTTCCCTCGGGAATAGAAGGCCCAACAATGAGTGATTCAAATTTAGACAAGACGCTGGTCCTCATTCCCGCCCGCATGGCCTCCACGCGCCTGCCGGGCAAGCCGCTCGCAGATATTTGCGGTCTGCCCATGATCGTACAGGTTGCCAAGCGTGCGCGCGAGGCGGCGATCGGTCGCATCGTCGTCGCCGTCGACCATGCGGATACCTATGCCGCCGTCGCCAATGCCGGCTTCGAGGTCGTCATGACGCGCACCGACCATCAATCCGGCTCGGACCGCATCTACGAAGCCCTGCAGGCCGTCGATCCCGAAGGTCGCGCGGAGATCATCGTCAATGTACAGGGCGACCTGCCGACCATCGATCCTGAGACGATCCGCGCCTCGCTGCGCCCGCTCGAAAATCCGGCCGTCGACATCGCAACGCTGACGGTCGAGATCAAGGACGAGGAAGAAAAGACCGCGCCGAGCGTCGTCAAGGTCGTCGGCTCACCGATCTCGGACAGCCGTCTGCACGCGCTCTATTTTACCCGCACGACCGCACCGTATGGCAAAGGGCCGCTCTATCACCATATCGGCCTCTATGCCTACCGCCGCGCCGCCCTCGCGAAATTCGTGAGCCTCGGCCCATCGACGTTGGAGCGGCGCGAATCACTGGAACAGCTGAGGGCGCTGGAGGCCGGCATGCGCATCGATGTCGAGATCGTTGACACGATACCGCTCGGTGTCGATACTCCCGCCGACCTCGAAAAGGCCAGACGCATCCTCTCCGCCGCCTCTCTCTGACGGCATTCCCCCAAGGGCAGTCCCATGATTACCAAGACCAATAAGATCTCCTTCCAGGGCGAGTACGGCGCCAATTCCGACATGGCCAGCCGTGACATGTTCCCGACCATGGAGCCGCTGCCCTGCCAGACCTTCGAGGATGCCCTCACCGCCATCGATAATGGTGATGCGGATCTCGGTATGATCCCGATCGAGAACACGATCGCCGGGCGAGTCGCCGATATCCATCATCTGCTGCCGGAATCGCGACTGCATATCGTCGGCGAATATTTCATGCCGATTCGTTTCCAGTTGATGGTTCTGCCAGGCGTGAAGAAGGAAGAGATCCGCACGGTGCACAGCCACATCCATGCGCTCGGCCAATGCCGCAACATCGTGCGTCAGAACGGCTGGAAGCCTGTCATTGCAGGCGATACGGCGGGTGCTGCCAAGCTGGTGAAGGAAACCGGCGATCGCAGCATGGCGGCACTGGCGCCCCGGCTTGCGGCCGATCTCTACGGGCTGGAAATCATCGCCGAGAATGTCGAAGACACCGAAAACAACATGACGCGCTTCGTCATCCTGTCGCGCGACGAGGACTGGGCCGAGCGCAGTGCGCCGGACGAAAAAATCGTCACGACCTTCGTCTTCAACGTCCGCAACATTCCGGCCGCGCTCTACAAGGCACTCGGCGGCTTCGCCACCAACGGCATCAACATGACAAAGCTCGAAAGCTATCAGCTCGGCGGCCGTTTTGTTGCGACGCAGTTCTATGCCGACATCGAAGGTCATCCTTCTGATCCACATGTGCGCCGGGCGCTGGAGGAACTGCGCTTCTTCTCCGAAAAAGTCCGCATCCTCGGCGTCTACAAGGGTCATCCGATGCGGGGCAATCTCTAAAAGGAGATTATCATAAAGCCTTGGTAACGAGTTCCCCTCTCCCCTTTAACGGGAAGAGGGGAAGCGCAAATTGCCACCAAAACTCACTTATCCGGCTCACAAACGCGCAGGCGATGGCCGTCCGGGTCGAGCACAACAAAGGTTGGGCCGAAATCCATCGTCGTCAACTCCTGCGCGATCGGCAGGCCGCGTGCCTTCCAATCCTTGTAGTGCTGCTCGACGGCGCCAGCGCCTTCGACCATGAAGCCCAGTTCGCCGCGATTTCCGATGGCGGAGGGCTGGGGTTCGACGCTGCTTCGGCGCCAGAGGCCGAGACTTAGGCCGTTGTCGAGCGCGAAAGCCACGAAGTTCGGCGACGCGAAGGCCGGCTCACGGCCGAAGAGATCGCGGTAGAACGGCGTACTTTCGCTGGGGTCCTTGACATAGAAGATGATTAGGTTGGGGCTGGTCATCTGAATAGTCCTCTTGTTTTGATGGATTTAAGGGCATGCGGCTGTAGCCCGGCGGACGGAGCTCAGCCGCCGAGGATGGCTTTGTCTGTCATGATGAGTGCGTGCGAAGCCACGTTTCCGAAGCCTGTTGCAGCCTTCGGATCAGTGTCTTGCACTTGAATTTCCGATTTTACCGATGTCGTTATCGCAAAGTCGCGGCGAACTTCGCGCGGGATGCTCCGGGGCTGTTCAGTCTTTCGCGGAATTTCCGAACCGCCCTACCTCTTTATTTCCCGCAATTCCTGACGGAAAACTGCCGCGCAGTTTTCCTGGAGCTGCTCTAATGCATCCGCTCTTCCTCACGGTAAGGTGCACGGCCATCGAGAAAACCGAGATCCCGCATCACGGAACTCGGCGCTTCCTCGATATCGAGACGATTCCAGCGGCGGGTGAAATAGCCAAGCGCGAGCTCAGAGAGACGAGCCGGCCATGACTGATGCTTGCCTTTAAGCGCCTCGACGCCGCCGCGATGCACATGTTGCGAAATGATGGAAACGTTGCCTGCCATGATCGGTCCTCCTTCCTGATTGGATGGACCCATCATAGCCGCATCTACTGACAGTTTCTGGCAGTAGCATCACACTGAAGCGGGTCGCGATCTTTCAGATTCGCCTCCTGCGCTTTGGATCTTTGATTTTACGCATGTCGTTGTCGCAAAAACGCTGCACACTTTTGCCAGACATGCTTTGGCGGATCAATTGTGGACCATGCCCTCACGGGCATGCCATTCCCTGGCAAGCGCGACACGCCGGCGCGGATAGCGCGCCTCCAGCACCGCAAAATCGACGATGCGGTCGGCGCGGAAATGGCGGAAATCCTGACGCAGCTCGCACCAGGCCATGATGATGCGGGCATTGTCGAAATAGCCGAGCGCGAAGGGCCAGATACGCCGGGTGGAAATGGCGCCGTTCACATCGCCATAGGTCAGCTGCACCATGCGCTCCGTGCGGATCGCCTTGCGCATGAGGGAAAGATCGGCCTTGTCTTCGGTGACACGTCGCGTGGCAACGACCACTGCCGCCTGGTCGACCTCATCGCGAAGGTCGGCGGGCAGCACGGCGGCGATCTTGGCAAGCGCGTCGGCGCCGGCTGCCGCCAAGCGCGAATCGGTAGCGCGGGCTACCCATCGCGATCCCAGCACCAGCGCCTCGATCTCATCCTGCGAAAACATCATCGGCGGCAGCATGAAGCCGGGCTTCAGAACATAGCCGATCCCCGGTTCGCCCTCGATCATCGCACCCTGCGACTGCAGGCTGGCAATATCGCGATAGAGCGTGCGCAGGCTGACGCCGGTCTCCTCCGCCAGAACGGCACCGCTGACCGGTCGGCGATAGCGCCGCAATGTCTGCAGCAGCGTCAGCAAGCGTTCCGAGCGGGCCATGACACGATAAAACCTAGCGTTTCCATTCCACCCAATCGCGCATCAGGCGATGGGCAATGGCGCCCTTGGGTGGAGATGTGTTGCCGGAGGCCGAAACGCGATCGAGCATGGCTAGCGTCTCCTCCGGAGTGAACCAGCGGCAATCCTCAAGCTCGGCTTCGTCCATGTGGATGTCCGTGGACTTCGCCTCGGCATAGCAGCCGATCATGAGGGAATGCGGCATCGGCCAAGGCTGGGAAGCGTGATAGCGCACGCGGCCGATATGAATACCGGATTCCTCGAGCGTTTCGCGGCGCACCGCATTCTCGATGGTCTCGCCCGGTTCGACGAAACCGGCGAGACAGGAATACATGCCTGGCGCGAAGTGATGGCTGCGGCCAAGCAGGCAGAGATTCCGCTCCTCGTCGATCGTGAGCATGATGACGACCGGATCGGTGCGCGGGAAGATCACATGTTCGCAGGCCGTGCAGATCCGCTTGTAGCCGCCGATGCGGCTTTCCATGACAGAGCCGCAGCGGCCGCAGAAGCGGTTGTCACCATTCCAGCGAATGAGGCTCACGCCCTGCGCGGCTTCACCGAGGATTTCGCCTTCCAGCAGCAGATCACGCCACAGAGCGCGCATGTCGGCCGGCTTGTACTGGCTGGCAAGCTCGTCTGGATTGACACGCACGGGCACGGCAAGCCGGGGCTCGCCTGTCTTGCGGTAGCCGAGGAGAACGGCCTCGTCCCAATTCGGATCGAGGTCGTTCAGCTCGTAGCGGGCAAACAGAGGATCGAGCACCTGCCCGTCATGCTTCAGGACGAGCCGGTCCTGGGCGAAAGCCAGGATATGCGTGCCTTCCTTGGCGAGCGCCTGCTTGATCGATTCCTCGTCGCGATGCTCGGCATCCCGGTTGAGCTGGTTTTCCGCAAAAGCGGTGAGACTGCTGGCTTCCGGATGGGGCGCATCCGAGGAAAAGATGGAATGGCTCATTGTAAAAGCGTTTCCCGCAACTTGGCTATGAGGCTGTTCATGTCTTCGTCCGAATAGGGTTCCGCCTTGCCGTAGCCCCAGACGGGGCCTGGCCAGTTGGCATCACCTTCGAACCGCGCGATGACATGAACATGCAGCTGACGGACGATATTTCCAAGTGCCCCGACATTGATTTTTGTCGCAGCCGTCACCGTCTTCAGGGCGCTTGCGACCTTATCCGTTTCGAAGGTCAGCAAGATCCGGTCGAGCGGAGTCAGCTCGAAGACCTCCGATTTGCCGGGCCGGCGCGGGATGAGCACGAGCCATGGCCAGCGGCGATCCTTCATCAGCCTGACGTCGCACAGGCCAGTTATGGTGACGGAAACGCTGTCATTCGCCAGACGATCGTCGAGCGTAAACTCGTTCAAGGGGGCATCCTCCATTGTTTTATCAAATGTTTAGCAGTTTTTTTTGACCTTGGCTTGCTTTTGATGACGATATTGCCGATATGTGCATCCGGGAGGTTGGTGGTGGACGAGCCACTCGCCAACCGGGTCAGGTCCGGAAGGAAGCAGCCCTAACGAGCCCGGCACGGGTCATTCGTGCCAGCCTCCCACCCTTTCCGAAAGCAGGACCCGGCTTTCCGGGCGACAAGCAGGGCACCGGGCAATAAGCAGGGCGATGAGCGACACCGAGCGACAAGCAAAAGATGCCGCCTCGACCGGCACCAGCTACCGGGTGCTGGCCCGCAAATACAGACCCAAGGACTTCACGGACCTGATGGTCGGCCAGGAGCCGATGGTCCGTACGCTGACCAACGCGTTCGAGACCGGCCGTATCGCCCAAGCCTATATGCTGACCGGCGTGCGCGGTGTCGGCAAGACCACGACCGCCCGCATCCTTGCCCGCGCGCTCAACTACAAGACCGCTGACATCGATCGGCCCACCATCGACCTGCGTGAGCCTGGCGACCATTGCCAGGCGATCATGGAAGGTCGGCATGTCGACGTCATCGAGATGGACGCCGCTTCGCACACCGGTATCGACGATATAAGAGAGATCATCGAGCAGGTGCGCTACCGCCCGGTCTCGGCGCGCTACAAGGTCTACATCATCGATGAAGTGCACATGCTGTCGACGGCGGCCTTTAACGGGCTGTTGAAGACGCTCGAAGAGCCGCCCGAGCATGTGAAGTTCATTTTCGCCACCACCGAAATCCGCAAGGTTCCCATCACGGTGCTGTCGCGCTGTCAGCGCTTCGACTTGCGCCGTATCAGCGCCTCCGATCTCGTCGGGCTCTTCACCACCATTGCCGGCAAGGAAGGCATCGAGGCCGAGCCGGAAGCGCTCGCCATGATCGCGCGTGCCGCCGAAGGTTCGGCGCGCGACGGTCTGTCGCTGCTCGACCAGGCGATCGCCCACGGCAGCGGCTTCGTTGCCGCCGATGCGGTGCGTGCCATGCTCGGCCTTGCCGACCGCGCCCGCATTGTCGATCTCTTCGGCCATGTCGTCAAAGGCGATGTTTCGGCAGCTCTTGCCGAATTCAACAGCCAGTACGAGGCCGGCGCAAATCCCGTCGTTGTATTGACCGACCTTGCTGATTTCACCCATATCGTGACCCGCCTCAAATATGTGCCCGATGCTGCCGACGATCCGTCGCTCAGCGAAGTCGAGCGCACGAAAGCGGCGGAATTCGCGCAAGGCGTTGCGGTAACCGCACTTTCCCGCATCTGGCAGATGCTTCTCAAGGGCATTGCCGAAACGGAGAACGCTTCACGCACCGCCGGCGCTGCGGAAATGGTGCTGATCCGGCTTGCGCACGCGGCCCATCTGCCGGCCCCGGAAGATGCGGCACGCAGGCTTGCCGAATTTTCCGACGGCAATGGCGGCTCCCGCCCCTCGCCGTCTACGAGCGGCGGCAGTGGCGGCGGAGCGGTGTCCTATCAGGGCAATGCCATGGCGCGTGCAGTGGAAACGCCAGCGCCAAGACCTACGCCTTCCGCACCGGTCGCTATGCTGCGCTCCGTTCCGAATACACAGCCGGACGTGCAGCCTGTCGGGCGCATCGAACAAAAACCGGTTGAAGCGCCGAAGCCACTTGTGCCTGTTAATTCGATGGCCGATATCGCCGAGCTTGCGAGCCAGAAGCGCGATCCGAAGATGAAGGCGCTGGTGCGTACCTTCGTGCGCCCGGTCAAGCTGGAGCCGGGCCGGCTCGATGTCAGCCTGGCACCGGGCGCTCCCGGCACTCTGCTGAATGAGCTTGCCGTCAAGCTGAAGGAATGGACCGGTATTCACTGGATCGTCAGCCTCAGCCGCGAGGAGGGCCAGCCGACACTTGTCGAAGCAGAAGCGAACGCCCAGAAGCAGCGCGTCGCCGATGCACGGCAGGACCCCGATGTTGCAGCGATCCTGGCGCAATTTCCGGGCGCAAAGATCATCGACGTGCGGGTGCGGGCACCCGAGACGGACGACGAAGAGGAAGCAACTGCTCCGCCGGCAATCGCCGAATCCGTCGATGGCGATATTCTACCCGGCGACGACATCGAATTCTAAGGCTAGGATGAATGCTGACGGAACCGCTTCGGCTTGAAGCGGTTGACGACCATGACGACATATCCTGCCGCTCAAACAGAGACTCGGAGAAGAAGGACCAAAGACGATGCGCGACATCATGGGCATGATGGGCAAAGTGAAGGAAATGCAGGCGAAGATGGAGAAGATGCAGTCGGAGATCGCCGACATCCGCGTCGAAGGCAAGGCCGGCGGCGGCCTTGTCACCGTCACCGTCAACGGCAAGGGCCTGATGGTCGGCCTCAAGATCGATCCCTCGCTCTTCAAGGAAGACGATGTCGAGATCCTCGAAGACCTGATCGTCGCCGCCAACAAGGATGCTCAGGAAAAGGCTGAGGCGATCGCCGCCGAAAAGACCCGCGAGCTGACCGCCGGTCTGCCGATCCCGCCCGGTTTCAAGCTGCCGTTCTGAGGTTGGACTATTTCTTTCAGCGTGCGGCCGCCTTGCGAATGAGATCGCGGCCTATCGCCTTTACAGGTTCGTTCCGCAGCACCAGCGATGTCGTCACCGCACCATGGCGGGCGATTGAATCGACGATGGTTTCAAGGTCAGCCGGTGTCGGCACGAGAACCTTGAGCAAAAAGCAATCCTCGCCCGTCAGCCTCAGCACCTCGATAATCTCGGGCATTTCCGAAAACTGCTTCAGATACGGCCGGATATGCTCATGCGTGGTCCGCAGCCGGATGACTGCCATCATGCCGAGCCCGACGGCAGCGGGATCGATGACGGCACGGTAGCCGGCAATCACACCACGCTCCTCCAGCCGCTTCAGCCGCTCCGATGCCGCCGGCTGCGAAAGGCCGACGCGGCGGCCGAGCTCCGATACCGAGATTCGCCCGTCCTGCTGCAGGATTTCGATGATCGACAGATCCGTCGGATCCAGTTCTCTTTCGATAGTATCCATTGCTCGCCTTTAATTCATCGGTTGGGACAAGTTTTATCCGATGGATTGCAATGTCAATCGACATCCCGGCATGCCAGCTTTTCTCCGTGTAGAACCATGGAGAAAGGATAGATATGAGCGACATCATCACGCTACCGGGACTGGGCGGTTCGGGAGAAGGTCACTGGCAGACATTGTGGGAACGGGACGATCCGACCATGCGGCGCTTCCAGCCGTCGAGCTGGGACAGACCGATACTTTCGGATTGGGTTGCCGCGCTCGAGCGCGAAATCTCCCTTTCGCAAACGCCGCCGATCCTGATCGCGCACAGCCTTGCCTGCCAGCTGATCGCCCATTGGGCGCCCATCAAGAAGACAGCGATCCTTGGCGCGTTCATGGTGGCCGCGCCCGATCCCACAGGCGAAATCTATCTTGCCGAAGCCGGCAGCTTTGCCAATCCGCCACGGCAGCGACTGCCTTTTCCGTCCCTTCTCGTCGCCAGCACCGACGATCCTTTCGGCTCCTTCGATCATGCGCGTCGCAGTGCCGAAAGCTGGGGCAGCACCTTCGTCGATGTCGGGCCACACGGCCATATCAATGCGGCATCCGGACTGGGCGACTGGTCGGAAGGCAAGGCAATCTTTGAGCGTTTTCGCGCCGAGCTTTGCTGAACATAAATCCGGTATTTGGAAAAGCCGCGCCGGAATGCTATCTCTGGCGTTCTTCTTCCAGATATCGTCCAGCCTGCCCTGTTGGAGGGAATTCGATGAGCCTGTCGACGCTGCTTGTTTTTGCCGGTGCCTTATTCATTGCGGCGGGATCGCCGGGACCGAACATAGCTGCACTTGTGGCGCGCGTGCTGACGAAGGGCGCGCGAAACGTGCTGCCCTTCCTCTCGGGCATGTGGCTCGGCGAGGCGATCTGGCTGACCTGCGCCGTTGCCGGCCTTGCGACCATCGCCGAAACCTTCCATTTGGCCTTCGTGGCGATCAAGTGGCTGGGCGTCGCCTATCTGCTCTACCTTGCCTGGAAGATGTGGTTTGCCTCCTCCGATACGGCGGGAGAGGAGCTGCCGGACGAGCAATCAGCCATACGGCTCTTCCTCGCGGGCTTCACGGTTACCATGGGCAATCCCAAGATCATGGTATTTTATGTGGCGCTGCTGCCCTCGATCATTGATCTGCACGGCGTAACGATTTCGGGCTGGGCCGAGCTGGTAGCGACGATGTTTGCGGTGCTCGTCGTCATCGACCTCTCCTGGGCGATGCTTGCCGCGAAGGCCAGAACTTTCCTCAAGAGCCGCCGCGCCGTACGCATCGCCAATCGCGCCAGCGCTGGCACCATGGCAGGCGCCGCCGTCGCGATTGCCATGCGGTGATTTCAGACTGCTGCGCCGCTTTCGATGAGCGCACGCAGCTTGTGATGAATGGGCGCCGCCAGATAGCGCGCCCGATCCTCCGGTGACAATCGCCTGCCGAACGTCGCCATCATTTCTGGCATGGCCAACCTCTCGCCGGCATAGGGCAGGTAGGTGACCGGCATATCAGCGCTCACTGTGCCGCTCGCAAGAACGCGGCAATAGATGCCGGGCCGCCCGGCCCGGATGTATCGCTTGACGAATTGCGGATCATCCATCTTCGCCGCGAAGGTCGAGCAGGGAATGCGCGCGGAGGTCACTTCCAGAACAAGATCGCCGGCTATGAATTGATCGCCGACGGCGACCTTGCAATTGTCCAGGCCATCGATGACGAGGTTTTCGCCGAAGGCGCCGGGCTCCAACGGTCGCCCAAGCTCGGCTGCCCACCAGTCCAGCGTCAGCGAGCCCTCCACATAAACAGCCTGATCACGGCCGCCGTGATGCTTGCGATTGCAGATGGCATCGCCGAGCAGTCCCATTTCGTCGATCATGACGGCACCGCTGACTGCGTGCTTGTTAATGCCGGTTTTCGCCTTCTTGCCCGGCAGCGTTTCAGGGGCAGCGCGGCACATGGCCAGAATTTTCATCGGTCAACCGTTCCTTCCGAGATTCCGTTCTTGAAGCTTATGAGCTAAAAGCCTCCCATGGCAAAGCGAGTCACCGGCCCCGAAATCGAAAAACTCATCCAGCTCCTGGCGAAAGTACCAGGCCTCGGGCCGCGCTCTGCGCGCCGCGCGGCGCTGCATCTGATCAAGAAGAAGGACCAGCTGCTCGGCCCGCTGTCGCATGCGATGGGCGACGCTTACGACAAGGTGAAGATCTGCTCGCGCTGCGGCAATGTCGATACCGTCGACCCCTGCACTGTCTGCACCGACGATCGCCGCGACCAGTCCGTCATCATCGTCGTCGAGGATGTCTCCGATCTTTGGGCGCTGGAGCGATCAGGCGCGATGAACGCCGCCTACCATGTCCTCGGCGGCGTCCTGTCGCCGCTCGACGGCGTCGGGCCTGATGATCTCAACATTCGTGGGCTGATCGCGCGCGTCAGCGAAGGCGGGATCCGAGAGATCATCATCGCGGTCAATGCGACGGTCGAGGGGCAAACAACAGCACACTATATAACCGACCAGCTTGATGGCCTCGAGGTCAAGATCACCCGCCTTGCCCATGGCGTGCCCGTGGGCGGCGAGCTCGATTATCTCGACGAAGGCACGCTGGCGGCGGCGCTGAGGGCGCGGACGGCGATTTGAGAGCCGCAACAAAGGAAAGAGTATGAGGAGAGTTTTTACCCCCCTCTGTCAGCTTTCGCTGACATCTCCCCCACAAGGGGGGAGATTGGTGGCCCGCAGCGGCGATCTGCCTCAAACCAATATCCTGCCTGGAGATGCCGAGGGAAATTTTACGGATAACGGCGGCAGCGAACTCCCAACAATCTCCCCCCAAGTGGGGGAGATGTCGCAAAAGCGACAGAGGGGCGTATCAGCGACTCGGCATGCACAAAGGCTGCTTTCCCTACTCTGCGTCCTCCTCCTCGCCCTTCTCCCCCTCCCTGCGCTTGCCGCCTCGAAAGCCGATGTCGAAGCGCAGTTTCAAACCTGGATTCAGAAGGATCTCTGGCCGGAAGCGCGAAAGGCCGGGATTTCGGAAAAGACCTTCCAGGCCGCCTTTGCCGGCGTGATGCTGAACTGGGATCTGCCTGACCTCGAGCCGCCGGGTTTCCCGAAGCCGAAGGAGCAGGCACAGACACAGGCGGAATTCTCCTCGCCCGCCCCCTATTTCAACGAGGCGCGGCTGCAGAAGCTCACCGCGACCGGGCGGAGCCTCGCCTCGCAATATGGGCCGGTGCTGCGGCGGATCGAGAAGACCTATGGCGTTCCGGGACCGATCCTGCTTGCGATTTGGGGCCGCGAAACCGGCTTCGGCGCCGCCAAGCTGCCGAATTCGGCGATGCAGGTGCTGGCGACCAAGGCCTTCATGTCGACGCGCAAGGATATGTTCCGCACCGAAGTGATCGCGGCACTGCGCATCCTCGACCATGGCGATGTGACGCCGGATCAGTTCAAGGGCTCGTGGGCCGGCGCGCTCGGCCAGCCGCAGTTCATGCCGACCAACTATCTGAAATATGCCGTCGATTTCGATGGCGACGGCCATCGCAACATCTGGACCTCAGTGCCGGACACTTTGGCCTCCATAGCCAACTATATGGTTCAGAAGGGCTGGCAGCGCGGCCGTGGCTGGGGATACGAAGTGACCATTCCGCAGAATATGTCCTGCGCGCAGGAAGGACCTGATCTAGCGAAGCCAATCTCGCAATGGGCTTCGCTTGGGATCAAGCCGGTTTCCGGCAAGGCCTTCCCAGCGGACGAAATGCGCGCCAGCGGCATGATGTTGGTCCCGGCCGGCCGCGATGGACCGGAATTCATCGTCACGCCGAATTTCTACGTGATCAAGGAATACAACAATTCCGATCTCTACGGCCTCTATATCGGCAATCTTGCCGACCGCATCGCCAATGGCAGCGGCGCTTTTCAGGAAAAATGGGGCGATGTCGGCAAGATGCTGCGCTCGGATGTCGCCAATATGCAGAAGGTTCTGGAGCACAAGGGCTACGATGTCGGCGGCACGGACGGCCTGCCCGGCTACAAAACCCGGCGCTCGATCGGTCAATGGCAGGAAAAGAGCGGCATGAAGCCCACCTGCTATCCCGATAGCTCCATGCTCGGCGTGCTGAAATAGCTGCGGAAAAGGCTTTCGGCGCGAATGCCTTGCAATTTTCCAGAAAGAGGCTTATATCCGCATCAAATTCTTGATCGTGTGATGAAGAGTGGGCCGCAAGGACCCGCTCTTTTTTATTAGCGCGATCTCCCAATGCATGAACAATGCGGAGTGAATGCTTGTCGGACGTGACAAACGCAGACAATACCAATGAACCCCGGCTGATCGTCGAAACCGGCCTTGATCAGCGCGTCGCCGCGATCATCGAGCCCGTGCTTGTGGGCATGGGCTTCCGTCTGGTGCGCGTGCGCCTCCTCAATCTGAACGGCCTGACACTGCAGATCATGACCGAGCGCAACGACGGCACCATGACCGTCGAGGACTGCGAAGAGGTCTCCATGGCCATTTCTCCGGTCCTGGATGTGGAAGATCCGATCGATAAGGCGTATCATCTCGAAGTGTCTTCGCCGGGTATCGACCGCCCGATGGTGCGAAAGTCGGATTTTCAGCGCTGGATCGGCCATATCGTCAAGTGCGAAACGTCGATCCTCGTTGATAACCGCAAGCGTTTCCGCGGCAAGATCGCCGCCGTCGACAATGACGGCTTCACGATCGAACGCGACCAGGTCGCCTATGGCGAGGAGCCCAAGGTGACCATTCCGTTCAGCACGCTGGCCGAGGCCAAGCTGATCCTGACGGACGATCTCATCCGCGACGCGCTGCGCGCCGATAAGCTGGCGAAAGCCGAGGCAGCGAACCAGAACGAAGCGGACGACCAGGAATAACCGATCAACGAACCGCCTGACGGAACGGGAAACCTAAAGGCAGGAAGACGGAGACTAAGAACAATGGCAGTCAGTGCGAACCGGCTAGAACTTCTGCAGATCGCAGATGCAGTGGCGCGCGAAAAGGTCATCGACCGCGAGATCGTGCTTGCCGCAATGGCGGATGCGATCCAGAAGGCCGCGCGCTCGCGTTATGGCACGGAATCGAATATCCGCGCCGATATCAATCCGAAGACGGGTGAAATCCGCCTCCAGCGTCTGCTCGAAGTGGTCGAAAAGGCCGAAGACTATTCCACGCAGATCCCGCTAGAACTGGCCCGCGACCGCAACCCGGACGCAGCCCTCGGCGATTTTATCGCCGATCCGCTGCCGCCGATGGATTTCGGCCGCATCGCCGCCCAGTCGGCCAAGCAGGTCATCGTGCAGAAGGTGCGCGAAGCCGAACGTGACCGCCAGTTCGACGAATTCAAGGATCGCGTCGGCGAAATCGTCAACGGCACCGTCAAGCGCGTCGAATACGGCAACGTCATCGTCGACCTCGGCCGTGGCGAAGGCATCATCCGCCGCGACGAAATGATCCCGCGTGAAAACTTCCGCTATGGCGATCGCGTCCGCGCCTATGTCTACGACGTTCGTCGCGAGCAGCGCGGCCCGCAGATCTTCCTGTCGCGCACGCATCCGCAGTTCATGGTCAAGCTCTTCACCATGGAAGTGCCCGAAATCTACGACGGCATCATCCAGGTGAAGTCGGTCGCCCGCGATCCGGGTTCGCGCGCCAAGATCGCCGTCATCTCGAACGACTCGTCGATCGATCCGGTCGGCGCCTGCGTCGGTATGCGCGGTTCGCGCGTTCAAGCCGTCGTCGGCGAGCTGCAGGGCGAAAAGATCGACATCATTCCCTGGTCCAGCGAGCCGGCGAACTTCGTCGTGAACGCGCTGCAGCCGGCCGAAGTCGCCAAGGTCGTTCTCGACGAAGATGCAGAGCGCATCGAAGTCGTGGTGCCGGACGAGCAGCTTTCGCTCGCCATCGGCCGCCGCGGCCAGAATGTCCGCCTCGCCTCGCAGCTGACCGGTTGGGATATCGACATCATGACGGAAGCCGAGGAATCGGAACGCCGTCAGAAGGAATTCAACGAGCGTACGAACCTGTTCATGGACGCGCTCGACGTCGACGAGATGGTCGGCCAGGTTCTGGCCTCGGAAGGCTTTGCCGCCGTCGAGGAACTGGCTTACGTCGATCTGGACGAAATCTCCTCGATCGACGGCTTCGACGAAGATACCGCCCAGGAAATCCAGACGCGCGCCCGCGAATATCTCGAAAAGCTCGAAGCGGAGATGGACGAGAAGCGCAAGGCGCTCGGCGTTTCCGACGAGCTTCGCCAGATCAACGGCATGACTGCACAGATGATGGTCGCCCTCGGCGAAGACGGCATCAAGACGATCGAGGACTTCGCCGGCTGCGCCGCCGACGATCTCGTCGGCTGGAGCGAACGCAAGAACGGCGAAACGAAGAAGTTCGAAGGCCTGTTCTCCAAGCTCGAAGTCTCGCGCGTCGAAGCCGAACAGATGGTCGTGCAGGCCCGCCTGCTGGCCGGCTGGATCACCGAAGCCGATCTCGCCGCCGAAGCCGAAGAGGTATCGGAAGGTGAAGGCGAGGCCGAGCAGGAAGCATGATGAGCGCAGAGGGGCCGAAGGCCGCGCCCGAAGACGACGATCTTTCGGGTGACGGCGCAAATGGCCGTATGTGCATCGTAACACGCGAAAGCGGATCGCCGGATGAGCTGATCCGCTTCGTCGCCGCTCCGGACGGAACAGTCGTTCCGGATCTGAAGCGGCAGCTGCCGGGACGCGGATGCTGGGTCAAGATCGACCGGGCACTCGTGGACAAGGCAGTGGCAAAGAAGTTGTTCTCCCGCGCCCTGAAGGCGGAGGTGACCGCGCCGAGCGATCTCGGCGCCACCGTCGACCGCCTTCTAGCGGCGCAACTGGCCGGGATGATGAACATGGCACGCAAGGCGGGCCAGTTCGTATCCGGCTCGTCGAAGGTGGATGGCGCCGTTCGCAACGGGTCGGCACTTGCCGTGTTCCATGCGATGAACGCCGCCGCCGATGGCGTGCGCAAGATCGATCAGGCAAGAAAGGCCTGGCATCTCGGCATGGAGACCGAAGCGGAAATACCGTCCTTCCGTGTCTTTACGGAGGCGGAAATGGACGAACTGATGGGCCAGAATGCTTTTATCCATGCCGCAGCGCTTGCAGGGCAGGCGGGTGAGGGTGTAGTGAAGCGCGCAAACCTGCTCGAACGGTACCGCAACGGCGGTCAGTCCCGGGCAACGGGCGGCGCTGGCCGGCGAAAACAATGACGCGGTCACCGGCCTTTGCCGGACGCCTCATTAAGGTACATGCATTGAACGACAGGGTCTGACGGACGTTTCCGTGCCCTGTCCGAAGGAACAGGAACGGAATGACCGACAATCAAGACGACAAGACGCTGAGTGTTTCGGGTAAGAAGACCCTCACCTTGAAGCCTTCAGGCGTAAACCAGGGCACCGTGCGCCAGGACATGGGCCGCGGTCGCACCAAGGCGGTCGTGGTTGAGACCCGTAAGCGCCGCCCGCTACGTCCTGAAGACGAAAAGCCAATCACGCCGGTAACGACATCGGCGCCCTCGGTGACGCGCGTCGCCGAACCGACGCCGCAGCCGCCGCGCCCGCCGCAGCCGGCTCCGCGCATTCATCAGCCTGGCGGCCAGCAGCAGCGGCCGGCACAATCCAACCAGGGCTATCAGCAGCGCCCGCAGCAGGAGCGCTCGTCGCGTCCGGTGGTTCTGAACCATCTGTCGGCCGACGAGATGGATGCTCGCCGCCGCGCGCTGGCTGACGCACAGGCCCGCGATGCGGCAGACGCCGTTCGTCGCGCCGAGGAAGAAGCTCGCCGCCGCCAGGAAGAAGAAGCACGCCGCGTCGCCGAACAGGCCGAAGCTGCCCGTCGCGCTGCAGAAGAGGCCGCTCGCGCCGCAGAAGCAGCCAAGGTCGCCGAACAGGCCCCGGCCGCTCCAGTCGAGGCGAAGGTTGACGCTCCGAAGCCGGCTACGCAGCCTGCTCCGGCGCCGGCCGTTGTACGCCGTCCGGATGCTTCCGCCCCGCAGTCCGCCCGCCCCGGCGCAGCCGCCGCGGAAGCGCCGGCCAATCGCCGTCGCCCGGGCAACGAGGATGAGGAAGGCCGTGGCCCGTCCCGTGGTGCTCCGGTCCGTGGCAAGATCACCCGGCCTGAGCCGGCAAAGCCGGTCACCACGCGTCCGAAGACCGACGAAGAACGCCGCCGCGGCAAGCTGACGGTCACGACCGCCGATGTCGACGAAGACGGCAACGCACGCGGCCGCTCGCTTTCGGCCATGCGCCGCCGCCAGGAAAAGTTCCGCCGCAGCCAGATGCAGGAAACACGCGAAAAGATCTCGCGTGAAGTCGTGCTGCCCGAGACCATTACCATTCAGGAACTGTCGCAGCGCATGTCCGAACGCGCCGTCGACGTCATCAAGTACCTGATGAAGGAAGGTCAGATGATGAAGCCGGGCGACGTCATCGACGCCGATCTGGCAGAACTCATCGCCGGCGAATTCGGCCACACGGTCAAGCGCGTTTCGGAATCCGACGTTGAACAGGGCATCTTCAATGTTGCCGACGAGGAAGGCGAACTGGTTTCGCGTCCGCCCGTCGTCACCATCATGGGCCACGTCGACCACGGCAAGACCTCGCTGCTCGACGCCATCCGCCATGCGAACGTGGTCGCCGGCGAAGCCGGTGGCATCACCCAGCATATCGGCGCCTATCAGGTCGAGCAGAACGGTCAGAAGATCACCTTCATCGACACGCCCGGCCACGCCGCCTTCACGGCAATGCGCGCGCGCGGCGCCCAGGCGACCGATATCGCGATCCTCGTGGTGGCGGCTGACGACAGCGTGATGCCGCAGACGATCGAATCGATCAACCACGCCAAGGCGGCCGGTGTTCCGATCATCGTGGCGATCAACAAGATCGATAAGCACGAAGCCAATCCGCAGAAGGTCCGCACGGAACTGCTGCAGCATGAAGTCTTCGTCGAATCGATGGGTGGTGAAGTGCTCGACGTGGAAGTCTCCGCGAAGAACCGCACCAACCTCGACAAGCTGCTCGAAGCCATCTTGCTGCAGGCGGAAATCCTTGATCTCAAGGCCAATCCGAACCGCACGGCCGAAGGCACGGTCATCGAAGCCCAGCTCGACCGTGGCCGCGGCTCCGTCGCCACCGTGCTCGTGCAAAAGGGTACGCTGCGTCCGGGCCAGATCGTCGTCGCCGGCGATCAGTGGGGCCGTGTTCGCGCGCTCGTCAACGACAAGGGCGAGCATGTGAAGGAAGCAGGGCCGGCCATGCCGGTCGAACTGCTCGGCCTTTCCGGTGCACCGCAGGCCGGTGACAAGTTCGCCGTCGTCGAAAGCGAAAGCCGCGCCCGCGAAATCTCGGAATACCGCCAGCGCCTCACCCGCGACAAGGCAGCCGCTCGCCAGTCCGGTCAGCGCGGCTCGCTGGAGCAGATGATGTCGCAGCTGCAGACCTCGGGCATCAAGGAATTCCCGCTGGTAATCAAGGGCGACGTGCAGGGCTCGATCGAGGCCATTGCCGGCGCGCTGGAAAAGCTCGGCACCGACGAAGTGCGCGCGCGCATCGTCCATTCGGGCGTCGGCGGCGTGACCGAATCCGATATCTCGCTCGCCGGTGCATCCGACGCAGCGATCATCGGCTTCAACGTCCGTGCCAATGCTCAGGCCCGCACGCTGGCGGAGCGCGAAGGCATCGAGATCCGCTACTACAACATCATCTACGATCTGGTGGATGACGTGAAGGCAGCGATGTCGGGCCTGCTCTCTCCGGAGCGCCGCGAAACCTTCCTCGGCAATGCCGAGATCCTCGAGGTGTTCAACATCACGAAGGTCGGCAAGGTCGCGGGTTGCCGCGTCACCGAAGGCAAGGTCGAGCGTGGTGTCGGCGTTCGCCTGGTTCGCGACAACGTCGTCATCCACGAAGGCAAGCTCAAGACGCTCAAGCGCTTCAAGGACGAAGTCTCCGAAGTCAACATGGGCCAGGAATGCGGTATGGCCTTCGAAAACTACGAAGACATCCGCGTCGGCGATACGATCGAATGCTTCCGCGTCGAGCACATCACCCGTACGCTGTAAGCAATCCTTCGATTTGCTAGATATCAAAACCGCCGGCGGAAACCGGCGGTTTTTTTAAATGCCGCTAAATGGGTACGCCATGGAGATCACGACAGAGCTTGCAGGCGATCAATCCCTCACCGTCTCCTTCGTTCGCCAGCCGGCGGAACATGTCGCCGTGATGCGCCAGGCAGGACAGCGTTTTGCCCTTCGCCGTCCAAGGAATGCACAGAGCGAGACGGCCTGGTTCTTCGTGTCGGCGATCGCGGTCGGCGTAGCGCTTCCCGTCTTTTTCCATCTTCTTCGGGAATATGTATTCATTCCCGTGTTCGGGCTGTCGCGATCGATCGGCCTGGGTGAGATGGCGATCATTTGGCTCGTACCGACACTGATCTGCTACGCACTGATCTTGCTCTATTTTAGGTGGGCCACACGCCGACGCCTAAGGGTGATGCAATCGCGCCTGCGCCCTGATGTCACCGTCACTGTCACGATCACGCCCGAAGGTGCCGCCTGGAATTCGGCGCAGACATCGATTTGGCTTGGCTGGAGCGAGATCTTGAATATCAGCCGCCGCAGCGGACGGATTGAATTCGATACCGAAACCTTTGTCACCTACATCCCGGCATCCGCCTTTGCCGATCAGGACGCTCAGGATGCCGCTTTCGCAAGGATTCTCGGCTTCTGGCAGGCCGCAAACCCTCTCCAGCCTTGACCTTTGCGCCGGATCGAGTCATTTGACCCGCTTTATCGCGTCCAAAGGACGCTGCTAACGGAACAACCATGACCAGACCAACTTCTTCCGCGCCTTCGCAGCGCATGCTTCGCGTCGGCGAGCAGGTGCGCTCAGCGATCACGCAGGTTCTGCAGCGCGGCGAAGTGCGCGACGACCTGATCGAGCGCACCGTGATCTCCATTTCCGAAGTGCGCATGTCGCCCGATCTGAAGATCGCGACCGCCTTCGTGACGCCGCTTGGCGTTACCGACCACGGCGCCGTCATCGAAGCGCTGAACCGCCATGCGAAATACATCCGCGGCCGTCTCGGCCCGCAGCTTCGCCAGATGAAGTACATGCCGGAAGTTCGCTTCCGCGACGATACGAGCTTCGACAATTACAAGAAGATCGACGCGCTTCTGCGCTCGCCCGAGGTCAGCCGTGATCTCGGCGACGATAACGACCAAGATCAATAACAGAGACAGAGAATGTCCAAGCCACGCAAACCCAAGGGCCGTCCGATTTCGGGTTGGCTCATCCTCGACAAGCCGGTGGATTTCGGCTCGACCGAAGCCGTTTCCAAGATCAAGTGGCTGTTCAAGGCCCAGAAGGCGGGCCATGCCGGCACGCTCGATCCGCTCGCCTCCGGCATGCTGCCGATCGCACTTGGCGACGCCACCAAGACGGTTCCCTACGTCATGGACGGCCGCAAGATTTATGAGTTCACCGTGACCTGGGGCGAAGAACGCGCGTCCGACGACCTTGAAGGCGAAGTGACCGCCACCTCCGACAAGCGTCCGAGCGAAGAAGATATTCGCGCGCTTCTGCCGAAATATACCGGCGTCATTCAGCAAGTCCCGCCGCAGTTCTCCGCCATCAAGATATCAGGCGAACGCGCCTATGACCTTGCTCGCGAAGGCGAGACGGTCGAGATCCCCTCACGCGAAGTCGAGATTTTCCGCCTGACGCTGCTTGCCTGCCCGGATGCCAATACGGCGCATTTCGAAGTCGAGTGCGGCAAGGGCACCTATGTGCGCGCGCTTGCCCGCGATTTCGGCCGTGATCTCGGCTGCTACGGCCATATTTCCGGCCTGCGCCGCAGCTTCGTCGCTCCCTTCGCCGAAGAGACGATGGTGCCGCTTGCCGATCTCGTGGCGCTGGAAGAGATCGAAGATACGGACGAGCGGCTTGCAGCCCTCGATGCGCTGCTGATCGACACGGCCGAGGCGCTGTCTTCGCTGCCGCATCTCGTCATCAGCGACGACCAGGCACACCGCCTGAAGATGGGCAACCCGATCCTGGTGCGCGGCCGCGATGCGCCGGTTGCCGAAACCGAGGCCTATGCCACGGCACGCGGCAAGCTGATTGCGATCGGCGAGATCGGCCAGGGCGAGTTCCGTCCGAAGCGCGTGTTCGGCTGACCTCAATCAACCGCAAATAGCGACTATTGCGGGCGATGGCTATACGATATGTTCCCCGACGGGCCATCATGGCCATCCAAAGGGGGCAAACATGCGCAGCGTTGCATTCGGAATAGTTGCATTCCTTTCCCTGTTCCTGACGGTGACGAACGCCCAATCCGCCGAACGGTGGGCCGGGCTGCCGCCGTTCCCGCCAATGCCGCAGCCGAAGGCGAGCGGCATGGCCGATGTCAATGACATCAAGATGTATTATGCCGAATATGGCGAAGGTGACCCGATCCTCTTCATTCATGGCGGTCTCGGGAATGCCGATGTTTGGGGCGCTCAGGTTGCCGATTTTGCGAGAGATCATCTCGTCATCGTCGCCGACAGCCGCGGGCATGGCCGCTCGACGCGCAGCCAGCAGCCTTTCGGCTACGATCTGATGACCTTGGATTACGCCGCGCTGCTCGACTATCTGAAGGTCGGCAAGGTGACGCTGGTTGGATGGTCCGATGGCGGCATCATCGGCATCGACATGGCGATGAAACATCCCGAAAAGCTGACGCGCGTGGTCGCCCAGGCCGCCAATGTCACCACCGACGGCGTGAAACCCGATGTAATGAGCAACAAGACTTTCAACGACTACATCAACGTCGCTGGCGACTATTACAGGAAGCTGTCGCCGACCCCGAACGAATATGAGGCATTCGTCAAACAGATCTCGAAGATGTGGGAGACGCAGCCGGCATGGACCGCAGCCGACCTCGGCAAGATCACGGTGCCAGTGACACTTGCTATCGGCGACCATGACGAAGCGGTGAAGCTGGACCATACCGAGATGATGGCGAAGGAGATCCCGGGCGCCAAGCTCGTCATCCTGAAGGATGCCAGCCATTTCGCCATGCTGCAGGATCCGGAAGGCTACAATGCCATGATCCGGGATGCCATGGCGGGGCGCTGAAAGGCGCCCCGGGGAGAACCCTCTTTCCATTGGCGCTCATTTGGTTTATAGGCAGCGCCAGCATCAGGCATGCCTGATTGCATTCGCGGCCAATGCTGGACGACATCCCGGCGTTTGGCGACTTCAATCTCCTCTCATAGAAAGGACCATCCGATGTCGATCACTGCTGAGCGCAAGGCTGCGCTGATCAAGGAATACGCTACCGCCGAAGGCGACACCGGTTCTCCGGAAGTCCAGGTTGCGATCCTGACCGAGCGCATCAACAACCTCACGGAACACTTCAAGGACCACAAGAAGGACAACCACTCCCGTCGTGGCCTTCTGACGATGGTTTCCAGCCGACGCTCGCTCCTTGACTACCTCAAGAAGAAGGACGAGGGCCGTTATACCAAGCTGATCAACAGCCTCGGTATCCGCCGCTAACGGAATTTCCGGCGGGCGTTCACCTGGACGCCCGCCGGATGCTTATGAAGGGTATAAACCCTTGAGACCAGTTTCCCTCGCGCCTTACGCCGGTGCGATGCGAAACCGCCGGCAGGCCGGATGGGCCGGTGCTGCCAACAACAACCGTTGACCTGTCATGGGGCAGGATTGCCGGATGCTTTCAGCCGAAGCTTCACGCTTCGGCCGACCTTCGAAAGCCTCTCGTTGTCTTGCCCGTGATGCGTCACATTTCGTGCGGTTGAAGATGTGCCCTGCCGAATTCGTCGGCCTCGGCGCCTTTTCCCGCATAGTGCAAGGACAAGATATGTTCGATATCCATACCGTCGAAATCGAGTGGGCAGGCCGCCCGCTGAAGCTCGAAACCGGCAAGATTGCCCGCCAGGCCGACGGCGCCGTTGTCGCCACCTACGGCGAGACCGTCGTGCTTGCGACCGTCGTTTCCGCCAAGGCGCCGAAGCCGGGCCAGGACTTCTTCCCGCTTACCGTCAACTATCAGGAAAAGACCTACGCAGCCGGCAAGATCCCCGGCGGTTACTTCAAGCGCGAGGGACGTCCGAGCGAAAACGAAACGCTCGTTTCCCGCCTGATCGACCGCCCGATCCGCCCGCTCTTCCCGGAAGGCTACAAGAACGACACGCAGGTTGTGGTCACCGTCATCCAGCATGACCTCGAAAACGATCCGGACATCCTGTCCATGGTCGCGACCTCCGCAGCCCTAACGCTCTCCGGCATCCCGTTCATGGGCCCGATCGGCGGCGCCCGCGTCGGCTACATCAACGGGGAATACGTGCTGAACCCGCATCTCGACGAGATGGATGAATCGAGCCTCGACCTCGTCGTCGCCGGCACGCAGGAAGCCGTTCTCATGGTTGAGTCCGAAGCCAAGGAACTGCCTGAAGACATCATGCTCGGCGCCGTCATGTTCGGTCACCGCGGCTTCCAGCCCGTCATCGACGCGATCATCAAGCTCGCCGAAGTCGCCGCCAAGGAGCCTCGCGACTTCCAGCCGGAAGACTATTCCGAGCTCGAAAAGGAAATGCTCGGCCTTGCCGAAGCGGAACTGCGCAACGCTTACAAGATCACCCAGAAGGCCGATCGCTACGCTGCCGTCGACGCCGTCAAGGCGAAGGTGAAGGCACACTTCCTGCCGGAAGAAGGCGAAGCCAAGTACACGGCCGAAGAAGTCGGCGCCATCTTCAAGCACCTGCAGGCGAAGATCGTTCGCTGGAACATCCTCGACACGTCGAGCCGCATCGACGGCCGCGATCTGCAGACGGTTCGCCCGATCCTCGCCGAAGTCGGCCTGCTGCCGCGCACGCACGGTTCTGCGCTCTTCACCCGCGGTGAGACGCAGGCGATCGTCGTTGCCACGCTCGGCACCGGCGAGGACGAGCAGTATGTCGACAGCCTGACCGGCATGTACAAAGAAAACTTCATGCTGCACTACAACTTCCCGCCCTACTCGGTCGGCGAAACCGGTCGCATGGGTTCTCCGGGCCGCCGCGAGATCGGCCATGGCAAGCTCGCATGGCGCGCCATCCACCCGATGCTGCCGTCGGCGGAACAGTTCCCCTACACGCTGCGTGTCGTCTCCGAGATCACCGAGTCCAACGGCTCCTCCTCGATGGCGACCGTCTGCGGCACCTCGCTGGCGCTGATGGATGCCGGCGTGCCGCTGGCAAAGCCGGTTGCCGGCATCGCCATGGGCCTGATCAAGGAAGAAGAGCGCTTTGCCGTTCTCTCCGACATCCTGGGTGACGAAGACCACCTCGGCGACATGGACTTCAAGGTTGCCGGCACGGAAGCAGGCATCACCTCGCTGCAGATGGACATCAAGATCGACGGCATCACCGAAGAGATCATGAAGGTCGCCCTGAACCAGGCGAAGGGCGGCCGTCTGCACATCCTCGGCGAAATGGCAAAGGCCATCTCCGAAAGCCGCGGCCAGCTCGGCGAATTCGCACCGCGCATCGAAGTCATGAACATTCCGGTCGACAAGATCCGCGAAGTCATCGGCTCCGGCGGCAAGGTCATCCGCGAAATCGTCGAAAAGACCGGCGCCAAGATCAACATCGAGGACGACGGCACCGTCAAGATCGCCTCCTCCTCCGGCAAGGAAATCGAAGCGGCCCGCAAGTGGATCCACTCGATCGTCGCCGAGCCGGAAGTCGGCCAGGTCTACGAAGGTACTGTGGTCAAGACCGCCGACTTCGGCGCCTTCGTCAACTTCTTCGGCGCCCGCGACGGCCTCGTCCACATCTCGCAGCTCGCTTCCGAGCGCGTGGCCAAGACGCAGGACGTCGTCAAGGAAGGCGACAAGGTCTGGGTCAAGCTGCTCGGCTTCGACGAGCGCGGCAAGGTTCGCCTGTCCATGAAGGTTGTCGACCAGGCAACCGGCCAGGAAATCGTTGCCGAAAAGAAGAAGGATGACGCGGCCGAATAAGCCCGCGCCTTCATAAACTTTCCGGGGCGCGGGATCTTTTCCGCGCCCTTTTTATATTATCGGTGCCGACCGTTTTGTAGAAAGTGGGTGCCCGGCCCCTCACCCTAGCCCTCTCCCCGCATGCGGAGAGAGGGCTAGGGTGAGGGGCAAGCCCAGAATACGATGATGGCGCATATCCGACAGACGAAACCCATTCCCATAACGAGACCACGCCCATGAGCCGCGATGCCCTGAAGACCCTGTTCCATCCCTTTGCCTCCGGCACCGTCGACGCGCCCGGCGAGGGTCAGCGGATCCTGTTCCTCGGCGCCGAGGCGGGCTTTGCGCTGCCGGAGGGATTTGCTGCCGAGCTTTCCGCCGTCCAGGGCTTCCGTCCCTTTTATCGCCAGCTGCAGGCGCAGCGCATCAACGTGACGCCGGAGATCGAAGGCGAAGGCTATGACGGCGCGCTCGTGCTTTGCGGCAAGCACAAGGGCGAGAACGAGGATCACATCGCCGAAGCCCTGACGCGCGTGAGAGAAGGCGGCCTCATCGTCGTTGCCGGCGGCAAGGAAGACGGCATCCAGCCGTTGCGCAAGCGCGTCGAGGCCTTCGGTCTCGACATCGAGCATATGCCCAAATATCACGGCGTTGCCTTCTGGTTTACCCGCCCTGCCGATATCAAGCTGCTGACGGCGCAGCTCGCGAAGCCGGCGACGCTCGTTGACGACAGCTTCACCACAGCGCCCGGCATGTTCTCCCACGACCGTATCGACGCCGGTTCGGAGCTGCTTGCCTCGCGCCTGCCGACCGATTTTACCGGCGATGCTGCCGATTTCGGCGCCGGCTGGGGTTACCTTTCCGTCGAGCTGGCAATGAAGTCGCCGAGAATCGAACGCATCGACCTCTACGAGGCCCATTACGGCTCTCTGGAGGCCGCACGGGCCAATCTGCTGTCGCACTGCCCCAAGGTCGCGCAGCGCTTCTTCTGGCACGATCTGGCGAGCGAGCCGGTCAAGGACAAGTACGACCTGATCATCATGAACCCGCCCTTCCATGAGGGCCATGCCGCCGAACCTTCGCTCGGCCAGGCGATGATCAAGACTGCCGCTTCGGCGCTGCGCGGCGGCGGACGGCTAATGCTGGTCGCCAATCGCGGCCTGCCCTATGAGCCGGTGCTGGCGGAGAATTTCAAGGAGTTCGGCGAGACCTGCCGCAACGCCCGCTACAAGGTGCTCTGGGCGAAGAAGTGAGGAATGATGGCGGTCAGATGGCCGCCATTTTTTGAGCGGGGCTCAGGGGCTTCGTTTCGACGCTCTTGCGGCCGATTCGCGGTTCAGCACGGCGTAGACGCATTCGTCGCCCCAGACACCGTTGAAGCGATCGTTTTCGATCAGAAGCGCCTCACGGCGCAGGCCGAGGCGTTCGACGACACCGACTGAGCCGGCATTTTTCGCATCCAGCCGGGCGAATATCCGATGAAAGCGGAATTTTTCGAAACCGAGGGTAATCATGGCTTCCGCCGCCTCGGTAGCATATCCCTTCCTGGCATAGGCTGGGTTAGAGGTATAGCCGAGCTCGGCCTGAAGTGCGGCCTTGCTTGCAAATGTCAGGCTAACGTCACCCACCAAAGCGCCATCCTCCCGCCGAATGACAGCACATAGCAGCGTATCTCCGTCCTCGGAGAAAGGGGAGTTCAGGCGGATATCGAAACGCTCTCGCAACACTTCAGGCGAAGGAGGGTCGCGATAAAGAAAACGATAGATCTCCGGCAGGGAGCGATAGGCGCTGTAGGCGACAAAATCCTCTGGCACAAAGCGGCGAAGGATAAGACGGTCGGTCGATGCCAAAGGTTTTGCGTCATCGATGGACGTCATCGGGAATCCTCTGAAAGGATATCCGGAAATTGATCCTCCCGGCCAAAACCGGGAGGACACGACTGAGATCGGAGGCTTATTCCGTATCTGCGCTCGACAGCGTTTCTAGCGTCGGCATGGAAGTGATGTTGTAGCCAGCATCGACAAAATGGACTTCGCCAGTCACGCCTGCTGCCAGATCCGACAGGAGGTAGAGCGACGACGAACCGACCTGGTCGATGGTGACAGACTTACGCAGCGGCGCATTGCGCTGGTTCCAAGAGAGGATGGCACGGGCGTCGGAAATGCCGGCGCCAGCAAGCGTGCGGATCGGTCCGGCGGAAACGGCGTTGACGCGGATGCCGCGCGGGCCGTAATCCGCAGCGAGATAGCGGACGGAGGCCTCGAGAGCCGCCTTGGCAACACCCATGACGTTATAGTTCGGAATGACCCGCGTCGAGCCGTTATAGGTCAGCGTCAGCATGCTGCCGCCTTCCGTCATCAGTTCGGCGGCGCGCCTGGCGATCTCGGTGAAGGAGAAGCAGGAAATCACCATGGTGCGGGTGAAATTCTCCCGCGTGGTGTTGGCATAGAGCCCCTTCAGCTCGTTCTTGTCGGAAAAGCCGATGGCGTGGACGATGAAATCCAGCTTGCCCCAGCGCTCCTTGATGGCGTCGAAGACGGCATCGACCGAAGCGAGATCCTCGACATCGCAAGGCAGTAGGAAATCCGAGCCGACTTCGGCTGCGAGCGGCTTGACGCGCTTGCCGAGCGCTTCGCCCTGAAAGGTGAAAGCCAGTTCAGCGCCTTCGGCGGCCAGTGCCTTTGAAATACCCCAGGCAATCGAATGGTTGTTTGCGACGCCCATGATGAGGCCGCGCTTACCCTGCATAATTCCCGTCATTGCCTTATCCGTTATAGCGCTGGAATACGAGCGTGGCGTTGGTGCCGCCGAAGCCGAAGGAGTTCGAAAGAGCGATATCGAACTTGGCATTGTCGATACGCTTGCGCACGATCGGCACGCCTTCGAATTCCGGATCGAGTTCGGTGATATGGGCGCTTTCGCCGATGAAGCGCTCCTGCATCATCAGGATCGAGTAGATCGATTCCTGAACGCCCGCTGCGCCGAGCGAATGGCCCGTCAGCGACTTGGTCGACTGGATCGGCGGGATCTTGTCGCCGAAGACTTCGCGGATCGCGCCGATTTCCTTGCTGTCGCCCACCGGCGTCGATGTGCCGTGGGTGTTGATGTAGTCGATATCGCCCTTCACGGTGGCGAGCGCCTGGCGCATGCAGCGCACGGCACCTTCGCCTGACGGCGCGACCATGTCGTAACCGTCCGAGGTAGCGCCGTAGCCGATGATTTCGGCATAGATCTTGGCGCCGCGTGCCTTGGCATGCTCAAGCTCTTCCAGAACCAGCACGCCGGCGCCGCCGGCGATGACGAAGCCGTCACGCTTGGCGTCATAGGCGCGCGAGGCGGTTTCCGGATGGTTCTCATTGAAGTCCGACGACATGGCGCCCATGGCGTCGAAGAGGTTCGACATGGTCCAGTCGAGATCCTCGTGGCCGCCGGCGAACATGACGTCCTGCTTGCCCCACTGGATCATTTCGGCAGCATTGCCGATGCAGTGCGCCGAGGTCGAGCAGGCAGACGAGATGGAGTAATTGACGCCGTGGATCTTGAACCAAGTCGCAAGCGTGGCCGAGGCCGTCGACGACATCGACTTTGGCACGGCGAAGGGGCCGATGCGCTTCGGGCTGTTGTTCTTGCGGGTGATGTCGGCAGCTTCGATCAGCGTGCGCGTCGACGGGCCGCCGGAGCCCATGATGATGCCGGTGCGCTCGTTGGTGATATCGCTTTCCTCAAGGCCGCTATCGGCGATCGCCTGCTTCATGGCGACGTGGTTCCAGGCACCGCCCTGCGACAGGAAGCGCATGGCGCGGCGATCCACCAGGTCGGTCGTATCGATCTTAGGCGCGCCCCAGACCTGGCACTTGAAACCGTGCTCAGCGAAATCGGGGGAGAAGGAAATACCGGATTTGGCGTCGCGCAGCGAGGCGGTCACTTCTTGAGCATTGTTTCCAATCGAAGAGACAATACCCAGACCCGTAACAACTACCCGTCTCATGTCGATGACCTTTTCTAAAACATCTGTCTTTGTGGAGGCGGCGGTGCCGCAGTTCAGGCAACCTTGTCCTTGGACAGGCCCACGCGCAGGTCCGTCGCCTGATAAATGGTCTCGCCATCGGCCTTCAGCCAGCCGTCGGCGGTGCCGAGGACGAGGCGGCCGCGCATGACGCGCTTGAAGTCGATGCCGTATTCGAGAAGCTTCGTGTCCGGACGAACCATGCCCTTGAACTTCACTTCGCCAGTGGAAAGCGCCATGCCGCGGCCGGGCTCGCCGAGCCAGCCGAGGAAGAAGCCGGTCAGCTGCCACATGCCGTCGAGGCCGAGGCAGCCCGGCATGATGGGATTGCCGGCAAAATGGCAGGGGAAGTACCAATCATCGGGACGCACGTCGTATTCGGCGCGAATATAGCCTTTGTCGAAGGCTCCGCCCGTTTCGGAAATATCTGTAATGCGATGGACCATCAGCATCGGTGGCAGGGGAAGCTGTGCGTTGCCCGGGCCGAACAGTTCGCCGCGGCCACAGGACAGGATTTCCTCGTAATTGAAGCTGGATTGTCTCGTCGTCATAAAAATTCCGTTTCCCCCGCATGAATGCCGATGGATGTGAAGCTTTAGTGCAAGATCGACAGAAAATGAAGCGTAACCATCACACTCTCATTCAGCCGTTCGATCGAACACAGTAGCTCCTATGTGGTGGTCGCATACAGGAACGCCAGAGCTGCTACCAGTGCCAAATGCGGCAAAAGCCCGATTTTTCCGGCTTTTGAGCACCTTCCCACCCCATGGAAACTATTGAAAGCAATCAAGGCAAAAGTTATATGGCTTAGTAAAGAATTATAGAGATCAGGAATCCGGAGTCCCTGAATGGCGGAAGAAGCCGAAATCGCGATCGAAACCAGGCTGCGCAATGTCGGCCTGAGACCGACCCGACAGCGGATCGCACTGGGAGACCTCCTCTTCGCCAAGGGCGACCGGCATCTGACGGTGGAAGAACTGCACGAGGAAGCCGTTGCCGCCGGCGTTCCGGTTTCGCTCGCGACCGTCTACAACACGCTGCATCAATTTACCGAGGCGGGCCTGATCCGCGTGCTCGCCGTCGAAAGCACCAAGACTTACTTCGACACCAACGTCTCCGACCACCATCACTTTTTCGTGGAAGGCCACAACGAAGTGCTGGATATCCCGATCAGCAACCTGACGATCGACAATCTGCCCGAACCGCCGCAGGGCATGGAAATCGCCCATGTCGACGTGGTGATCCGCCTGCGCCGTAAGCAGAGGCAATAGGAAATAGAATTGTTTCATAGCGTCCCGCTATTGCCCACTGCCTAATTCCTGATGCCTCGCGTCTACATCACATCGTCCGGATGCCGGCCTGGCTTATGGTGATAGGTCGGAAAGGTCCAGCCGAACCAGAGCGCGCCGCCGCGCACCGCGAAGGCCGCGATCACGCCCAATCCCGCAGAGACATAAAGCGGCAGCGTCGTCGCATTGGCGGCGGTGAAGACGCCGGCGCCGACGATTGAGGCCGTCACATAGATTTCCGGGCGCAGCAGGACCGAAGGTTCGTTCGCAAGCAGATCGCGCAGGATGCCGCCGAAGGTTGCCGTCAGCGCGCCGGTGACGATCGCAACGGTGGGCGAGCCCGTGGCTGCCATACCCTTGGCCGCTCCCATCACGCAGTAGGCCGATAGCCCCACGGCATCGAGCCAGATGAGCAGCCGATAGCGCGATTCGAAGAGATGAGCGGTGAAGAAGACCAGAACGCCGACCATGGCGCAGATGATGATATAGGTCGGGTTCAGCACCCAGAAGACCGGCACCCGGCCCAGAACGATATCGCGCAACGTGCCGCCGCCGATACCAGTGACGGCCGCCAGGAACAGGAAGCCGATCAGATCGAGCTGCTTGCGCGAAGCCGCGAGCGCGCCGGTTGCGGCAAAAAGGGCGACGCCGGCATAATCAAGAAACGAGAGAAGCGACATCGAAAACTCCAACGGGAGGCCGGCAATTTTTCCGAAATGAATCACGACGGCAAGGGCCGCGCAAGCAGGCGCGTGCAAAGATGTCGCAGCGGCTGCGGCTGCTATCGTGGCCGTAACGGCGCTTCGAAAAGGAATCCCCCGTGAAATCGCTGCTGATCGTAATCCTCAACCTCTTCGCTCTCGTGATCATGCCTGCCGTGGCCGAGGCGCAGCAATCGATCCTGCAGGACCCCGTGGCCTTCGAGAAGGATCACTTCACCAAAAGCTGCGACGGCCAGGTGAGCTTCGGCGATCATTTCGCTACCCAGCAGGACATCAACAACGACAAGCTGATGGATATCGTCATTAATGAGGGCGAGATCACCTGCAAGGGCGAAAAAGGCCCCTACTGCACGGACGAAGGCTGCCCCTACAATTTCTACGTCCAAGTGGCCGAGGGCGGCTATCTGCTCGTCGCCACGGCGAAGATCTACGGCTACGATTTCATCCAGCGTTTCGGCAACATGGTGCTGGTCATGAAAATGCATCCGCGCTTCTGCGACCGCAAGGATGGCGAAGCCGCTTGCGAAATCACCGTCAGGGTGCGTGGCGTCAAATTCGTCACCATATCTCAGAAATAGAATTTGCGGTGCGTGCACGTCATTCGGCCCGGACATGTGGCGACGGTCCGGCCACATAATATTATGGTCCGGGATAGATTGCCGAGGTCCGGCCGACCGCGTAATAGCCGACCAGACCGACCCATTCGCGCAGGCCCGTCGCCAGCAGTTGGGCATTGCGTGATGGCTGGGTAAAATCGAGGCCGAGGCTTTCCTTGCCGGTGCTGCGATAATCGACCGGCCAAGGCACGACATCGATGCCCTGTTTGCGGAAGATGCCCATCGAGCGCGGCATATGGAAGCCCGAGGTGATGAGCAGGCAATTCGAAAGACCGTTCTGCGCCAGCAGCTCCTTCGTATTGACCGCATTCTCAAAGGTTGTGCGTGAAGTCTTGTCCTCGACCATGCGGCTTGTCGGAATGCCGAGTGCAGTGAAGAAGCGTTCGGAAATCACGGCATCGCCCTCATAGGTGCCGCCGATCGAGCCATCGCCGCCCGAGATCACGATGCGTGACTGCGGGTATTTCTGCGCGAGACGCAGCGCTTCTATCAGCCGATCGCCGGCCGAATCAAGCTCATAGCCGCCGCGCGCCGTCGTCACTTCGTTTTGCGTGGCGCCGCCCAGAACGATCATGCATTTGAGATCGGCGGGATCGGCTGCGGGGTGCGGAAAACGCTCTTCCAGCGTCTGAACAACATAAGCGCCGGCCGTTGTATACAGCGAGACGAACAGGATCAGCGCCGACAAGAGCGCCGAGGTGATGACGGTAGCGCGCCAGCGCAGCAGTGCGGCGATAAATGCCAGCAGGACAAACAGGAAGGCCAGCGACAGCGGCTGACCGAAAATCCAGACAAGTTTCGAAAAAACGAACACGGCACATCCTTACGCTTGTCGGCAAAACGATTCGTTTTCCTCCCTAGCAGATTTTGTGCGCTGCAATGTGGCTATTTCGCTCGCCGCGCCGTCGGGCGGTCACCGCAATTTCCCCTTTACCGGGTCAAAATTCAAATGGGCTGCTTTTTCAGTCAGTTGCAAGGCATTCAGCGGCCCTTTACTATCGCGTCGAGGTATACCAGTCAGCTCGAAAAGTGCTTGAATTCCTTTATGTTGATTAAAGAAATGAATCGCGCTTGGGTCGCGATTATCTTCCTCCGTCGATTCGATTATTGGACTAAAAGCAGCCCCTACCATCACCAACCGCCGGGCCGGGACATAGCGCTTCGGTTGCCACATAAAGTTCCATCGGTCGCCCGGTCGTAATACGAATAGCAGTTGCCCGGATATCGCGGCGCGGGCGTGTAATATGATCCACCCCCGCAATTATTGTTGGCGCAAACTGCCACCGCAGTTCCAACCAGGGCGACGGCGACTAAAGCTGCAGCTGCCTGCCTCTGTTGGATGACCATTTGCTGACACTCAGGGATGCTTATCCGGCGCCGGTTTAGCTCGGTTAAGAGTTGTTGCTGAAACACAGGATCTTGTGTTTCGAGCACTGTCTTACATAGCGCTGCCTTGCTTACCGCCGCCGGCTTCTTGCTAAATTCTGCTTGGGTTGTGGTGCAACTCGCAAGCGCAATCGAAATCGCCACGGCGCTTACGCGTCGAGTCAGAAATTCTATTTTCACGGATAACCCCTCAGTTGCCCGAGGATACCATCGCATAATCTATTGCTACGTCAAATTGAATTTTAATATATCATTAACACAGCCTTTGGGAGTATGCGAAAGAGATGTTGAGGCTGGTTGGGCATCGCAAGGGAAGAATTTTATTGTGGCTGCATCGACTGTACTCGGGGCAGCCGGCAAGCACTACGACCGACGACATAGACAGACATCGTGCGGTTCAAGTTAGGGAAAGCAATGGGAAAACCGACTATCGTCCTTGCTACAGCACTCTTGCTGGCCCCATTCATTGCGCATGCACAAAATACGCCCTGCAGCGGTCATAAGGGCGGCATCAACCATTGCCAGGGCAATACCTTCGTCTGCAACGACGGATCTGTCAGCGGCAGTAAGAAATCCTGTCCAGCCTATACTGGAGGCCTCGGGATGGCGGCAGGTCTGATGGGATCGGGCTCAACCGAAATGGCGCCGACGGAGACCGGCGACTGTTCCTGCGACAGCGGCGAATATTGCACCGGCCCTCGCGGCGGCCGCTTCTGCACGACCCATGAAGGAACGAAGAGCTATATGCGGCATGATTAGTTCACTTCCTTGCCTTTTGCGCGCAGCTTATCGGCTCGCTTCGTGGCGGCGTCCAGCTGCGCCTTCTGAGACGACGGCAAGCCCCAGCGAACCTTCGCCAGCTCTCGGCCGGCCGGCGTGTTCCGCACGATCGGCCCCATCTGATCCGAATAGAGATCCAGCTCCGGCTCAAGGTTGCCGATGTTGTCGATCATCGCCCTGGTGAGCTGCCGAATGGCTTCCTGGTTCGTCGTCACATTATAAAGATTGCACATGGTCTTTCCCCCTAATCCCGTGGGGGCGAGCGGACGATGATCTTTGCCGAACCCTTTACGCCGCATTTTTTGCAAACAAGCTTGCCGGCGGCGTCAGAAATCAAGGCTTCCTTCCCGCCGATTTCTCAAGTCGCTCACGATCGAGCTCGTTTTTCCGTCCGCAGCTGCATGCACGTAAAGCCTATGCCATCGGCTCAGGTCGGAAAAGCGAAGCTGTCCGCGCTTCTGCTCTCGGGGATCGATGTACCCCATGCGCTTCGCCCATTCGCCTGGCGAGAAGTGAAAATGCATCTTGCATCGGTCATAGAAGGCGTTCTCGGTGCGCTTGCATCCCAGCGACTTCGCGACAAGCGGCGGGAGCGACGGCATCGTCTGGTTACCGTATTGCTCCAAGAGAGCCGATGGTTTCAGCCACTTCAGAATCTCGCAATCCTCGCAGATGAAATCGACCGTTTCCCCCTTATGATCTGCAAGCATGTTTGGTGGGGAAGTGGCAGGTTCAGCGTTGCGCACGTCTCCGCTCCCGCCGCATTGCAGCAGGCCCTTTCTCATCAAATTTTCAATCTATCTCAGGCGGCGTTCAGGTCGGCGATTTCGCCGTGTTTCGCTAGCAGACGCGGCGACGACATATCGCCGGTTTCCTCGTCGACCATGACGGCGTAAGCCGCAACACCGATAAACCGGGCAGACATAGCCGTGGCAATCTTCTCGGCACTGACGGCGTTCGAAGCCTGTCGCATCTCGCCTGGAACAAGGTTCCCGCGATTCTTTCGATACGGCAGCACGATGAATTTTTCGGCGGTGCTCATTGCGTCTCCCTTAATATGTTCTATAAATGTTCTCATTTTGGGGAAGAGTCAAGTCTAGCGAAACTGATGAGAAAGAGGCCTTGCTAGTGCAACTGAGGGTGTGCAAGAAATGATGCGCATGGCCCGAGGCAGAGGCGATCCTATGAACGACACAACAAAGAAAAGATCGGCTCGCTGGATGCTCGCTTGCCTGGGCCTTGTGCTTCTCTTTTCGCTGGTTCTTTCCCTAATAAGCGCGTTCGCGCATCAATTTGGATACGGGTACGTGCCATCGAAGGCTTGGACGACTACTTCGAGCTATTTCCGCGTGGCGGCCGGCATTATCGCTACGGGATTCGTAACTGGTAAATTTGTGACGAGTCCGGAAGTCGGGGCGCTCCAAAAGATTTGAACTGCACCCCGTTCTGACCGGACAGTCGGCATAAGCAGAAAGGCTCAAGCACAGGCTTGAGGACATGCTTATGTCTAACGAGTATCGACACG
>NZ_VITM01000020.1:0-67907 GCF_007828675.1 Rhizobium sp. ERR 1071 | reverse complement strand
CGTCTCGTCATGGTATCTCCTGTTCCCGGCATTTAAGCCGAAGCCAGGCAGAAATTCCACTTATCCCCGCTGTTCAAATTTCCCGAGCCAACTCTCAACGCCATCGGCGTAACTCGATCACCCCCTAAGCCCCGCACCGCTTTCCTGATCAACCGACCATCCAACACGAGCCTCGGCAACATGTTGGATGGCAAAATTTCGAAAATTGACGCGGACGGCAGATCAATACGTAGGACAATGTCCCTCCGGCTAAGCAGCCCGCCGACGCAGCTCGGTCTTCAAAGACCGAAGCTTCGTCAGCGTGCGGTGATCGAACGATGCGGTCACCGCGACCACGTCCTCACCGGAGATCGTCTGCGGTAAGCCAAGTGCGCTGACCTTGAAATGCAGTTGCAGCAGGCGAAGGATCCAAAGTGGTTGCATTTCGATAATCACTGTATCGATGCCGTTTTCCAGACCCCACTCCACGAAGCCTGTGAGGAGTGTGTTAGAGACGGCGCTCAAGGCACGGCCATGCTCCCTATAGGCAGGATCGACGCAATAGCGTGTCCATTCCCAGATATGCTGACCCATGGGCCTTTCTTGCTCGCAGAGTTGCGGCAGCACCTCGGAAAGCAAATGCGGTTTCGTGGATGGCAGCATGCGTTGATAGCCGAGAACTTCGCCTTGATCGATAAACAGCATATGCACGGAATCGATCGTATCGAATTGGTCGACCTCGCGTCCATCCGTGCGCGCCAAGTCGCTCCAACCACGCTCCTCAACGAATACGCGGTGGCGCAGGCGGAATGCTTGTTCCATTTCGTTCTGGTAGTCCTGTATATTGTTAGCGCTGATAATATGAAGCATCGTGATTATCCTCCTTTGGGCAGAAGGATCATCGGATCGTTCACGGGCGATGACAGGTACGGAAAAGCGTACCTTAGGAAATCAGCCCTCCTCGCAGCGCAACCGCGATTGCGTGATTGGTATTTCGTGAACCAAGCTTTTCACGGCAGGAACGCATATATTTGTCTATGGCGTGATCGCTTATTCCGAGACGCGCAGCAATTTGACGCTCCTTCCACCCCTCGGCAGCCAATTGCAGAACTTCCCGTTCTCGCGGCGTCAGTTTGAGAATGCTGCTGTTTTGCTGGTTAAGCCTGATCCGCAGCGCGCGGTAGACTGCAAAGCTTGCGACGAGTGCCAGATTCCTCTTGTTTTCGGGAGAAAGTTGAAGCCGCTCCCCGGCGATGGAAAATCCGACATGGTCATGTCCCAGACTCGGGAGCGTCATCGTAAAGCCCTGCTCAAGACCGAACTCCTTGGCCTCTCCCATGACCATCGCTCCGACTCTGGCTTTCATTACTTCCGCGTCGCTCCAGAAAAAGCTTTCACGCCCTTCGCGAACCAGACTGATGGTGGGATCCTTAAACAGGTAATTCTGCGAAAAGTAGCGAGCTGACCAATCATTTGGCCACGCATTGATGAGGACGTGCCCAATTTGCTGCCGTCTCGTGGCGCCGATCTGCGGCATGGTGCCGACCAGCACATTTGTTGCGCCAAACGCCTGTACATAGCGGATGACAACTCCTGCCAGCTCTTCCTGCGTTGTGCAGGCTTCCAGTTCGGTCAAGAAATATTGCGTTTCCTCAAGGGTACGAGTCGGGAAAATAGGGTTGCCAGGCAATATCCAATGGTGCGACATGACAACGCCTTCAAAGTTGCACGATAGGATACGAGAACTGACTACGTCGCTGGTCAGAATCTCGGGTTAGCGCTCGAGGCGATCAACTGCTTGCGGAACCTGCAATAGGAGTCCGATGTGCGCGAGAATATGCGGTAGGGCCACGAGACGAGCGAGGCACGCTAGCATCCTAATGTTTCAGATTTTTGTACACTTTGGATTGGCTGTTCACGCCCAGAGCCAACATGATGGAGGTAAGCGATCTGACCAAAGATTTTCCGGCTATATAAGTGCCAGCGGTAGCGGAAGGGTAGCGCGAACCAAATGGAGAGCATAGATGCGACGGACGAGGAGAAATCCCGTCTCATCCTCCGCTCAAGAACATTCGAATTATCCAGTGGGACGTAGGTGGCAACGTGCTCACCGCAAGTAGAATTAAATAAGCCGGCTACTAGAAAAGCAATTCTTCAGTCATGCGAATATCCATTTGATTGTGACAAGTATTTCGGGAATTCAATGGCTCGGGACCAACCCTGACGTACGTGCCCAGGTGCCGCACGAGCGCCAATTTGGAGCGGTTATGGGAACATTTCTCGACTTTTTGGATAACGCCTACCTTGCACAGATCGAAGCCACAATTTTATGGCGAGGCACCAACCGAATTATATTCGACCGCACCATATTTTACCCCGCCGCTGGCGCTTCAGTTCCTGACAGCGGCGAGATGCTGCTTGCGGATGGAAGATGCATACGCATCAAGAATAGCCAATGGCATGATGGAGAAGCGGAGACGATAGAACACATTTGTGAAGAGCCGATCGATGATCTCATTTTAGGCGAAAAACTCAGGCTTAAGATTGATTGGCCGAGGCGGTACGCTGCAATGCGGGCTCACACCGCGCTTTATCTCGTTTCGCTGGCCTTTCCATACCCGGTAGTCGAAACACTCGCCGGCAATGATGGGGGCAAAATAGCATTTGAGGTTGATAATACCGGCATGCATGTAGACGAACTTGAGCGTCTGGTGGCCGAACTCATCGAGGAAAACCTTCCTCTTCAGCCGATATGGATAACCGAGCGATCCCAGATCCAAATAACATCCGTTCCGCCTATCATATGGCCTGGCTCAAATGGACAAATACGTGCCTTGAAGATCGGTGAATTCAACGTGAGATCCAGCGACGCCCTCCATGTGCGTCATACCGGCGAGGTAGGCCCTGTGCGGGTCACCGCAATGGAGCGCTTGGCTGACGCAATTATAGACTGTGAGATCCGTCTCTCTGAGATTAAGTCTATCCCAAGATCGCCCTGAATGGCAGCCGCAGCGTGGCCTCGTTAGTGCACGAGGTCTTCCCATCGAGCCCCCGAAGCCATCGCGCGGCGATTTCCTTCCGCCACAAGGTGATGAAGAAGAGCGATCTTTTCTTTGTAAAGTCGCTCGAGCCGGTCGATAGCACCATCCGTATCCGCATGTTCGAGACGTTCAATGAGTTCTTCGACCACGCTTGAGATCTGCGCGAATCGAACTGGCTGCTGGAGGTCCAATTGCCTAATGAAGGCGGTTCGGCAGTTAAAGGACCGGATCATCTGCAAGGACAATTCGTTACCGCCAATGGACACGATCGCTTCCAGCAGCTCCTCGATGAATTCCGCATAGGAGCCCACATTTTGGATGATGTCATGTGCGACATTTGGCTCAGGCGTCAGTCTTGGGAGGCCCGCTCCGGCAAAGGACCTTATATGGGCGGTGATAATGTGCTTGAGTACTGCGAAAGCAACTTCATAATCTTCCGCTATCTCAGCCGCTTTCAACGCCTTGGAAAAATAGCCGCTTCCTGGCAGGACTTGAATGATCCGCTCTTCGGCAAGCATGATCAACGCCTCACGAACTGGCGTCTTGCTTACCCTGAGGCGGTGAGCAAGTGCTCCGATGTCAAGCTTCGTGCGTGGAGGGATCTTCTGGAATAACAGAAGCTCCTTCAGTCGATGATAGATCTGCGCAGTCTTGAAGCGATCGGCCGGTGACCGTTCATCAAAGAAATTCACTTCAGTACCAAACATTGCTCCCTCCGAAGGCGAGAAATGCCCCAGCGGCATAAACCGCTGTCCGCAGCCGACTGCTAGTGCACGGCGGCGGAATCGATGACTCAAGCTTCTAGCTACAAGCATCCGTTAAAAGGCAGGGCGAGAAATTATCGGACGCCGCAGAAACTGAGAAGTCCGAAAAACCGTACTTTTGGCAATTACTGATATGTCAGCTCTTGTTCGGATGTTCGAAAAAAGTCAGTTGCTGAGTCAAAGCATTGATCAAGTCGATGCGACGCGCTTCGCATTGTGCAAGAGCCACAATGGCCTGGTTGACCTCTCCTGACTGAAGAGCAGCAATCAATCTGGCCGTTTCATCGACGGCTTCCCCCGCAGTCTCGGACGACTTTATTTCTATTTGACGAAACCACCGTGTCCGTTCGTTGAATGCCCAAATTTCGCGCAGCATTTGCCTATTTTGAGCAAGCAACGTGATGCGGTCGTGGAGATGCTCCTGAAATATTGCTATTTCGAATGCAAATGCATCGCCATAGGGAACCGGCGCTCCCGGCAGCCTCTCGTTGAAGACAGGAGGAAGTCGCAGGCCTGAGAACGTAAAGGACGGCAAGTCCTTCTGCACCGCGTGGCGAAAGATGGCAAATGCGCACTCGAAATCATCGCGCAAGGCTCGCAAGCCTTCATCCTGACGAAGCCCTTTCGCCAGCAAAGCGCGCATACCCCCAATCGAAACAATTTCAGCCGCCATCTTTTCCCTCGATTGGCTTTAAAGGGGTGTTACTGTTATGGCCCCGATGTCGCGGCCGTTTCAAGGAGTATTTTCGCGCCGGCACTGTTAAGTCGCAGCGCGACTGAAAATAAACAAGGAACAACGGTACTCCATCTAGCGGAAATTTCCGAGATTTTCTGTTTTTGGTTTTCCTTGACCCTCGCACCTCCAAAAATATATCAGATATATATTGAAGATATTACGATTATACTTTTAAAACGCCAATATTTTTGCCGGAAATCGCTATTTTGCGCGCCAACTCAAAAGTATATCTCGAATATATTCTAGATATATCTTGCCTTTCCTCATAAACGCAATCAACCTGAGTTTTATGAAGGAGGCATGACAATGAACAAAGCAATTTCATATCCAACAGAAGCGGAAGCCTTGCCGGTCGCCGCCGCACTATCGACAACCCTTCGCGAACTCATTCGTTCCAACGATCTTGCATTCCTGATGGAAGCCCATGACGGACTCTCAGCAGCAATTGCAGAGCGCGCCGGCTTCAAAGGGCTCTGGGCCTCAGGCCTTTCCATCTCCTCTGCACTTGGTTATCGGGACGCCAATGAGGCGAGTTGGACCCAGGTCGTTGATGTCGTCGAACGTATGGTCGATGCCACCGGTATTCCCGTCCTCGTGGATGGTGATAGCGGCTTTGGCAACTTCAACAACGCACGCATTGTTGCACGGAAACTCGAGCAGCGCGGGGCAGCAGGCATTTGCCTCGAAGATAAAGGCTTTCCTAAAATGAATTCGTTCGTCGGCGACCGGCACCCTTTAGCCGATATCGCTGAATTTTCCGGCCGCCTCATGGCAGTAAAGGACACGACCGGGCCGGACTTTGTGGTCGTTGCACGCATCGAAGCATTGATCGCGGGTCACGGCCTCGATGAAGCCCTGATAAGAGCGCATGCCTACGCCAAGGCAGGCGCCGATGCCATCCTGATCCACTCCCGCAAGGCGGTTGCTGACGAAATCCTTGCTTTTGCAAAGGAATGGGACAACAAGCTGCCCGTCGTCATCGTTCCGACCAAATATTATAAGACTCCGGTTTCCGCCTATCGCAAAGCAGGCATTTCCACGGTTATCTGGGCCAACCACACGATGCGGGCGGCTATTGCCGGCATGCGGGATATCTGTGCCCGCATTCAATCGGAAGAGAGTATTGCTGGGATCGAAGAAAGGGTCGCCGGTCTTGACGAACTTTTCGATCTGATTGGCTATGACGAATTAGCCCGAGCGGAAGATCAATATCTTCCCAAGCAGACAGGATAGCGGCCGCCCGAAACGGCACCAACTCACCAACCATCAGCGGGGGAGCGCACATGCTTGCGCAACGGACAAACTTGTTCGGTTCATCAGGAACTGCAGCTGCGCGCGCTGCGGCAAAAGCCGCCGCCGACGCCGGCAAGGAAATTATAGATCTCACGGCGGGCGAAATATGGAGCGATTTGGCCCCTGCCATACGAGAAGGTGCGATCGATGCCATCAATAAGGGTATAAATCGGTACACCGACACCGTCGGTATGATGGAGCTGCGTGAAGCGCTGGCCAGAAAGGTTTCACTCGAAACTGGACAGATATGGAAAGCAGAAGAGGTGGCGGTCACGTCCGGAGCCAAGCAGGCGCTGTTCAACGCCGCGATGGTGCTCCTGAACCCAGGAGACGAAGTCATCATTCCCGCCCCCTATTGGACGACCTTCCCGGCTCAGGTCTTGATCGCTGGCGGTAAGCCGGTGTTTGTCGATACCCGCTTGAACGGTTATGTTCCGCGCGTTGAAGATATCAGGGCGGCCATGACGGACCGCTCGCGAGCGATCGTCATCAATACCCCGAGTAATCCGACGGGTGTCGTCTATGACGTCAATACGCTGATTGCTATCGCCGAGTTAGCCATCCAGCGCAATCTCTGGATCATTTTCGATGAATGCTACGGCGACTTTGTGCATGGACATCAGGTTCATCACCCCATCGTATCTCTCGTTCCCGAGGTGCGCTCTCGCACCCTGATCGTGAACGCCTTCAGCAAGTCTCTTGCCTTGACTGGATGGCGGATCGGCTATCTGGCAGGCCCGAAGGAAGTAATAAACGCCGCTAAAGCACTGCAATCGCATACGACGTCCAATCCAAATGTAATCGCACAGCACGCTGTCCTGGCCCACCTTCAGCGAAACGATGGAAGCTATGAGAGCAGGCTGCGCATGCAGCTCGCGAGCGCACGACAGATTGGACTCAATGTACTGTCCTCTTTAACCCGCATTCCCGCGCCGAAGGCCCAGGGCGGCTTCTATTTTTATCTCGACCTTTCGGATCTGTCGGATTCAGCAGCGAGGGAAGCCGGCATCACTATCGCCGATCAGGTGGTCAATTCACTCCTTGCGCGCGTTGGCGTCGCGGCCGTATCCGGCACCGCATTCGGCGATCCCGCGGGCCTGCGACTGTCCTATGGCCTGCCGCCCGAGAAGGTTGAGACGGGCTTGCGACTATGTGTCGATCTCATCAACGCCTGGCGCTGACAACGACCGAGAAAAGCGGGCGTAGCAACCTCTGATCGAATCGCCGGAAGTCTGCTCAACGGCTGATGCCGATGCACATCATTGTCTATTTTTCACAGGAGACCGTGTTATGACCATCATGTCCTCTTCCTCGAAGGCGGTAATACTAGCTGCAGGCTTCGGCACGCGGCTACGCCCGCTGACCGACTTGCGCCCGAAGCCATTGGTCGAAGTCAACGGTGTCTCGATTCTTCACAATGCCCTCCGCAACCTGCAGCGGATCGGCGTGCGGGACGTAACGATCGTTGTCGGCTACCGGAAAGACGCCATAGAATATGCCTGTGATCATCACTTCGAAGGGATCGATCTTCATTATGTCGAGTCCGCTGTCTTCGACCACACAGGTAGCGCATACTCGTTATGGCTCGCGCGCGATACATTACTATCGGGTGGCTGCTACATCCTAGAAGGTGACGTGTTCTTCGAGCTTGACGCACTCGAAGCGCTGCGAGACACCCCGTTCAGGGATGCCATCGATGTCGCGCCATTCGACGAGCGGATGGAAGGTTCAGCCGTTGTTCTCTCCGAGAATGGACTGATTTCTGAGGTTCGGATGAAGCAGACCTCTATCGATCTTTTCCGCCCTGGTGCTCCACGCCTCTACAAGACGATGAACTTAATGCGGTTTTCCCACGATACCCTACGCACTCTGATCGTGCCGATGCTTGATGACTTGATCGGGTCGGGCGCCCACAAAGCCTACACGGAAGAGCTTCTTTCCCTCCTGATTTCCAATCACGGCCTTAAACTCGGCGCCACACGTTGTGACGCTCTCCGGTGGTACGAGATCGACAGCAAAGAAGACCTTCAGATCGCCGAAGCCTTATTCCGGGATAAACCGGCTCTGGCACTAAGCCAGGCCGTCTGAGCAGAGCGGGGGAGACGATGATTAAACAGCTTTTAGATCCCGCGAACATGATCACGGCGTCGGGGCTATGTCTTGCGACGGTCGGCATTGCGCTGACGGTCGCGGGCTTTCCCGAGGTCGGCCTTGCAGCGGCTCTTTGGGCATTGCTTGCCGATCATCTGGATGGGGTCATCGCCAAGCGGACCCGGGGAAGAGCCCCGGAAACGGGCGAGATCGGCAAGAACCTGGACTCGCTCGCCGATCTGGTGAGCGCGGGTATTTTTCCGGCGCTCGCCCTGATGGTTGTGGCAAAGATGTCAGCGATAGCTGTTGCTTGCGGTGCTTTGCTGGTCATCGCTAGTGCACTCAGGCTCAGCTATTTCAACGTGTTCGGATCACCTGGCGGGCGATTCATCGGCGTGCCGACTACCTACGCTGTGCCCGTAACCGCGGTCCTTTTCCTTGTGAGACCAGAGCTGCCGCCATCGCTTTTCCCGATTCTGTTCGGCGGCGCTATCGTCATCCTCGCGATCCTGCATGTGGCGCCCCTTCGCATCCCCAAGACGAGCGGCCGCATGTACTTTGTGGTCACCGCCTTCTGTGTGCTGGCTTCCCTGGTACTTGTCGCTCGCGACACCGGATTGTGAACTTGAGTTCCCGGCCTTTCGCGCCTTAGCGTTGCCCACGGCCCGACTTACTCAGACGATCGATTTGTCCTAATTGAAAGGATCTGTCGTGTTTGCTTTGCTGGAATCCGAAAATCGATTGGAGCAATCCGCGGGTTGGAAGGACGCTGCCATGCGGCTGCTCTATTCTAGTTGCGATTGCGAGGGATGTGGAACCCTTGCCGCATATCATACGGAGCGTTTCGTCCTGCACCTCTGGGGACGCTGCCTTCTGCGAAACGACCAAGGCGAGCACCTGACCCTGCGTCCGGAGGAGTTCGTGAGCCTGTTCTGCACAGAAGGCTTGACCGCGTTTGACCGTCTCGAAGGCCAGTTTGCGGTCGCTCTATACGATACTCGAGAGCATAAAATATATCTCGCCCGCGATTCTTTCGGAACGTATCAGCTTTATCACGCAAGAGGCATAGGATGGATCGCCTACGCCGATACTATGCCATGCCTTATGGGGGTGCGCGGGTTTTCGCGAGACATCGACCCTGCGGCAGTTAGTTATTTCCTGAGAGAAGGTTGGGCGCCACCCTTTACGACATTTTTGGCGGCGGTGCGGCCCGTTCGCCCCGGACATCTCGAGGTTCTGACGATCACATCGGAGCACATCCGAAAGCTGCCCCCGCGCCCGGACGATTATCGACGGCGGCAGCGGCGATCCCGTCCCGCCGATCTGCTGTCGCTGCTGCGCCAATCGGTTCGGGATTGTGGCCCTGCGGATGGCCAGCGTATCGGCATCTCATTGAGTGGAGGTATCGATTCAGCAGCCGTCGTCGCGCTCTTGAGCGAAGCCTTCCCTAACACGAAACTCAATTCGTACACAGTCGGGTTCGGAGAAGACGACCCGGAAATCCAGGGGGCGCGCGCGACCGCCGCACATTTCAAAACTCATCACCACGAGCTTATTCTCACCCCTCATGATATCGAAGGGCTGATAGAGGAAACCGTCGAGGTTCTCGGCAATCCAGGGGGATATGATGAGCTTCCTTGCCTTCATGCCTTGTGGAAAAACGCCGCTAGAGAGGTGGATCTCCTTTATTCCGGAAACGTCAGTGATGCAATTTTCTCGGGTATGTCTACCCACTGGCGGCTTTGGAAGGCGCGCAGATTAGGCCCCTTTTCTCTTCTATTTGCTCGCGCTACAGCAACGCAACGTGGTTACCATCACGTGACGGACGCATCCGTCGATCCCTGTGTGCTGAACCAAACGCCGGAAAGAGAGTTCCGACATTGGGCGTCGAGCGCGCGAACGCAATTTGAGGCACTTGCAAGCGATCTTTCCGCCTGGGATGAGCGCACCGGCGCGCAGACAACCCTTGCCCGCCATCACGGGCTCGAAATGCGCCTGCCATTTGCACAGCGCTATCTCATCGATTTCGCACTTCGAACCAACGACCGAGACAAAGTCAATATGCTGGGTGTCAAACGCATTCTACGGCGGGCACTGGCACCGGTTCTTCCTACCTCGATCACCCGCCGAAAAAAGGGACTGCAGCACCTTCGCTACGATACTGCCATGCAGCAGTTGATGATCAAGCTCTGCGAGCGTTACCTATCACTCGAACGCGTCACGGCGCGCGGCTTGCTTAATCCCCGATCAACAGAACGTCTGATGGCGCAGATCAGGCAGGAGATAACGCCGACTAACTTCCGTTTTGCTTGGAATGCCGTACTCTTCGAAATCTGGTGCCAGCGCATCTTGGATCCCTCCCCTAACGCAAAAGGACCTTTGGACTTACAGCCATCCATGAATGGACCAAACCATCTGCCAGGTCTTTCCGCGGCGACTGGCGGTGCACTTTGATGTCAAAGTCGATCATCGGTAGCGAACTGGGCCTCCTGTTGCTCATGTCTACTCTGTCGGGTGCGTCCTATTCTTTAACCAAAATCGGAATCGAAACCATACCGCCAGTGACTTTGATCGCAGCCCGAACCGTCATCGCAGCCAGCATTCTGCTCCTGCTATTGGCGTGGAGAGGAGTGAAGCTTCCTCGGCAAATCGACGACTGGAAGCGATTTGGTGTCCAGGCATGTCTCCACAGCGCTTTGCCGTTTACCCTCGTGGCGTGGGCGCAACAACATACCGATGCGGCGATCGCCGTGATATTGAATTCAGCGGCGCCTATTTTCGTGTTTGCAATCAAATCCCTCCAACGCAACGAACCGATACCTCTCCGCAGCCTATGTGGCGCGGCCATCGGCTTCCTGGGCGTTTGCCTCGTCGTGGGACTCGGGCCGGGGGGCAGCCATAGAGAAATTGACCTGCTAGCCTATGGAGCAATTATCGCCGCCGCGATATGTTATGCAGGTGCGGCACTTTTCGGCCGGACTTTCAGGGAACTTGATCCGATGGTACCGGCAGCCGGCTCACTGATTTGCGGCGCTTGCGTTCTCGTTCCTTTGAGCATCGGTCTGGAACGACCGTGGCAACTCGCGCCGTCAGATTCTTCGCTGCTAGCATTATTGGGGCTATCTTTTTTTGTGACAGCGTTGTCGTTCACAATCTATTTCCGGCTCGTTGGTACCGTCGGGCCGGTCGCCACCACTACCCAGTCTTACCTACGTGTGCCGATCGGTATTTTCATAGCCGTGGTCTTTCTCGGTGAGCGTCTGTCTTCGACGGTGTGGGGCGGATTGCTTTTGATCCTGGTCGGTGTGACCGCCATGACGCTTCCCCACCGACGACAATTGCTCGCCAAATAGTGATGGCCGCTTCTGGTGGTTTTCCACAGGTTTAGCTAGGTTATCTGCAACCAGGGGGCTACCATCTTAGTTCAATTGACCGCCGGCGTGCAATAGCCATCAAACTCGGTCAAAAGCGGGCATTTGTCATCTCCTCGTCACGCGCACCTCGTAAATCGAACCAGATTTCCGAGCGCACGACGAGGTATGTTTGCATGCTGGATCTATTGACGCGGGCCATCCCATCCCGACATACGACTTCACCGCCAACCGCTGATAATATCGCCCGGGATCGCTCCCGGACTCCTCTCCTTTCAATTCGAGATCTGAAGGTTCAATTTGGAACCGCAAGAGCACTGCGCGGGGTCGACATGGATATCGCGGCCGGCGAAGCGGTCGGCGTCATAGGTGAGAGCGGTTGCGGTAAGTCCGTGACATGGCTTGCATCACTTGGACTTCTGAGCGCAACGGCGAAAGTGTCCGGCAGCGTGACGCTTGCCGGCGAACAGTTGCTGGGCATGCGACCAAAACAGCTCGATACAGTTCGTGGCGGCAGGATCGCGTTGATTTTTCAGGATCCCGGCAGCGCGCTCAATCCTGTGCAGCGTATCGGCACGCAGATCACCGAAGTCCTAAATTTACATGGGCAGCCGGGGCGCCAGGCCGCGCGAGTGCAAGCCAGACGACTCCTTGATCAGGTCGGCATTCCAGATGCTCAGCGCAAACTTGATGCATATCCGTTTGAATTGTCCGGTGGACAGGCGCAGCGAGTGATGATCGCAATGGCGATCGCAGGTAATCCCGATCTTCTCGTCGCTGACGAACCTACGACCGCGCTCGATGTGACCATCCAAGCGCAAATTTTGAGACTGCTAAAGGAAATCCAACGCGAGACGGGCATGGCGCTTGTTTTTGTCTCGCACGACCTCGGCGTTATAGCGGACATTTGTCAGCGCGCCTATGTCATGTATGCCGGCAAAGTCGTCGAGGAAGCTCCTGTCGCCGATCTCTTCTCACAACCGCGGCATCCATATTCACAGGCATTGGTAACATCCTTCCCGACAATGGACGGCGTGAGGAGGAATTCTTCGCATGCCATCGGCAGTGCTCCGCGCGGCAGTACCGAACCGTCGGGTTGCGCCTTTGCGCCACGTTGTGACACGAGCCTTCATGTCTGCACTAGCCATGAGCCTGCAATGTGTGCTGCCTCGAATGCGAGTCACTGGCGCGTCGCCTGCCACCGACAGGCGCTTCTCTCTAAACAAGTCGAGGACGCAGCGTGAGCGCTTCCCCACTTCTACTGGCAACGGAGCTCACCAAGAGTTACCGGGCATCGGCCGCAGCATTTTCTCGCGCACGAACCATTCGGGTTGTCGATCACCTCTCGATACATCTCCGGCGTGGCGAGGTTCTTGGACTGGTCGGCGAGTCGGGATGCGGAAAATCCACCACTGGCAGATTACTACTGGGTCTCGAACGTCCTGACAGCGGTTCCGTCCATTTCAACGATCAGCCAATGCCGAAAAGTGGAAGCGCGGCCTGGCGCAAGCTGCGTATGCGCATGCAAATGGTCTTCCAGGATCCTCTGGGCACACTAGATCGCCGGCTGTCAATTGCCGATCAAATCCGCGAACCTCTCGACATCCATGGTATGGGCAGCAATCACGATCGCTCTCGCCGTGTCGCAGAACTGCTCGATCTTGTCAGCCTCTCTCGTAGCTATGCTGACCGGCGGCCACAAGAATTGTCAGGCGGTCAGCGTCAGAGGGTTGTCATCGCGCGGGCGCTTGCGACCAATCCAGATCTGCTCGTCTGTGATGAGCCCATCTCCGCACTTGATCTCTCCACACAGACACAAATCATCAACCTGTTTTCCGATTTGCAGCGACGGCTCGGGACGGCAATTATTTTCATCAGCCATGACCTTCGCGCCGTTCGGCAAATCGCCCACCGTGTCGCGGTAATGTATCTTGGCGAGATCGTTGAGCAAGGACCGGCCGAAGAGGTTTTGACGTCGCCGCGGCATCCCTACACTCAGGCTCTGGTGTCGGCAATCCCTGGACTAAGCGGTGTCAGCCACGACCTGATTGCTTTGAAGGGAGATCTGCCCAATCCAGCCGCGCGGCCAACCGGCTGCCCATTTCATCCACGCTGTCCAATTGCAGGCGACGCCTGCCGCCGGACCAAACCCACGATGACGGTCGTTACCGGCAGTAAGAGCAGCGTTGCCTGTCTCGCGACAACTCAGCCAATCTTCTCCCGGAGGGATGGGAGATGATCTACTTCCTTGCCACTCGCCTGCTTCGAGCCTTGCTGACGATCTTGCTTGTCATCGGATTCGCCTTCGTCGTGCTTCGGCTTTCCGGAGACCCGGCAATGGCTTTCCTGTCAAACGACGCCCCGCCGGAAGCCTTGGAGGCATTTCGGTCTGCGTGGGGTCTCGATCAGCCTGTGCCGGTTCAATTCTTCAATTACATCATGACACTTCTTCACGGTGACCTCGGTCAGTCGATGCGCGACGGCCGCGACGCCTTTACTGTTGTATTCGAGCGGATTCCAATCACACTCGCCATCACAATTCCGGCGCTCTTGATCCATCTGGCTATCGGTATACCGGCCGGGGTCCTTGCCGCGCTTCATCGTGATACTGTGGTTGACCGGGGTGTGATGATGCTTGCGATCGGTGGCTTCACTGTACCTTCCTTCATTCTTGGGCTTGTGCTTGTGCTCGTTTTTTCAGTGTGGCTCGGCTGGCTCCCCTCGGGTGGAGCGGCAAGCTGGCGTCATGCACTCCTGCCGATCGCGACCCTTGGTGTCGGCGGCGCCGCGACGCTTGCCAGATATACCCGCGGAGCTCTGCTGGAGGTTCTCGACCAACCGTTCATGCGCACCGCCAGTGCCAAAGGCGTTCCCTGGCGGGCGGCGGTACTCAAGCACGCATTGCCGAACGCCGCCATTCCGACGGTGACGATCGTCGGCTTCATGGTAGGACAATTGATCGCGGGCGCTGTCCTCGTTGAGAACGTCTTCTCCTGGCCAGGAATTGGGCGGCTGTTGGTCTCCTCTGTCAGCAGCCGCGACCTTGCTGTGGTGCAGTGTCTGCTGTTTCTGGTCACTGTTACGATGATTGCGTCCAGTTTCGCGGTCGACATCCTCTACGGCATTCTCGATCCAAGAATGCGCCGACCCCACCGGAAAGGCGCTATGTCATGAGCGATCACATCGAGGCCGCGCCTTCCCGAATTGTCAGCACTCGTCATCTACCGCGAGTTATCTGGGTAAGCCTGTCGTGGGTAATCGCCCTCCTTCTGATCGCGTTCGCAGCTGAGGCAATTAAACCTTACGACATCAGCGCGATCGATCTCACGAACCGGTTGTCGCCACCTCTCGGCTTCGGCGGAAGGGCGGCGCATTTGCTGGGAACAGACGAACTCGGTCGGGATGTGCTATCGCGTCTCCTGTTGTCCATTCAGCTCAGCATCTTCATCGCATTTGGCGCGACGCTGCTTGGGGCGGTCTTGGGCACGACGCTCGGATTTCTCGCCGCCTATTCGCGAGGCTATATCGAGCATGCGATCCTAGCACTTGTCGACTTCCAGGCGACAATGCCCTTCTTGATCCTGGCATTGTCCGTCCTTGCCTTTGTTGGCAATTCGCTTCCAATTTTCGTTGGCCTGCTCGCCTTGCACGGGTGGGAGCGTTATGCGCGAATTGCACGCGGGCTTGCCATTGCTGCCAGCGCGCAAGGCTACGCCGGAGCCGTGCGGCAACTTGGCGCCCGCCCGGTACGCATCTACTTGAGGCACATTCTGCCGAATGTTGCCTCTACACTCATTGTCTCCATGACGATCTCGTTTCCTGAGATTATTCTGGTGGAGAGCGGATTGAGCTTTCTAGGTCTCGGCGTTCAACCTCCGGCGACTTCTCTTGGATCCATGGTTGGCTATGGTCGGGACTATCTGACGACTGCCCCATGGATTCTGCTCATCCCGGCGACAGTCATCGTGCTCACGACGCTTGCCGTTTCTCTGTTGGGGGACTGGCTACGCGACAGGCTCGACGGGCCGGCAAGGTGACCCTGACACCCACATTCCCGCAAACATTGCCACAAGGAACATCCCATGTCGTTTACGAGAAGAACCTTAATGCAGGGGGCCGCGGCAGCTTCGGTTTTCGCAACATTAACGGGTCGCGGATTTGCCGTGGCGATCCGGCCAAGCATCGTGGTGGCCCTCCCCACGCAACCTGACTATCCCGACCCTGTCATGGCAAACAGCACCCCGACTTTGCGGACGCTTTACAATGTCTATGACGGATTGCTTCGGTTCGACTACAGTAAGGACATGGCACTGGAGCCCGCTCTGGCAAAGTCTTGGAAACGGATCGACGATAGGACACTGGAATTCCAGCTTAGAGAAAACGTTAAGTTTCATGACGGTTCCATCATGTCCGCCGACGACGTGGTTTTCTCATTGAGCGAAATTCGTCGAATGGGCCCCGACGGCAAGGGGGCCACGGTCGCAGCCCAATATCAGCGCACTATCGAAAGCGTCGAGGCGATCGACCCGCTCACAGTACGGATCAAGACCAACGCACCGGATCCCTTTATCGAAAAAAAGCTCGCCGCATGGAGCTGCCAAGTCGTCAGCCGCGCCGCTTTTGAAAAAGCCGGTAGCTGGCAGACTTGGTTTGCCGCTCCGATCGGCACCGGCCCGTACCGCATCGTGCAGAACAAGAAGGATGTCGGCATGGTGCTGGAAGCACACGACGATTATTGGGGCGGTCAGCCGCCATTTGCACGTATCGACTTCCGCGTCGTTCCCGAAGCGGCCTCTCGCCTCAATGGGTTGATGGCCGGAGACTACGACATCATTTCCGACGTGCTCAGTGATCAATTCAAGGCGGTCGAAGGCTCTGGTATGAACCTCGTCGGCGGCTCAATCCTCAATCTGCGCATCCTAGCTATAGATACGACCGGGCCTTGGCTCTCCGACGTCAATATTCGCCGTGCCATGAGCTTGGCGATCGATCGCGACCTGATTATTAAGCAATTGTGGGCGGGCAAGATTTCGCTTCCGAATGGAGCCCAGTACCCGATGTTTGGCGACGCTTACGTGCCGGATTTTCCGGCGCCCGCCTACGATCCGCAGAGGGCCGCCAAGCTCGTCAAGGCGTCGGGTTATTCTGGCGAGCCGATCCCCTATCGGCTACTCAATAACTGGTACCCAAACCAAGTTGTAACCGCACAGGTGCTCGTCGAAATGTGGAAGGCCGTCGGCCTCAACGTCGTTCTGCAGCCTGTCGAGAACTTCACTCAGGTCTATCAAAAGCCGAGCAACGCGGTCTGGGACGAATCGATAGTGGCTGCCTGGCCTGACGCAACTGGGATGGTCTGGCGGCAATACGGCTCAGGCGGCGGACTGAACAAGCTTAGAATCTGGGAATCAGACGAATACCAAGCGATCGGCGCTAAATACCAGCACACGACTGTCCCGCAGGAGCGCCGCGAACTGCAGCGCAAGTCGCTGGAACTTCTTGCTGATCAGGTGCCTTTCATCATCCTCCACAGCAACGGCGGCTTCTTTGCGCTCGCCAAGAAGGTCGCTTGGACCCCTTATCCTGCGCTTCCCATGGATTTCGGCCCGTTCAATCCAGCGACGAGGAGCCTTTGAGCCCGTGCTAGGTAGAAGTGGTCATCTTAGTTGGAGGTGACCATATATCACCGCAGCAAAAGCGATGTTAGCGGCTGATTATAGGAGACATTATGACTAATGGAATAGGCCGCGGAAGAGGACGTGCAAGAGAAGGAGCAACGCTAGGGGCCGCGCGACGGCAAAGCATCCTGTCCTTATTGACCAAGGGCGAGGTAATTGCTGTTGGCGATCTCGCTGAGCGCTTTCGGGCCTCACCCGAAACAATTCGAAGGGATATTCGTAGCCTGGAACAGGATGGCCTTTTGCGCCGCGTCCATGGCGGCGTTCAACCTGCCGGCGCGATCGACCTCACGGCCAGACGTCCCATCGGCGAACGCTTAGATATCGATACCGCAGCGAAACGAAAGGCAGCTGAAGCAGCGTTGGGGTTATTTTCAGAAAACATGACAGTCTTTCTGGATGGTGGCTCGACCCTGCAATTCCTGGCTGAGGCAATCGCCCGATCGGGATTGACCCTATCGGTGACCACTAACATGCTGACGATTGCAAGCGTGCTGGCTCCAGCACCGAACTGCACCGTAACGTTGCTGGGGGGCGTCATCAACGGCCGGAATCTTTCGACGGGTGGACCTGAAGTTCTTCGATCACTGCAGGACCGGTTGTTTGATCTCAGTGTGCTCGGCGGAAGCGCTCTGAATTTCCGACATGGCTTCTTAGGCCCATCACGGGCACACGTCGAATTCGCGCATGTTCTGGAGGAGCGTTCCAGCGCAGTGGCTTTCGTCATGGATCGCGGTAAGATTGGTCGCACAGATGCGCATGTGATTCTTCCGTTCAGCAAAGTGAAGGCATTTGCGACCGACGGCGAGCTTGATACGGATCATAAAGACTTCCTAGACGACAAGGGTATCGAGGTGGTCAAACCAATATCAATCGATCAGGAATCTCACGATTATCATCATCGAACGCGACATCTCTCGTGACGTGCCGCAAAGGGCTGGTGGCTCGACATGCACACCAAGTCTGGCAGGAAGTACTTGGGGATGCCGGCTTTTAGACTGCCCAAATCCGCAGCTGCCTGAACGCGAATATGTTGCTCTTGATAGGGTTTGAACCCACGATCCTGTTATTCGAAATTCAATATCTAACAAATTCGTTAGGGGAGCCAAGACCCTGAGCTGGAATGACTGAATAGGAGCACAGCGCGATATCCCTGTTGGTCTGACTGGGATTATCTCCTGACGTCAATTGATCCCATAATGTCTTTAGTCGCTTCCTAGGTTTCCGCAGACATTCATGCGTGGGGCATGCCGGCGTATTGCACAAAGGCGACACTAAACGTGCTTGCTCATCCATAGCTGAAAAGCTGCCGTCTCAGGACGAGCGAGTTTGTCAGAAATCCTCCCATCCCTGGGGCTGAAGGGCAGCATTACCGACATTCGCGCGCCGGCGAATTCGCGCTTGGCGCTCAGGCGCGGGATCTTCACGCCATGATGTGGTCGGAGCGGCCGCAGCCAGCACGGGTGATCGGGAGCTGTCTCGCAAGTGAAACTGCGCCACCATTTCCCGCAGCTTCGCCGTCTCCTTGGCGAGCGTCGCGCTGGCGGCGGTCGATTCCTCGACCATGGCAGCGTTTTGTTGCGTGGTCTGGTCCATTTGGTTGACCGCGGTATTTACTTCCGCAAGACCCGTCGCCTGCTCCTTGGCCGAACTGGCGATTGCCTGCATATGGTCGTTGATCGACACGATCTGCTGCTGGATAATCTTGAGCGCGGAGCCGGTTTCGCTGACGAGTTTCACACCCCTTGCAACTTCTTCCGACGAGTTGCGGATGAGTTCCTTGATTTCCTTTGCCGCCTGCGCCGAACGCTGGGCCAGCTCGCGGACCTCCTGCGCCACGACTGCGAAGCCTTTGCCCGCTTCACCTGCGCGCGCCGCCTCAACGCCAGCGTTCAACGCCAGCAGATTGGTCTGAAACGCGATCTCGTCGATCACCGCGATAATATTCGAGACCTGGCTCGAAGAGCGCTCGATTCCGGCCATGGCCTCGACCGCTTCGGCAACGATCCTGCCGGACCGGGCTGCGCTCTCGTCGGCAGTCTGAGTTGCCGACCGCGCCTCCTCGGCACGGCGCGACGCATTGGTGACGTTGACAGTGATTTCATCGAGCGCGGCGGCGGTTTCCTCGAGCGAAGCAGCCTGCTGTTCCGTGCGCCGCGATAGATCATTGGCGCTGTGACTGATTTCGCGAGAATTGCTTTCAAGCAGATCGCTCGATTGCGAAACGCCACTCAAGGTGCCGTTCAGCTGTGCAAGCGCGGCATTGAGGTTACTCCGCAACAGCTCGAAATCGGGCGCAAACGGATTCGTCAGCTCAAATGAAAGATCCCCCGCCGCCATTCTGGTCAAGGCATCGCCGATGGTGTCGACCGCATGGACACGTTCCGTCACCAGGGTTGCGAATTTGACGACTTTGACTATCCGACCTTTCTCATCTGGAATTGGATTATAGGAGGCATTGATCACCACTCGCTTTCCGCGCTTGCCTAAACGCACGAATTCAGCCGCTTGCACCTTGCCGGCGCGCAATTGGGTCCAGAAATCTTGGTACTCCTGCGACGCCGCATAGTTGGGATCGACGAACATGCGATGATGCTGACCCTTGATCTCGTCAAGACGGTAATCAAGAGCTTCGAGGAAGTTCTGGTTGGCGGACAAGACTTCGCCATCAGGCGTGAACGCAATGATCGCCTGCACGCGACTGATTGCCTCCATCTGGGCCTGATAATCGAGATTTTGCAGTCGCGCCCTTGCGTCAGCCCATTCGACCACAAATCCGGTAACAGCCTGTCCATGTTTTAGCGGCGTCACGATAAGATCAAAGCTGTGGCGTCCCACGGAGATAGTGGCGCGATGCTGAGTGGTGAGTTTTGACAGCATGCCGCGCTGATGGGATGGGTTCTTATGGAAGATATCGATGTTGGATCCGACAAGCTTGTCGACTTCGAATCTCGGCAGCTCTTTCTTGAGATCGCCCTCGGCCTGCTTCAGCAGCTCGCGCGTGGCATTATTCAGATACGTGATGTTGAGCTTGGCGTCGGCGATCATGATATTGGCGCTAATGGTATCGAGCGCCCGCAATTTCGCCTTCTCATTATTGTCGAAGAATCCCAGCACGAAAACAGCTCCCCTTCATGAAGTCTAGCGGCGGAAATTGGTAAAGGCGACAAGATCGAGCGGATTCTCGATTGAGATAATTCAATTATTTCCAATAAAATGGTGGTATATTTTGGATAAAAAATAGTTAAATCTCAAAATTTTTTGATGGTAACCACCTGGAATATCTATTATTTCGCGCTGACGCTCTATTATATGCAACGCAGGGACGCCGCAATGCCTCACGGGAAGCGTTATTTCCGATCGAATGACTTCCGCAGTTCGACGATAGTTACATTAAACTCGAACGCAACGCGCGCCGACCACCAAGCCAGGAAATCGCCTGCTATGCGTCATTTCGATCAAAATCCCCCGGAATGGCGATCAACGGGAGCTCCTCCTCCGCCACCATGGATCTCCCCTAATGCCACAAGCAGCCTCTCGGCATCCTGTGAGGCAAGCCGATAAAAGATCATCTGATGCACCCTGCGCGTCTTCACGACGCCCTGCTCTCGGAGCCGCGCCAAGTGTTGCGATATAGCCGACTGACTGAGGCCGCAAATCTCGCAAAGCTCCCCGACGTTAACTTCTCGCATGCGAATGGCGTTCAAAATAAGAAGGCGTGTCGGATGCGAAAACGCACTCAGGAGGCCAGCATGCATTTCGGCACGTGCCTTCCCCCCATTTCTCGTAGAATACATGGCTGAGCCTCCACGGCAAAACAGGAGAAATACATACAAGATTTCGCCTTGCCCCGCTACGGCAAAGGCGCAGCGGCGAATTGGTCGTTAACGGAGCGTGACGGGCGTTCGTAATCATCAAGCAATTCACGTCCGACATGATCAGTATGATACGCCGGCAATTCTTAGATAGCGGGGCTTATAGGCTGCCGACCGCATATACGACATCGCGGCCGGCCTTACGCCCAAGTCTAGGCGACATCCTCCCATGCCTCGGCCGCGTTTGAGGCGAAGATCCCATCGAGATTGAGGAAGCAGATCATGTCTTTGCCTCGAGCGAAAATACCCTCTGCGCAGCCGGATGTCGAAAGTCCGGCTGCTATTGGCACAGGCTGGAGGTCGGATGTCGATACCGTCAAAATATCGGAGACTCGGTCAACCATAAGGCCAATGGTCCTACCCCGGACATGGGTGACGACAATGGCACTGCGTTCGGTCGTTTGTGCCGGCGGCATTCCCAGCTTGACAGCAAGGTCCACGATCGGGATGACCGAACCGCGCAGATTCATCACGCCCATGACTTCTGGCGGAGTGTGGGGCAACGGTGTCACGGGGCCCCAACCGCGAATTTCTCGTATGGAGATGGTGCGTACGCAGAACTGCTGATCATGCAGCATGAACGCGATGATCTCCAGAAGGTGATCACTAGATTTGAGGGAGATGTCCATCAAAATTCCTCCCATTGGCCGCTTTTAGTATCGATGGCCGCATTGCCGGAAAAAGCCGAAGCGATCTTGCGTCCGAGTGCCTTGGCCGGAGAGCTGATCGGCTTGTCGTGGATATTGGCAGTACGGACAGATGTTGCCTGTCGAGGAATTGCCTCCTCGAGTCTGAATTGGCCCAGCAGCTGGTTGAGCGAGATAACCTCCTTTGCCAAGCTGTGGCTTGCAGCTGTTGTCTCTTCGACCATAGCCGCGTTCTTTTGTGTATCCTGGTCCATTTGGTTGACGGCCGTGTTGATCTGCTGAAGCCCGGAAGACTGCTCTTGCGCCGATTCCACGATCGCCAGCACGTGGCGATTGATTTCCTGTACCTCAGCCACGATCGTCTGAAGAGCCTTTCCGGTATCGCCGACCAGCTGGACGCCCTGCTGAACCTGACCATTGGAGGTGTTAATCAGTGCCTTGATTTCCTTTGCCGCATGGGCGGATCGTTGAGCAAGTTCGCGGACCTCTTGCGCGACGACGGCAAATCCCTTTCCGGCGTCACCTGCCCGTGCCGCCTCGACACCGGCGTTTAGCGCCAAAAGATTCGTCTGGAACGCGATTTCGTCAATGACACCGATGATGTTGGAAATCTCTCCGGAGGATGTCTCGATCTGCTCCATGGCCGCAACGGCGCGGCGTACGACCTCCCCTGATTGCTCCGCTCCGGCCTTGGCGCGCGCCACCAGCTGTCCCGCATCCTGGGCGCGCTGCGTGGAGTTCTTGACGGTGGTGGTAATCTGCTCCAGTGCGGCTGCAGTCTGTTCTACGGCCGCGGCCTGCTGCTCGGTTCGTTTGGCGAGATCGTCGGCGGCTGATTTGATTTCGTTGGCGCCGGCATCGATGCCGCGAGCGTTCTGGGCAACATTGCTCAACGCCACCTGCAGCTTGTCGGCGGAGTTGTTGAAGTCGCTGCGAACGCCATCGAGCGACGCCGCGAAGGGCTGGTGGATACGGTAGGAAACATCCCCCTCCGAAAGTTTCGATAGACCGGAGGCGAGGTTATCGACGGCAAACTGCACGTCTGCGGCTTCCTTGGCCTTTTGCTTTTCTCGTTCGATGCGCTCGCGCTCGCTCATCGAGCGGTTGGCTTCGGTTTCCCCTTCCAGGCGAACCCGCTCGATGGCATTCTCGCGGAACACTTCCACAGCTGCCGCCATTTCGCCGACTTCGTCCCGGCGCTCGTTGTGGGGTATTTGGCTATCGCGATCCCCGTCAGCGAGCCTACGCATTGCCACATTGATGCTCTTGATCGGTTTGACCACGACGAGATAGATGAGCCACAAAGCTGTAAGCGAGAGCCCGATCGTCAAGGCACAGCTGACATAATTGCTGAAGGCGGTGGTTTGTGCAGCTTGCCTGGCGTCGGCATTCCGCTTTTCAAGCAACCCCCGCTCGTCTGCGGCCATTTCAGTAACCTTGGCACGGATCGCGTCCATGTACTGCTTGCCAGCTCCTGATGCCTCCAATGCGCGCGCCTGATCCTGCGAACCCGCGCTCTGCATGAGTGCGATTTCCTTTTGCAAAACCTTTCCGGTCCAATCGGACACGAAGCCGTCCAGAGCGACCAATCGGGACTGCTGAAGCGGATTGTCCGCGGTCAACGCCTTCACGTCACTTAGAGCCTGGCGATAGCTTGCTTGACCTGCCTTTTGAGGAGCCAGAAATGCATCGTCGCCGGCGATGAGATAGCCCCTGAGGCCAGTCTCCTGATTGACCATCGATGCCGTGATACGATCCAGCGTCGACAGTACTTGGTAAGTATGCTCAGTGATGCCTACGGCTGCGTTTTGCCGCGCCAAACCGCTCAGATTAATAGCGCAGACAGCGATGCTCAGCAGGATAAGCACGGTGAACGCAATTGAAATTTTGGTGACGATTTTTAGGTTGTTGAACGCGGACATCGTAAATCCTCTTGGTCCAGCGAAAGTCGAGCAAAGAACCGCCTTCATCGCGGCGCCCTGAGTGAGCGGCCAGTGTTTCAGAGGATAAGAAGTGCATGCGTCTAGTTTGCCGGAGGCAGAAAGCCTCCATGCGCGATTATTCACTGCTACCCAATTTTGAGCTCGCGTATCTAAATTCGAACGTCTGGCTTACAGGGAAGCTTCTGCCGTCATGGGAAGACCCTGTGGCCCGATTAATCATATAACTTCGTTTATTTTTTGATAATTTCGAGAAGGATTGCAGCTCTCGCAAGTATCTTTATCAAAACGATAAAATATTTTTTGAGAATACATGATTTGATATATATTAGATTCTTTATACATACACGCGCCGTTACTTAATCGATCAGTCCACGGCTTGTCGCCTCCGCCAGAGGCTGAGTTCTGTTCGACGCATCCAGTTTCTTTGCGGCGGTGCACCAAACCCTTCGATGCCGTGAGAGGCTTCCATACCGCTTAGTATCGTGGGCTCCGGTTGAGGAAGCTCGTCAATAATATGCGCTCCCCAAGACAATGAGATGCGGAAGACGTGTTTCAAGTTTCTGCTTGATAACATCGCGGTAAGCTCTGAGGTCTATGTTAACCTAACTATCCTAAAGCATCGGGACGACGAGCAGACATGCGTTTCTTACATATCCGGCTCCTCGGCCCGGCGATCGTCGGCATAGCTTTATTTATCGCCGCGATGGCCACCTTTCCCTACTATGGAGTGAAGCGGATCGACGCTGAGGCACGGCGAAGTCAGGAGATGCTCGTCGAACGGAATATCTCGTTGTGGATTTCCGACGTTGAATTTTCTCTGACAGCCTGGACCATTTGGGATGAGGCAATCGCAAAGCTGGATAATTCCTTTGACCAAGAGTGGGCTGACAGAAACATCGGGGCTTCTTTAATCGGCACATCGAGAACACGTTCAGTAGTCGTCCTCGATTCCCATGACGCGATCATCTACTCACGGACGGATGACACGGTGAAGGACAAGCCCTTTTTCGCGCGTGGTCCCACTGCAATGGTCAAGGATTCCTCCGAGCTTCTGACAGCCATCCGCTCCCGTGAGCAACGACCGGCAAAGCCGGGCATTCCATCACCGTTGGCAATGAGCCGAATTGAGGTAATGGGGGACGAGGCGGTCCTGCTTTCGGCCAGCCTGTTCCAGCCGGATTTCGGGACTTTCAAACCCAAAGGTGATCGCGCGCCCGTTCTCATAACAGCCATGCCGATCGGCGGTACCCTGCAAGATTTCTTCGGGAAACGTTTTCTCCTCAACAACGCGCAAATCGGTCCCCTTCCTACGGTCTTACCCGACCGCGCGCGTGCCGAAATCGCCGTCGGAACGGAGGGTGAAATCGAAGTTCTATCCTGGCTTCCGCCAACGCCCGCTTCGGACTTTCTTTGGCAATCGTTACCTCTGATCTTGACCGTGGCATTTGTTCTTGTCGCCGGCGCTGCGTTGATGATCCGCATCACCCAAACAACAGCTCAAATGCTGATGAACCGGGAGCGGCAGATGCGGCATGCCGCAACGCATGATTTCCTGACAGGCCTTGCCAACCGCTCGCTTCTGGAGCCGGAATTTTCGACCTTGACAAAAAAAGGGCCGTTGATGATCGCTTGCCTCGATCTCGATGGCTTTAAGGCCGTCAACGATACTTGCGGCCATGCCATGGGCGATGAGCTGTTAAAGGTCGTAGCCGCGCGGCTACGAGCAGGGGTCCGCCCGGAAGACAGGATTTTTCGTCTTGGCGGTGATGAGTTCGCCATCATGATGCCGGGCCTATCTGCAACACAGGCGGCAGAAATCTGTCAAAAGTTAGCCACTTCTCTTTCAGCCAAAATGCTTCTGTTGGGCTGCGAAATCTCCGTTGGCGCTTCGTTTGGAATCAGCGAGGTTTCGCGAAACGAAACAAGCTGTGAGGCTGCCCTTAAAGGCGCGGACGCGGCACTTTATTGCGCAAAATCGATCGCACGCGGAGCTGTGATCTTGGAGTCGACGATGGAAAAATACAAATCTTCCTCGCAGGCGCTAAAAATGGTCGCCCAGCGTTGAACACCTGCAGCAATATTTCGCGTTCCCACTTCGAAACTCAACGCTGTCCTTCAATCTCGTTTGCCGTCGCTGGACGGTACTGCCAAGTTGTTTGAGTTTGGTGTCGGATTGGCAGCCTGGCTGTTTCTCAAGCCGCCATTTCCGCGGTGTATTCGGTCCACAGGCAGAATGCGTCAGCCGTTGCGTCGCTATATAAGGCGAGTTTCCGAAGCCGACTGTCAGGATGCAACCGGCGCTTGCTCTGGCATCTCGGAGTAAATAATACTTTAGGAAAATTAAATGTATTTGCGAAAGTCGCTTTAAGAATAATTTTTATCGAAGTTAGAGCTCTACATTAACCTATGTTAATGCGCAAAGTAAAAATACAGGAAAATACAAAACCAGGAATTTAAAAACATGGAACCGTGAATATTTAAAAAGGCCTTTAATAGTTGGGAGAACGGCCATGATTGGACAATCGATCACGAGTGAGAAATTTACACCGGAATCGGGCGCGCGCATTTTTTCCGTTCCAACATCAAACTCACTGCGTCCGTTCATCACTGCCGGCACTCCCGGTATCGATGAATGGCAAGACTACGTTCTCCTCATCGATTCCCGTGCTCTGGATCGTGAGTGTCTTTCGAAGAGCCTGGCTGACTATGACAGTGCGCTGCATATCATAACAGCGGGTTCGTTGGAGGAATGGCAAATGCGCGATATGAAGACATTGCCGTCCGCAATCTTGTTCATGATCGGGGGCCGCAAGGTATCCGACACAGACATCAGCGCCAAGATCCGCGCTCTTGCGGAAAGATTCGAGACGAGTCCCGTGATCGTCGGTGCCGATTGCGATGAACTCGCTCAACTCCTGCACGCTATGGAATGTGGCGCTCGCGGCTATATCCCGAGCAACGTTGGTATCAAGGTTGCGGCCGAAGCGGTGGCGCTTGCCCGCGCAGGCGGCGTCTTTGTGCCGGCAAGCAGCCTGCTTGCTGCCAAGGAGGCGATCACCGCCAATGCCGCGCCACGAAACGATTTGCTAGACGGCATGTTTACGCCACGTGAAGTAGTCGTCGCAGAGGGCCTGCGACGCGGGAAAGCAAACAAGATCATCGCGTACGAAATGGACCTTTGCGAAAGCACTGTGAAGGTACACGTTCGCAACATCATGAAAAAACTAAATGCGACGAACCGGACTGAGGTCGCCTATAAGATGCGCGAACTTGCTCGGTGACTCCATTTCCTTTCGAAACAGGATCGCCGGGACGCAATCGCAGCGGAAGTCCCAGGCGACCAGACAGGGCGCTTGACGGTTGCCAACACACTGCGCGACTATTCGGACGCGACCTTACTTCGGATTGGGACTGCGGGAAGGGCCATGTTCGTTGTCGCTGTGTATTCCCGGGCAATGACAATGGCGAAAGTGGTACCCGCCACCTATTGGAATCGATCAACGACTTGGGACCTTCGTACCGACCCGAGGCGATTTGAAATCCGGGCACGGATGCATCGGCTCATGGGAGGTCGTTCGGCCCTTGAATGTGGAGGATGTTCCTCTTGACCTTACGACCTGCGCGGCCCTCTTTCTCTTTCGGAGGATACTCATATGTTGGAAAACGACGAAGCCTCAACAATTCCTTACACGCAGCTTGATCATAGCGAGCGGCTTGACCGCGTTGATTTCCTCGCGACGACCATCTCAAATCTCGCCTTCGATGTCGCCAGCGACGGGGATGCCCAGACGGTGAGATCGCTTCTCGATATCGGATGGATGTTGAAGGTCATGCGTCAAGACCTGGCGATATGTTGCAGCTCGAGCAATATGGCGATTCTCGGAAACGCTGTCACCTTGATCCGCGCCCTGCAAACGCGTTGCCAAGCACGTTTGGCGGTCGGGACGATCCATTAATCCACCCTCGTCTCACCATTGACTAAGTTGTATTTCGCTGACGACAATCTTAAAAGGGGTACGTATCGATTTTGCTTGGCGGAGCACGTCGCATCAGTGCCCTCAAGCCGAGAGGGGTTTGTTTGGCACTCGGGAGTTCTCTGTGATCTATGACTGGGATGGCGCCAGAACACGGCGCATCAAGCTTCTGAAGATCGGCGTTTCGCTCTTGCTCGGGCTGACGTTTTTGGCCGGGCCTGCGATGGTGCTGGTCCGCGCTCATCCATAGGATCGCTGGCTCCAAAAAGTGGCTGACACTGCCAAACCCATTCAGTTGTTGTTCCGATGGAACGGCCTGATCCGGCACCATAACTATGAGATCGAGATCCAGAGCAACAACCCGGCTGAAGGCGACGCCGCTGTCGCTGGTCGTCAATCAGCTTGTCGGCGGCGCCGTCCGGCGCACGGATTAAGTGACCGCAGCGCGCACATTCAGGCTGGAACCGGCGTGGCCGCCAGCTTTTGCACATCCTGTGTTGTCAGGGGTTGGCCGCCGATTGCCCAGTCGCCCGAGGCGATCTCGTTAATCTTGACCCAGGTGACGCCGCGCATGGCTTCACCTTCTACGCGGATCATGGCGGCGGTGACTTCGTGGATCAGGTCGGCCTTTTGCGCCGGGGTGAAGACGTCCTTGATGACGTCGATGGTGACGAGTGGCATGGCGATCTCCTTTGGTTGTGGTCGCGGGCCAAGGATGGAGCGCCGGGAGTGCGGCGGCCACTGTAGGAAGTGTAGCAGTCATGCCGGGCGATCCGTGTTAGGATCCCACGCACAACGGAGGTGCCGCCATGGCCGAGGGCGATTACAACCAGTTTTGTCCCGTGGCGAAAGCCTGCGAGCTGTTACAGCCGCGCTGGACCCTGCTGATCCTCGGTGAGATGTGGTCGGGCTCGACACGCTTTAACGATATTCACCGAGGTGTGCCGGGCATGTCACCCACCCTGTTGTCACGCCGTCTCAAGGAGATGGAAGCCGGCGGCCTGATCCGCCGCGACACCGACGGCTATCATTCGACGGCGATGGGGCGCAAACTGGAGCCAATCGTCCATGCCTTAGGCCAATGGGCGCACGAGAATATCGATTGCGAGGTCAGCCTGCGTGATCTCGACAGCCGGCTTTTGATGTGGAACGTGCGGCGCAAGATCGACCGCAGCCAGTTTCCCGATCGGCGCTGTGTCGTGCAGTTCATCTTTCCCGACCAGCCGGCGCCCGAACGTCACTATTGGCTGATCGTGCGGCCGGGCTGCGACACCGACCTATGCGTCAGCGATCCGGGCTTTGCTGTCGACCTGTTCGTCGAAAGCCCGCTGAAAACCCTAACCAGCGTGTGGATGGGCTGGTCGCCGATCCGGCCTGCACTCGAAGGCGGCGAAATTTATGTTTCCGGCGACGCTGCGTTGAAGGGCTCGATTGAGCGCTGGCTGGTGTTGAGCAGCTTCGCCGCCCCCACGCGTGACGCGGCGGAGTGAAACTCCTCGCGCCGATCTTGTGAACTATGCGCTTGAACAGATATGCACCCAAGACCTTGTTATGAAGAAGTTCCCCCTGCGAAATCTGTCGATGAGCCAAGAACTTCACCTTGTCAGAATGCCCATTCTCTGGCGGAATACGTCAATCGGTCATAAATCCATGCTGGTAACGGCCCCATCGTCGGCCAGGCCCACCGCGCAAGGATCATGTTCAGCCAAGCCTTCCGAGGTCAACTCTGATCATGTTCATCGCAACTCGGAGTTTAAGAGTGCTGAGACTGGAACATCTAACGAAAGTCTCAGGCCGGCGTCGTGCCAGTCCTTCGTCATAGATCCATTCAGGCCCGTGAGAGCGGCCTTTTCCAGCATAGTGCCAAAACCCTCTCGCAGCGAGGGTTGCGAGGGGCCTGGTGAATTGCTTTCCCCCCAAAGAAGATGAAGCAAGCTTCCCGTCACCGATAAATCCACAGTCAACGCGCCATCTGGAGCGGATAGTGCGCCATATTTGGCAGAATTTGTAACCAGTTCATGCATCAGAAGCGCAAACGAAGTCAGAGCTTTACCTTCTAACGGGTGATCTGAACCTTGGATGATGATCTTCGCGCCCTGCTCGTGCTCATATGGCGCGAGAATTGCCCTTAGCAACGTCTTTACCGTGGTGGCAGCCGCTGCGAGCTCGCCGTTGCCAGAAAGGTCCGGCAAGGTCAGCTCATGGGCGCGCGCCAGCGCTTGGAGGCGTGACCTCAACTCGTTTGCCAGGTCGGCCGCGCTAGCCGCTGACTTGGCGCTCAATGAGATCAGCCCGGAGGTAAGGCTGAAGAGATTCTTGATACGATGGTTGATCTCACGCAGCAAGAGGTCCTTGTCTCGCGCCGCGCCTTTGAGTGCTTCCGCCTGCGCGGCGAGTGCGTCACGTTGGGCAGCAAGCTGCTGCCTTTGGCGGAAAAGTTCATGAAAGACCGCGACCTTGCTTCGCAAAACGTCAGGCTCGATCGGCTTTTGGATGAAGTCGACGGCACCCGCCTCGTAACCCCGAAATCGCGGCCGGGTATCGCCAGAGCCAGCCGTGACGAAGATGATCGGAATGTGGCGAGTACGCTCGTTTCCACGCAGCAGCTCGGCAAGCTCGAAACCGTTTAAGCCGGGCATGTGGACGTCCACCAGCGCAAGAGCGACGTCATGCTTTAATAGTAATTCCAGTGCCTGATCGCCCGATCGCGCTTTCAGCAGAAGAACGTCATCACGGCGCAACAAGGCCTCCAGGGCCAAGAGATTTTCCTCGAGATCATCGACAAGAAGAAATGGAACCTGATTCATGAATAGCCTCAAATCTTCCCGAGAAATTCGCGGATCGCCGCAAGTTCCATAATGGAAGCTTCGGGCACCATTGAGATGGCCGCCATCGGCATAGCGGCGGCAGCTGCATTGACGGGGTTTTGGACAATGGCCATTCCGCCGGCGTCAACAACGGCTCGAAGCCCCTTTGCACCATCGTTATTGGCGCCGGTCAGCACGATCGCGATCAAGCGCGAGCCGTAAGCGTCTGCGGCACTTTCAAACAGAACGTCGATGGAGGGGCGAGAAAACAGAATCGGCTCTTCATTTGAGAGCGCAAGACTGCCTTCGGCCTCGATGAGAAGGTGATAGTCCGAGGGCGCGAAATAAATCGTGCCCCCCGCAAGTGGTTGCTTGTCTTCCGCCTCGATTACGGACAGCACGCACTTCGCCTGGAAGAGATCCGCCATTATGCTGCGCCGGTCTGGCGGAACATGGACCACCACGACAATAGGTAGAGAGAACGTCTCGGGGACATAGGGAAGAATGTCCGAAAGCGCCTCCACACCACCAGCAGACGCACCGATCACCACGGCCTCGTAGCGTCCCGGCATCAATCCACCCTCCTTTGGTAGATCTTTTCGTCACGCACGAATTCATGAAAGGCGGAAGCATTTTCCGAGAAGCGAATGCTTTCCCTGCTCCCCAGTCCCAGAAACCCTTTTCGGACCAGAGAGTCTCTGAAGAGAGCGATAGCCCGATTCTGAAGCACCCGATCGAAATAGATCATGACGTTCCGGCAAGAGATGAAATGCATTTCTCCGAAGACGGCATCCGTCACCAGACTATGATCGGAAAACACAACATTCCGCCGCAGGCTTTTATCGAACGACGCCCTGCCATAGGCCGCCTGATAATAGTCGGATAACGAGGATTTTCCGCCGGATTGTCGATGACATTCCGTAAAGTGTCGAAGGCGGTCGAGGGGGTAGACTCCCGCCTCCGCCGTCTGAAGCGCTTCTTGATTGATATCGGTCGCGTAAAAGATTGTGCGATCTTCAAGCCCTTCTTCACGAAACAGAATGGTAAACGAATACAGTTCCTCGCCCGTGCTGCATCCGGCAATCCAGACCTTCAACGAAGGATAGGTTCGCAGATGCGGCACGACCTTTTCGCGGATCGCCTTGAAATAGCTGGGATCCCTAAACATCTCACTCACCTGCACGGTAAGGTAGCGCAGGAGCGTCGCGACCATGTCCGGGTCATGCAGCAAACTTTCCTGCAATGCGGAAAAGCTCGCAAAACCAAGGTTCTGCCGGGCCTGTTTCAGCCGGCGTCTGATTGATGCCATCGCATAATTGCGGAAATCGTAATGATATTTGAGAAATAGCGCCTCCAGAAGAAGACGCATCTCGATATTTTCGATGTTTTCAGGTGTCAGTGTTTCGCTCACTTTGGCATCCAGACGCGAACGAGGGACAGCAGCTTCTCCACATCGAGAGGTTTGGCCATATAGTCGTTGGCACCCGCCTCAATACAGCGTTGCTGATCGTCCGGCATGGCCTTGGCCGTCAAGGTTATTATCGGCATTTTTTTCCATGCGGGATTCTTCCTGATCTCCCGTGTTGCGTTAAGCCCATCCATCACCGGCATCATGACGTCCATGAGAACCAGATCGATGGCCGTGTCTGGTGACGCGGAGGCCGCCTCCAGCGTTTCTATTGCTTCGCGACCATTGCGCGCGATCTGGACAGTTGCGCCCCTCGGCTCAAGGATATTGGAAAGAGCGTAGACATTGCGCACATCGTCTTCGACGACGAGAATCCGTCGGCCTTCCAGCGCCGCATCCCGGTTACGAGCTTTCCGGATCATTTTCTGACGTTCGACCGGCAGCTCGGAAATCACCTGATGGAGGAAAAGGCTGACTTCATCGAGTAGGCGTTCAGGTGATTTCGCCCCCTTTATTATGATGGATTTCGAGTAACGGCGAAGCCGTTGTTCGTCATCGTCCGACAACTCCCGACCGGTGTAAACAATGACAGGCGGAAACGCGTATGCGCTTTGCTGACTCAGTGTTTCGAGGAGAGAATAGCCCGAAGCATCGGGAAGCGTGAGGTCCAGCACCATGCAATCGAATGTCTGTTGCTTGAGCAGGTTCAGACAGTCAGCCGCGGTGCTGGCGGTGATTGTTTCAACATCGGGTGACGCCAGCAGCTTCGCAACCGCTTCGCGCTGCACGACGTCGTCCTCGACGATCAGGATCCGGTGGACGCGACGGGACAGCCTTGCTTCGATTTTCTGTAGGACTTCGACCAATTGATCACGACTGACGGGCTTGAACGCGTAGCCCGCTGCACCAAGCCAATAGGCCGCCTCGGTATGGTCGTCACCGGATACGACATGGATCGGAATGTGGCGGGTCTGCACGTCATTTTTCAGGCGGTCAAGAACTGCCAGGCCAGATTGATCGGGCAGACCCACATCCAAGACGATTGCACTGGGTAGAAACTCTTTTGCAAGGATCAATGCCTCTTCAGCCGTGCCTGCTACGATGGATTGAAACCCCATCTCCCGCGAAAGGTCACGGACGATCGATGCGAAATTCGCGTCGTCCTCAATAACGAGAAGAACTCGCTTGGCGTCGATCAGCGTCTCCCTGTCATCATCAATCTTGCGAAATGGGATGCTGGCCGGCGATCGATTGCTTTCCGAGACGTATGCGTTCGTTTCGGAAAAAGTTGGAGCGGAAGGTTCAGGTGAGGCAACCCTCGAAGGATCAAAGGTCGATGGAAGTGTGATCGTAAATATGCTGCCCCGCCCCGGCTCGCTTTCGACCGCAATCGTCCCACCCAGAAGCCGGATCAATTGCCTGGAAATCGACAGCCCAAGGCCAGTGCCGCCATACTTGCGGCTGATGGTGCCGTCGGCCTGGTGAAAGGCTTCGAAGACGCTCTGCTGCTGTTCTTGCGCTATGCCAATACCGGTATCGGAAACCGAAAACGCGACGCTACCTCCTTCGGTTCTCGAAATGGATAGCGTAATCGTTCCTGCTTCCGTAAATTTGATCGCATTTGACAAGAGGTTCTTGAGGACCTGCTCCAGACGCTGTGTGTCGGTCTCAATGGTGTTCGGAGTATCCTGGGCGACCACGATTTTGAACGCGAGACGCTTGTCGCCGGCCAGGGGTTCGAAAACCTGACGCAGATTGTCAACCAACCTCTCAAGCGACACAACCTGTGGATTGATATCTATGTGACCGGCTTCGATTTTCGAAAGATCGAGAATATCGTTGATCAGGTTGAGCAAATCGTTGCCAGAAGACTGGATCGTTTTGGCGAACTTTACCTGTTCCTCGGTTAGATTGTCATCGGGATTGTCTGCCAGCAACTTTGCCAGAATAAGCGACGAATTCAGCGGCGTCCGCAGTTCATGCGACATGTTGGCAAGGAAGTCAGATTTGTACCGGCTCGCTTTCTCGAGTTCGCGAGCTTTGAGTTCGACGGATGCGTTGATCCGCTCGAGGTCATCGCGCTGGGCCTCCAATTGCCGGGCTTGCTGTTCCAGTTGCAGATTGGTTTGCTCAAGCTCGACCTGCTGTTGTTCCAGGCGGGCTTGGGACTCCTGCAAGGCCCTGCCCTGCTCTTCCAGTTCCTCGTTCGAGACGCGAAGCTCTTCGCTCTGTGCCTGCAGCTCGGCCGACTGCCGCTGTGTCTCCTCAAGAAGATTTTGAAGCTCGCTCCGGTAGCTTGCCGATCGAACTGCGATCGCGACCGCCTCGGACGTTTCCTCCAAAAGCGTGATGATCGTTTCGTCAATCGGGCGCAAGAAACCGAGTTCGATCACCGTGTTGACGACGTTGTCGATTTTACCGGGCACGATAACAAGATGTCTCGGCTTGTCCTTTCCAAGCGCCGAACCGAAGGCAAGATAGCCATCCGGAACGTCATCGACGATCAAAACTCGCCCTTCGACGGCAACCTGTCCAAGAAGCCCTTCGCGTGCAGTAAAGGTCGTGGGCAAGTTCGCACCAGCAGGAACGCCGTAGACCGCAGCTCTCCGAAAAGTGCCACCATTGCTTGTGAACACCGTGCCGGCGACGGCCCCGACATAGCGTCCCAGAAACTCAAGAAGACTATTGCCAAGCGTATCAATCGACTGATCGCCAATCATCGCGGATGCGAGTCCTACTTCGCCGGATTGAAGCCATTCATCGCGGCGGCGTGCCAAAGTCGCACGACGCATGAGAAAGCCGATGGTCGCAGTCAATACGATACCGAGAATACCCGCTAAAATAGTGCTTAGAAACGCTCGCTGCTGCGCACTTGCCATGGCATTCGTACGCTGCGCACGGGTCTCAGCCTCTTCATGAGCAATAGCCGCTATCTGCGACCGAATTGCATCCATAGCGTCCTTGCCGCGGCTTGAATTGACTATCGAAAGTGCCGCTTCGAGACCTTGAACACGCCGAAGTTCGATTGTTTCAGCAAGTTCAGATAGCTTAACCTCGACCTGCTGTTTCAGCGTCGCCACTTTCTTGGTCTGCTCGACGTCGCCTTGTGTCAGTTCGGTGACCTCAGCCAGCTTCTCCGGTATGGCCAGAAGAGCGGCCTTATAAGGCTGCAGGTAATTCTCGCTGTTCGTCAGAAGAAAGCCACGCTGACCCGTTTCGGCGTTTTGTGTCTGAGACAGCAGCTCATCGAGGGCTACGATAACGTCGTGAGAGCGGCGAATGCCGTCGCTGCCTTCCTGAAGTGCAAGAAGATTAAGGTATGCAATAGCACTGCTGGCAACAAAGAAAACAATGGCACTGATAAGGGCGATCGCAACCGCGGGATCGAGACCCAATATCCCGGTGGAAGCTCGGGGTCTAAACTTATGTTTCATAAAAATTCTCACCATGGCTACCTGAAAGAGAATGCTCCACAAGCACGCGGGGATTGCATCGGAAGGCCATATCAGATTGGGATAGCGAAGCGTATCGGTTTCTGGGGAATTATCATATAACCCGCTCCCGATCTCTTTCCTTTTTTAATCCGACCCTCATTTATATCTCAGGCAATCCGTTCGGCGGCTGGAGGCACAAGCAGGGAGAGAATTAGTAGCTTTGTTTGATTTGGTCTCTTCGCGCCGTTCGAAGCAACATGCGCCAACTGAACTGCAAAAAGGAACAACACCGCCGCTAAAGCATTTTTTGAACGACCCATTGAATTTAACGGGGGAACAATTTTGATACCGGCGGGCGAACTTGATCTCAATCCAGACACTCTCAAAAGGCCGCGAGTGCTTGTCGCCGAAGACGACGTGCTCATCCGAATGGACATCGCCCAGACTCTTCGCGATCAAGGTTGGCAAGTGGTTGAAGCTGGTAAAGTGGGCGATGCCCTGGGTGTACTACAGCGCGATCCCGACTTTGACCTGCTGCTGACCGACGTTCATATGCCGGGCGACCAAACCGGACTGGATCTCGCCAAGTTGGTAAAGGACCGCTACAACCATATCAAGGTGGTCGTCATGTCAGGTCAGCATAGGCCCGATTTCGCAGACGCCATCCCGTTCGACTTATTTCTTCCGAAGCCGATTTTAAACCTGGTACGGGAATTGTCCCGCTGATCGGCCGTTTGAATGACTAAGATGCAGCCTTCCGAAGTGATTCTGCTTGTTGGAACGGATCCTCTGCAACGATCGACCGTGGCGGAGTATTTGCGTGATTGCGGCTATGTCATCATGGAGGCTAGCGACGCGCAGGAGGCTCTCGCCATTCTCCGCCAACAACATGTCGACGTTCTGGTAACGGATATAGAGTTACGGGGTAAATCCGGGTTCGAGCTTTCCTCCGCGGTGCGGGAACTTCGCCCCTATCTGAAAATCTTGCTGACCAGATCGCCTGAGCGGACGGCAACGATCGCAAGTGATCTTTGCGAAGATGGGCCATTGGATCGTCCCTATCATCCGCAGCAACTCGTCGAGCGGCTCAAACGCATCAGCGCAGCTAAAGGCACGAATTCTTGACGCCTTTGCTGGTCGATCGTAGTTCGACAGCCTGGCGACCACAAGCATCTCAAGTGGCCAAACAACGGCGCATGCGTTTGTAAATGCCACCGAGCCGCGATGCCCTCACAGGATTTTGGTCAAAACTTCGAAATTATCCGCTCTGCGTCTGCAAATTCCTGCACGACGCGTTTCGTAGACCATTTCCGTCGCCTCCACCTGAGACGATCGCGTCATCGAGGAAATAAGGGCTGCAGCTTCCTTATCGTCGTAAATACCGGACTGAAGCTCAATCGTTCCGCCCCGTCGCACCGCAATGCTTACGCTCAGCATCTCCGTCCCATCCAATTGTCGGTTACCGCGCCATAAACTCGCGGACAAACGACACGTTCCAAATCACCTCGAAAATATCTGCTGTAATGGATGTCGCGGTATTAGATCAGGTGGCCGACGCCAATCAATAGGCGGGGTATTTAAATTTGAGGCTGTGCTCATATTGCCCCTCGCACAGCCCCGCCCGCATGCGCCAGTCCCTCATCGCTCTGTCCATTAGACAGGTGTTAGCAAATTCTACTAATGAATGAAGGCGCACTAAAAAAATGCTCGATCAGTGAAACTTTTTGACGCCGCAGTCATTATAGGAGGGTTGAATAAATCAACATAGTCATATGCTTAGGAGAATTTATATGCGTCGCTTACTTTTCGCCCTGGCTACAACCATTGCGCTCGCGACAGCCGCAATCGCCCAAACAGCCACGGCTACGACGACGATCGCCGATGTGTTCCTGACTGCCAAGCCGACCGATGTGTTGAGCTATAACCTCATCGGCTTGAATATTCAAAACGGCGACAAGGAGAATGTCGGAGAGATTAAGGACCTGATCATTTCTGGCGGGCAGCTTGCCGGCTATGTCGTGTCGGTTGGGGGCTTTCTTGGAATGGGAGAGCGGTACGTTATCGTCTCTCCGTCAGCGGTCAAAGTGACTTACAGCGAAAGCGACAAGAAGTGGACGGCGACGATGGCGACCACCAAGGATCAGCTCAAGAATGCTCCGGAGTTCAAATACGAAGGCCGTTGGGCAAAGTAGCGGAATAAGCTTCGATTGAATCATTTGGGGCCCGCGGCTTTTCGGCGCCCCAAGTTCAATGAGGATCACGGTATTCGCAACGGGAGGTGAGCCGACTTCTCCCACGGGAGCCGGACGGCCACCACCGCTGGTCAGGGCTGTTGAGCGATCAAATATAGCAATGAGCATGAAACCGCTTACGCTATGGCGTTGATACGCGGCGACGAACGTCTCGACGGCTGCGGACGAGATGACTGTTAGACTAGCCTGGCATACATCTCCATCAAAAAGTTGAATGACGGAGCAACCGGCATGAATGTGAATCAGCATGAGGGACTTGGTGCCGATCGGCACGCTAAGGCGCTGACATCATTGATCTCGGTGGGGTCATTCCGTCTCGCCGATTCACAGTGTGTGCTTCTCGGGCTTGAGTGAGCAACCGACGCCGAACGGCTGGACCGCGCTGAGATTGATTTCCGCGTCGCCCGCTCAAAAAAACGGCGAGCACTGACTGGGATAGCTGGACTTTCCTGTTTTGCTCTAGTTGTCGCGGCGCCGGTCGTTCCTACGCAGCCGACCGATGCTGGCGAACCATCGCCAAAAACGCGCTCAGGACCGGCCGCATCTGCCGTCTTGACGGATAATATAGATGAAACCCCGGAAACGGAGGCGTCCAGTCGGCGAGAAGACGGACAAGCTTTCCATTCTCCAGATAAGGCGCCACTTCGTGTTCAAGCAGGTAACCAACGCCGACCCCGTCTAGTGTAGCGCTCAGCATGATCTCAGGCTCGTTGCAGGTGAGCGGTCCGGAGACGCTGACTTCCAGCGGCTTGCCATCTTCTTCAAACTCCCATGCGTATAACGATCCAGCTGTCACCATTTTGTAGTTGATACAGCGGTGGCCGGTGAGATCGGCTGGTTCAGTGATTGCCGGCTTGTTTTCAAGGTAGCCCGGTGTCGCCACCACGGCCATGGCCAGATCTGGCCCGACCTTCAAGGCAATCATGTCCTGCTGCAGCTTTTCTCCCAACCGAATGCCGGCATCGAATTGGTCGGCAACGATGTCGCGATAGGCGGTGTCTACCAAGACTTCTATCGTCGCGTCGGGATAGGCTTCACTGAAGCCGACCAATACGGGTCTGACGACAGCCTCATATGCCTGGCGTGTTGCAGTCAGCCGCAGGGTTCCCGACACCAAATCCCGTTTCTGGTCGAGCGATTCCAGCGCGTCATCGATGTTGGCGAGAGAGGGCTCCAGCGCCTCCAGAAGGGTTTGGCCAGCTTCGGTCACGGAGACGCTTCGGCTATTGCGCTGTAGAAGTCGGTGGCCCACCGCCGTTTCAAGACGGCGGATGGTGTGGCTGAGGTTCGAGGTCGACATACCGAGAGCCAGGGCTGCGCGCGTGAAGTTTCCCAACTTCGCAACGCGTACGAAGGCGGCCATGTCATCCAGCTTCATTCCGTGATCGTTCGATCTCATTCAACGGGCCTTACGATCTGTCCCTCCTGATCACACGCTTTATCAGCTCCTAGATAGATCTGGTCAATCTACGGAGAACGATAAGATGATTAGCAAAGAAGCCGTATGGCTGATTACCGGATCCTCAAGAGGCCTCGGACGCGCAATCGCCGAGAAGGTGCTTGCCGCCGGCTACCGTGCCGTTTTGACGGCAAGAAATACCGATCAGCTGCAAGACCTTGCTGCCAAACATGGCGACGCCGTGCTTTTGACCCCGTTGGATGTCACAAAGCAGGACCAGATCAATGCAGCCTACAAGGCGGCAATCGCCAGATTCGGCCGGGTCGATGTTGTCGTCAACAATGCCGGCTACGGATACCTTGGTGCGATCGAGGAGGGCGAAGACGCCGAAATGCGCGCCGTGTTCGAGACCGATCTCTTCGCACCCGTGAACCTGATCAAAACAGTGTTGCCCGGCATGCGTGAACGCCGTCACGGTCACATCGTCAACGTCAGCTCGATCGGAGGCCATGTTACTTATCCTGGCGTTGGCTATTATCACATGGTCAAGTTCGGGCTCGAAGCCATGTCGGAGACGCTGGCGAAGGAGGTGGCCGGGCTCGGCATTGGCGTCACGGTTGTCGCGCCTGGGGCGTTCAGAACGGATTTTCGCGGCCCGGAATCCATGAAGTTTTCGCAGATCGTCATCGACGATTACAAGGAGACTGCAGGAAAATCCCGGGAAGGCACCGCCGCCGGCCACCGCAAACAGATTGGCGACCCCGCACGCGGCGCCGAGGCCATCATCAAGGCCGTTGAAGCAGAGCACCCGCCGGTTCATCTCCTGATCGGCGGCGACGCGCTCGACCAGCTTCGCAAGAAGCTCGATGAGATCCGCGCCGAGACTGATGCGTGGGAAGAGGTCACACGCAGCACCGACTTCCGGGAATAGGCTCCATGTTGAATAATGCACCGCCTGTCGCGGCGGTGCATCTTCCCCACTGGTTAGCCCGCATGTGCGGCGGTTGCGGCCAGCGGGCCCATCAAAAAGCCCTGGCGGCAGAGTATATCTGTCATGAGGGACCTGAATCGCTGGCCGGAATTGACTTGATCGCCCAGTCTACGAAAGCCCGCAACTTCGGGAGACGGATCCGTTGACCGGGATAAACGATGTACATGGGCCGATCGCCTGAGGCAAACTCTCGCAGGATCGGAACAAGCCGACCGGATTCAAGATGGCGTGCAACTGCTAACTCACTCGCCCGGATGATCCCGCCTCCGGCAAGTGCGGCTTCGACCAGGGCGTGGCCGTTGTTGACGGTCAGTCGGGCGTTAGGCTGGACCTCTCGTTCTTCACCATCCACCTCCGTGAATGTCCAGTTCGACGGCGCCGGATAGTTGTGAAAGGCGTAATCAACACAGGTGTGACCAAGAAGATCGTCCAGGACCAGCGGTACGCCGTGCCTGTGGAGGTAGTCCGGTGAAGGGCAAGTCACGAGGCGAAAGGGCGTGATGGGGCGGGCAATAAGCCCCGAATCCGGAAGCTTGCCAATCCTGATACACACATCGAAATTTTCGGCCACGAGGTCGGAAACTCGATCGTCGAGCACCAGCTCGACCTTGACCTCCGGATACATCGTCAGGAACCCTGGGAGCTTCGGTGTCAGCACGGCGGCGCCGATCTCGACAGGTGCTGTTATCCGAAGGATACCTCGTGGCTCCTGCGCCGTCTCGGCGACGATCGCGTCGGCTGCGTCCACGGATTCCAATGCACGCTTGCACCCTTCGAGATAAAGTCGTCCAGCTTCGGTCAGAGTTTGAGTGCGGGTTGTTCGCGTCAGCAGCGGCACGCCGAGGGATTGCTCCAGTTCACCGACGTGGCGCCCGATCATCTGGGACGACACCGACAGCGCCGCACCGGCTGCTGAAAAGGAACCCAGCTCCGCCGTCTTGACGAAGGCGATCATCTTTGTCAGTCGGTCAGCCATCCTCTCAGTTCCCCGAAATAACAGGCCCGCACTATCAGGGGAGCAGCGGCGGACAATGCGTACTGCCGCCTCACGAACCCCTGATGTTTCGTATCGAGCGACAGTTCCGACGTGAAGCGTCTTCAGGCGGCGCGCGACGCTTCATCAGTCTTCAATTCCCCTCAAACTCGGGGGTCGGCCGAAGGGTGCGGCAAAGCCGCCGACGTTGAACGTCTCCTTCCTGATGGCGCCGCGTAGGGGGCACTGCGCGCACGGCTTTATTTGCCAGGCAACATGGTCTGAAGCACGCCATCACGACGAACAAGCCCATGGTACAGTCCAGCTGCCAAATGCATCAAGACGAGCGCGAAGAACGCGAAAGCAAGGTAGAAATGCGCATTCCACAGCATTGCGTGGAGAATGGCATTCTGTGGTAATATGGGTGGCACCCGAATTCCGCCAAAGAGCACGATGGGATAGGCGGCGGCCGACAGCATCGCCCAGCCGATCAAAGGCATCGCGATCATCAAAACGTAGAGGCCGACATGGGACAGTTGGGCAGCAAGCTTCATCGGCACAGGAAGGTCGGCCGGCAAGGGCGGAGAGCCGGACATGAAGCGAATGGCAAGGCGGAACAGGGCAAGGATGAGGAGAATGATCCCCAGCGTCTTGTGCGTTACCAGAAGTGGCACGTACTGCCAACCGATGGTTGAAACCATCCCAACCCCGATGAACAGCATCGATAGAATGCCGATTGCCATCAGCCAATGCAACACGCGCTGAACGCTCGTGAACCGTGTTTTCTTGCTGCCGTCCTTCATGGCTTCACGCTCGCTGTAGTTCGAGGATAGTCGTCCGCTTCCGCAGTCCGCAAAGCATAGGATCTGGCATAGGCTGCGGAACGGGCTGCTGGGAACGGATCGTCCGAGACTCGGATCCCGTCAGGCAGGACGGTTGGGTCGAAGTTGATGTCACGGCAGGGCCCGTCGGCTTCCGGCTCGATTTTGTCAACGATCAACGTCCCGGCATCGAGGGTGTGCCGCCCAGGCGGCCACGCCTTGGTGGGATCCGACGTCGGATCTGAAGGGTCGGCTATGGTCAGCACTAGCGTCCACCGCTGAGGTGAACGCGCAACCCTTTCCACTATGTCGTCTTCGAGATGGTTTGGCCCAAGCTTGGCGAAGTCCTCAGCGGTGATTGGCACGACCTCGGTCTGTGGTCGCCATGACCATCGCACGGCGTGGTCGACGCCCGCCCCATCTGTGAAGACGAAGGCATTGAGGCTGTTGAACGCAACCTCGGCATAGCTGGCCGTCCACGGAGCGCTCTTTGCCCACGCGCCAAACGCCGCAAACTCCGGATGGGTGCCGACGAAGCTCTTCATTGCTTCAGGATCCTTGCTCGCGGACGCCTTGAGCAGATCGTAGAAACCTTCCGGGGTCGAAACCGCAAAGACGGGAGGGTCAATCATTGCCATCCGCCACACATTACTGTGAGGCGCGGAAATCTGCAGGCCGATCCCCCGAACGCGGACCGTGGGGTCAGCCGCATTCGGGTCCGGTGTTGCAAGGTTGAAGCGGCCAAGAACGGGATACTGACCGGCCACGAACATGGACGCTCTGGAGATCGCGCTGCCGTTCCCGTTCGCTTCGAACATACCGGTAAAACAGATCCCCTTGGCGTGGTTTCGCCGATGCCCAAGGGCTGGACCGCCAGGAGGTGCCAGAGCATCAACGATCCTGGTGGATGTCAGACGGCTGGGAGAGAGCCACCCAGCTGTGTAAGCGAAAGCGCCAGCACCACATCCCACCACAGCCGCTATCAACACCAGGGACGCTAGAGCGGAACGCGGCGGTCTTGGCATCAACGTATCTCCGTTATGTATCGGGCGGGGCAACCGGTTCGGACAATGAGCTTTCTCAAGATGCCATCGCCGTACTTACCGGTCAAATGGCTGTAACCAGCTCAAAACGCGTTTGCACAACGCTCAGTCGGCGCTATCGCCGGCAGCAAGAACAGCTTCGATTTTTTTTGTTAGATCAAGCGCCTCACGAAACCCCGCGACAGTCGAACTGAAGTTTACGATGTCATCTCGCAAGGCGGCATAGATCCCCCGACATTGACCGCGGAAGCCGGGAAATCCTTCAGTTCGCCGTCATCGACGCGCTGCTCCTGGTTGTTGAGGAAAAGGGACAGACGGTCAGCCTGGAAGCCGCGAGCTGCGCCGCCGTTGACGCTGAGAACGCCCTTTTCTCCGACGATCTCAAGCCGCAATGGCGCTTCCGGTGCTCGCCCTCCTGTGACTTCGACCGCGACCGACACACCGTCTTCCGTGAGGCCTTGAAACAGCAGATGATCATAAGTGGTCCGGCTCCGGACGGTCCGATCCTGCCCCGCCTTGATGGTCGGGTACTGGCGCGAAGGCAAGCTGTTCGAAACGACCGCCTCACCGAACAGCGTGAATATCAGGTCGAGGGTATGGGCGCCCTGGATCGTGATGAGGTTCGCAAAATTCTCCGGCTCTTCGAGATAGAGATACGGCTCAGGAACGATTGGCCCGAAACCTGCGGTCGACGAATAGACGTTTGCAGTGAGGACGCGTCCAATGGCTCCGCCGTCGAGAAGCTCTTTGGCACGTTTGACGGTCGGGCTTCCGCGTAGCTGCAATCCGATAGCGGTCTTGCGATTGGCTGCCTCTGCAGCCAGATGGAGCTCTTGCGTCTCGTCATAACCACGGCCGAGCGGCCACTCGCTGTAGACATGCTTTCCGCTCGCGAGCGCTGCGAGGATCATGTCACGGTGATCGGGAACACGTGTGGCGACGGTGACGATGTCGATGTCGGGAGCGTTCGCCAGCTCAAGGCCATTGCTGTACGCGTGCACCCCGAACGCCCTTTCAGCTTGAGCGGCCGTTTCCGGCGTGCTGGTGGCGACTGCTGCCAGTTCCAGTCCCGCCAACGCTTGTACGGCCGGGATATGGGATTCACGAGCCCAGCCAGTCTTCGCATTCGCTCCGATGATGCCTACTCTCAGTGCGGACATACCAAATCTCCAGGATAACCGAATAGTTGAGATGCCGTTCACGTAAGGCCGGATAATCAGTCGATTAGACCTCTCGGTCGTTCGACAGACCAAACCGAAAGTTTCAAATAAAGGTGTGCGCACGCGCGGGCTGACCGTTGCGGGAAACTGCACCGGGCGCGACAGGCCGCGTTCAACGGGGTATCAGATTGCCGGGACAGCCTGATCTGAAAGCGGTAGAACGCTTTGCCGCAACAAATCGATTACTCGGTCCGTCGCCTGAGATCGTTTGCGGCTGGTGTACAGGCCGTACTTCACGGTTGGAGAAGCGCCTTTGAACATGGAAGAGACCACGCGCATGGTTCGCGGATTGATACTCTCTCGTGTCAACAGCGCCAGGCCGAGCCCGTTCTCTACCGCAGCAGTCATAGCCGCGGCATTGTGGCTTGTCAGAGCGATACGAAATTCGAGTTCGGCTTCCATCAATTTCTCAAACATGGTCCGTCGCCAGGCGCATGGCTCAGCATAGACGATGACGTCCAACGGGCGCGCGACATCAATGGTCGCGTCAATCGCGCAGACCCAATCCAGATCCACATCCCACACCTCAAGCGGATCTGCCGAAAAAGCTGAACAGGTCGCAATCGCGATATCCAGGGCGCCATCCGCCCAACGTTGCGAGATCCCACTGCCATGATCGATCGTCACGCTCAGTTGAAGCGTTGGCATGGCGCGACGAATTTTGCCAAGTGCCGGCTGCAAGGTGTTGACTGCGATCGTTTCTGCCAGTCCGATTCTGAGCTCACTTGCTGCCTCTGTTTCCTGGAAGCGGGCCGCCGCCTCCTCGCCTAAGAAGATGATCCGCTTTGCGTATGCAAGCATGACTTCTCCGGCGTCAGTCGGGATCACGCCCCGTCCCGTTCGACGAAGCAACTGCTTGCCTACCATCTCCTCGAGGCGCTTGATCTGAGTGCTGAGCGCTGATTGGGCACGGCCGTCCTCGGCCGCTGCTCGGTTGATGCTTCCATGGGTGCAGACAGATACGAACGCTTTCAAGAGCCGGGGATCAAAGGCGTCTGCTATCATCGATCGCTAATCTCTGGTTTCCATGAATTCTGCCTACCGTGATATCTCATCAAGCATTAGCCTCCAAGGCCAGCTGGAAGTAAGAGCTTCAACGACATCATTGGCAGGTTGAATATGGTCGACATCTCTCTCGAAACACCCGATCAAACCGACGCGCGGCTCAGGCGCCTCATGCCTCGCACGACGCTCAGGACATTCGAGCGGCCCTACGGTTTCGTGGAATTCGGTCTGGATGGATTTCCCGCACAGGTGTCACCTGAGGCGGTTGCCATCATTCGAAACGAACACTGCTGGAGTCAACTGGTCCCCGTGACAGGCGGCGGGGAGCAATTCCAGATCTTCAGCTTTCATTTTCCCGACGGGGAAGACACAGTGGCTTCGTCGGTTGGCTCGCATCGCATCTGAAGAACAAATTCGGCACCGGCGTCTTCGTGATCTGCGGGCAAGATAACGGCCACGGCGGCATCTATGATTATTGGGGCTGCCCGATATCGCTTGCCGGCGAAATCTCTGCTGAGCTAGCGAACCTTCGATCATCGGATAGCTGATAGGCCGTTTCGGCTGCAGCCGCATGAGGCCTCTCACCAAGGGAGCGATCGTCCTTGCCAATCGAGGTACAGGTTTTCGCCTGTCCCCATATGCGCCTTCAGCACCTCCACCATGCCATTGACGCTTTCATCGACGGAAATCTCGGCTTCAACGGTGCCATCCAAGGTCCCCATCGCGGTCGCCGCCCAGCCTGGATGGATCGAGAGGACGGTGAGATCGGGATGGTCCGCATGAAGCGTCCGCGCAAGCATGTTGAGGCCGGCCTTGCTGGCGCGATAAAGATCGAGCTTCAGTCCGGGCTCGGTGTTGAGCGCGATGCTGCCACGATGAGACGACATGACGGCGATCGTGCCCTGCGGCTTCAAACGATCGAGAAGACGATGGGCGAGCCGGATGGGGCCAAAGCAGTTGGTCAGCATGATTTCGGCGAATTCCGCGTCGGTCGCTTCGACCACAGAGTTGTGCAACGGCCCGAAAATGCCGGCGACCAGAAAGATCACGTCAAAGGAGCCTTCGAGGTCTTGCCTAAGATGATCGATCTGATCGGCGCGCGTCACATCGACATGCGCAACACCTGCGACCTTCTCCAGCGCCGTCGTGTCAGCGCCGTGACGGGCTGTTCCAGTGACCTCCCAGCCGTCGGATTTAAGCGCCTCGGCAAGGCCGAGGCCGAGACCGCGTTCGGCCCCGATAATAAGAATGTTTGGCATGTTTCAAGTCCTTTACAATGCAGTGAAACCACCATCCGCCATGACGAGAGAGCCCGTCACGAACGCGGATGCGGGAGAGGCGAGGAATGCGATGACGTCGGCAATATCCTGAGGCTGGCCCACCCGGCCGATCGGATGGGCAGAGCCATAGCTTGCCAGCGTCGCCCGGCTGTCCGATACGATGCCCTCAAGGATGTCCGTTTCGACAACGCCAGGAGCGACGGCATTCGCGCGAATGCCCCGAACTCCATATTCTACGGCGATGACCTTGGTCAGCTGCGCGATAGCTCCCTTGCTTGCTGCGTAGACGCAGGTGTCCTTCATCGCCACCTGGGCGACGATCGAGGCGACGTTGACGATGACGCCGCCCTTCCCTGCGAGCATGGCGCGGACGGCTTCACGGCAGTGAAGGAAAGTACCGCCCGCGTTGACCGACATGATGCTGTCCCAGTCGGCAACGCTCATATCGACGAGGGACCGGTTCATGGTGCGACCGGCGTTGTTGATGAGGATGTCGAGGGCACCGAAGCGTTCGATTGCCATGCCGACGCTTCGGACGGCGGTCTGCTCCTCAGCGATGTCGCCTGTTAATGTGACGATGTTTTCCGCTTCCAGCTCATGGACCGCTTCGCTGACGTCGGTCGCGACGACGCGTGCCCCTCTGGACTTGAGTGTCAAAGCTGTCGCCCGTCCGATACCCCGGGCGGCGCCTGTCACGAGCGCTACCTGATTTTCGAAAGTCTGGTTCATATCGATCTCCTTTCGCAGCGGAGACTAAGGCGATACCGGTGTCGCGATAATCCAGAGAATCTTTACAAGATTGCGTAGCTGTGCTTCGTAATGGCCATGAGAGCCGTCGACTTTGCCCGCATCCGTACGTTCCTGGCGGTTGCTGAGACACTGAGTTTTTCCAAGGCCGCCGACGAGCTCGGCATCACATCGTCAGCTGCCAGTCAGACGGTCAGGGCGCTGGAAGCTGATCTTCGCCAGCAGCTGTTCCAACGCACCACCCGCACGGTGGTGTTGACCGAAGTGGGGGCCTCGCTTCGGGACCGGATGCGCCCGGCCTTGACTGAAATGGAGATGGCGCTGACTCAGAGCAGGGATGCGGCTGGGCGGCCCGCGGGCACAGTCCGCATCGTCTCTTTCCGGTCGGCAGGCGAGAAGTTCATCCTGCCGGTCCTTGCGGACTTGCGTCGGAATTACCCTGAGGTCCGGTTGGACATCACCTTCGACGATGAAGTGACGGATGCGGTCGCAGGCGGGTTCGACATCGCCGTGAGAATCGGTGAGGTCATCAGCCAAGACATGATTGCAGTGCCGCTCGGCGGCGAACTTCGGCAGATAGCGGTGGCCTCTCCGGACTACATTGCTCGGCGCGGCGCCCCTGAAATTCCGCGCGATCTTCTCTCTCACGAATGCGTCTGCTGGCGATGGCCCGGTCAGCAGCATCCGTTTCCCTGGGAGTTTTACGAGGACGGGCGCTGGTTTTCGATCAGCCCTCGAGCTGGCATCGTCGTCAATGACAGGCGCGCCGCTTTAAAGCTGGCGACCGATGGTCTCGGGATCACGTTCTGCATCGAGGATACCGCCAATGATCTGGTCCATGCAGGCGAACTTGTGCCGCTTCTGCTTGAGTGGAGCAGGCCGTTCCCTGGCTTCTTCCTGAGTTACTCTCATCAGCGGCATATGCCCGCCGCCACCCGGGTCGTGATCGATGCGATCCGAGCCGGATGTCCGTGATGCAGAGGGGACCGTTCTTACGTGACGGGGCCCTCCTAGCGCGCAAGGATCGTCACTACTGTCGCTGCATGATCCGAAAGCCTATGAGGACCGAGATGTGCCTAAAACGAGATGCCCGAATGGTCGGACGCCGTCCCATTATCGATAATTCGAGGAGCTAGGATGGACCGGCTTTCAGAGCTTGAGGTGTTCATTGCTGTCGTCGAGACCGGCGGTTTCACGGCAGCAGCCAGGAGGACCGGCACGTCACAGCCGGCAGTCAGCAAAGCGATCGGCACGCTTGAAGATCGCCTCGGCGTTGCACTATTCAATCGCAGCACCCGAAACGTCACCTTGACCGACCAGGGCCGAAGATATTTCGACCGAATGAAACCTCTGCTGGAGGAGATTGAAGACGCCAATCGAGAAGCGATGGGCAGCCGCGCCGACATGTCGGGATCGATCCGCATCGCGGTACCCACCACGTTCGGTCGTCTTCACATTCTCCCCATCATTCCGAAGTTGCTGGCCGAATATCCTGATCTCCGGGTGGACCTGATTTTATCAGATCTTCGACGGGACATGGTCGAGGATCGGGTCGATCTAGTGATAAGAGTGGGAGCTGTCGAGGAGCCCGACGCCGTCGTCAGACGCGTGGCAAGCACTCCCCTCGTGTGCGTCGGCTCGCGCCAATACTTCGAAAAGCACGGGATCCCCTCAGAGCCCGCCGCGCTTGCCCATCATAATTGTCTCGTTTACGGCGGCTTCGAGGAGGCAGCGAATTGGCCGTTCGTCGGCCCAAAGGGTCATTTTAGCGTGGCTGTGCGCGGTAACCTCACCTCCAACAGCATCGAGGCGATCCGTGCGGGCGTGCTGGCCGGCGTCGGAATCGGCATGTTCACAATGGCATCCCTTGTCGAAGAGCTTTCGCACCCCGACGTGGTGACAATCCTCGATGATTATGTCCAGGCCACCAGAGATGTTAGCTTTGTCTGGCCCAAACGCCGCTTGGTTTCCGTTCGGGTCCGACGCGTGACGGACTTCTTAGCCGCGTCGCTAGAAGGGCAGTTCTAGCTCATCGAAGCAGCATCATGGTCGCGCTACCCGAAGTCGCTAATTATTCCGTTTGAATATGAATATCATGCCGATTTCGTTTGTTATCGCTATTTCTGACATGCGCTATGGAAAATGATCGTCGCAATCAGAAAGAACGATCATGAACATTTCACTTGCAGGCCGCAGCGCCGTTGTTACCGGATCCACTGCCGGCATTGGCCGGGCGATCGCGGAGGGTCTGGCGCGCGCTGGCGCGTCAGTGGTTATAAATGGCCGCAGCGAAGAGCGGGTCGCCACGGCGGTGGCTGAGGTCAAGGCCCTTTTTTCGGACGTCGAGATCACCGGCGTCGTTGCGGATGTGGCAACGAAGGAAGGCAGCGCGATCCTCGCGTCTCAAGCGCCCAGCGCGGACATCCTTGTCAACAATGCCGGCACAGCCAATCCCAAGCCTTTTTACGATCTCACGGACGAAGACTGGCTGAGCCTGTTTCAGCTCAACGTCATGAGCGGAGTTCGTGCAGCGCGTCATTATCTGCCTGAGATGACTGAGCGCGGTTGGGGGCGTGTCGTGTTCATCAGCAGCGAATCCGCCCTCGCAATCCCGCAAGATATGATCGACTACGGCATGACAAAGACAGCGCAGCTGGCGATCTCGCGGGGGCTTGCCGAAACTGTTGCCGGAACGGGCGTTACGGTCAACTCGGTACTTCCTGGCCCGACGAGTTCTGAGATCATGTCGAACTGGATGAAAGCGACTGCGGCCTCCGAAGGCATCACGCAAGAGCAGGCTGAACTGAACTTCGTGAAGACCATGCGGCCAACCTCGCTGCTGCAACGGTTCACGACGACGGAAGAAGTGGCCAACATGGTCGTCTATCTGTGCTCCGAACAGGCATCCGGCACGACCGGGTCCGCCATGCGCGTTGACGGCGGCGTGCTCAGGCAGATCGCCTGATCCGACCACGAGCACGCTATTAGGAAATTGGCCATGAACACATCACAGACCGAATTGCGGCATTCAAATTCACCTTCCTATGATCTCACCGGAAAACACGTGGTCGTCGTTGGCGGGAAAACGGGAATAGGCCTTGGCATGGCTCTGGCCGCTCACGCGGCGGGAGCCAGACTGACGGTCGCAAGCCGCCGCTCGGCCTCTGTAGCAGACCATCCGGAATTGGCGCCGTTCGAGCAGCTTGTGCTTGATATCCGTGACGAGGGCGCCGTCCAGGCCACCTTCAACGCGATTGGTAGTCTCGATCATCTGATCGTCGCCGCGGGACCGACCGATGGCAGCTGGGGTGCATTCATGGACGAAGACATGCGGGGCGTGCGCAGCTATCTCAACAGCAAGTTTCTTGGCTCCTGGGCATGCGCGCGCTATGCGGCTCCAAACCTTTGCTCCAATGGGTCCATCACCTTTCTGACCGGAGGAATCGCGGCGCGCTCGAAGATCGGCATGACGGCCGTCACCTCGACTTTTGCTGCCGTGGAGGCGCTGGCTCGATCGCTGGCGCTTGAACTTGGACCCATCAGAGTGAACACCATTCGGCCCGGGTTTATCGACACCGACCTTTGGAACTTCTTGTCTCCGACAGATGCGGCAGATGTCCGTGAAAAGGTGCGCGCCAATTTCCCAGCGCGCCGGATCGGTCATCCGGCCGACGTTGGCCACGCGGCCGTATTCCTGATGACCAATCCCTATGTGACCGGCACTGTACTTGAGGTCTCTGGCGGCGAAACGCTGGTTGACTGGCTGTTCTAGGCGCTTGCAACCAGGCTCGTCAGCTCCAGCACGGCGGGGTCCGGATGTGATCTTTCAGCGCCTGCGTGAATGCCTTCACCTTCGCAGGCGGTGCCTGGAGGGCGCGCAGGAGGTAGATACCGGTGGCTGCTTCGTTCCACTTTTCGCCGGATAGCGGCAGGCGTACAAGATCGCCTGACTTGACGGAGGGGCCGGAAACCCAGCTTGGCATAAACGCAATGCCCATTCCCGCCAATGCCGCTCCGTTCAGCGCTTCAAAATCGTCCGACCGGAAGACGACCTGCTCGCAGGCCTCGCCTGTCGGTGCGCCGAGAACGGCAGACCATCCCAGAAGATCGTTGCCGTGGAGCTTGTCGAGAAGGCGATGATCGCGAAGTGCGGATTCGCTTTCCGGCACGCCGTGCTGTTCAAGGTAGGCAGGACTTGCAACGAGAATGCGATCGTGCGGTGCCAGTTTGGTAGCAATCAGCGTGCTGTCCGATAACTCTCCCATTCTCACCACCAGATCAAGACGCTCCGCGACCGGATCAGCCAGCCGTTCCGTCAGATCCAGCTCGACATGCAAGTCTGGGTACTGTCGTGAAAGCGATGCCAGAACCGGAATGAGATATCGCTTCCCGAAGGTCGGGAAGCAGGCGACCCGCAACGTACCGCTGACGGCGCCACCGAAAGCCGCTACCTCGGCATGCGTATCGGCCAGGTCATCGAGCAGGCGCTGGGCGCGTTCAAAAAGACGCCGTCCCGCGTCAGTCAATGACAGTGCCCTGGTCGATCGGACAAGCAGCGGCACGCCCAAGTCCTGCTCAAGGGCATCGATCTGTCGAACGACAGCCGAGGGCGTAACAGCCCGACGCCGAGACGCAGCCGAAAAGCTGCCGGCGCGGACGACATCGACGTAAACAGCCAAATGTTCGGCGAAGCGTGGGTCCCTCATCTTTGCCTACGACGCAAAACCGTTCCGACCATTCAGTTCGTTATCATCTAAGGCCATTCGGAGCACATTCCTTTTAGTCAACAGGCAATTTTGCCTACCAAACAGAAGGAACACTCCAATGGTCAAGATCCTCGATACAATTCTCTCGCAATCTGCTTATTCCGCGGAAATCGATGTTCCGCTCGAAAAGATCGACATTGCCGATTGGCTCTTCAACCTGCCTGAGGCGGAATATCTTCGCTGCTGCCCGCCCGACCACATCGCAGCAGGCGTCACCTGGACCGATGACGGCCGCCGCATGTCGATCAATGTCGAACAGATCGGCTCCGGTCTTGTGGTACAGCATTATGTCGCCGAGGTCGCCGAACCAGCCTATTGCCGAATGAACTCGATCTCGGATGTTTTTACCGCCAGTGGAAGAACCCAGGTCAACGTCGTTTGGGAACTGATCGCCGAGAAGATCGACGACCACAGAACCCGATACACCAACAAGGTCACGGCCCATCCGACGGATGCATTCATGAGCTTTATCCAGGATCATGGTGTCACCTATGAAGACGCTGCAGCAGCCCGTCAGGCCGCAGGCGGGGACCATAACCGCCGCGAGACTCCGCTGTTTGCCGCCAGCATCGCCCGTCGCGCACTTTCGAAATAGGGAGTCTTCCGATGAAAGCGATCATCTTCGATGATTTCGGAAGCGCCGATGTTCTGCGGATTGCCGACGCCCCCATGCCCGAAATACGCCCGGACGATCTCTTGGTGAAGGTCATGGCGGCTGGCGTGAACCGGGCTGACCTTCTTCAGCGCGAAGGTGTCTACGGCTCTCAGACGTACGGTGATAGCAGCATTCTCGGCCTTGAGGTCGCAGGAGAGGTGATCGCCGTCGGAAGCACTGTCACCGGCTTTGCCATTGGCGACCGTGTCATGGGGATTGTCGGTGGCGGCGCCTATGCCCAGTATGCGCGGCTCGACAGCGGCATGGCTGCCGCCATTCCGCATGGCATGTCCTTCACTGACGCGGCCGCCGTCATGGAAAGCTTCGTGACGGCCTGGGAGGCGCTGGCACATCTCGGAAGGATCGCCGCGGGAGAGACCGTCCTCGTCCATGCCGCCGCAGGTGGGATCGGATCGGCTGCGGTCCAGCTCGCAAAGTCCCAAGGCGCGACCGTACTCGCCACTGCGTCCAGCAACAACATCGAGAACGTGCTCGCTCTCGGCGCGGATGCGGTGTTCGATTACAGGAAGGTCGACTTTGAGGCCGAGATCATTGACATGACCGCCTCACGTGGTGTGGATCTGATCATCGACTTTGTCGGCGGGTCCTACCTCGCCCTCAACATTCGCAGTCTTGCTCCCGGCGGGCGGCTTGTTCAGGTCGGGCTGTTAGGACGTGACGACAATGCCATCATTCCCCTCGGCACCGTGCTTCACAACCACCTGCAATTGCTGGGGACGGTCATGAAATCCAGATCGCGCGATGAGAAGAGAACGATGGTTCGGCGGTTCAGGGACCACGTTTTGCCGATGATGGGCGACGAGCTTAAGCCTGTCGTCGGCGCACTTTATCCGCTTTCGGCCGCCTCGGAGGCCCATCGTCGGATGGTGGTTGGTGGGGTGTTCGGCAAGATTGTGCTCGGCGATTTTCATCTGTGACGGCCGAGGCGCGGTTCCCGCTCTTGATGGGAGTTGAACCATCGACTTCTATGCATCGGAACTTCTTTGAAAAAAATCAAGTTATTGATGCCTAGCGTCCTCTCAGGGAACTTTCGCAAACCTTTTTTATGGAGGTAAAATGTTCCCGACCGGCTATCTGGACCTCGCAAAAGAAGATCGGTTTTAGCGACGCAATGGCACATAAAATCAAAATTGCTATTTAATGAGCGTCGAAATTAACTCGGTCCCGGAAACTAAGCCAATAAAGGGGACCACAATGGGAATGAAACTGTCACTGTCCGGCGCAAGCACCGCAATCGCACTCCTACTTGCGAACCAGGCCTTCGCGCAGACTGCTGAAGTCATGCACTACTGGACAAGCGGAAGCGAAGCCGCCGCCATCAAAGTCATCGCGGATGATGTCGCCAAAAAGGGCGGCACCTGGAAGGACAGCCCGGTTACCGGCTATGAAGCCGCCCGCGCCGCCGTTCTCAGCCGTCTAGCAGGTGGCGATGCTCCGACCTCGATGGTTGTCGATCTCGGCGAAATCAAGCCACTGGTCGAACAGGGCATTCTTGCGCCGATCGATGATATCGCCTCCACGAAGGGCTGGCAGACGTTCTTCCCCAAACTCGTGGTCGACAACGCGAGCGTCGACGGTCACCTCTACGCCGTTCCGATCGATATCGGTACCGCCAACTGGATGTGGTACTCCACCAAGGTCCTGAACGATGTCGGCGTCAAACCGCCAGCAACTTGGGACGAGTTCTTCGCGGCCGCCGACAAGATCAAGGCCAAGGGCTATATCCCGCTCGCCTTTGGGGGTCAGGCCTGGCAGGAAGCCCTGGTGTTCCGATCGATCATGATCGCAACCGGCGGCAACAAGTTCTACACCGACGTCTACACGAAGCATGACATTGATGCTGCCGGCGGGCCGCTGATGGTAAAATCCTTCGAGACCTTCGCCAAGCTGCGCGGCTATGTCGATGACGGCAACACCAACCGCAACTGGAACGATGCCACCAATATGGTTATCACTGGCAAGGCCGCGATGCAGATCATGGGCGACTGGGCCAAGGGCGAATTCCAGGCGGCCGGCCTGACGCCCGGTAAGGAATATGGCTGCGAACTGGCGCCGGGCACCAATGGTGTGTTGAACATTGTTTCCGACACCTTCGTCTTCCCGGTCGGCGATAAGCCCGAACAGGTGGCCGCCCGCAAGCTGCTGGTCGACGTCATGATCGACCCGCAAACCCAGGTGGCTTTCAATTCCGTGAAGGGCGCCCTGCCGCCGCGCCTCGACGCGAACCTGAAGGATGCGGACATTTGCACCCAGAAGGCAGCGGGCCTGCTCAAGGACCCTAACGCGCTCGCCCCGAACGCCGAACTCTCGTTCAGCAGTGAAACCGTCGGCGCCATCAAAGACTTGGTCACCCAGTTTTGGAGCAATCCGTCGATGACGCCTGCCGATGCGGCAAAGCAGTATGCCGATATCGTTGCACGGAACTAAGTCGTGCCGTTAGTCTCAGCTGCCCCGGCGTTTTGCCGGGGCAGTTTTCGTCAATGAGTTGCGATGTCGATGAACGGGGGCAAGCAATGTTTAAGAAGAATCTGGCAGCCAAGCTGACGCTTGTGCCCAGTGCCGTGGTCATCACCATCTGTTTCTACGGCACGATCCTCTGGACGCTCTATATCTCGCTGACGCATTCGACGATGCTGCCGAACTACAAGTTCTACGGCTTCGGGCAATATGCGACGCTTCTGTCCATGCCGCGCTGGCACACCGCTTTTGCCAATATGCTGATCTTTGGCAGCCTGTTCATTGCCGGCTCGCTCGTCATCGGCACGACGCTTGCCGCATTGCTCGACCGGAACGTTAAGGCGGAGGGCCTCTTCCGCCTCTTCTTCCTCTATCCCCTGTCCATGTCCTTCGTCGTCACCGGGCTTGCCTGGCAATGGCTGCTGAACCCGACGACCGGCATCGAGGCACTGGTGCGTAGCTTCGGCTGGCAGGATTTCAGCTTCAACTGGCTGGCAAGCCCTGAAAAGGCGATCTACGCCGTCTCGATCGCTGCCATCTGGCAGTCCTCGGGTCTTGTCATGGCAATCATGCTGGCCGGCCTGCGCGGGATCGACAGCGACATCTGGAAGGCCGCGAAGATCGACGGCATCCCCGTCTGGCGTTCCTACGTCAGCATCGTGCTACCGATGCTTCGGCCGCTGATCCTCACCTGCGTCATTCTTCTCGCCACGGCCGTGGTCAAGAGCTACGACCTCGTCGTCGCCATGACCGGTGGCGGCCCGGGCATCAGCACTGACGTCCCCGGAAAGTTCGTCGTCGATCTCCTGTTCCAGCGCGCCAATATCAGCACTGCTGCAGCCGCGGCTATTCTGATGCTGCTGACGGTGATCTGCGCACTTTCGCCCTATGTCTATATCGAGCTCAAGAGGCAGAAGCGATGACTGCGACCCCTCTCGCCCAGTCCGGCGCACCGGTGATATATAGCGTTCCCCGCGCGAAAAGCGCGAAACCTGGCCGCGCCCTCCTTTACGTCATCTTGTCCGTGGCGCTGGTCTACTACGCGATCCCGCTGCTGCTGGTGATCTCGACGTCGCTGAAGACCACCGACGAACTGCGCACGGGCAACATCTTCACCCTGCCCCAGAGTCTCAATTTCGATGCCTGGTCCAAGGCATGGATGACAGCCTGCACCGGAATCGAGTGCAACGGCATCCACGGGAATTTCTGGAATTCCGTCGAGATTGTCGTTCCGGGCGTGATCTTCTCGATCCTGTTCGGCGCTCTGACCGGCTTTGCCCTCTCGCAGTGGCAATCGAAGCTCAGCCGCGTCATCCTGCTGTCGCTGATGCTGGGCGCCTTCATACCCTATCAGGTCATACTTTATCCGATGGTGCGTATCTTTAGCAGCATCGGCCTCTACGGCACGCTGCCAGGCATCATCCTGATCCATATCATCTTCGGGCTGCCCTACATGGCGCTGCTGTTCTTCAACTTCTACCAGGGCGTTCCGCCGGAGCTTTCGAAGGCAGCCAAGATGGATGGAGCCGGCTTCTTCACGATCTTCTTCGAGATCATGCTGCCCATGTCGGTCAACGTGCTTGTCGTCGCCATCATCATGCAGGCGACCGGTATCTGGAACGACTTCCTGCTGGGCCTGATCTTTGCGGGGCGAGACCACCTGCCGATCACGGTGCAGTTGAACAATATCGTCAACACAACGACCGGCGTCAAAGAATACAATGTAAACATGGCCGCGACCTTCCTGACCGCGCTGCCGCCGCTTCTCATCTACATTCTCTCCGGACGCTATTTTGCGCGCGGCCTCGCCGCCGGCGCAGTGAAGGGCTAATGCAATGACCCAGATTTCCGTTATCAGCGCCAACAAGTCGTTCGGCCCCCAGCATATCCTGCGCGATATCAACCTCCAGGTCGCCAGCGGCGAGTTCATCGTGCTCTTGGGCTCCTCCGGATGCGGCAAATCCACCTTGCTCAACGTCATTGCCGGCCTCGAGGACCTCGACACCGGCAGGATTGTCGCCGGCGACCAGGATGTCACGAACATCGATGCCAGCCGTCGCAACATGTCGATGGTCTTCCAGTCCTACGCGCTCTATCCCACCATGACGGTGCGCAAGAACCTCGGCTTCGGCCTGCGGGTCAATAAGGTCGCCAAGGCCGAGATCGCAAAACGCGTCGAATGGGCTGCAAACCTGTTGCAGCTCACGCCGCTTCTCGACCGCCGCCCATCGCAGCTCTCCGGTGGGCAACGCCAGCGCGTGGCGATTGGCCGTGCTCTCGTTCGCCGCAGCCCGATCTGCCTTTTCGACGAACCGCTTTCAAATCTTGACGCCAAGCTTCGCACCGAGATGCGCCTGGAGATCAAGAAGCTGCACCAGGAGTTGCGCAGCACGATCGTCTATGTCACCCACGACCAGATCGAGGCCATGACACTGGCGACGCGTGTCGCCGTCATGAAAAGTGGGAAGATCGAGCAATACGCCACGCCGGATGAACTCTACGAGAAGCCGGAGACGCTGTTCGTTGCCGGGTTCGTCGGCTCCCCGAGCATGAACCTTCTCCCGGCCCGCATCCGGATCGAGGACGGTGAGCCCATGGCAGCCTTCGGTGACAATCATCTGCCGATCGATGCTTATCCATTCCGCCACCCGGCCGTCGACGGCCAGGAGATCGTCATCGGCTTCCGCCCCGAGGATATCCAACTCGCCGACGACCGCACGACGTTGCCAACGCTTTTCGCGCCGATCACTTTTATAGAACCGATGGGTGCCGACACGCTGGTGTGGTTTGCCCTTGGCGACCAAAAACTGTCGGTGCGCGTGCCGGCTGCGAAGGCGCGTGGCCTTTCCGGCGAAGTCCGGCTGGCCTTCAATGCTACGATCGCCTCCATCTTCTCGAAGGAATCCGAGCAGCGCCTCTGAGGCGCTGCCTCGGCCGGTAGTCGGGCCCCGGCTTAGGTAAGCTGCCCGATCAGCCGATCCATCATGGCGTCGGAACCCTGCAGTTCGGCCTCTTCGATATACTCATCGGGCTGATGTCCCTGCTCCATGTTGCCGGGACCGACGACGACGGTATCCAGTCCCAGCTTCGTGGCGAACAATCCCGCTTCCGTCCCGAACGACACTTTCGTGAGGGTCCCTTCCCCCAGCAGCCTCCCAGCAAACAACGCCGCAGTGCCATTCGGAGAGGTGGAAAGCCCGGGATAGGCATTGCGAAAATCGATTTCGGCCGCGGATCCGGCCAGTGAAGCGATACGCGAGGAGATCTCCTCCACCTTGTCTTCCGCCAGATGGCGTATTTCGAACTCGACCGAGGCGCGCTCGGCGACGATATTCAAGACCTCTCCGCCTGAAATCTTTCCTGCGTGCACCGTGGTATAAGGAATATCATATTCGGCATCGCGCCGCCCGGCTTCGGCGATCTCGCGCTGGACAGCGCGCAAGGTCCCCACGAAGTCGCAGGCAAGGTGAATGGCGTTGACGAAACGCGGCGCCAGAGAGGAATGGCCTGCCTCGCCCCGGAAGCGGGCCTGTGCCGCCATCTTGCCCTTGTGGCCAAGCGCGATCGCCATCGATGTCGGCTCGCCGACGATGCAGAGCGATGCCTTGAACTGCTCCTCCGCCAGAAGGTCGATCAGTGAACGGACGCCGACGCAGCCGATCTCCTCGTCGTGGGAGAAGGCGATATGCAGCGGTCGCTTCAGAGCCCTCGCATCGATACGATCCGCGGCGGAAAGCACGCTGGCCAGGAAACCCTTCATATCGGTGGTGCCGCGACCATGCAGCCGGGTTCCCCGACGGGTCAGCCGGAAAGGATCGGTCGTCCAGGCCTGTGTTGTAACCGGCACCACATCGGTATGCCCCGAAAGCACGATGCCGTCATCCTGTTTCGGCCCGATGGTGGCGAAGAGGTTTGCCTTCAGCCCTCCCTCGTCCGGCACGAGGCGGCATTCAAAACCGCGTTCTGCGAGATAGCCGCGGACGAAGTCGATCAGCGGCAGGTTGCTGTCGGCGCTGATTGTGGGAAAGGCGATGAGGCGGTCAAGCAATTCAAGTGTGTTCAAGGCATACTCCCGAAAAAAGGAAGGCTCGCATGCGCTGCGAGCCCTCCGTGGCAGTGCTGGTCAGACGCGCCTCATCATCGCGCCATCGTCTCCTCGTCAGCCATCGTCTGGTTGATGTCGGCCAGAAGCGCTGCAATGTCCGCCTTCGGGAAGGCTTGCCGGAAGCGCCTGTCGAAGGTCGTGAACATGCCGAAGAACGAATTGGCGCAATGTTCGAGCATCCGGTCCGCCTCGCCCTCGTCGACGGAGAGATGCTTCTGCAGGAACTGGTTGAATTTTGCCCGGGCGATCGGATTGGCGAGGATGAAGACGGGCTGCGTATCCCACTTCACTTCTCGATGCCGCGAGGCACGCGAGCGGACATGCAGCGGAGTTGACAGACGGATGTCGCGCGACGAGGAACCGATCTCGATCCGGACCACATCGTCGTCCAGGACCCAGCGCCCCTTTCCGGCATCATAGAGCATGAAGTCGGCAGCCGGGATGGTGAGCGTGACGCGCTGCGACTGACCCGGTTCCACATGAACCTTGGCAAAGGACTTCAGCTCGCGCTTTGGGCGCTGCAGCCGCGGCTTGCCATAGCTGACGTAAAGCTGGGCAGCTTCCTTGCCGGCGAGAGCACCAGTGTTGGTGATAGTGAAGCTGGCCACGACCTCCTCGCCGGCGTTTAGCTCTGAGCGGTCCAGCGTCAGGTCGGAATAGGTGAAGCTGGTGTAGCTGAGGCCAAAGCCAAAGGGATATTGCGGCTCGATCTCGCGTGCGTCGAACCAGCGATAGCCGACATGGATGCCTTCGCTGTAGTAATGGCGACCGTTCTCACCTGGGTAGCTGAGGTAGGACGGCATGTCCTGCATGCGCTTCGGGAAGCTGGTCGTCAGCTTGCCGGATGGGTTGGTAACGCCGAAGAGGATGTCGGCAATGCCACCGCCGGTCGCCTGGCCAGAGAAGAACATCTCGACGATGGACTTCACTTCCGGGATCCATGGCAGGACGACAGCGTCCGGGCTGGCGACGGCAACGACGACATTGGGGTTGGCGGCGGCAACGGCGCTGACAAGCGCGTCATGGCCCGGCGCCAGGGCAAGCGTGGTACGGTCCGAGCCTTCGCCGTCATAGCCGTTTTCGGTGCAAACGAAGATGACGACGACATCGGCGCCGCGGGCGCCTTCGACGGCTTCGGCGATCAGCGCGGCACGCTCGCCTTCCACCTCGCTCGTACCGCGATATTGATCGACCTCGATCTCATCACCGGCCAGCTTGACGATCTCGTCGATCGGAACATCCACCTGGGTCGGCGTCGTGGTCGCGCAGCCCGAACCCTGAATGACGGGAACGCCGGCGCCTTCGCCGATGACCACCATCTGCTTGACCTTAGCAGGCGTGATCGGCAGCAGCTGGTCGTCATTCTTCAGGAGTACCATGGATTCGCCAGCCATGCGGCGGGCGAGCTTGTGGTGGGCATCGCGGTCAAACACGGTATCGCGGCGCTCGCCGAGCTTGCCGGCACGCACCAACGCCAGCACGCGGGCGCAGGCTTCGTCCACCACGGCCATGTCGACCTTACCGGCCTCGATGGCTTCGAGCAGGTCGCTCTTGCGGGTTTCGCTTTCCGGCATGTCGAGATCATTGCCTGCCGTCAGGGAAGCCGGGCGATCCTTGATGCCGTGCCAGTCGGAGACGACGAGGCCTTCATAGCCCCACTCCTCGCGCAGCACCTTGGTCAGCAGCCAGTGATCTTCAGCGGCCTGAACCCCGTTCAGGCGGTTGTAGGAGCTCATAACCGTCCACGGGTTGCTCTTCTCGATCGCGCGCTCGAAGCCCTTGAGATAAATTTCCCGCAGAGCGCGTTCATCGACGACCGAATCCATCGAGGTGCGCTCGACTTCAGAATTGTTGCAGGCAAAGTGCTTCAGCGATGCACCAACACCGTTTTCCTGTAAGCCGTTGATGACGCCGGCGGCGAAATCACCGCTGATGACCGGATCCTCACCGTAATATTCGTAGGAGCGGCCGCCGAGCGGTGTGCGGCGGATATTGATGCCGGGGCCGAGCAATAGATGCACGCCAAACTCCTGGCATTCCATGGCGAGCGCAGTGCCAAGCTCATGGGCAAGATCGACATCCCAGGAGCAGCCGAGGCTGGACCCGTTCGGGAAGCAGGTGGCTTGCTTCATGGCGCCCCAAGCCACCTCAACATGGCTGGCCCGCTGGCCGACGACATTCAGGAAGGCCGAGAAGTCGACGCCACCGGCTTCTTCGTTATCGATCTGGTGGATCGAGTAGCGCACCCCATAGGTGCCATCGGTCATGACGATGTTTGGGATGCCGAGGCGCTCGATTGCCTTCGTCTTCCACATGCGGTGCCCGGCTAAAAGGGCGACCTTCTCCTCATTGGTCATTTCGGCAATCAGTGCCGCGAAGTCGCCGTTCATAAGCTTGTCTGAATTCACGTCATGTCTCCAAAGTGACTATGTGCTGGCACTCGACGAAGGACGCGCCCGGTTAGCGCGCGATGGTAGGTGAGGGCCAGAAATCTTTGCGTCGAGCGATCATTGCACTCGCCCGGTCTCAGAGAAATAATGCATTTCCGAGGCGACGCTTCATCAAAAGCTTGGCAGCCCTATCACGTTGGCACCTTGCGGCGCTCCATGACCGGCGCGACCATCCCAGGTATGTAGGAGTCGGACACACACGACTTGCAATGCTGCTCGAACATTTCGATCAATCGAGGCTTGCGATTTTGCTTTAGGGTAAGGACTCCGATGACCATCGGTTTTTGGTTGCCGGATATCGGCACACGCACGACCGTCCGGCCGTCCATTGCCAATTGCGACCGAGGCCGAACATTTGCGATCGTATAGCCGTAGCCATTCGCCACCATCGTGCGAATGACGTCCTGGTAGGCGGAGCGCATGGCGATAGAGGGTTCAACGCCCGATTTCGCAAAGAGACCTAAGAAATATTCGCGACTGATGGGCAGATCCAAGAGAATGAGCGGGTAATCGGCCAATTCGTCCAAGCTGACAGATGGGTAGCGCGCAAACGGATGCGATTCTCCAACGAGGATATGTGGAGGCAGCGTTGCAAGCGGCGTAAACTCGAAATCGTCCGTGATGAGGAGGTCATAACTGATCGCAACATCGATTTCCGCACGCTGGAGCTTTCCCAGCAGCTCTTCGTGATCGCTGACTGTCTGAATAATGCGAGTTTCCGGAAAAGCTGTGGTGAAGGAGTGCGAAAGTTCAGGCATGATCATCGAAGCGAGCGTCACCATACACCCGAGCGAAAGCTGGCCGCGGATCTTTTCGTTCACCTCGGAGGCGACCGTGTAGATATTTTCGGCCTGCTCGACGAGTTGCTTGGCTTCGACCAGCATGAGGCGCCCTGCCGGCGTCAGCGAAAGGCCTTTTGCATGGTGGCGCACGAAGAGTTGAGTCTGCAGTTCCGTTTCCAGATGGGTAATGGCCGTCGAAATCGATGGTTGGGAAATATTCAGTCGCTCGGATGCGAGGGTGATACTTCCTGTCTCCGCAGTCGCAATGAAATATTCGATCTGGCGGAGCGTGTATCTCATAGCCTCATAATATCTCTGCTAGCTGGAAGAACAAGCAGCGCGCGATCGCATTATTCATCGCCCGGCACCCCAAAGGATGGGGCGGCGTTGGGGTCGAGCGCCCGCTTAACGTAGTCTTCCATTTGCGGCTCATAAACCGCCCAAAGATCCTGGAGGGCCTCGATCGGCTGATCATGCCAGTCTACGCGGAGATCGACGATCGGCCAGGCAACGTTGCGGACAACCTTCAGTCCTGCCGAGCGAACGGGGCCCGCCTCGCCGCCTGCTTCAAGCCCAGCGGCAAGTGCCTTCAGCAGCCTAGAAGGAAGATCGCCCGCGGATATCTCGAATGCGGCGACCATACGCTGCACGACATCGGTGCTAGCCAGAAGATTGCCGGCGGCGATGCAGCCCTCGCCCTTCGCCATCGCATGGATTCCGAGTGTACGCTCGCCGGAGTGACCGGCGACGTGTCCGCGAGCGTCGACGATTGCCAACTGCCGATAGTCGGCAAAGGGGGTCGATGCCACCAGCCGGCCAAGCGCTTCTTCCGCCGTTGCCCCCATTCCCAGCATCTCCAGGCCCGAAATGCCAAGGCTGGGATCCGTAATGTTCTGGCTGGCCACCACCCCGGCGCCAGCTCGGACATGCGAACAACGCGCCGCAACGGCGGGAGAGGAGGAGGAGATTGCTATACCGAACATGCCGGACTTGGCGCAACGGGCGGCGATGGAAAAGGTCATAGGCTCGCGATACCTTATTCGGGAATGACGGCGATGGCATCTACCTCGACAAGCCATTCAGGACGGGCCAAAGCGGAGACGACGATGCCTGTCGAGACCGGGAAGACGCCTTTCAGCCACTTGCCGACCACGCGGTAGACGGCCTCGCGATAACGCGGATCAACGATGTAGATGGTAATCTTGCAGACGTGATCGAGTGACGAACCTGCTTCCTGAAGAAGCATCTTGATGTTGGCCATGGCCTGTTCGGTCTGGCCGGCGACATCACCGATGGCAACGCTGGCGGAGGTATCGAGGTCCTGGCCGATCTGACCACGAACGAACACCATTGTGCCCTTGGCGACAACTGTCTGGCAGAGATCGTTGTCCAGCTTCTGCTCCGGATAGGTTTCCTTGGTGTTGAACTTGCGGATGCGGGTATGGGCCATGTCGGTATTCCTTTGATCGGGAAGATCTGTATCGCTGGGTTCTGGGGGCTCGCCTTAATCGGCTTTCTGGTTCGAAGGCCGGTATTCGTTGTACTTGCGCTGTGTCGAGATACGGTCGGCGATATGCTTCGCGTCATGCCACACGCCCCAGATGAAACTCGATCCGCGGCGTGACTGCCATGGCAACCCGAGGAAGTAGATGCCGCGCTCTGCCGACACACCGCGCTGGTGTTTCGGACGACCCCGTTCGTCGAAAACATCCAGTTTCAGCCAGCTGTAGTCCGAGGAGAAGCCCGTGGCCCAGATGATCGTCGTGATGCCGGCCTGGGCAAGGTCGAGGTTGAGGATCGGATTCACGACGCAATCCGGCTGCGGTTCGAAACGGCGCGCTTCGGGATCTTCCGGCAGGTCGATGCCGTTCTTCGCAGCATAGGCATCCGCCTCGTCAAGCAGCGCCATGTAGTTGGCATCGCCGCGATCCAGGTTGATGGCAAGATCGTCGGAAAAGCTAAGGTTTGTTCCGTCAAAGCCGATTGTGCGGCCGAGCAGGATCATGCCCTTTCCGGCGAGACGGCGGAAATCGATCGTGTGGCCGCCCCGCGCACCGCTGACGGCGATCGTCACATGTTCGGTGCCCGGACCGGGTGTTTCCATATCCCACTTCCCCAGAACGCCCAGCCACCAACAGAAATCGCGGCCACGATAGGCACGCGGCGGGCGATCATGCGGGCCGACGGAAAGATAGACTTTGCGGCCGGAAAGCATAAGCTCCTCGGCAATCTGGGTTCCGGAAGAACCGGCGCCGATGACGAGAACAGCTCCTTCGGCGAGCTGACCGGGATTGCGGTACTTGGTCGAATGCATCTGCGTAATACCGGGTGCATTCGCGATCAGGTCGGGAACGACAGGCACTTGGAAAGCACCGGTTGCCGCAACAACGTTCTGTGCATCGATCACGCCTTGCGAGGTTTCGATCCGGAAGCCGGAACGTCCGACATGCCTTTCGACGCTCCTGACGTCTACGCCGCAGCGGATAGGAGCATCGATCTGCCTGGCATAGGCCTCGAAATAGTCAGCAACGGCGTCCTTTGCCGGAAAGCCATCCGGATCGAGATCAGGAAATTCCATTCCGGGGAAGCGATCATGCCAGGCGGGGCCGTTGGCAACCAGCGAGTCCCAACGCTCCGAGCGCCAGCGCTCGGCTATACGGCTTCGCTCGAGCACGAGGTGGGACACACCGGCCTTGCCCAGGTGCTCGCTCATTGCAACGCCGGCCTGGCCGGCACCAACAACGAGAGTGTCCACGGTTTCAACTGCCATTGCCTGCGTCCTTTTCCTTTAAGGGCTGTGTGCGGATTGTGACGTCCGGTGTAGTTCACAGCCTTGCCGGGGAAAATTACGTTTTTAGTTTGCAGTGATTAGGCTGTCGCTAAGCTGTCAAATTGGGATAATGTCGTCCAAGAGGGTCAGAACGCTCCGCGATCATGCTGAGAGAACATCTCAACCTAGGATCCTGAACTTTGCTCTTGAGCCGATTCGAACTTATGCCCCACCAAGCCATTTAGCTAAGGATCAGCTAATCATCTGGTATCATAGAAGAATTTAGGCGCGCATAGTCAGAAGATCTCCAGAGATCGGCAATCATGTCCCCACTCGTCAGAATCTTTTATTCGCGTTCGAACTTCGACTGTAAATCGGCGTGCTCATGCCGACCACTTATCCTGCAACCGTTAAGCCCGAGGCAACGTGGCATCGCCTGTCCGGCGACTTGGCGCTGACAATGCTGCGGAGCGTTCTTACCCCTAGCTCTCTGAGTTGACGCCCTGCGGCGGCGCGGCGTGAGCTTCAGCCAGTGGCAAGATGGCGAATGCAAAGTTCCATCTGCATGCAACCAATCCATTCCCCTAATCTTTCGGTTGGTCGGCGATCGATAGTTATCGGAGAATACCAACTCACCGGGCTCCATTGAATCTTGCATTGCCGTTCAACGTAATCTACATTATGTTCAACATAGGAGATTGTAATGGGTGCTCAAATACGAACTGCTGCAGAAAGCGAAGCAAAAGTGGCGTTGGCCCGCAATAAGCTCGTACTCGAACAAGCAAAGGCTGTCGGCCTTCTCGGCACGGCGAAGAATACCCGTTTGTCGGGACGTGTTCCGTCCGAATTGATCGAGGCGGCCAAGAAGCGCGCGCATGTCACTTCCGACACTGAACTTCTGGAACTGGCGCTTTCCCGGCTTGCCCTGGAGGATGACTTCGGCGCGCGTCTGGTGGGGCGCAAGGGCAGCATCTCGGCGGATCTCGATCTTGAGGTTTGATCTCTCCGAAACGCTGCGATTACTAAAACCACAGAAGCATGCGGGGACGCTCGAGCGCAGGCTCGACGAAGACCTGTCATGGGTCGCCGACGAACCGGCAATCGGCGGACCATTGTTCCTCGACACCAGTGTCTATCTGGATGTGCTACAGGGGCGCTCGCCGGTTGAGCTTGATGCACTGCTGAGGTATCGCCTATGCCACCATTCCGCAGTCTGCCTGTCGGAGCTGACCCATGCCTTCGGCCGGTTAGATCCCAAGCATGCCACCACCAAAGCGGTTCTCGAAACGATCGCCGAGACTGTAGACGACATCCCTGAGCATCGTCTTCATGCTCCGGATACAGCCATGTGGGGACAGGCGGGTGTGCTGGCGGGGCTGCTGTTTCGGTTGAGCAACCTTCCTAAAGGGAAAGGGCATGAGAGGCGTTTCGTCAATGATGCCCTTGTTTTTCTACAAGCGCGGCAGCTAGGCGCGAGCGTGCTGACCGGTAATGTGCGGGATTTTGATTTCCTTTCACAAATCATGCCGACCGGACGGGTCATTCTGTACCGAGTTGTGAGCTTGTGAGCGGTGAACCAAGTGCATGGCACTAAGTGGCCGAGTGTCATAATTAAACTTATCTGCTTTTTTAGCCGGCTAACTATTCGCATGCGCTTCTCAACTACGATATTCCAATATTTTCAATGGTTTAAATTTGCAAGGACGATGTTGCCAGCAATCATGGCAGCTCTATGCAGGCGCGGGGCAGCACATCAAATGAACTCTGTCGTCAATCTGGGGTTTCTCTCGTCCGGGAGGTGCTCCTCAATCAGAGGGACGGTTTCTAGACGAGAGCTATAATCCGTCCGAGAGAGGCACTTCGATATCAGCAGACGAACTTCGAAGATGAACCCTACTGGCTCCGCTGGTGACCGTTTGATTCAGTTGACGGATGTTGCCGATAGGCTCCGGAAGCCGGCGATGGTTGAACAAGCCGGCTCATTCCGAGGTGGCGAATTCAAGCGCTTCGAAACTGGGCTATGGTGCGGGCCGATGACCTTGGCCGCATAGATACCGTTGATCGTTTCGGCGAGACATTGTCATAGCCATTTCCGACGCTGCCGAGGCAAATTCGATTCCTGCCTCGGCTAATGCTCTAAATACTTGCTCCACTTATGCAGCTTCCCGCGGACTCTGGTTAGTAGCGGTAGTGACGGTGATGGTGGTGATGACGGTGCTTGTACCAACCGTAATGATGACCGCGCCAGTAATGGCTCCGGTAGCTGCGATGCGACCCCCAATTGTGAGGCCGGTGATGTCGCGGGCCATGCCAGCGGCGATGGTGGTCATAACGAACCGTTTGAACGGATGACTGGACCTCTGGCTTCGTCATGTTCATCATTGGTGCAGCTGATGCCGTGCCCGCACCAATCAACAGGCCAGCACCTAGAAGCGCTGCAAGGAGACTTTTAAAGATTTTCATAGCGAACCTCCATTCATGTCGTCATCCTGAAACTGGTTGGCTGAACAAAGCATGAATGGTTGCCGCGCCCACCTTTCGCCGAAAATTTTCGACCAAACGTGGGCTTATGGAATAGCAGCGAAAAACGGGAGCTTGCTTCAGGCAAATTGAATGGAGCTGCGGATTTCAAAGTTCAGGCGCAATGCGCCTACCCAGCGCATGCCAGTGAGCAGCGGCCACACCGCTACTATTTGCAGTTTTTTCGGCTTACAGCCAAGTCGATTGAGAGATGGGCGCGGGAATGCCCTAAAGTCCCATGCGAAATGCGCAGGTGTTTTCGCCACATACGAGCAAGCATGCGTGGAACGTATGGTCCGCCCTGGTCGCAAATAGAATCTATCCCTGCGCAGTCTGCATGAGCGTATTCGGCCTCAAGGGCATGCCACGGCCAAGACGGATATCCGCGCTTCCACAGCCACAATAATCAACACGGTTTCTATGCATCATTTCCGCGCCTGGGCTTTCCGATCGCCGATTGACTGTCAGGCCATCTATAATCCTTCTAGCAAACCCGGCGATCCTCAGGACGTTGACAGTGAGCGCGACGAAGACCCCACCTTTCCTTTTGAGATTGAGGCCGCGAGATAAGCTTCTTCATCGATAGGAGCGGAATGGAATGGTTGGAGATCG
>NZ_VITM01000019.1:0-73566 GCF_007828675.1 Rhizobium sp. ERR 1071 | reverse complement strand
GACCTTCTTCCATCACTTGGTGTCCACCTATTTTGGTGGACACCTCATGCCAAAGCTCACTCAATTGCAGAAGGTGCGGGGAAAATCGCGCTTACGAATGACTTACGGCAACCGCTGAAGCCAGGCATGCAAATTGTAGTGGAAGGCAGGGGTACAAGCTTGGGCGTCTACGCGAAATCAATTCATCGCCTGGGCCTCTAATGCAGGGATTTCCGCGTTTCAGATCTATCACAACCCTTATCGTTCTGCTCGTGACCGCCTCAAGCACACTTGCCGGGCAGCCAGTTGCGGCGAAAATCTCCGTCTGCTTCACACCTGGCGAACAGTGCGAGGCCAAGATCATCGCTCCGATCGACGGAGCTCGGTCATCCTTTCACGTTCAGGCTTACGGCTTTACGTCCCTTCCGATTATCCACGCGCTGTAACGAGCTGCAGGCAGGGGCGTCGAGGTGCTTGCGATCCTCGACAAGACGAATGAGAGGAAATATTCCGGCGCGACATTGCTCGAAACCGCCGGCGTTCCGGTGTGGATCGATTTCGAGCCGGCGATAGCCCACAACAAGATCATCGTGATTGACGGACACCTGACCATAGGCGGCTCGTACAATTACACGACCGCAGCACAGAAGCGGAATGCAGAGAATGTGACGTTTACGGACAGCCGCGAACTGGCGCGCGAGTATCTAGCGAATTGGGATAGTAGGTTGAGAGTTTCGCGGACGTTTGAGGGAGCAATAAACTAAGGACGCTTTTCCGCGCGATGAGCGTCCTGAAGACTTCGTAGCTCAAAGCTTGAGGATATGCAGGGGAAGCCTTATAAGAGCATTTTCCAGATGCCGGTTGTGGAGCCGTGAGGGCTTGGACATTGAAAAGTGGGTCGCACAAAAAGAAACCCGCCGAAGCGGGTTCCGGTCCTAGAATTTAGTTTATTTTAATGGGTATTCGCTCGTTTGCATCGTTGGATTCTGGCGATGGCGCGATAGCCAGTGATCCTAATGGTACGAAATTGCCATTCCATATAGCAGCTACACGAATTCGCCCGTACCGAGTGATTGGGTAGGGTGCTCCCCCCATCTTAACAACTACATGCGCCCGAGGTCGAATAGGATGATCTCCTATTTCGGGAAGGCTCAGGAGCTTAAATTCTGGCTCGATCTCAAAAGAAATAGTAGGATTATCAAAATCTTCGCCAGGATGGGCTACTTTAATTACGATGTGCGCGGGGTGATCTCTTGGTTCATCAAATAAATGAACCGCCATACATAATTGATTGAGTTGGATTGGGAGCGGCTGACCAATGAACATGGCATCGCCGTACACTCCAACGTACGTTGTTTGGCCAGAAGTCTCCTCGCGCAGATCTTCACAGAAGATTGTGAAGCCATGAGGCTTGAAAGGGTCTATCTCAGGCACCGACTTTCGTCCCACGAAGTTCCACCGGGTTACCAGTAGTGCTGGACCAAACACGTAGCCCACTATCCATCGTTACGACATTTGACCTCGTGCTAATTGCAGCATGGATTTTCACCACCTCACCTGAGCACGTGAACATCTGACCAGTGGCTCTGTCCACCGCTGCAATTCGGATATCCAGTTCAAGCGCATCCGCTATATCCGCAATGGTGTTCAGTTCCCAATTCGGGCTTTTACCAGAAAACCATCTGGATACCGCTGACTTGTTTATCGAAAGCTTGTCAGCAAGGCCTTTCAGGCTGCCGCCATCCTGTTTTTTCTTGGATATGACAGACCAGAAAAGGCTAGCGAAAGCTGATTTCAGCATTTCGCGCTGATATTCCTTCGCAATCTTGTCAGTCTTTGTCATCGACATCGCGGTAAACCCCACCAAAATATTCATCAACTGTATTTGCGTCATATCGAACGCAATTACCAAGTACCTCGTTCCAAAGGGCCGGAATATCAGATGCGACGGCATTGTAATTTTCGCGCCACCCCAGGAGTATGCGCTCGTACAAGCCGAGACCTATGAAGGTTCCTTTGGAAATAAAGCGGCCAAAAATTCGCACCTGCCACATTTTTGGCTTTCTGGCGCAAATGGCCCAAACTTCGTCTAGGCCCTGAAGTCTCTCAAAATCGGGCTTTGCCGCCCCATTTCCAGAGAGGCTTGCGGTGACCAAATGGCCCGCACAAAACCGGCCGATGATCGCTTCCGTTTCCACCATAGGAAGATGTTTGAATTTTTCATCATCACCATCCAGAATCCTATTGACATCAGGTGTTACGAACAGCCTTCGCACGGATGCGCTTTGCCTAAGAGGTTCCCTTGCTACAAGGCGCCCCGTATCCACGGCTTGATACAATATGCGTTCGGTTGCCTTATAAGTCAACTATGCTTGCCCCAAATAGTTGACTTCAAGTTGTGACCTATGTTCATTCTGGAGTAGTCTCGGAAAACAGCGCGGCTTAAAAATTGACCCTTTTCTGCCCGGCCCATCAGTGAAGAAGGTGTTAACCAAGAATCATAAGGTTCGATTTTGGGTTGTAAATTGAAACAAGTAATGACGAACAGTCAAGTATGTTGGCCGCTTCATCCTCACGTAGAAACGTATCCGGCTTCGGTCACATCTATCGCGGCTCTAAAGGCAATCCGGCCTAAGCTTAGAACGGGATGCGGCCTTCCGGTTTGACATCCGAGCGGGTTGCTACAGTTACCGGTTTCGCGTCAGCGCCAGCCGTCGATAGGACGAACGAGTAAAAGATATTCAGGCGTTACCCGAACAGGCCCTGCGCCCCATGAACGGCTCAAATTCATCATCGCCGTCCAGATATTCTAGCTCATGGTCGATATGGTCGATTGCCCAGCCCAGCGGCTCGATCTGACTTTTCAGGTGGTGGGCCAAGTCCTCGGTAATGATGGCGATATCGGCCGCCGGCAGCGATGCCCTGTTGTTGATGATTTTGATCGCGTCAGCCTCTAGGCGTAGCAGATGGTAATTGGCCTGCTTGATCTGGAACAGCAGCTTGTCGCGGTGGTCGAGCAAGTATTCTCTCGTTTCGTCGAGCATCGTGGCGTCTCCAGTTTGCAGCAATTTTCTATATTTCAACGGCTCTCAAATGGTTTCTCGGATCAAGCAGAATAACCTTGTCGAAGGAATGTGTGACCTGTGTTTGAGCCACAAACAACGAAAGTTCAAAATCATCCATCCCGTAAGCGATATGGTCAGGCAAAATAAGCCACCAGCTCGGGTATTCGGCCCTATAAGGTGCGATTTTCGCAGTCTTCTCTTGGATTACGATGTGAAGATTTGTTTCAAGCTCGCCGAGAAGCCACCCTCCGGATTCTTCATCACTATGTCCAGCAGGGACGAATAAGGTGGGATGGGGTGACGGGGACGCCATAACATTCAGCTTGAAGCCGTCGCCCAGATCTCGATCGAAACCAGTCGCTGTAGTGATGATAAGCGTCATAGTACCGTCCTCTCGAGAACGAGATTAGTTCGCGCTTCCCCCGTGCTTCCCCGCAGATGCAAAAGGAGACGGGCAAAAATTACGAATTCATAAGCAACTGATTCTTCTAGGAAAATTTGGTGGAGCTAAGCGGGATCGAACCGCTGACCTCTTGCATGCCATGCAAGCGCTCTCCCAGCTGAGCTATAGCCCCATCAAGATGGTGCCGTTTGACCGGCCCTGGGTCCCTTCCGAGCGCTTCGCCCGTCGGGGTGGCGGCTTATTACTTGTGGTTTTCACAGATAGCAAGCCGAAAAATTCGGCCCGGGAAATTTTTTCTTTCACCGGGCCGACTGTCTTTCAGATCAGACGTCGTCTTCGTCGCCGGTGACGCCGATGATGTCGCTCATGTCGTCATCATCTTCATCTTCGTCGGCTTCGAGGAAGGTGTCGTCATCATCGTCGCCGATTTCGACGTCGTCATCGCCAATATCCGGAATGTCATCGCCGCCGGCAGCATCGTCGGCATCCTCGAGCGAGACCAGCTCGACTTCCGTGTTTTCGGTATCGACTTCGGCCACTTCGTCTTCTTCCGGAACTTCCTTGGAAGCGGAGGTTTCCTCGAAGAAGGACAAGGGCCAGGACTTGCCGGTATAGGGCGAGACCACCGGGTCCCGGTTCAGGTCATAGAACTTCTTGCCGGTATCGGGGTCGGTACGTTTTGTTCCAAGTTCCGCTTTCGCCACTGTCAAAGCCTCATGAATGGCCGAATGAAAATTCGGCAATGCCGGGGAAGCCGGCGTTTTAAGGGAAATATCAGCCGGTCCCCTTAATCGTTGCGGCCGTTTCTGTCAAAGCTAAACTTCAAGCCGCCTCGCACGTGCTTTTTGCGCATGGCGGGATGACTGGGGAACGGGCCTGTGCTAACCAGCTGGCGTGAACCGCAGAACATCTGGCGCAAGAGCAACGCAGCCAGCACAGAATGCGGATGGAATACCGGCATCGCAAAGGAATTGCCCATGCCGCACGATACCCTTCCCCAACCAGCCGTGGCACGACGCTCGGCCGGCCTTTCCGGCACGATACGCATTCCCGGCGACAAATCCATTTCCCATCGCTCCCTCATGTTCGGCGGCCTTGCCGCAGGCGAAACCCGTATCACCGGCCTGCTCGAAGGCGAGGATGTGTTGAATACCGGCAAGGCCATGCAGGCTTTAGGCGCCACAATCCGCAAGATCGACGACGAATGGATTGTCCGCGGAACCGGCAATGGCGGGCTACTGGCCCCGGAGACACCGCTCGATTTCGGCAATGCCGGCACCGGTTGCCGCCTCACCATGGGCTTGGTCGGCTCCTACGATTTCAAAACAACCTTCGTCGGCGATGCTTCGCTGTCGAAACGGCCGATGGGCCGCATTCTCGATCCGCTGCGCCGCATGGGAACGCAGGTCAGCGCCGCTACGGGCGACCGGCTGCCCGTCTCCCTACATGGGCCAGGTGTAGCGAGCCCGCTGACCTATCGCGTACCGATGGCTTCGGCGCAGGTCAAATCGGCGGTGCTGCTGGCGGGCCTCAATGCGCCCGGCATGACAACAGTCATCGAACCGGTCATGACCCGCGACCACACGGAAAAAATGCTGGCCGGTTTTGGCGCAGCGCTTTCGGTCGAGATCGATGCGGCGGGCGTCCGCACCATTCGCCTTGAGGGTCAGGGCAAGCTCACCGGCCAGACGATCGATGTCCCCGGCGATCCCTCCTCCGCGGCCTTCCCGCTGGTGGCGGCATTGATCGTGCCCGGCTCCGACATAACCATCCGCAACGTGTTGATGAACCCGACGCGCACCGGCCTCATCCTGACGCTGCAGGAGATGGGCGCGGATATCGAGATGCTCGACCGACGCATGACGGGCGGCGAGGATGTCGCCGATCTCCGCGTGCGCTCCTCTGCGCTCAAGGGCGTCACCGTGCCGGCCGAGCGCGCGCCGTCGATGATCGACGAATATCCCGTGCTGGCCGTCGCGGCTACTTTTGCAGAAGGCACGACCATCATGCAGGGGCTGGACGAGCTTCGGGTGAAAGAATCCGACCGGCTTTCGGCCGTCGCCGAGGGCTTGAAGCTCAACGGTGTCGACTGCATCGAAGGCATAGATATGCTGACGGTTCAAGGCAGGCCTGACGGCAAGGGTCTCGGCAACGCCGGCGGTGCCAAAGTGAGTACCCATCTCGATCACCGCATCGCCATGAGTTTTCTCGTCATGGGACTTGCGAGCGAACATCCTGTCACGATCGATGATTCCGCCATGATCGCCACCAGCTTTCCGGATTTTTTTGCTATGATAACAAGATTGGGCGCGACGATCGAAACTTAAGCCCGGTAGACCGTGCCATTGGCCATTCGAAGCCTTGTCACACAGGGTTTCCCGGCAGGGTTCCCTGGGAATGGCACAGCAAACGGACCGACGCCATGTATCAGCCGCCCCATCACCGCGAAGACGATCTCGACACGCAGCACCAGCTGATCCGCGCGCATCCGCTGGGGCTGCTCATCACGGCTGGTGACGGCGGGCTGATCGCCAATGCCGTGCCATTTCACCTGAATGCCGAGCTCTCGCCGAAGGGAACGCTGCAGGCGCATGTTGCCAGGGCGAACAGCCAGTGGAAGGAGATTGCGGCCGGCGCGCCCGTGCTCGTCGTCTTCCAGGGCGCCGATACCTATATCACGCCTTCTTGGTATGCGACAAAGCGGGAGACCGGCAAAGTGGTGCCGACCTGGAACTATGCGATCGTGCAGGTGCGCGGGAGCGCGCGAACGATCGACGACCCCGCCTGGCTGCGCGCGCAGATCGGCGCGTTGACCGGCGAGAACGAGAGCGATCGTGCGCAGCCCTGGGCGGTGGAAGATGCGCCGCCAGAGTTCATTGCCGCCCAGCTGAAGGGCATTGTCGGCATCGAAATCGACATCGAGACGATTGACGGCAAATGGAAGGTGAGCCAGAACCGGCCGCTGGCTGACCGACAGGGCGTGGCCGAAGGTCTTGGCGCAATCGATCGAACAGATGCCGCCGAGATGGCCGATCTGGTGCGTCGCTACAGCAAAAAACGAGATATCGGGTAGGGACGGAAGAAGACATGATCATCGCCATCGACGGACCAGCGGCTGCCGGTAAGGGAACTCTGGCACGTCGGATCGCCGAGGCCTATGGCTATCATCATCTCGATACCGGCCTCACCTATCGCGCCACCGCCAAGGCCCTGCTCGATGCCGGACTGCCGCTCGACGACGAAGCAATTGCCGAAGGCATGGCGCGCAAGGTCGATCTCGCCGGGCTCGATCGAGCCATTCTATCCCGGCACGAGATCGGCGAGGCCGCATCGAAGATCGCCGTCATGCCGGCCGTGCGCCGCGCTCTGGTCGAAGCGCAGCGCCGTTTTGCGCAGAAGAAGCCGGGCGCCGTGCTCGACGGCCGTGATATCGGCACCGTGGTCTGCCCGGATGCGCCGGTAAAACTCTATGTGACGGCTTCGGTCGAAGTCCGGGCGAAGCGGCGCTACGAAGAGATCATCGAGGCCGGCGGCAGTGCCGATTACGATGCCATTTTCGAGGATGTGAAGCGGCGCGACGAGCGCGACATGGGCCGCACCGACAGCCCTTTGAAACCAGCTGAAGAGGCGTACTTGCTAGATACCTCAGAAATGAGTATAGAAGCGGCGTTTCAGACGGCAAAATCGATCATCGACGCTGCTCTGAGCCGAAATGCCTGAAAATTTGAGCGGCTTTCGCGCGCCTCGCGCCGGAAACTGCCGATTTCAAGATAGCCTGACATTCCGTCCAAGCGCCGGATAGCTTCCTTAAGGGAGGCGGACTGGGGTCAGGCCTGTTCAACGCGAACCACCGGCGCATCAGTGTCCAGATTGCATGATCGGGACACGCCAGGAGATTTTATGTCTGTAACTTCCCCCTCTCGCGAAGATTTCGCGGCCCTTCTTGAAGAATCCTTTGCCAAGAACGATCTGGCTGAAGGCTATGTCACCAAGGGCATCATCACCGCCATCGAAAAGGATGTCGCCGTTGTAGACGTCGGCCTCAAGGTCGAAGGCCGCATCGCGCTGAAGGAATTCGGTGCACGCGCCAAGGACGGCACGCTCAAGGTTGGCGATGAAGTCGAAGTCTATGTCGAGCGTATCGAAAACGCGCTTGGCGAAGCCGTTCTCTCGCGCGAAAAGGCTCGCCGCGAAGAAAGCTGGATCAAGCTCGAAGCCAAGTTCGAAGCTGGCGAGCGCGTTGAAGGCGTCATCTTCAACCAGGTCAAGGGCGGCTTCACCGTCGATCTCGACGGCGCTATCGCCTTCCTGCCGCGTTCGCAGGTCGACATCCGTCCGATCCGCGACGTCACCCCGCTGATGCACAACCCGCAGCCCTTCGAAATCCTCAAGATGGACAAGCGCCGCGGCAACATCGTCGTTTCGCGTCGTACGGTTCTGGAAGAGTCCCGTGCCGAGCAGCGTTCTGAAATCGTTCAGAACCTCGAAGAAGGCCAGGTTGTTGACGGCGTCGTCAAGAACATCACCGATTACGGTGCGTTCGTTGACCTCGGCGGCATCGACGGCCTGCTGCACGTCACCGACATGGCATGGCGCCGTGTGAACCATCCGTCGGAAATCCTGTCCATCGGCCAGCAGGTCAAGGTACAGATCATCCGCATCAACCAGGAAACCCACCGTATCTCGCTCGGCATGAAGCAGCTCGAGAGCGATCCGTGGGATGGCATCCAGGCCAAGTATCCGGAAGGCAAGAAGATCTCCGGTACGGTCACGAACATCACCGACTACGGTGCGTTCGTCGAGCTGGAGCCGGGCATCGAAGGCCTGATCCACATCTCGGAAATGTCCTGGACCAAGAAGAACGTTCACCCCGGCAAGATCCTGTCCACGAGCCAGGAAGTCGAAGTCGTCGTTCTCGAAGTCGATCCGACCAAGCGTCGTATCTCGCTCGGCCTGAAGCAGACGCTGGAAAATCCGTGGGCAGCATTCGCCCGCAACCATCCGGCTGGCACCGAAGTCGAAGGCGAAGTCAAGAACAAGACCGAATTCGGCCTGTTCATCGGCCTCGACGGCGATGTGGACGGCATGGTTCACCTCTCCGACCTCGACTGGAATCGTCCGGGCGAGCAGGTCATCGAAGAGTACAACAAGGGTGACGTCGTCAAGGCTGTCGTTCTCGACGTCGACGTCGAGAAGGAACGCATCTCGCTCGGCATCAAGCAGCTCGGCAAGGACTCGGTTGGTGAAGCTGCTGCTTCCGGCGACCTGCGCAAGAATGCAGTCGTTTCCTGCGAAGTCATCGCAGTCAACGACGGCGGCATCGAAGTGAAGCTCGTCAACCACGAAGACATCACCTCGTTCATCCGCCGCGCCGATCTGTCGCGTGACCGTGACGAACAGCGTCCGGAGCGTTTCTCGGTTGGTCAGGTTGTCGACGCTCGCGTCACCAACTTCTCCAAGAAGGACCGCAAGATCATGCTGTCGATCAAGGCTCTGGAAATCGCAGAAGAGAAGGAAGCCGTTGCTCAGTTCGGTTCTTCCGACTCGGGCGCTTCGCTCGGCGACATCCTGGGTGCGGCTCTGAAGAACCGCAACGCCGAATAATCCTCGGTCGAAGCCTGAAAACAAAAACCCGCCGGAGCGATCCGGCGGGTTTTTCTTTGTCCGCTCTGCGACGTCTGCGCCTGCTATTCCATTTTGGCGCTTTATTCCCAGGTCACCATGCGCCGATAGAAATCGAAGGCGTGGTCTTGAAGCGGGTCGCGCAGAGGCTGCGGCAAGGCAACGAGTTCCGGTCTGACGTTATCGTCCTCCGCAGAGGCCGGGCCAGCTTCCGCTTCGTCGGATACCTCGCCCTCTGCCTGTGCCGACGATTCCTCTGCATGGGCCTGCTCTTCATCCTGATCTTGCGGGTTCTCCTCGTCCTGAGCTTGTCCGCCCTCCTCATCGCCGACGGGATCGACGCGATTGAGCAGCTTCGACTCGCTATTCTTGGCGGAAGTGTCGACCGGCAAATAGCTAGCCACGACGAAGGGAACGCCGAGTGGCAGGGGCGCCGACATCGTCGCCTGCTCCGCAGCCTCATATACCGCCACCGGCGTTGCAGGCGACGTCTGCGACGGCGGCTTGCCGGAAGCGATGGGAAGAGCACCGGATGTTTCGGGCCCTTCCGCCAATGACGCCGGCAGGGCCGCCACTGCGACCGGGCGATTGGAGCCTTCGTTAACGATCGGCGGCTGCGTTGACGATGCCTGCGTCGCGCTATTGCCGGTCAACGCCTGGGCGATGATCTTCTCCACGGAAGAGGAGGGATTGTTGATGATCTGCAAAAGGTCGGGATCGGCCGCCATCGCGGGCGGACTGATGACGACCTGCAGGCCCTGTTTGATGTCGGCTTCTATCTGCTGGATATCGCGCGGCACCGGCGGCGGCGTCAGCGGCGACCGGATCAATGCAATTTCGGTCGGGAGGTCGACTTCGGCTGCGATTGCCGTCAGCAGCGCGCTTGCAGTCAGATCATCGACAAGAGAAGCGAGTACGGAAGGCTGGACAGTGGCGGCCGCCGTAGCGGCAGGCGTGGCTTGCGGGGCGGCGGGGCCGTTTTGCGCGACCGTCTGCGCTTGGGTCGGCTGTGCTTGGGCCGCTTGTGCGGAAGCCGGCGCGGGTTGAGATTGTGCGGGGATGCCCACTTGCGGCGTCTGCTGCTCCGCAGGTGCTGGCTGCGCGGCGGGCTGGGCCGTCGCCGGTGTAGCCACAGCAGGCGCAGGTGTCGGGATAGCGGAAGCCGGTTCGTCTGCAGCAGCGGCGAGCGCCGTTGCCACGGCGGCTAGCTCGGCCGCCTTCTGCAGCGGGGCTGATACGGGTGTCTGGGAGGCTGGCGTTTCCACTTGGCCGGCATTCTGCCCATAGGAATTGACGACTGCCTTCAGCACGGCATCCGGCTCGGCTACCGACGTCTGTTCAAGGCTGAGAGCCAGCTGCACCGCCTGCGGACTTTCCGGGTCCTGCAACGCCGCTGCCAGAACCGGCAATGGCACCGGCGTCCTCATCTGCCCATCCATACGCTGCTGCGCGGTGGCGAGCTGTGGCGGCGTCAGGCTGCGGATTGCGGCGGCAACACGCTGGGCATAGGCGGCATTGCTTTCGCCCGGCTCACGGGAAACATTCACCACCTTGCTGGCGGCATCGATCGCGGAAAGCAGACTGTCGAGCATGCGTTCGCGAGCCGCGACCAGCAGCATGTTCAGCTTGCCCTCGACGCTGGCATTAACGGTACTCGACAGAACGGCGAGCGGCGTTGCCGTCGTCTGAAGCCCGGAGGTCTCGGCCGTTGCGGCGATCGGCTTCTCAATGGATACACCCACAGCGGACACGGCACCAACGGGAAGCAACATGACATGCTCCTTTGTCTGGCAAGGCGACGATGGAAGCGGGAAGCAGGTTCAATCGAGGTCCGCTCATGCGGCCTGTGGACTTCCTAGCGCCGAGTGGCCGAATTGGCGAGGCGCGAACGCGCAGACCTGGAAATCATCCGCAAAATAGCAGTCAAGTCCTTAACATATCCCTAAATAAAGGAGCCGATGCCGCTTGCGCAGCACCGGCTCAGGAATTCCTGTCGCAAGCGAAGCAATCAGCTATGCGCGAAGATATCCGCCTCTTCCCAGCCGAGAAGGTCGAGCTTGGCACGCGTCGGCAGGAATGCGAAGCAATCATCGGCATAGTCCATGCGGCCGTCGCGCAGCAGGCGCTGGGTCAGCTTCTCGCGCAACGCGTGGAGATAGAGTACGTCGGAGGCAGCATATTCGAGCTGCGCCGGGGACAGCGTTTCCGCGGCCCAATCCGACGACTGCTGCGCCTTTGAGATATCGACGTCCAACATCTCCTTGAGATTGTCCTTCAGGCCGTGACGGTCGGTATAGGTGCGGCAGAGGCGCGAGGCGATCTTGGTGCAGAAGACCGGGGTCGTGGTGACGCCAAACGTATGAAACAGGACGGCGATGTCGAAGCGGCCGTAATGAAAGATCTTCTGATGCGTCGGGTCGGCGAGCATGGCGACGAGATTGGGCGCCTGCTTCTGACCGGCGGCGATACGGATGATATCGGCCGTGCCGTCGCCGGGCGAAAGCTGCACGAGGCAAAGCCGGTCACGGCGTGGAACGAGGCCGAGAGTTTCGGTATCGATGGCAATAGCGCCGGTGTAGCGTGCGGCATCCTCAGTGGAAATATCGCCTTCGTGATAACGGATGGTGGCAGCCATGAGATTCTCCCGGCTCTGTCCTTCTGAATTCGCTTTTCGTCCGTTCTATAGAACAGACGGGGTGAGAACCATACCGGCGCCTGTCAAAAAGTCGGCGGCGTATTGATCCAGAGCAATATGGTCTCACCATCATGGCGGTTGCGCCAGGAATGATAACGGCGGCTTTCAAAATAAAGCGAATCTCCCGGCAGTAGATCGAAGAATTGATCGCTGTCGAGCACCAGTTCCAGGCGACCGGCGAGAACATGGATGAACTCTTCTCCCTCGTGCCGATAGGCGCCTTCGCTTGTCGCACCTGGCGCGAGCACGAAGCGATGGCAATCCATCATCGTCGGTCCTTCGGCAAGAAGCTGGACAGTGACGCCCGGCGTCGTCGCTGGCCAGGAACGCCATTCGCCTGACCGGATGAGTGCGGGAACATCCTCGCGCTCCTCACCAGACAGGCGCGATACCGTTGTGCCATAATAATCTGCGAGGTCATGCAGCGTCTTGAAACTGACACCCTGCGAGGTGCGCTCCAGGGTCGAGAGCGTCGACGACGTCATGCCCATGTCGGCGGCGACTTGCTCCAGCGTCTTGCCGGCGGCGTGGCGCAGCGAGCGAAGTCTGCGGCCGATATCCGAAGAGGCCAGTTGCTCGCCATTCTCCGATCCGGCGGCACCGCCCTCCTCCATCTCGAGCGCTTCGCGAATCGCCGCCGGATTGAGGCCACGCTCGGCGCGGAACCAGGAGATGCGCTTCAGCCGCGCCACGTCGTCGGCGCTGTACTGGCGGTGCCCGGTCTCGGAGCGGGAGGGGACGACAAGCCCCTGGCTTTCCCATAGGCGCAAGGTGGAGGCCGATACGCCGGCAAGACGCGCCGCTTCCGCCACCTTGTAGCGCACGGGGTAGCGCTCCGGCTCGATGCTGCTCATTTGCCAATATCCCTGATTTTCGTCTTTCGATCCGTTTAGCATGGATTGCGCGGCTTAGCGCGCCTTAAAAGCCGCGCGGCGCTCCATGGGAGCCTTTCGCACATTCTTGTCACCCGCACAAAATCCCGCTTGAAATCTTGCAGGAAAAATGTAGGAGTTTTCTAAATAACTTGCAGAACTTCTGCAAGATAATTCGAAAACGCCTTCCTGGGAGCACCTGCAATGATCCTGACCGAGCGGAAGAACGCCGCCATTTCTCGCGGCGTCGGCATGACGACGCAGATCTACGCCGACCGCGCTGAAAACGCCGAGATCTGGGACAAGGAAGGCAATCGCTATATCGATTTTGCCTCCGGCATCGCCGTGGTGAATACGGGCCATCGTCATCCCCGCGTCATTGCTGCCGTCAAGGAACAGCTCGATCGCTTCACGCATACCTGCCACCAGGTCGTACCCTATGAGAGCTATGTTCATCTGGCCGAGCGGCTGAACGCGATCGTCCCCGGCAATTTCGCCAAGAAGACGATCTTCGTGACGACAGGCGCGGAAGCGGTCGAAAACGCCGTGAAGATCGCCCGCGCCGCCACCGGCCGCTCCGCCATCATCGCTTTCGGCGGCGGCTTCCATGGCCGTACCTTCATGGGCATGGCGCTGACCGGCAAGGTCACGCCCTACAAGATCGGCTTCGGCCCGATGCCGGGCGATGTCTTCCATGCGCCCTTCCCCGTGCCGCTGCACGGCATCAGTGTCGAGCAGTCGCTGGCGACGCTGAAAAAGCTCTTTGCAGCCGATGTCGATCCGCAGCGCGTGGCCGCGATCATCCTCGAGCCCGTCCAGGGCGAAGGCGGCTTCTATCCGGCGCCGTCAGCCTTCATGAAGGCGCTTCGCGAGATCTGCGACCAGCACGGCATTCTCCTGATCGCCGACGAGGTACAGACCGGCTTTGCGCGCACCGGCAAGATGTTTGCGATGGGTCACCATGAGGTGGCGGCCGATCTCGTTACCATGGCAAAGAGCCTCGCCGGCGGCTTCCCGCTTGCCGCCGTCACCGGCCGCGCCGAGATCATGGATGCACCCGCTCCAGGCGGCCTTGGCGGCACCTATGGCGGCAATCCGCTCGGCATCGCCGCAGCCCATGCCGTGCTCGACGTTATCGCAGACGAGGGTCTGTGCGACCGCGCCAACCAGCTCGGCTCGCGCCTGAAACAGCGGCTGGAATCGCTGCGCGACAAGGTGCCTGAAATTGCTGATATCCGCGGCCCCGGCTTCATGAATGCGGTGGAATTCAATAATGCGGCGACCAAACTGCCGAGCGCTGATTTCGCCAACAAGGTGCGGCTGATCGCGCTCGACAAGGGGCTGATCGTTTTGACCTGCGGCGTCTTTGGCAATGTCATCCGCTTCCTGTCGCCGATCACCATTCAGGACGGCATCTTCAGCGAAGCCCTCGACATTCTCGAAGCATCGCTGATCGAGGCGAGCGCCTCGCATTAACGAAGCCGACCCGCGTATTTCCCTTATCCGTCCGTGCAGCCTGCCAGGCAAAATCTATCGGAGTGCATAGCATGTCCTTTACAACAGCAATGACCAAGCATGTTCCCTTCTCTTCGCGCCTCCTGCGCGCCGCCGGCTATATCAACGGCGCCTGGACGGGCGGCGGGGCGACGAAGACCTTCGATGTCATCAATCCCGCGACCGGCGAAGTGCTTGCCTCGCTGCCGGATATGGGCGCTGCCGAGACGGCGGCCGCCATCGATGCCGCCTATATCGCCCAAGTCACCTGGGCCGCCCGTCCTGCCAAGGAACGAGCAGCAACCTTACGCAAATGGTTCGATCTCATGATCGCCAACGCCGATGAGCTGGCCGCCATCCTGACGGCCGAGATGGGCAAGCCGCTGCCGGAAGCCAGAGGCGAAATCCTCTACGCCGCCTCCTATGTCGAATGGTACGCGGAGGAGGCCAAGCGCATCTATGGCGAAACCATCCCCGCGCCTTCGAACGACAAGCGCATGGTCGTCATCAAGCAGCCGGTCGGCGTCGTCGGCACGATCACGCCATGGAACTTCCCGGCCGCCATGATCGCCCGCAAGATCGCGCCGGCCCTTGCCGTCGGCTGCACCGTCGTCTCGAAGCCCGCCGAGCAGACGCCGCTGACGGCGATCGCGCTGGCCGTGCTTGCCGAAGAAGCGGGCATTCCCGCTGGCGTCCTCAACATCATCGTCGGCCTTGACAGCCCGGCCATCGGCCGCGAACTCTGCGGCAATGCGAAGGTGCGCAAGATCAGCTTCACTGGCTCGACGGAGGTCGGCCGCATCCTGATGCGCCAGTGCGCCGACCAGATTAAGAAGGTCAGCCTCGAGCTTGGCGGCAATGCGCCCTTCATCGTCTTCGATGACGCCGATCTCGACGCCGCCGTCGAGGGCGCCATGGCTTCGAAATACCGCAATGCCGGTCAGACCTGTGTCTGCGCCAACCGCATCTATGTGCAATCCAGCGTTTACGACGCCTTTGCCGCCAAGCTTGCCGCGAAGGTCGGCGAACTTAACGTGGGCGACGGCTTCAAGCCGGGCGTGACCGTTGGGCCGCTGATCGACGAACAGGGTGTCGCCAAGGCCGAAGACCATGTGCGGGATGCCGTCTCAAAGGGTGCTCGCGTCGTGCTCGGCGGCAAGCGCATAGAAGGCACCGGCACATTCTTCGCTCCGACCATCCTGACCGGTGTCGACCGGAGCATGAAGGTTGCCCGCGAGGAAACATTCGGTCCAGTTGCACCGCTCTTCCGCTTCGACACCGCCGAGGATGTCATCGCACAAGCGAACGATACCGAATTCGGCCTTGCGGCCTATTTCTTCGCCGGCGACCTGAAGAAGGTGTGGCGCGTGGCGGAAGCGCTGGAATACGGCATGGTCGGCATCAATACCGGCCTGATGTCGTCGGAAACGGCACCCTTCGGCGGCATCAAGCAATCCGGCCTTGGCCGCGAAGGCTCGCGCCACGGCGCCGACGACTATCTGGAAATGAAATACCTCTGCATCGGCAATCTATAGCCGGCTATCAGGTTGAGGTGATGTGAATGCGGCCCTGCCACAGCCGGGCCGCGCTCAGCCGGTCGCTGTAGAAGGCTCCAGTATCGAGATTGAGCCTGAGACCATTGACTTCGGCCCGCTGGACTGGCGTGTGGCCGTGGATAATCAACTTCGGCAGTGGCTGTGCGCTGTCGTAGAAGCGGGAGCGGATGAAGACGAGGTCGTCGTCTTGCTGATCGGCAATCGACCGATCCGGATCGATGCCGGCATGGACGAACAAGGCCTTCGGCGTGTCCAGCAGGATCGGCAGGCGGCGCAGGAAATTGACATGATCGTCCGGCAGCCAGGTTCGGATGAACGTATCGAGCTTCTTCCGCTTGGGATATAACTGCTGTAGACGAGGGATATCCACGCCATAGGAGGCGAGTGTCGCATCACCGCCAAGCGCCACCCAATCCTCGAGCGATATCTCACCATCGACATAGGCTAGCATCGCCATCTCATGATTGCCGGTGAGGCATATGCGGTCGAAACCGTTCGGCGGCGGCGCCATGAGGCGGCCGACCACCTGCGCCGACGCGGGACCACGATCGATGAAATCCCCCAGCATGATGATGAGCTTTCGGCCGGGAAGCCCCGCCGCGTCTGCAAAAATCTTGCGCTCCAGTGCACTGAGGAGATCGTAACGGCCGTGGACATCACCGATGACGTAGGTGGGCATGTCGAGATTTTCGAGCCACTCCCGGCGCCGACGGTGGCCAAAGCCATTGGCCATTTTTTCGCGTATCCTGGATGCCGCCATGAAACTGCCTTTCGAGCGTACACCCCGGAACGCCTCAACTGTGTCTGCAAAAAGGACTCAAAAGCGACGATTCTTTGCCAGAAAGGCGGAAATCATCGCTGATGATGGTTCCACGGCAGACCTCGGCCTGCGACACCAACCCGCCTTGCGGCAAAGCGTCCCGAACGGCGCCTTTATGCATGGAGAAAGTTGACAGTGCGTATCCGCAATCTTATCGCGCTGACCACGTCGGCGCGAGAAATTCCCGCCGTTCAACCCGAAAAAACATGAGTGCCGGGCAGCTTCAGCATATTGGCTGCCGGATTGCCGACGCAAACAACATGCCTCAAATTGGAACGTACCATTCATGGCGCCTGTAAACTTATCGTGAAACCCTGATGGAAACGACGACAGCGCTCCAACTCTGCCGCTTCCTGCATGACGCGTCCCTGATGTTTCTATGGGGCGCCTGTGCCTATCTATCTCTGTTCGTGCCGAGAGCGCTTGCCGACACCGTCTGGCGTATAGCTGCAAAACCGCTTTTGCTGATCGTTGCGATTGCGGTTTTAACGGCACTGGCCGCATTGCCGGTGACGACGGCGAATATCGGCAACGGCTGGAGCGATGCGCTCAATGCCGACATGATGCATGACGTGGTTTTCGAAACCACGGTCGGGATTGCATGGCAGGCACAAGTGCTGGCGGCCATCGTGATGGTTTGCACCTTGCTGTTGCCGCAGAGCCGGCGCCGCCATGGGCTGACCCTGGGCGCCGGCCTCGGGCTCGCCTCGCTGTCACTGACCGGGCATGCCTCGATGCTGGAAGGCTGGGCGCGGCAGGCGCACCGGGCCAATGATATCCTGCATGTGCTTGCAGGTGGTGGCTGGCTGGGGGCGCTGGTGCCGCTGATCCCTATCCTCAAGCTTCTCGGGCGGCCGGAATGCCGGGCGGAAGCGCAAGTGGCGTTGCGCCGGTTCTCCAATGCCGGGCACATAGCAGTCGCGCTCGTCATCCTCTCCGGTATCGTCAATACGCTGCTGATCCTGAAACGCCTGCCGACGGACTGGTCTTCGTCCTATCAGAAGTTGCTTGCCATCAAGATCGCGCTGGTCGCCGTCATGGCGATGCTGGCCATCATCAACCGCTACGTCTTCGTTCCCTGGATCGGCCGCAAGCCGGCTCGCGCGCTGCTGGCCCTCCGGCTTGGAAGCATCGCCGAGATCGGCATCGGCATTGTCGTCATCGGGCTCGTTGCCGTCTTCGGCATGCTGGAGCCGGTCTAGAGCCGTTTCGCTTTTCTTCGAATCGCGAAAATGCTCTATCTCCTTGTTTTACGCAGTTCCTGAGGGAAAACCGCTACGCACTTTTCCTGGAATCGCTCTAACCGCCGAGCGATTTCACGACAGCGCGAACGGCCGCCGGATCTTGCGTCGCCGGTTTGTATTCCAGACCCACCCTGCCACGATAGCCTTGGGCATATAGCCAATCCAGCCGCTTCGTCAGATCGATATGGCCAGTGCCGGGGTCGTTACGGCCGGGATGATCGGCAACATGGAGATGGATGATGCGGTCGATTTGATCGCCGACGACCTCACGCGTATCCTCGCCCATGACGGCCGAATGATAGAGATCGTAGACGATGCCCACTTCCGGGCGGTCGACCTCATCGACGATATCGAGGCCTTCCGCGGTCGAGGACAGATAGTAGCCGGCATGGTCTATCTTTGTGTTCAGCGGCTCGAGGCCAAGCCGCACGCCCGATCCTTCGAGAATATCGGCACCGGCACGGAGGGTGGCGACGATGGCCGCCCTCTGGTCGGCACGAGAAAACTCCGCCAGATCATCGCCGGCCTGCGCGATCAGCACCGGCGCGCCGAGACGTTGGGCGACAGCAACGGACTCTCGCAACCCCGTCAGCCACGCCTCTTTGTTTGCCGGATTCGTCAGCGCGATCATCGGCTCCGCGACGAGGCCGGACACGGCAATGCCGGTCTCGGCTACGGCAGCCGTGATCGCGTCCAGGTCCTTGTTAGTCCAGTGCCAGAATTCGACCGCATCGAGCCCCGCGGCATGTGCCAGCCGGACACGATCGGCAAAGGCATCGCCGTCGCGTGCAAACAACCATTCGATACAAGCTGAAAACTGCCGCATGAGATACTCCTCCCTCAATCGGTGAGGAGCAATGCGCGAGATCGCCCATGACTGCAAGTCTCACGAACGATAATGTTGCTGTGGCGGTCGATGCATCGAAGGCTTGATGGCTTCGACATTCATTGCCGACAGCACGCGCATGTCGCGGCGGAAATCGGAAGGCGTCATGCCGGCAATATGGCGGAAGGATTTGTTGAAGGCGCTGATCGAGCCGAAGCCACTATCCATCGCCACCTGCAGCACATTGGCGCCGTCCCGCATCAGCATCGCCTGGGCGCGCGACAGGCGCAGCAGGTTCACATATTTCGCCAACGTCATGCCGGTGGATTTCTTGAAGAGGTTCATCGCGTATTTCGGATGGAGATGCGCCGCCTTGGCGATATCGACGGTATCGATGTCGTGCAGAAAATTATCGGCGATGAAATCGCACATGCGCGCCAGGCTGCGCGAGGATTGCGGATGGGCCTGATCGTTGGTCAGATTTTCCTGCTTCTCCGGCACCATGCGATAGGGCTCGAAAGCGATGCGCTCCAGGCGCAGGAGAAGTTCCGCGACGGCATGTTCGGCCTTGGCGCCGTCCTCGGACATGACATAACGATGCCATCGGGCGAAATTTTCGTCGTCTGCGGCATCGGTCGCCGAGCTTATCAGCGCCTGCCCGCGAATGAGGCGACCGGAAATATCGAGCGGCAGCCGCAGGCGGAAGAAATGCACAAGCGGCAGATGCGCGCCCGCATAGATCGAATCTTCCGACAGCTCGTCCAGCTGATGCGGTTGGCCACCCCAGAAAAGGCAGATCTCGCCGGCTCTCAAAGTAAGCTCGTGATCGCCGATGCGGTAATGCACGGTGCCGCGGACGATGTAATTGACTTCCACCTGCGCGTGCCAATGCGGCTTTGCCATCGGCAACGGGTGGTTATGAAACATCTGCAGGACGTTTGGGAGCCCTTCGACACTGCTCGCCCCCGGCTGATAAACCGCCCGTTGACCCACCTTACTTTTCGCCAAGTCGATGTTCCTTTTTTAGGAGACAGAAGCGTACCGACAGCTAGTTTAAGCGTGTTCTCTTGAGGACGGCAATTGAAAAGGGAGGATTTTCAATGCGTTTAAAACTTGCTGGAGCGACGGCCCTTGCTGCCCTGCTCGCTTCCGGTTCTGCTTTTGCTGAGCAAACCACCATTACGGTCTGGAGCTGGAACATCGCCGCATCGGCGCTGAAGTCCACAGTCGAGGGGTTCAACAAGAAATATCCTGACATCAAGGTCGAGGTTCAAGACATCGGCAACCCGCAGGTCTTCGACAAGATGCTGGCCGCTTGCGCCGCCGGCGGCGACGGCCTGCCTGACGTCATGTCGATCGAAAACCACAAGGCTTCGATCTTCTGGAACCGCTTTCCGGACTGCCTGACCGATCTCACGAAGCTTGGCTACAACGACGAGCTGAAGAAGCAGTTCCCGGATTTCAAGCGCGCCGAGCTTGAAGTCGGCGATGCCGCCTACGCCATGCCGTGGGACTCCGGTCCGGTCACCATGTTCTATCGCCGCGACATGTATGAAAAGGCCGGCGTCGATCCGGCAACGATCAAGACCTGGGACGATTTCATCGCCGCCGGTAAGAAGATCTCCGCCGCTAATCCTGGTGTGGTCATGACGCAGGCCGATCTAAACGGCGACAGCGAATGGTTCCGTATGCTCGCCAACGAACAGGGTTGCGGCTATTTTTCGAGCGACAGCCAGAGCATCACCGTCAACCAGCCCGGCTGCGTCAAGGCACTGGACAAGGTGAAGGAGATCAAGGACGCGGGCCTGATGACCGCGGCGAACTGGAACGAGAAAATTCAGGCGAACACTGCAAGTAAGGTGGCATCGCAGCTCTATGGCGGCTGGTATGAAGGCACCGTCCGCTCCACCTCGCCGGATCTCGCCGGCAAATGGGGCGTCTATCCGATGCCGAGCATGACGGCTGACGGCCCGCATGCAGCCAATCTTGGCGGTTCCTCGCTCGCAATCGCCAGTGGCTCCAAGCACAAGGAAGCCGCCTGGAAATTCCTTGAATACACGCTTGGCACCAATGAGGGCCAGGTGACGATGCTGAAGTCCTTCGGTCTCGTGCCGTCGCTGTTGACGGCGGTCAAGGATCCCTTCGTCAACGAACCGCAGCCTTATTGGGGTGGGCAAAAGGTCTGGGCCGATATCCTCGCCACCCTGCCGAAAATCCACCCGAGCCCAGGTACCCAGTATTTCAGCGACGCCGATGAGATCATCAAAGCCGTTCAGACGAAATATCTTGCCGGCGGATATCCAAACGGCAAGGCTGCGCTCGACGACGCGGCCCAGCAGATCGCCTCGGCGACGGGCCTGCCGCTCGCGAAATGATTGACACCACCGGGCGTGCCTCCCAAGCCGCGCCCGGCATCCCCGCCGCTCTAGAATCAAAGAAGCAGAGCGCGGCGTCGTCCGAAAATCGCCTACACTTTTCGGCGTCACGCTCTAGAGGGCGGCGGGGATGTGATGTTACGCATCATTTTTCTGCGCATAAAGGAGAAGGCTTTCATGCGGTTGCGAAACCGGAGCGCCTATGCGTTCCTTGCACCCTATCTTCTGGTATTCGCCGCTTTCTGGGTCTGGCCGATCATCGATTCGTTTCTGATCTCGTTCCAGAATACCCGTGTTAATCCGTGGACCTTCAATCTGTCGCTCAATTGGGGGCGGCTGTTCGGTGATCCGGCATTCTACAACGCGCTTGAAAACACGTTGATTATCCTGATCGTCCAAGTGCCGGTCATGATCACACTCGCCACGGTCATGGCGGTGCTGCTGAACTCACCGCTGTTGAAGGCCCGTGGCATTTTCCGCTTCGCTTTCTTCGCGCCCGTCGTCGTTGGCGAGGTCGCCTATGCCGCGGTCTTCCGCCTGATGTTCAACGTCGATTTCGGCATCATCAACAAGCTGCTCGGCAGTGTGGGCATCGCGCCGGTGTCGTGGTTCGCCGATTCCCACGCCGCCATGGTGCTCATCGTTATCGCCGTCACCTGGCGCTGGGCGGGTTACAACGCCATCATCATTCTGTCCGGGCTGCAATCGATCCCGGAGGATGTTTATGAGGCCGCAACCCTCGACCGCGTCAGCCGCTTCAAGCAGTTCATCCATATCACACTGCCACTCCTGAAGCCGATCATCCTGTTCTGCGTGGTCCTGTCCGTCATCGGCACCATGCAGCTCTTCACCGAACCATATCTGATCACCAACAGAGGAGGCCCCGGCGGCGGGACGGAAACGCTCGGTCTGCTGCTCTATCGCCAGGCTTTCCAGTCGACCAACTTCGGCTATGCCTCGGCGATCGCCTATACGATGGCGGCGCTTGCGGTCGTCATCTCTCTTCTCAATCTCTGGGTGGGGCGCGAACCGAAATGAAATCAAAATCCAGATCCACTCTGATCCGCTCGATCGCCTTGCATGGCCTGCTGGCGCCGCTCGCCATCATCTGGCTGTTTCCGCTCTGGATGATGTTCGTCTTCTCCACCATGCCCGATTACGGCATTTTCAGTCCCGGTATCATCCTGACACCGTCGACGGGTTTCATGGACAACTTCCGGAACCTGCAGGCCGACACCAACTTCGTCGGCGCGATGACGATCTCCATCGTCGTTGCGGTCATCTACACCTTCCTGTCGGTGCTGCTGACATCGATGGCCGGATGGGCGCTAGCGCGCTATCAGTTCGCCGGCCGTTCGGGCGTCATCGGCATCATCCTCGGCACCATCACGCTGCCCTACTCCGTCGTCATCATTCCGCAATTCATCATGGTGGCGCGCGATTTCGGGCTGGCGAACACATGGGTTGCGCTGATCGTGCCGCCGCTCTTCAACTCACTCGGCGTTCTCTTCATGCGTCAGGCTTTCTCGATGATGCCGGGCGAACTCTTTGATGCCGCCCGCGTTGAGGGCGTCAAGGAATGGCAGATCTTCCTGCGCATCGCCCTGCCGCTCGCAAGGCCGACGATGGCAGCACTCGCCATCATCCTGTTCCTGGCTTCCTGGAACAACTATCTCTGGCCGCTGCTCATCAACTCCCGGCCGGGGATGATGACAGCGCCTGTCGCGCTCGGAACGCTGATCGGCCTCACAAGGGTCTCCTGGGGCGGCATCATGGCCGGTGCCGTAATGCTGACGGCGCCGATTCTCATCATCTTCGTTCTCCTGCAACGCCACTTCATCGCCGGCATTGCCGCCGGCGCAATCAAATAATTCCGGGAGATCCGTATGGCTGAACTTTCTCTCACCAATATCGTCAAACGCTATGGTTCGCTGGAAATCATCCACGGCGCCAATCTCGAGGTGAAGGACGGCGAATTCGTCGTCTTCGTCGGGCCGTCCGGATGCGGCAAGTCCACGCTGTTGCGCATGATCGCTGGGCTGGAGGATATTTCCGGCGGCGAGCTCAAGATCGGTGGCCGAATCGTCAATGACGTGGAACCGGCCGATCGCGGTATCGCCATGGTTTTCCAGTCCTATGCCCTCTACCCGCATCTGACCGTCGAGCAGAACCTCAATTTCGGGCTGCGCATGAACGGCAATCCGAAGGCCGATACCGACCGCCGCGTCAAGCAGGCCGCCGAGATCCTGCAGATTACGGAACTCATGCAACGCCGGCCGAAGCAGCTTTCCGGCGGCCAGCGCCAGCGCGTCGCCATCGGCCGCGCCATCGTGCGCGAGCCGCAGATCTTCCTGTTCGACGAGCCGCTGTCCAACCTCGATGCCGAGCTGCGCGTGCAGATGCGCGTCGAAATATCGCGCCTCCATAAGAAGCTCGGCACGACGATGATCTACGTCACCCACGACCAGACGGAAGCCATGACGCTTGCCGACAAGATCGTCGTGCTACGCGGCGGCAATATCGAGCAGGTAGGCGCGCCGCTGGACCTTTACGACGACCCGGCCAACCAGTTCGTCGCAGGCTTCGTCGGCTCGCCGAAAATGAACTTCCTGCAGGCCGAAGTGGCTGACAATCAGCAGGGCCGCATCGCCGTCGTGCTCAAGGGCCAGCGCAACATCCGCCTGACGTTGCCCGCCTCCTCGGCAAAGGTGGAAGTCGGCCAGCCGGTGACGCTCGGCGTCCGCCCGGAACATTTTCTCGAGGCCGGACGCGGCGATGTGGACATGACCGTCGATGTCGATGTCGCAGAGCATCTCGGCAATACCAGCTACATCTACGCCAATATCGAAGGCGGCGAGCAGATCGTCATCGAGCGCGAGGAATCCCGCAACACGGGCAACCGCGACAAGCTCACCGTGGCGCTCTCGGCGACAAAGACATTCCTGTTCGACAGCGCCGGCAACCGATTGCGATAGGCGCTGCCAATCCTCCCAAGACAGCATGCAGATTTAGAAAGGATCGTTCCATGACTACTGAGACACCAATCCGCTGGGGCATCATCGGCCCCGGCAGGATCGCACAGACTTTTGCCGATGGTATCGCCCATTCCAGCAGCGGCAAGCTGGTGGCCATCGCCAGCCGCAACCCGGACAAGCCGGGTCTCGGCGACGGTTTCCCGGGCGCGCGCATCGTCAATGGTTATGAAGCCCTGCTCGCCGACAAGGAAATCGACGCCGTCTACATCGCCACGCCGCATACCGGCCACGCCGAATGGGCGATCAAGGCGATCCGTGCCGGCAAGCATGTGCTCGTCGAAAAGCCGATCGCGCTTTCTGCCTTCGATGCCGAAGCTATCTATTACGAGGCCAAGAAGGCCGGTGTCTTCGCCGGCGAAGCCTTCATGTATCGCGTCCATCCGCAGACGGCGAAACTGATCGAGCTCGTCAAGAGCGGCGTGATTGGCGAGTTGCGCATCATCCGCACCTCCTTCGGTTTCAACATGGGTAAGGTCAATCCGGAACACCGGCTGTTTGCCAATGAGACTGCCGGCGGCGGCATTCTCGATGTCGGCGGCTATCCGGTCTCTATGGCCCGCCTGATTGCCGGCGCGGTCGACGGCAAGCCGTTCCTCGATCCGGAAAAGGTATCGGGCGTCGGCCATCTCGGTCAGACCGGCGTTGACGAATGGGCCTCCGCCGTCCTGAAGTTCCCGAACGACATCATTGCCGAAGTGTCCTGCTCCATCATGGCCAATCAGGACAACACGCTGCGCATCATCGGCTCCGAAGGCCGTATCGAAGTCAAGGACTTCTGGTTTGCCTCCGGTCACAAGGGCGGTGTCGGCAAGATCGAAGTCATCAAGGGCGGCGAGACCCAGACGATCGAAGTCAAGGAAGATCGCTGGCTCTATTCCTTCGAAGTCGATGCGGCCGGCGATGCCATCCGCGCCGGAAACAAGGAATTCGCCTATCCCGGCATCAGCTGGGCCGATTCGATCGGAAACCTCAAAGTGCTCGACCAATGGCGCGCATCGATCGGCCTTGAATATAGTATCGAGAAAGCAGCGAAGCGCACGAAGAACATCGCCGGCGGGACCGTCACCAAGGGCAACAGCATTCCGAAGCGCAGCATTCCCGGCATATCCAAGCCGGCATCGCTTGTTACGCTCGGCTTCGAATTCTTCCCAAATTTCGCAGCCGCCTCGCTGACGCTCGACGCCTTCTATGAAGCCGGCGGCAATGCCTTCGACACTGCCTATGTCTATGGTGGCGGCAAGACGGAGAGCATCTTCGGCGACTGGCACACCAGCCGCAGCGTGCCGCGCGAGGAGATCGTGCTGATCGGCAAGGGTGCGCATTCACCACTCTGCTATCCGGATGTGATCGCCAAGCAGCTCGACCAGTCCCTCAACCGCCTAAAGACCGACTATGTCGATATCTACTTCATGCACCGCGACAATACCGACGTTCCGGTCGGCGAGTTCGTCGATGCCATGGATGCCGAGGTGAAAGCCGGCCGTATTCGCGGCATCTTCGGCGGCTCGAACTGGACGCGCGCCCGCTTCGACGAGGCGATCGCCTATGCCGAGAAGAACGGCAAGACGGCACCGGCTGCCCTTTCCAACAACTTCTCGCTGGCGGAAATGCTCGACCCGATCTGGGCCGGCTGCATCGCCGCCTCGGACGATGAGTGGAAGGCCTGGCTCAATGCCAAGCAGATCCCGAACTTCGCCTGGTCGAGCCAGGGCCGCGGCTTCTTTACCGACCGCGCCGGCCGCGACAAGCGCGACGACGAGGAATTGGTCCGCGTCTGGTATTCCGACCGCAATTTCGGCCGCCGCGATCGGGCGATCGAACTGGCGCAGAAGCTCGGCCGCAACCCGATCCATATCGCGCTTGCCTATGTCGTCGCACAGCCCTTCCCTGTGATACCGCTGATCGGACCGCGCACGATCGCCGAGCTGGAAGACAGCCTCTCGGCGCTCGACATCAAGCTGACGCCAGAGCAGGTGAAGTGGCTCGAGGGCTGAAACGGGGCGGCCGGCTGATGACGTTCACGGTCGGCCGCTGAGCTTGGATATACGAAATGAAAGCAGCCCATCCGAAATGCCGGATGGGCTGTTTTCATATGGGAAGAGCCCACTGCCGCGCACCTCCTTCTCCCCGAGGGGAAAGGTGCCGGTAGGCGGATGAGGGGGATTCGCCCGGAGCATAAAGGCTTATGAGTCGAGGCGATTAGCCCCCTCATCCGACCCTTCGGGCCATCTTCTCCCCGAGGGAGAAGGGATTTACGGCAGGCAATGCGCCATACAATCGCCGCGAGATCAAGCGGCAAAATCGAATGTCTTCTCATCAGCCCCTTCGAGCCGCAGCAGATAGGCCTTGCGTTCGAGACCGCCGGCGAACCCGCGCAAATCACCAGCCGATCCCACCACGCGGTGGCAGGGCGCGATGATCGAGATCGGGTTGCGGCCATTGGCGGCACCGACGGCGCGGATCGCCTTGGCCGAGCCGATCTCGGTCGCGATCTGGCGATAGCTGCGCGTCTCGCCGAAGGGGATGGCGAGCAGCGCCTGCCATACCTTCTGCTGAAACTCAGTTCCGGCAAAATCGAGCGGCAGATCGAAAACCTGTCGTTCGCCGGCGAAATATTCACGGAGCTGCCGCTCGGTTTCCACGAGCACCGGATGGCTGTCATCCTCAGTCACGATGAGCAAGGGCACACGGCCTGGGCGATCATTGTCCCAAAGGATCGCGGCAAGTCCATCATCGCTGCCGACGAGCTTCAACGCGCCGACGGGCGAGTCCATGATCCGATAGACATACTGCTTTTCCGCATTTTTCGAGGCTTTGGTCATGCCGATATCCTTTCTTTGAATTGCGCTCATGGCATCGGGCGAGATTGCCTCTGATGGAGCGCTTATGCCCCCATTGGACCTCAAATGACCGTCGCCAACCACCCGAAAACGGACGGCGGGCAGGAAAATCCCGGCATTTCCGGATTCATGTGCTCAGCCGCAAGATGACGCAACCTCCATGCGCATGCTTGGGGAATGGGCTGGAATTGTGTAGAATCGGCGAAGAGACAGATCGCCAGCTTGCGGAACCCGATATGACAGTTCGCCCGCCGCGCAATTTCAATCCATCGCAGACAAACGAGACCGGCCTCGGCATTCTCGAATATGAGATGATGTCGGAACGCGCCAGTACGCTCGGGCATCACGGCATGAAGGTGGAAGCGGCGCTTGCAGCCTTGCAGGAGGGCGAGGCCAAGGGCAAGGAGGGCGTCGAACACGAGCGGCTGGTGGATATCGCGGCGCAAGCCGTCTGGGCCATGTTCATCCATCGCGAGATCTGCGGCCTGCGCAACGGCCGTGACGTCATCCAGCGCTATGGCATTCCCAACAAGGTGCTTGCGCGCCTCGGCGCCAGCCCGAGACATCTCTAAATATTAGGATTTCAGGATCGCCTGGAAGCGCGGATCGAAGGCATGGCCGATCGGCTCTGCCGCCGCACCGCGCGCCACGGCCCAAGGATCGGTCATGCCGAGCTGGAGGCGCGGCAGCAATCGATCGGGACGATCGGCATTGGAGGGCAGGAGCGGCTGCATCGCGGCCATCAGCCTAGTTGCGAGCGCCGGGGGCGCGCCACCGCACAAAATCACCGTCTGCGGATCGAAGATGGTTTCGATGAGCTGCACGCTCCAGCGCAGGTCGATCGCCGCCCTTTCGATCCAGGCGAGAATATCTGGATCGTCGGCAGCGGCCCGTTTGTCTATCAGCGAATAGATATCCGGCGCCATCGGATCGAGGCCGAGGTGATCGTAGAGTGAAGCCAATGATGCGCGATGCTCCAGCTGCGTCTGTTTCCCGCCTGATGTCAGCAGCGCCATGCCGATTTCGCCGGCATTGCCATGCGCACCGCTATAGAGCTCACCACCGAGGATGAGCCCGGCACCGATACCATAGCCTACATAGAGGCAGACGGCATGGTCGAGGCCATGTGCGGCGCCGACCATGCGCTCGGCGGTCGCGCAGGCCGCGGCGTCATTCTGCAGGGTAACGTTAAGGCCGGTTCCGACCGACAACGTTTCCAGCAGCGGAAAGCGCTGCCAGGCGCCCATCATCCAGGGATTGTCGGCATCCTCCTGCTCGATACCAAACGGGCCTGGCATCGCGACACCGAGGCCGACGAGGCGCTTCTCCGCCTGAGCCGCTCGCTGCTTCAATTCGCTGCGCACGTCCTCCACGAGCTGCAAGACGATGGGCGTACCTGTCGCCGGTCCACCTCCCGGCAGGTTCGCTTCCTTGCGTATCAGCACATTGCCGACGAGATCGACGGCGATGGCGCGGGTGATGTGACGGTCGATCTGCAGGCCGATGGCGCAGGCGCCTTCCGGTACAAGACCGTAGGGCGTCGAGGGCTGACCGCGGCCGCGGCGCACCGTTTCCCTTGATGTGACGAGACCGTCGTTTTCCAGCTCCTCCATGATGTTGGAGACGGTCTGTTTCGTCAGGCGGGTGGCGCGCGCGAGATCTGCGCGGGAGAGCGCACCATTGAGCCGCAAGGCGTCGATGATCACCCGCCGGTTATGGGCGCTGGTCCCCTCGTGGTTCGTTCCGCTGGTAGCCCTGATCGGGCGAATATCGTGCATCCGCTTTTGCCCTCTTGACAGCAATAGAATATTGAAGAACAAATTAGTCAAGACAATTGACTTAAAAGAAACCACAGAGTTTCACCAGGGAACTTAAGCGACGCTCCGATCAATGTTCGGCAGCCAGCCCGGCCAATTGCCTGCTCGACAACCGATGGCGACGTCAGCCGCCTTTGGAAAAATCGCGTGACTGTCAAAAACTGGAGGATGGAATGTTGAAATCATTGAACAAGACATTGCTGGGCGCAGCGCTGATCGGCGTATCCTTCGCCTCGCACGCCCTTGCCGAAACGACGATCAATGCCCTCTTCATGGCGCAGGCTGCCTATAGCGAAGCCGATGTGCGCGCGATGACGGATGCCTTCTCCAAGGCCAATCCGGACATCAAGGTCAACCTCGAATTCGTCCCTTATGAAGGCCTGCACGACAAGACGGTGCTGGCGCAGGGATCTGGCGGCGGCTACGACGTCGTGCTCTTCGACGTGATCTGGCCGGCCGAATACGCGACCAACAAGGTTCTGGTCGACGTTTCATCGCGCATTTCGGACGAGACGAAGAAGAACGTGCTGCCGGGTGCATGGACGACGGTGCAGTATGACGGCAAGTACTACGGCATGCCGTGGATCCTCGATACCAAGTACCTGTTCTATAACAAGGAAATCCTGGAAAAGGCCGGCATCAAGACGCCACCGAAGACCTGGGACGAACTGAACGAGCAGGCCAAGATCATCAAGGACAAGGGCTTGTTGGCAACGCCGATTGCCTGGAGCTGGTCACAGGCCGAAGCCGCAATCTGCGACTACGCCACGCTCGTCAGCGCCTATAAGGGCGATTTCATCAAGGATGGCAAGCCGGACTTCCAGACCGGTGGCGGCCTCGACGCCCTGAAATACATGGTCACCAGCTACAAGTCCGGCCTGACCAACCCGAACTCCAAGGAATTCCTTGAAGAAGACGTTCGCAAGGTCTTCGAAAACGGCGACGCCGCCTTCGCGCTGAACTGGACCTACATGTACAACATGGCGAACGACCCGAAGGACAGCAAGGTCGCAGGCAAGGTCGGCGTCGTGCCGGCACCGGGCGTTGCCGGCAAGAGCGAGGCTTCGGCGGTGAACGGCTCGATGGGTCTCGGCATCACTACTGCCAGCAAGCATCCGGACGAGGCCTGGAAATACATCTCCTTCATGACCTCGCAGGCAACGCAGAACCAGTATGCGAAGCTTAGCCTGCCGATCTGGGCATCGTCCTACAGTGATCCGGCCGTCACCAAGGGTCAGGAAGAACTGATCGCGGCCGCAAAGGTCGGCCTCGCTGCCATGTATCCGCGTCCGACGACGCCGAAATATCAGGAACTGTCAACCGCACTTCAGCAGGCGATCCAGGAATCGCTGCTCGGCCAGTCTTCTCCGGAAGACGCACTGAAGTCTGCTGCCGACAATAGCGGTCTCTGATAATCTCATCGGGCGGCGCCAATCGCCGCCCGCCTCTAATTTCCTCCATGAAGAATGAAAGAAGGGGCCTGCCATGTCCGGCACCTCCATGACAACTCGCGCCTGGCTTTTGATGCTGCCACTGCTTGTGGTGATGATCGCCGTCATCGGCTGGCCCCTCGTCGACACGGTCGGCCTTTCTTTCACCGATGCGAAGCTTGTGGGAACCGGCGGCAATTTCGTCGGTATCGACAATTACGCGAAGATGTTGGCGAACTCCAATTTTCAGCGCACCCTGATTACCACGGCGTGGTTCGCGATCGTCTCCGTTGCCGCCGAAATGGTGCTCGGCGTGCTGGCTGCCCTGCTGTTGAATCAGAATTTTAGGGGTCGCGGCGTGCTGCGTGCACTAATGATCCTGCCCTGGGCGTTGCCGACCGTCGTGAACGCGACGTTGTGGCGGCTGATCTACAATCCCGAATATGGCGCGCTCAACGCAGCCCTCACCCAGCTTGGCCTCATCGACGCCTACCGCTCCTGGCTCGGCGAACCGGGCACGGCGCTGACAGCACTCATCGTCGCCGACTGCTGGAAGAATTTCCCACTGGTGGCGCTCATTGCACTTGCCGCCCTGCAGGCGGTACCGCGCGATATCACCGCCGCGTCGCTGGTCGATGGCGCCGGCCCCTTCAAGCGCTTCCGCTTCGTCATCCTTCCCTATCTTGTGGGACCGCTGATGGTGGCGCTGGTGCTGCGCACCATTGAGGCTTTCAAGGTCTTCGATATCATCTGGGTGATGACACGCGGTGGGCCGGCAAACAGCACGCGCACTCTATCGATCCTCGTCTATCAGGAAGCCTTTTCCTTCCAGCGAGCGGGGTCGGGCGCATCGCTTGCCCTCATCGTCACGCTGCTGGTCACGCTGCTTGCCGCCGCCTATGCCGCCCTTGTCCGCAAAACCGCAGGGAGTGCCGCCTGATGGAACGCCAGAGCCCGCTCTTCACCTGCTTCATCTATGTCTGCGCCATCCTGCTCGCCGTCGTGATCCTGGCGCCAATCGCCTGGCTCTTCATCATGAGCATTTCGCCGGCTGCCGATCTCGCCGCCAAGCCGCTGCGCTGGTGGCCGCAGACGGCGGACTTCTCGCGCTATAAGCTGCTGCTGTCGACGCTGGAAAACAGTGAGGGCGCCGCCTTCACCTCATCGCTGCGCAACAGCATCGAGGTGGCCGGCATGGCGACCATCGCAGCCATTGCGCTCGCCATTCCTGCCGGCTGGGCTGTGTCGCGCACGCCGTCCGTCAGATGGTCGCTCTCCATGGTCATTGCCACCTATATGCTGCCGCCGGTGGCGCTTGCCGTGCCGCTCTATATGGGGCTTGCCCATCTCGGCATGCTCAACAACGTTTTCGGCCTGGCGCTTGTTTATCTGACGATTCTCGCGCCATTCACGACCTGGCTGATGAAATCCGGCTTCGATTCCATTCCGAAGGAGATCGAGGCTGCGGCAATGATCGACGGCGCCGGGCTGTTCCAGACGCTGCGAATCATCACGCTGCCGCTTGCCATGCCCGTGATGGCGACTTCGGCGCTTTTTGCCTTCCTGCTTGCCTGGGATGAATTCTTCTACGCGCTGCTCTTCACGTCAGACCAGCGCGCCAAGACCCTCACCGTCGCCATCGCGGATCTCGCCGGCGGTCGTGTCTCGGATTACGGACTGATCGCGACTGCCGGCGTGCTAGCCGCCCTGCCCCCGGTGCTGATCGGCCTTGTCATGCAACGTGCCCTTATCTCGGGCCTGACCAATGGCGGCGTAAAGGGATGACCATGACCACAGAGAAAACCCGCCCCGAAGGCCTTGCCGCCATCGACCACGAAATGGCGCGCCAGCATAGCGATGCGCTTACCTCCTTCGAGACGGCCGCCGACATGGCCGCCAAGGCCGCCGCCTCGCTGAAACGCACCGGCAGGCTGCTGCTGCTCGGCATGGGCGGTTCCCACGCGGTCAATCGCGCCGTCGAGCCGCTCTATCGCGCCGCCGGCATCGATGCGATCGCCCTGCCGCTTTCCGAACAGCTCGGCCAGCCGCTATCGCTGGAGGGCCGTACGATCTTCATGACATCGCAATCCGGCGAAAGCGCCGAAGTGCTGCGCTGGTTCAACGAGACGGGCGGCACTGCCGAGACCTTCGGCCTGACACTGGAGAGTAGCTCCTTCCTCGCCAAGACGGCGCCTTCTCTTGTCGGCGCCGGCGGCACGGAGCTTGCCTTTGCCGCTACACGCAGCCTCACGGTCACCTTCGCGCTGCATCTGGCTGTATTCGCCGCCCTCGGTCAGGATCCGGCGCCTGCGCTTTCCATGCTTCGCGCGCCCGAAACGCTCGATATCCAGCCGGCGCTTGCGGCTCTCGCCAATGTGGCGACGGTTGTAACCTCCGGTCGGGGTCTACAGGGTATTGCCGAGGCTCTGGCGCTCGGACTTACCGAACTTTCGCGCCGCCCGTGCTTCTCGCTCGAAGGCGGCCAGCTGCGTCACGGTCCGATGGAAATGCTTGGCGCCTCGATCGGCGTGGTGCTGTTCCGCGGCAATGATGCGACCGCCGGTCTCGTGACGGCCATGGCCGTTTCCGCAGTCGAGACGGGTGCCCCAGTGATCATCTTCGACGGCTCCGGGGAAGAACCGGTTCCCGGTTGCGTCACCCTGCGCTTCAAGCCGGAAACCGGTCTTGCGGCGATCTTCCAGATGCTGCCTGTCGCCCAGTCGCTGATGATCGCCTTTGCCGACGAGCGGGTGGAGAATGCCGGCACGCCGGTGCGCTCCACCAAGATCACCCGGAGCGAATGAATGAAGCCGCTTGCAGTCATCGGCAACGTCAATATCGACCTGATCCTCGGGCCGGCAGCGCCGTGGCCGAAAGCCGGCACCGAGATCATTGTCGATCACGACGAGCTGCGCGTCGGCGGCCAGGCTGGCAATAGCGCCCTTGCCTGGGAGGGTCTCGGCGTTGATTACGAGATCGCGGCTAATGTCGGCAGCGATCAGTTCGGCCGCTGGCTCAGCGAAGCGTTCGGCGCGCGCAGCAGCAAGTGGCCCGTACGACCGGAGAGCACGACGCTCTCGGTCGGCATTACCCATCCCGATGGCGAGCGCACCTTCTTCACCACGCGCGGCCACCTGCCAAGGTTCAATCTCGATGACGTGTTTGCGGTTCTCGATGGCGAACGGCTTGCCGGCGGCTATGCGCTGCTCTGCGGCGCCTTCCTCACAGAAGATCTCACGCGGCATTACGATGCCCTGTTCGACTGGACTGACAAGCACGGGATTACCGTCGCGCTCGACACCGGTTGGCCGCTCGACGGCTGGAGCAACGAGAATTGCAGCGCCACGCGACACTGGCTTTCCCGATGCGGCGTGGCGCTGATGAACGAGGTCGAAACCACGACCTTAGCCGGCATAGATGATCCCGCGGAGGCTGCGCGCGCGCTCCATGCACTGATGCCCAAAGGGGCCATCTTCGTCGTCAAGCGCGGCCCGAACGGCGCGATCGCCATTAATGCCGACCGCAAGCTCGTTTCGGCCGCAGCACCAAAGGTCACGGTCGTCGACACGATCGGCGCCGGCGATGTCTTCAATGCCGGCTTTCTGGCCGCCCTTGCCCGCGGCGAGCCACCTGCGGCCTGCCTTTCGGCCGGGACCGCGGTCGCGTCTCGCGCCATTTCCACTCTGCCGCGCAGCTATGGCCCGGCCAACGCATCCGAGGAGGCCCTTTCATGAGCGCGCTCGAAATCCAGAACATCCGCAAGAGCTACGGCGAAGTGGAGACATTGAAAGGCATTGATATTTCGCTCGAAAGCGGCGAGTTCCTGGTGCTGCTCGGCTCGTCTGGCTGCGGCAAGTCCACGCTTTTGAACATCATCGCCGGGCTTGCCGAGGCGACCAGCGGCGATATCCGCATTGGCGAACGTTCCGTGCTTGGCGTGCATCCGAAGGACCGCGACATCGCCATGGTGTTCCAGTCTTATGCCCTCTATCCGAACCTCTCGGTCCATCGCAACATCGGCTTCGGCCTGGAGATGCGCAAGGTGCCTGCCGCCGAGCGCGACAGGGCTGTGCGCGAGGCGGCGAAGCTCTTGCAGATCGAAGCGCTGCTGGAACGCAAGCCGAGCCAGCTTTCCGGCGGCCAGCGCCAGCGCGTGGCGATCGGCCGGGCGCTGGTGCGCAAGCCGGAAGTCTTCCTCTTCGACGAGCCGCTCTCCAATCTCGACGCCAAGCTGCGCATGGAGATGCGCACCGAGCTGAAGCGCCTGCACCAGATGCTGAAGACCACCGTCGTCTACGTGACGCACGACCAGATCGAAGCGATGACACTCGCAACCCGCATCGCCGTGATGCGGGACGGACGGATCGAACAACTCGGCAGGCCGGACGAAATCTACAATCATCCGGCAACACTCTATGTCGCGACCTTCGTCGGCGCGCCGCCGATGAACCTTTTGAACGCGACTGCCGATCACGGTTTGGTGCGCATCGACGGAACATCGATCACGCTGCCGATGCCGGCGACGAAAGCTGGGATCAGCCAAGGACAGCAGCTGGTGATCGGTATCCGGCCGGAAACGCTGCGCCTCGAGGAAAGCGGCAAGCTTGAGGCCATCTGCGAGGTCGCGGAACTCACAGGCCCCGAGCTCATCGTGACGGCGCAAACCGGTTCGCAGCGGCTGATGGCCTGCCTGCCGCCGCGCACCGCGATTGCCGAAGGGCAGACGCTCAAGCTCGCCTTCGATGCCAGCGCGCTGCATCTCTTCGATCGCGCCACCGGCCAGCGTTGCAAGTAGACCTTTCGAATACAGATAATGGTCGCCGAGGATGGCGCCCGCGATCTCGGAGATGGTGCGATGGGGATTCCTATCATCAGCAGCATGGAAGGAGGCGGCATGGCGCATATCATGCCGATCTGCCCCATTTCGCCCGACATTTCGCGACGGTAGCCCTCAGGGCCGGACAGCATTCCATCCTTAAGGAATAATTAAGAAACCCTGCTCAACCCTATAAAAATATTCAATAATTTTTCAATATTTTTGAATCCTGCAATGTACCCGCAATTCTCACCGGCAAAATGACCAGCATCTCCTGACGTTGATCCGCTCCCAAGACGGACAGCACCGGAGAACAACAGGAACCGATGTCCGGTTCTCCAACGCAAACAGAGACCTTGCGAGCGCCCAGGGATGGTGCACGGGTTTCGTATGGAGTTAGCAATGTCGCTCAGCGCAAAATCTATTCTGTTCGCGGCTCTGGCCATGACGGCCGCGTCCAACGCTTCCGCAGCCGATCTCACTACCTATCAGGCCCCGGATGCCGGCTATGACCGGCCGCCGGCTTTCCAGTGGAGCGGCGCCTATTTCGGCGCCCATGGCGGTATCGCCTCGCCGAAATTCAACCCTTTCGCCAGCGGCAAGGGCCTGACCGGTGGCGTGCAAGCCGGCTACAATTTCCAGGTAGGACCAGGCATCGTCGGCGCCGAGCTGGAGGGCTCATACCTCGGAAACAACGAGATACGCGTACCAAACGGCAGGGTGGAAGAGCGCTTCCGGGGTGCTGCCAAGGCGAAGGCCGGCCTAACCTTCGATCGCACGCTCGTCTATGGCACGGCGGGTCTGACGATGACGAAGTTCGAAGGCGGCAGGGGCGTTTCCACCTCCGGCGGCTGGAAGCAGGGCTATCTCGTCGGCGGTGGCATCGAACAGGGCTTCGGCGGCGGGCTGTCGGCCAAGATCGAATACAACTACGTCATGACCAACGACGTCTCCACGACGACATCGAGCGGTAAGTCGAAGACCGATCTGCGTGACCATGTCATCAAGGCCGGCCTGAACTATCGCTTCTGATCGCCGATTTGCAGAGGTCGGCACGCCTTTTCAAGCCAGGACGTGTCCGACGGAGAGCGGCGGAGGATGGTTGATCAAACCCCGAATCGGTCCCTTCGCCGCTCTTATTCATGAAAATCAGCCGCTTCATTCGCACGCAATCGAACCAGCCATAGTCACTGCGTCTCGCATGATCGGCGGCCTTGCCGTTGCTCGAAAGTTGACCAACAATGCTGGTGAAGAAGCACAGCGGAACGATGACCGCTCCGCCGAAGGATCGGCAGTATGAGAAACCGAGCCCCCTGGTTCCATGTCAAAGCATACGGCTACGGAGCCGGCCTGCCTTGCCGTTGGCAGGGTTGGATCGCGCTTGTTATCTATGCGCTGGTGCTGATGGCCATTATCTTCGTCGGTGGACCTCATGCGGATAGTCATCCAATCGGCTATGCCGCGGCAGTCATCTTCCCGACTGCATTGCTGATTTCCGTTGCCTGGTGGAAAAGCGATGCCCCATGGCGTTGGCGATGGGGCAAAATTGACAAACCAGGCCGGGATTGAGTTGACCCCTTGCGAGCAGCGGAATCATCCGACTTCCACAAGGCAGCCAGAGGGGTTTATTCGCATTCGAGCGAAGGTTGGCGAAAACTCGTCACATACCAATCGGAACCGGGGCCTCGGGTATAGAAGGTGTAGAAACATTCCGTATGCTCGACATAGCCCGGCGTTTCGGTGACTTCATAACGCTTGCCGCGGCGCGTATCCCGGATTTCGCCGCTGGATTGACCGGGCACCACCTGCGTCTTCTGCTTGCGCCACTGATAGGCGCGCGCGCCCGGCCCCAGATCATAAACATTATCCGGCGGACCGTAATCCAGCATCACGCTGCTGATCGGCGCGCCGATATAGCTCTTCATGATCTGCGAGGCACAGGCCGACAGGATCAGCAGGACTGCAAGCGCAGCAATCCCGTGAGGGAGCCGCTTCATGCGAATGGCAATCATAGGAACGTCCTTTGCAGCTAAAGGGAGATCGCGGACAGGGGTACGGCTCATGGGTTACGGCAGCATTGCGCTTTGCCGCATCAGCCGCTTTTTTTTCGTGCGCCCAAGGATTTGGCGGATGCCTTCCTTGCGGAAAGGCTGCGCCAGTTGGCCGAGAAAGCTTTTCGACGGTCGATCAGGATGGAAATAGGTGCCGAACAGCCGCTTTAATATCAGTCATTCTCTTCACCGTCTGTTCTTCTGCTGCTCTTGGAACGCGGCGTGTAAAATCTGAGAATAGATTCTTTTTCTCGACTTGAATTCAATCGCTGGATGCGGAATGTTACATTCCTACAGCATTTCATAGCTTTAAATACTTAGTGCCGCCGCGTTATTCACCTTCCCACCATTTCAAGGGATTCGTTATGCGTGCATTGATATTCCTGATGCATATTCCCTTACTGGTAACTTCTTGTGCCGGATTACAGGTCAAGCGCGTTACGTCGCGCGACCAATCTGGTATCCGCTACTGACGGCCCGCACCGTATCTGGCCCTTGTTGAAACCAAGACCGACAAGACCGTAATCTGCGACGTGAAGGCATTCTATTTGCCCGACAAGACCGAGGAATACGCGATCACGATCTCAGCGGGCATGGGCGCGATCAAAGCCACCCCTACCCTCACCGATGGCTGGAACCTAACCAGCCTTAGCACCGACGTTGACAGCAAGACGAACGAGAACATCACCGCCATTACAGGCTTGCTCAAGGAAGCGGCCGGGATAGCTAGTCCAAAACATGACTTTGCTCCACATCCATCAGCCCCGACAAAATGCGAGGGCATTTTCAGGTGGAGTATGACCAATCCGGCAACTTCAAGGGTTTCAAAAGATACCGTTGGCCATCAATTGACGCGACCGGAGAGCGAATATGAGCTTGCAAGGGCACGTCGATGCTATCAAGCGGCACATGCGCAAGGCGGAACAGGCCGACAACCGACAAGACCACGACAGGGAATTGCATCACGCCCGGATCGCCAATCGCAACCTTTGTAGGGAATGCGAGGCAAAAACGGAAAAACAAGTCCAGCGGGATAGCCGTGAAGCTTACAGCATCTGGAAATATGGCGTTCCCGGTCTCTAGCTGGTGCCGGTAGCGGGACTCGAACCCACACTCATAACGCAGCGGATTTTAAGTCCACCGCGTCTACCAATTTCGCCATACCGGCACAGGATCAAGCTACCACAGGAAAGCTCCGCGTGACCAATCTTTGATATCGCATTGCATGCGGAGTGACTGGCAGCGTCAGTATTTGGGCACAAAGACAATCCAAACCAGAGCCCTTATGGCGTCGTGTAAGAACGGAAGCGAACCTCGGCACGATCCGTTTTCATCGAGGAACATTGTAGAATCCTACAATTGACCGCGAACTCATACTTTGCGAGTAGCGAGAGGGCCGGAATGCCGATGATATCCGCCGCGATGGCCACGTAAGGCCTCGGAAAACACGAGGAGACGACGCATGTCTCAAGACAAGTCATTCACCTTCTACACCTATTCGCGCGCCAATAGTGACGAAGATCGATGGAAGCACACTGGCATTCCGGATATCTTCTTTCACGATGAAGAGGAAGCGCGCGAGGCGCTTCACGAGCTGCGCCGCGACGTTATGAGCGATTACGCGGATGACTGGTGGCCGATGCAACTGGAGAAGATCGAAACGCTGCCCATCTCACGGGACAGCATCTTTGCACTGCTGAACGATGGTGTCGGCGCCTTCGTGAAGAGCTATGAGATCATCGACATTATTGACTGATTTGGCGCTTCGCTCCCCCCCCCAAAGGCAAGGGGCGGTTCCCGAGGCTGCGCACTGCGTTTGCGCGCTTGCCGCGTGGCCCCTTGCCGTTGCTTCCCCCAGACATCGCCGGTCAGGCAGGGGTGCAGGAGGATTCTTGCACCTGTCTTTCTGATTTCGACTTTTTCCAACGATTGGGTAAAGTGTAGTGATGAAAGAGGCTCTATTTCCAAGTGTAATTACCCACACCTATGATCCGGGTAGTCCCTTTCGAACATTTGCGACTTGGCGCCGGATGAGGCGGAGGCGGTTTTGGACCGCATTCGGCAAGCCGGCGTGCGAAAGATCAAGCCGACATATCTTGCACGGCGCTGCGAAACCGAAGAATGGCTTATCCGGGAACGCCGCCGTCTCTTAGGTAATACTCGACGCGAACGGCCGGTCTACTGCTTCCTTGGCAATTTCGACGACGGCCTCGATCTCACACGGCCAAACGCGCTTGTCATGCCACTTGTCGCTTTTCCGGCTGAGGTGCTCACCTTCACCTATCCGGATAGTATGGCAAGCCTTCCTTATGTAATCCGGGAAGATCTTACCGCCGACCGACGTCCATGCCATGGGCGCGTATTCACTTTTGAAGAGGATAAAACCATCGTGAAGGAACACGGGATGCCGGGCCCAACTGAGCGCTTTATCGAAGTACAGGTTTGGGACGAGCGACCAATCTTGGAATTCCGGTCATCAAGGGTGTCCTGAATCGCTTCGGTAGCGAGCCGTTTACTCTGTGGTGGGATCAAAGTTACGTGTCTGCCTGGCTTCGACATGCCGGACAGGCCGACGATGCGCTTTTCCGCCTTTACACAAGCATCCTCGTACTGGACCTCATGGGCGAATATGGCCATATCTCAAACGGGAACGAGACTCAATCGACACCAGCAGGAGAAGCAGCGCTACGGCTTGCGCTCGAACATAATCTGAAGCTGGCACGGTTGTGAGCGTTTGAGCGGGCGCGCTTCATTTCAAACAGAAGTTTCCGCAATCCGAAAGGCGGCTACAGCTCCAGAGGCCACCGTTGATGAGCGTGCATGACGGTCAGAATCTCGATGTCCTGGCCGACCCGGTAGGGAATGATATAGGGAATATCCGCTAGCACCACTTCACGCGTGCCCTTGATACGACCGGCACGCCCCGTCGCCGGAAACTCCGCCAGCATATCAACAGCCGACACAATGCGCGCGACAACACGCGCAGCAGCGCCCGGATCGTCTTTCTGGATATACTCGCCAATCTGATCAAGCCGCCGCAACGCTCGCAGCGTCCAGCGGATGCGTTTCCGACTCATGATTGACGGGCTGACTTGACGTACTTGCCGACAACCTTCGCCACATCATCATCACTGGCAAATTCGCCCCGGTTGGCTTCGGCCAACCCGGCCTCAATCTCTGCGAGCTGCCACTCCTCGCGAGCGACATAGTCCTCAATCGCCTGAGCGGCCATATACGAGCGGGAGCGGTCGAGCTTTTCCGCGATCTGGTCAAGCTTGCTGGCGGTCTCATCTGAGACGCGAACGGTGAACGCTGTCATGGCACCTAACTTTCCTTGGTTCACTATAATTATTGGTGAACCAATGCGGTTCGTCAAGGTTCTGCTAATGTGAGAAGGCTTTCAATTGATAATAGATTCCGATCATGGGATTTCTGACCCGGTGACCGGATAGGGACTTTTCTCTCTTTAAGCCCCGCCAAGCGGGCTGACAAATCGGCAAGCGATTTGTGACGACACCCGTTCGGGTGTCTTTACCAAACCTTGCGGACCCGGCATTCGTGGTAGGACGGCGGTCCCGCCGTCCTAGGCACCTTCCGTCCTCGACTGCCACGCTTGGGCTTCGGGAATTGATGAACGCGGTATCAAGCGAGGTCTTGATGTGGGCCGCGTAGAATTTTTCAATCATTTCGACGCTGGTGCGGCAATTTTTGGCAATCGCATAAACATCAGCACCTTCCATGAGACGCAGGCAGATATAGGTATGACGTAGGCTGTAAGCTGTTCGCGGCTTGCCGTCCCGGTCCAACTTAAGGTTCTGCGCTTCAAGAAGATTATTGAACATCTTGAGATAATTGCCGGGGAACAGCAGATCGGTCGGTTGCGGAGCCTTAACGACGATCTCGCCGCCCTCTTTATCCTTCCCGCGAACCGGCTTTAGCCGGTCGCGCAAGCGCTCATAGGGCTTCACCGCACCCGGCATAGATTTGCACCAACCGATCCCGCGCTTGCCGCGCACCTCGATTTCAAGAATGCGTTCACGGCTATCGGGATCTTCGACAATGGTCACGTCGCGATGCTGGAGCTGCTTGGCCTCATCCGGGCGCAAGCCCGTGTTACCCATGAACAGGACGAACTCATGCAACTGCTCGGCTTCCCAACGGAAGTGCGGGTTCTTCGGCTCCTGGCATTCTGGCGCGTAGCCTCGTAAAGCTGCTTGTATTCGACCGGGCTGAACCAAGGCCGGTGCGTAATTTTGCCCTGTGTCTTGTAAGGCGGCGACAGATCAGGAAGATGGGTGAGCCACTTGTGGCGGATCGCCGTTTTCAGGACCTGGCGCAACGTGCCGACTTCGTCGTGAAGCGTGCTGCGAGCCGGAGGCTTGCCAGTCACCGATCCCGAGATCCGGTGCACGCGGTAGTCTTGAACGGTCCCGGCATTGATCTCGGAAAGCCCCATCTTGCCGAAGAACGGGACGAGGTGCAGCCGCAGGCGGATACCGTGGCCCTCGATCCATTTGGGGCTTCGCTGGCCTTCGGTGATCACACCATATTCCTGCTCAAACTTCTTGGCAGCCTCGGCGAAGGTGGTCTCCGATTTCAGGATGCCCGCCGCTGACTTGCCGCGCAGGCCGAGATACCAGTCTTCGGCAAATGCCTTCGCCTGCTAAAGCCCCGTTTCCTTGGTGCTGGTGCGATACTGGCGGCCCTTTACGGAGGCCGAGCAATGCCACGTCAGCCCCCCGCGCCGGTAGACGTTGACCTTTCCTCCGAGGATTTCGTGGCTCGCCATAAGGGCCCCCGTCAATCACATGGGAGGCCGACAAAGTATTGATAATCTTTGTAAATATTGGTTGCGGGGGCCTGAGCGCACGGAGGCTTGTAAATTTAGCTAGATAGCTCCTGCATGTTTGGTGCGGCTGGGCCGAACGTGCATTGAGCATCACGCAGATAGAAGGCCGATCCAGTCCTAAAAAGCAATCGATGGGACTCATCCTCATTTCCGGCACTTTGGGTGGCGAGATATGATCTGACCAGGGTATCTCTGCTTTCCGCCAGGGTCACTCTGCCTTGATCTACTCATCGCGCCACGCGCCAGTTCCGATCACCCTACTGCGCTTTTTATGTAGTCCGCGCGGCAGCCCAACGTCCAGCAATTCCTCGGCCCGATATCCCTGTACTCATCAACGAGAATCCACGCATAACCCTGAATCAGGGTTTCGCGCAGCTCCGCGTCGACCTGCGACATGCCGTAGTCCTATAGGAGGGTGATCGCCTCCATAACCATTCCGTCGAAGTCACTCGATTTGTCGGCCTCGGCCTTGCCCGGTTAAACTCATCCCAACAAGTCGCATGGCCAGCGCATTGCAGGTCGCGACCGTCACGCACAGCACATCTAAGGATGCCTTGGGCTGTTGTTTTGTGGCCTAACCGAACCTGCCAAGAAGGTCTGGCCAGGCTCTAAAGCATTGCGATGAGAGCACCTCACGTTCCTTGCCTGCCAAACGTCGATTAGCTACTCTATACGCACGCGACCTCGAAAGGCGTCATTTGCATGGTATTTCAGGAACTAGACAATATTTCTTCAACACAAGTGGCTGAAGCAATTACGCATTTAAAGTCGCTTATCGAGACCCGGACATTCAAGAAGGAGCAACTGCAGGAAGACCGGGTCGTCGCTGACCTGCGCCGGCTTGCCTGGGCGGCTTCGCAGGGATCAGTTCAGATGCGCTTGGAGGCCCTTTCCATTCTCGGCAAGGCAGCGGAGGTTTCAGTGCCTATAGCAGCGGCGGTCAGACCGCTAATAACTAGCGCGTTATCTGCAATCCCCCCGCACACAGGCGAATGGGGCAACGCCGATGACCGGTACTATTTCGCCAAGGCGGTGTCGATTTCGACCAACGGATGGATTGGTCGCTACGCTGCGCGTGAACTCGCACTTGCCGGGACTTCAGAGGTCCGTTCCAAAGACGTATGGGCCGAGCTTGCGCTTGCTAACTGCTCCAGTATCGCTGAGGCCATCGAAGAAATAGCCGACGGGCTAAAGAGCCAACAAGGTCGAGGACCGGACGACCCCCTCACTCCATTTCGCCGGCTCAACAGGGTGTGCGAATCGCTCTTGAAGCCCCTCCGTGTTTCCGAACTCCCGGCGGGACCTAGTCTGGGAGCGGCGCTTCGTTCGCTTTTCAGCCTGTCGGCGGCAAGTCCAACCGCAGAGTTCGCAAAAGTGCGAGAAACGGCTGCATTGTCAGCCATGGATCTCGTGATCGCTATTCTGCGCCTTCGGGTTGACACCCTTTTCGACAAAGACATGTATCGGGCGGGAAGTACCCCACTGAACTGGTGGCGGCCTGCTACCCCTCCCCCAAGCGTGGATGAGCGCTTAAATCGATTGGCCAATCTCGCCGTCGATGCACTTCTTGTCGTCGCTCGACAAGGACACAAGGACGTCGAGTTGAGGCGATCAATAGCTACTGCGCTGGGAAGTAGGAAAATAGATGAGATAGCATCACGCAGGGCCACCGCCGATCCAAGCCTTTTGCCGGAGGTCTCCCACTGGCTGTCGACCGGTCGGGAGCTTCAGGCCGCGGCCAAGAACGAAACCTTAGGAGAGGTTCTCGACCAAGAGCTGGACGAGCTCATTGCACGAATGGCGATAGAGAGAAAACGGTTTGAGATGACGCCCGCGGACGTCCGCCAGATTGGTGATGCAATCGAAGCCTTCGAACCGGTCCACGCATCGACCATCAAGACCGTTGGAACTCACCTTGACCTCTTAGGGCAGTCGATTGACACCATCCTGCGCAAGCGAGGGATTTTTGTTTCGCCGGAACGCGACGAAACAGTGGAATATGATCCCCGCTTGCATGAGGCTTCCAAGCCGATAACGACATCGACGAAAGCGAAGGTGGTCGTACCAGGGGCAATCAAGACAACGCCTGGGAGACCCCCGGTGATACTGGTGAAAGCTATAGTAAAATAAGCTAAAGGGGACATAGGTGGACGACGAACGCGCCAAAGATTTGTTGATGAATCTGCTCGAGCGAGCCATGACCGGCGAGCGGACTTTCCTGACGTCACGGGAAGTGGAGGCGCTTAAATCGCTTCTGCTCAAAGAGGCTGAACAACCGGACACACAGTCCGTACCGGTGCCTCCGCCTTCGGTGCCGCAACCATCGAAGAATATCGCCGCCAAAACGTACAAGCTTGCGCTGGATCTCGGAAGCGCTGAAAATGAAGATTTAAATTCGATAGTCTGCGTGGATTTCGGAACCTCCTTTTCCAAAGCATTTGCTACCGTATCGAAGGCAGGAGGTTCCAGATACGTTGATCTGCCTATTGGGGATGGATCGTCCGGAAGCAGGCTCACCACACCGTCGGAACTTCTTGTAGCTGATGGCAAGATTTTCTTCGGCGCGAGGGCGCGCCACTATGTTGAAGACACGCAAACTTCCACCGAAGCAATCATTGATTCCATCAAGCAGTTCATCACGCTCGGCAAGGAAGTCTCCAAGCTCGGCGCCGCAAGACTTCCCGCAATTCAGGACAAAAATGGCAGTTTGACTCAGCGCGACGTGCTGGTTCTCTACCTTGCACATTTGATGCACCTCACCGAGACAGCTCTCGCAGGTGCTGGCTTACCAAGGAACCTTTTGCGCAGGTTCGCTCATCCTGCTTGGAAAGATCATTCCAAGGAAGAAAACGCCAAGGAGATGCGCCGTCTCATGGCGGAGGCGATTGTGCTGGCGCGTTCGGTCGGTACTGACCTTGCAGACGTCATGGACCTCGCGAGTGCGCTGACGCTTCTTGAACAGCTGAAGACCTTGTCGGAGGAATTGCTGCCGGTAAGGTTGATCGGCGAACCTGTGCGGGAGGCTACAGCAGCGGGGGCTGGTGCCCTACTGTCTACGCCAGAAAACACACGTCAGGCCTATCTTATCGTGGACGTGGGAGCCGGCACGACTGACGTCGCAGGTTTTCTTTGCGTCAACAACCCCAACTGGGATCAAGCACGAGTCTTCGAAATCTCGACGGCCGCTACCGCGATGAATAAGGCGGGCAACATGCTGGACCAAATCCTACACAAATATATCCTCGATAAGAGTTCGCTCACCCAAGACACAACCGAATATCGCTCTGCATCGCTCGACATCCGGCGACAGCGAAGGGCATTGAAGGAACAACTCTTCGCGGATGGCCGCCTAGTCGTTGTGCTTCCGACGGACGAAGCCGTCGAGGTCGAGATTGCAGCGTTCCTCAATCTGCCTCAGATCCGGGACTTTTCGAAGACGCTCCACGACCTCGTGGCGGGATCGGCCGCGATCGTTGCTGGATCGGCTTCGCGAATCAAGCTGGTGGCCACAGGAGGCGGCAGCCGGCTGCCTTTTGTAAGGAAGCTGGCAGAAGACGGAGTTCAGCTCGACAAGCGTCACATCGATTTCGATCTTGTCGAGGCTATGCCTATTACGCTGGCTGAAACGAACCCGGAACTCGGTGACGCGTTCCCGCAAGTAGCCGTTGCATTTGGCGGATCTCTTCCTGAGCTACCTGAGCAACGGTCCAGCGTTCCGACAGGAATAGAGCATACTCCGAAGCGCCTTATCACACCTATGTACAAGTCGTAGAAAAGGTCGGGCGGCCCGTGTGATTACTTTGTAAGAGGAGATCAGCGGCAATTATTTCCGCCGATCTCTAATTCCTTCCGTCATCATAGCAGTTTTCGTCTCCATGGTAACGCCTTGCAAACCTCACGAAATCTCGCAGTAGTGAGCCCTAGCTTGCGGGCTAGGCATAGGCTAATAATCGGTCCAGCGGAAACCATAGATGTTGAACCAGGAGTGGTTCTGGCAATTGAGATTCCTTGGTATACCCGAGATCTCGGCGCGATGATGATCTGGGATCAGTTCACGATAAAGGAAGAGGGCACCCGCAAGAGCTGAGCTCTCGCGCAGCGATCGGTGGAAATTTGATCTCACTTTGATCTGATTAAGGCTGATTTCCGCCTTCTTGCGTTTGGCACGAGCCGGCGGGATTACCGTTTCAAAACGCGAGCTTGTGGAAACATCCGAAAATATTCAACGCCTATCTTACATTATATGTAGAAACGATAAGACGGATTGGGCGTCGCGTTATCCGAAAGCTCGCACATCAGTTCTCCCACGCGCCGTGCAAAGAGCAGCGTGATCGGGAAACGGGTGATCCCATCGCTGGAGTTCCAGTTCATTTTGGTCAATGCCAGGATTTCCTCCGCGCGTGCACGAATGTCAGTTTCACCGCAAGAACCGATTTCCAGAGGTGCTGGAATGTGCATTCCTGGGAATTCGTTCCACCAAGGGATATAGCCGCTCGTGAACAGATAGGAGTGACCATCTAGCGAACACAATGTGCCGCGCCATGGTTCTTCGGTTCCTTTGCGGACGACACGAAACGAGGTGTTGCGCAGCCAGATCAGGTCACAGTTGGCGACCCGATCTTTGGCAGCCGTCCGAAAGCCTCGTTCTTCTTCAGGCTGATAGTTTGTCGTCTTATGAATTACCACGCGGTCGGGCGTCACTCCGGCTCGTCGCTCATACTCTTCCAGTATCTGCTCGAGCAATTGACGCGCTTGCGCCTGGTTCAAGTAAGGTTGGCGATCACGCTTCTGGTCATGATCAATGCTCGCACCTTTGATCGCGTAAGGTTCGATATCTGTCGAATAAGCCTGCGCCACGCTGGCATAGACCAGATGCCCGCCACGCTTTTTCATGTGGTGAAAGGAAATCCCGACAAAGCAGACATTTTTCGGCAGGTCAGCAGGCCGCCACGGAATGCCCTTGGATTTATAATAGATAGAAACGGCAGCGTTCCAGACACGAGTAGCCTGACTTTGCCCCTTATCGTCTGGCCGTTCGATCGTGTCGCGTCTAACGACCTGGATTGGAACAGCCTGACCATCAGACATGATCTTTGCTTTAAGGGCACGGTAGAACGTCCGAAACAGCAAATCGTCAGCCATCGTATAGAGTGCGCTCGCTGTTTCGAGCTCGTCTGGCGAGGGCTGAAATAACGCAAGCTGATCGCTTTCTTCTTCCGCTCGCAAGAACTCCAGCGCCCGGCGTTCCTCCGGCGACAGGCCTGGGTTCATAACTCTCAAATCACCAAGTTCAGGCTTGATGCACAAGATTATGCAATCGGGGGCCTCGTCCCCGTACAAACTGCTGACTTCGTATTCGAAGAGCTCAACCAGTTCACCGAACTTCTGTCCCTTCAGCGCGTCACGAAAAAGCTGATCATATTTAGAGGAAGAAACGATCCGCCTGTGCCGCTTCTCCATGATGAATTTTGCATTCAAGGCCTTTTCTAGGCCCGGCCAATTCCGAAAACGCGCGGAATTGTTTTCCTTCGCCGGAATGAAAGTCTCAAATCGCGAGAGCCATGCAACGGCAGCGTCGATATCCTCTGAAAGGCCTACAAAGCCCAGCTTGATCTGCCGCAGACCCGTGTTATCAGATGGTCCATTCTTTGGCAGTCCCCGGCGTGGATCGATGTCGGTTTTCGCATTAGAAAACTCGATTCTGGGCTCACGCAGTACGTCGATCTTCATTTGAATCGTCATGATCCACCAGCCCTTCTTCTGTTACATCCTGGGTGTAAAAACTGCCTTCCAGCACCAGATCAGGCACGTTTTCATCACCGATATTTATCGTCTGCCCTCCTTGGGATAGGAACCGCCCCCAGAACACGAGATCGCTCTCGACATTGGTATTTCTGTCGAAGCGAATGCGGCGCGTAGCGCGGCTCGTCCGCATATATCCCGGCAACGGGGTGATGCCGTCCTGCTTCGTGAACATGTAGAACGGTTTGATCCGGACACCCCAGCCGTTACCCAGGCGTACAACTTCGTAGCCGAAACCTTCGCATTCGAACCACGGCTTCCCGTCATCGCCGCGCTTCTTGACAACATCGCGTCTGATACCCTTTCGTCGGGGTGTGTCATAAACGATGGTTCTGTTGTCTTTATTCCTGCTCTGGAAATAGGCACGTTTCGCCGGATGGCCCTTCTTCGTCTTTTCAACGACAAGGCCGTCCTTCTCGAAGGACCGAATATGCTGCTCAAAATGCTTACGTATCAGCCAAGCGATTTTCCGGTGCAGGACAATGTCAGAATCCGCCTCTGCCAGTGAGATGACTGTCGCCCCTTCCGTAAGGACATTTGCAAATAGGAGGTTGGCGATAGGGGCAGGCAAGAACGTCCACAAATCACCGCTGCGGTGCTCGTAGACGAATGTACCGGCATCATGTAGCGGAACGTCCCGCCGCAGGTCGACGCCTTCCTTAATCTTGAGGCGCGTAATCGTCTCAGGCAAAGCGGAGAACATGAGCGAGTTTATCGTATAGGTACCCACAGGGCGGGTGTCGATCGACACGGAGGCTGATCCCGCAGAAGCGCCCGGTCTGAAAAGCTTGGAGAGGAAGCCGTCCTCTCCGGGCGGGAAAGCGAATGACGCAGAGCCGCCAGCTTCGAAACAAAGATCGAGGGTGTCGGATAAACCGGTACCCGCGCGTTCCATGGCGCTGATCCCAAAAAATACATCGCATAGGGTTCTATTTCGGAGATCGCTGAACTCCGGCACGGGGGAGAACGCACCTTCGTCATTTGTCTCGAGACGATTTTTCGACTGCGCAGACATTCCGCCTGGATTGGAAAAGCACACGGCAGAGTTTCCGTCCACGTCGATTTGACTTGGCGCGACGATCTCATAGTCCCGGTGGACAATCATGTTAACCAGCATTTCGATCAAGGCCCGCTCAGGGTATGCAGCGCGCGAATAATGCTTTTGCTTGCCTTTAACCTTGATGATCGGATTGACATCTTTGCTTTCCAGCCACTCAAGCAATGCACGATATTGAGAGATCAGATTGCCTTCAAAAACGATGCGCCTTTTTCCGGAAATCGTCGACGAAATCACCGAATGCGAAAAGAAGCGTTCGGGATTTCGACCGAACAGCAGGATGCAGGCATTCGTCGGCTTTTCCGACGCATCCTTTTGCTGGGCCAATAGGCCGATCTCGCGCATCAATGGCTTGAGCTGATCTGATGTGAGACTACCGCGTTCAAGTTTCTCGCAGTACTGCCGAAGGGTGACAAGCGCCAGGTCTGCATCGACATCAGCCCATACTGCCCCTTCACATATCTGGTCATCAAAGCTCTCTCCGGCTTCGGCAACTGAAAGTGCAACGAACCGCTGGACACCGGCAAGCTCCACATTCAAATCGGCCAGGATTTCATCAAAGCCTTTGATCTCCAGCCTTTGAAAATTACTGCCCAAGCGGTCCGACAATGCCTGAACATTGGGGTGAAGCGGCTCACCTGCTCTCACACACCAAAATATACCGTGCCGGAATTTTTGACCTTCGGCTCCGAGAAGCGATGACATGATCGACGGCTCGTACCCTCGATACCCCATGACGATCAAGGGCGAGAACTCAAGGAGCGGATGCAGCTTTTCGAGGAGAACACGATCGAGGGTTTGCGTCTCATGAACCAGGTTTCGATCGGTATACTGTTCTGCCTTGCCGTGAAGCCATACAATCTGAGCCCTTGCGAAGGGATTAAATTCGTTGAAATCGTCGGGCCTGCGATTGATTTCCGCAACATGCCTTATATGAGGGTGCTTCTCTCCGAGCGCCATCGGCAGGCACAAATCGAAATTGGTGGTCATCACCGTTCCGGCAAGCCCGCGCAGGACGAGATCAGCGAGGGCGCGGTAACCTGAACCCAGCTCGCCCTTCAGGCTGACAAGCTCTAACAACAACCGCCGTCTATACGCTTCCGGCTTGAGCAAATTCTCGACTACGAGCGGAAAATTCTCGGCGAGTTGATCATCTCCGTGAATAAACCAGTCCTGCTGGTGAAGCCAACTGGTCCATTCGGAGGGTTTTATGCGCTCAGGGAGAGTCCTGCCTCCAAGCTCGCGCTCGGCATAGACCTGTTTCGCAAGACGACGAACGCTTTCAGCCGCCAAAGGAACACCGGAGGAAAATGAGGCCCCCGCCCCCAACAAAAATGTGGGGCGAGCGTCGTTGTCGGGCCTCAATAGCGAGGCAAGAATCGAAACGCTAGTTTTGTGGCTCATACAACCAGCGTAACACCTTAACGGAACAGCTCAAGAACATTAGCGGTTCGGTCGCCGTTATCCTCATTTTCTCGAAACAACCCGCTACTGCAAATCCGGCGCGGTTTGAAAGCGTCAGAGCCGAGTGGGGCTATCCGTCGGACGGAGTGCTGACGTTCTACGCGGTCTCATATTGCTTTAGTAAACCAAAAAGCGTCATGTTTTCTGCTATAACATCATGTGGGATCAAAGCGTAGCGCCATGGCTTTCCGCCGTAGCTTGCCGCATGTGTGCTCGCGTGCCGGCACCACTCGAGAGCTGTGTCACGCTTCGCCAGCACATCCGATTCAGTCATCTGATTGGAAGCCTTTGGTTCAAGCATCAAAATGCTATCATGCATTTCTGCAACGAAGTCAGGCTGGTATTCCTGAAGATCCGTTCCGCTGCGGTAGAAGAGCTGAAACTGCCCACGCGCTGGCTTGAACCACTTCTGCGCCTCGCGATCGAGAATGACCGAAAGTTTGCGCTCGGCATCCGACTGGAATTTCTGTACGGGATAGAGGCACTTCTGGAAACCGCCAAACAGATATCGCGCCATGTTGGTCTTGTCCGGGGGGGAGTGACGAAAATCGAGAGGTGCCTCGCCGGCCGCCGCCGTATACGCGCTCTTTCGGAGTTCACTGAAGCCACGTGTGACGACGACTTCGTATTCGACTGCCGTGTCCTGCCAGAAGTGCGTCTGCATCTGCGCATGCACAAAGCGGGCGATTTCTTTCTGGTGAAGGCGCAGGATCTTGCGAACGCCATCCTCCGGGTGCGTCGTCAACAGATGGTTCATCACTTGGGCTGCGAGATCATAGAGCAGATCCGCGTTCTCATCGTAAGCAACGTCATCGAAGTCGATCAGGCCGCTGACAATGTAGTCCTCAAGCCGCTGTTCATCGATATTGCCGGCGCCAAGGCCGATCCGATCCACTTGCCCGGTCCTGAGATGAGAGGCCCACAGGGTTTCGTTCGGCACTTCGTAGCGCATGCGCGATAGATCGAGCGTGAAGTGATGAAAGCCCGACTTCACCTCGCCCTTCGGCGTAACGAGTATACGGGGAATGTCGATCGTCTGCTGGACTACGAGGTTGACGGTCTTAGCAACGATCGCTGTGAGATCGGGTTGATTAGCAATTCCCTCCAGCTCCAACTGGGCGGGCCGATACTGGCTTTGTACCTCGCGCAAAACCGCTGCCTGCACCTCGGGCTTCTGTAGGTGTGCGACGCTGGGCAGGCGCGATGGCTCGGCCTCCATCTTGCGGATCACATCATAGGCGATCCGAACGACCTGCCGCTCTTCGTGCGTAAATTCGGCCGGTTCCTCCTCGAAACCATATGCCACGTTGGCCGGCGCATCGGAGTGCAGGCCGAGCTTGGCGGCGAGCTGAGGTCTGGACTCGACGGTAACCGTCTTCTGCTGCAACCCCCCTTCGGTGAGGACCACCTGTTGAAGGCGGATGGCCGAATCCGGTTTGCGCGCCTCGTCGACGATTTCCTGGAAGCGGTCATGCGCGACGATGTTCAACCGGTCGACGGCGGTGACCCCCGTCCGCCTGCCATAGGGCAGACGCAAGCCGCGCCCGATCGACTGTTCGATGAGCGTACGCGCATTGGCTGCGCGCAATGGCACGATCGTATAGAGGTTGGTGACGTCCCAGCCTTCTTTCAGCATGTTGACGTGGATGACGATCTCGGTCGGTTCTTCCGGGCTTTCGACCTTCAACAGCCGTTCGATCGTCTCTTCTTCCTTCACACTGGAATCGACCTGGATGACCTTGTCCGCATAGCGCCCCTCGAAAAAGGCATTGGACTTGACCAGCGTCATCAACTCAGCAGCGTGCGTGGTGTCGCGCGCGATCACCAGCATGAAGGGCTTGACGATCCGCTCGCCGACCTGTCGCGCATAGGTCTCCAGTTCGACCTTGACGCTTTCGTGTAGACGCACGCCGTCTTCCAGTTTGATCTGCTGCAATTGCTCCGGCGATTTGCCCGTCGCGACGAAGTTCTCGCGGGTGACGACCGCAGGCTCTTTCACAAAGCCATCAGCCATGGCGCGGCCGAGCGGATAGTCGAAGATCACGTTCTGGAACGGCACCGGACCGCGTGTCGTCTCGACGAACGGGGTAGCGGTCAGCTCAAGCCCCATCACCGGCTTCAATTCGTTGATGGCTCGCACGCCCGCCGTCGCCCGATATCGATGGGATTCGTCCATGATCAGGACGAGATCCTTCTGGGCGGCGAGATAGTCGAAATAGCTGTTCCCGATCTCTTCCTTGAAGCTACGCATGCGCGGGCTACGGCCACCGCGCACCTCGGAGTTGATCTTTGAGATATTGAAGATGTTGATGGTGACGGGGAACAGGTTGCCGCCGCTGGCGATCTGTCGCTCGAAATTGTCACCCGTCGTGATGACAGGCGGTGAAATCGCGAACTCCGCGATGCCCTTCAGGACATATTTCGGCGTGTTGGGCGTGAAGTCCGCGATCAGCTTGTTGTAGATCGTCAGGTTCGGCGCGAGCACGAAGAAGTTGTTCAGGCCATGCGCCAGATGCAGATAGGCGATGAACGCGCCCATAAGGCGAGTCTTGCCGACACCCGTCGCTAACGCGAAACATAAGCTCGGAAATTCGCGTTCGAAGTCAATGACGCTCGGAGATTCAGCCCGGATCGCCGCAAGCGCGGCTTCAAGATCGGTGCCCTTTCGCGGCGGAACCAGCTCGGTGACGCGATCGAGAATTTCGAGAGATTGCCGCTGGGGAGCGCGGAGGCTGAGACGACCGGCGATGGCGTTGACGTGACGGTTCATTGGTCGTCTCCCGCGAGATCGAACAGGCCAGGCTGGGAGGCGGAACGAGGTGTTGCTTTGTCGATAGCCTTCGTTGCTGGCGGCGCCTTGGGCAGGTTCTCGACATTGAGGCTATAGTCGTCATGACCCCATTCGCAGCGCTCGCGAATGTGGTTCGGGATCTTCTTCACCGTCAGATTGGGCCAGGTAGACGCATTGCCGCGGAAGGCGGCGCAGAGCACCAGCAGCGTTCGTCCCTCGCCGACCTCTTCGCTCAGGGCTTCCAGTTGCTCGGGCGACAGCGTCTGCGTCGTCACATAGATGAAGTCGCGCTCGGTCGAGGTGCCGTGCTGCCAGTAGACGCTATCGCTCGGGGCGTAGGTGAAGCCCTCGATCTTGCACAAAGCCTCGGCCAGCATTTCGGCATTGTAGGCCTTGGATATAACCTCGCGGCCCCACTTGTCCTTTTCGAGCAGCGACGGCGCGAGCTTGAAGTAGCGGAACCCTCCACCGCCCTGCCAGCCAGTCGCCTCGGTTATCCCACCCTTGTCCTCACCGTCGATGACCTTCCTCACGCGAGGAATTATGTGGGTGTGGCAGTGCTCGCCAAGCTCCACCATGATCCAGCGGCGCCCCATCTTGTGAGCGACCGCGCCGGTTGTGCCGGAACCGGCAAAAGAGTCTAGAACGAGGTCGGCCGGCTCTGTCGCAATTTCAACAATGCGCGAAATCAGCTTCTCTGGTTTTGGAGTTGGAAAGGGATCATCAGGATGCAACGCCTTTGCCTCGCGCTTGGCATCCTGCGTGTGTCCGACTTCATCATAAAGCCAGATTGTCTGCGGTACCGTGCCCGGACGACGAAGTTCGCCAAGGAATTTCTTCAGTCGCGGGGTACTATTCTTTCCATCCTTGCCCCAATAGATTCTGTTCTCAGCAACGTGCCTAAGGTGTGTCTCAGGCTCGAATGCCCAAACGCGAGATCGATTTGGCCAGATTTTCTCCATAGTGTTTGGATTTACAATCTCATAATATAGATTTGGCCTCTCATCAGCAGATTTTGCGCATGTATAATTATCGCTCATCCAGGGACCACGGGGATCTTTGTCGAGATTTTTATATAGCTTATCTTGCTGCTCAGTTCGCGATAATGGCCGTGGCCTCCAAAGGGATTTTTCCTTTGCATACACTAGAATATGATCATGATTCTCACTTAACCAAAGTGCGTCGTTTGAGGGGGCGTAACGTTTTTGCCAAATTGCATTTGAGACAAAGTTTGCACGGCCAAACACCTCATCACAGACTACTTTGAGATAGTGGCTTTCATTGTCATCAACAGTGATCCAAAGAGAGCCAACGTCAGAAAGTAGTCGCCTTAAGATCTCAATCCGATCGCGAATTAGTCCAAGCCAAATTGAATGCTCCAAGCCGTCGTCGTAGTGCTTGAACGCGCTGCCCGTGTTGTAGGGCGGATCGATGAAAACGCATTTCACCTTGCCTGCGAATTCATGCTCCAGCGCCTTCAGCGCGAGCAGGTTGTCGCCGAAGATCAGCCGGTTATCGAAAATGTCGTCATCGCTCACGCGATGCTTCGCGTGATAGGACTTCTCCGGGTCTTCCAGCAGAATGCGCGGCTCCAGCCGCGGCCGGTTCTCCTTGCCGACCCAGGTGAGTTCGAGTTTTTGTTTTCTGGTCATGCTTGATCCGTGGCGGCTGCGGCGATTACCGGCGCAGCCGCGCTGGCAGGAGCCTGTGGGTTCTGAGCGGCATCCAGCTCGGCCAGGCGAAGGAGGACCTTCTCGGCAAGCGGCTGCGCGTCGGTGAGATTTCGGAAGATGGCCAGAAAGCCGCGATCAACCTGCATCGCCCGGGAGGTGGCGAAGATCACCTCCGAGAGCTGATTGGTCTCCTGGGATATCTCGCGTTCCTCATCGGTGGTGAGGCCGGGCGCGGCTTTGGCGATGAGCCGTGGAAGTCGCTGCGCGACAAAAGCCATCATGAAATAGCGGCCATGGCGGAAGAACATCCTGCGGTCGTACGCAGTCTCTGCTCGTTCACTCCCGGCCAGAATGCGGTCGATGAACTGGTAGATGCGCACGAGCCGGCAAATCCGGACACCGGACAGCGACGCGGGAAAAAGCTGCGCATAAATCGCGCCATCCTGTTGCCAGAGGCGGCCGATTTCACGCTTGGCGGTTACGACGAGATCGACCGCGTTCGCACCCCGTTGACCCCTGCGCTGCCCATCCGGGATGGAGAACGAAAGACATGCCAGCGCCAGCGCCGCCTCTTCCAGGGTGAACGCGTCGTCCTGCCTGATCCGGGACTCCGCCGACGGCCGGTAATGGTATCGAATTCCGACGGCAGCAAGTTCCTGCCGGATGCGCTCTTGATTGGGATCGAGCGCAGCGAAGTCGACACCTCGTACCTGATTTTGGTAGTTCCGCGCTCGCGTGACGCGCACGGCAAAATCGTCGGCAGGATCAGGAACCTCGATGATCGTGATGTGCAGCTTCGCGTTCTCGGAGATAGCGGCTGCAAGCGACGCTGTCGTGATGGAGCCAGCGGTCTGCGCTCCGTTGACGATGGAGAAAGCCTTGAGCCCGAACACGCACCGGTCGGGTGAGCCGGGCGCGGGCGTGATGGCCGTCGTGACAGCCGTGATGCCGTTGTTCAGGTAGAAGAAATCCTCGGGGCGTCGCCGGACCGTCTCTTCGATCGCGACGTTGACACCGACCGAGCCGAGATAGTGCCGTATGTTGCGTTCGAAGAGCGCGGTTCCATGTTCGGTCACGAGCGTCGCAAGTTCCTGGCCCTTTACCAGCCCATAGACCGCCTTTCGTGGCGCGGTCACGCTCGACCATTTCTCAAGGGTGAGGCGGACGTCTACAGCCTGGTTTGCTTGCTCGGCGACCATCCAGTCATAGGTCTGGGTGATGCCGACAACGCTGGCGCTCATGCAGTCCGAAAGGCTGTTGCACTGAGCGACGAAGGCCTCGAGGTCGGCCTTTGCGTGAACGTCCAATGCTTCGCCGAGGAATGGAAGGACGAGGCAGATCTTCACGCCCGGGGTGTCCAGCGCTTCCTCTATTTCGTCCAGACGATTCCTGACCGCCGCATTGAATCCGTCGAAGCGCCGTTCCATGAGCGCCTTGGTACCGTTGATGAACTTGAGCGTTTCCGCTTGATTGGGCCCTGTGCCCTGCGGGTTTTCGGCGTTGTTCGGCCGTTTGTACTTGGACTGAACCACAATCAGTCGCTGACCAGCCCGATCAAAATGAAGCGCGTCGACGCCGCCGTCATCTCCCCCGTCGACCAGCGCACCTGCGGCAACCGCCTCGGAGATTCCGCACGCCCCGCAGAGTGCATAGGCAGCCAGTGAACGTGAGCATCGATCAACATCGTGCTGCTCCGGCGTCCATCGTTGCGCGCGCTCCGGCACGAGTGGAAAGAACCGGCGCCGGAGCACAGCTTCGATGTGAGCGATTTTCTCCGCGGCACTGGGCATGGCTCACCCCAACGTCCAACGGATGGTGAACAGAGGCGCGACCTCGACCTTCTGTTCGAGCTTGGACTCGATTTGGGCGATCAGCTCATCCCGCTGTCTGTCAATCTGGTCTTGTGCGTCGAAGAGGGAACGACGCTTCTGATTCCGCGTCGCCTCGAGCGTCTTGATCTGCTTCTGACCTGCAAGCTTCTCTTCCAATGTCAGAGCAGTCGTGGCCGCTCGACGGGCCTCCTTGATGAGCCTGTCGATTTCCTTGATTTCGCGCTCCAACCCAACCTTGAGGTCATCCGCCCAGCCATCCAGCTTGTCGGCTTCGGCCTCAAAGAACCGCGCGTTGCGCTCCGATACGCCACGACGGATCAGCGCCTGAGCTTCGCTCAAGGACTTTTCAATACGGCTTATGGCGTCGGGGTCCGGCATGACGTCTTGCTGTCGTGTGCCGTGGATCGTCATCAGGCGATCGCAGATCTCCCGTGTCAGCACATGCCCTTCATCGGTGATTCCCGATAGAAGGATGTGGTCCTCCGCCTCATCAAGAGCCTCAACCGTCGTCAAGGACGCGACCAGCCAGCCGGCCTTCCCGACGAAGGGTTCCAGAATGCTGATCTTGCCGGCGTGGTTGGCATAGTCGAAATGCACCTCGGCTGGGGCGAGGTCGCGCGCCTTAGCGCGGGCGACAACGGCCTCGCCGAGGGGATGGTTGAGCCGGTAGGTGTGCGCCTCGCCAGAACGTCGTGGCAACTCGTAGAGCCCTGGCGGGATCGCCGCGCCGTTCGCCCATCGCGGCCGAGCCGGCAAGGTGAAGGACGAGCTGTTGTGGAACGTTGCCTGACCATCCAACTCGTGGCAGGTCAGGCGCATCAACCATTGCTCATAGCGATCGAGATGAACCTTCGCGTCCTCATCTCGCACGCGTAGCTTCTCCCGCACTTCGTCGTCGAACTTTTCGAGGAGCTTCTGGCGCGTCTGGCTCATCGCCGTATCGATTTCGAGGCTGAGCTCCAGCTGCAGTTGATCGAACGCTGCCCGGATTTGCTCTGGTTGGCGGCACTCCTGATAGATGCCTGCGATCCGCTTTTCGAAATCGACGCCGGACTCGATCGCGCCCAAGACTTCGTCGCTGGCGCCGAAAACACCCTCGAACAGCCTAAACTTCTCGGACAGAAGCTGATAGACTCGCTGATCCGCTTCATTTTTGCGATTTATGAAGTTGACGACGACAACATCATGCTTTTGGCCATAACGGTGGCAACGGCCAATCCGCTGCTCCACCCGTTGCGGGTTCCAAGGCAGGTCGTAATTCACCACAAGCGAGCAGAATTGCAGGTTGATGCCTTCGGCACCGGCTTCCGTCGCGATCATGATTTGACCTTCCTCACGGAAGTAGTCGACCAGTGCGGACCTCATGTCTGCGGATCGTGATCCAGTGACCCGATCCGATCCTTCGTGCTTCTCGATCCAACGCGCATAGATCTCACGCGATAACGGATCTGTGTTGGTTCCGTTGAAGAGGACGATGCCACCAGCGTAAGCGGTACTGGAAAGAATCCTTTGGAGGTACTCCTGGGTTCGCCTTGACTCGGTGAAGATAATAGCCTTCTCAGCACCACCAAGCTCGCGAGCCTTCGCGAAGGCAATGTCCAATGCCTTCAAAAGAGCGTTGCCTTTGGCGTTGTGCTCGATCGACGTCGCTAGCTTTGAGAATGATTCGAGATCAGCGATCTCCGCCTCAATTGCTCTACGGTCCGCGTCGGCAAGCGGTTCTCCGCCCCCATCATCGAGCCATTCATCTGCGGTCGCATCGAGCGCCTCGAAGTCTTCTGACAGCTCCTCGTCCAACGGCGTTACAACCGGATGCGCAGCGAGTTTCGCTTTCAGCCTTTGCGATATTGAGTTCAGTGCTCCCGCAATAGCAAACGTTGACGAAGCCAGTAGCTTGCGAAGGACAAGCGTCATCAGCGACCGCTGCCCTGAGGGCAGCGCCTGCAAATTGTCACGCTGCAGATAGGCGGAAACAAGCTCATAAAGGCGGTCTTCGCCGTTCTCGGGTGTGAACTCTTCCACTAAGGGTAAGCGACGGGTGTAGGGGATGTAGGCCGTCACCTGGCGCCGCAGTGTGCGGTGGCAGATTGGTTTGAGGCGCTCCTTCAACGCATCAAGATTCCGCTTATCGCCTGGGTTCGCGAACCGCTCACGAAAGCTCTTCACGTCGCCAAAGGCGTGCTCGTCGATGAAACTGACGAGGCCGTACAACTCAAGCAGCGAATTCTGAAGCGGCGTGGCGGTCAGGAGCAGCTTATTCTTCTGAGCAAGGGCATTTTTTAAAGTGTTGGCGATAACATTTGAGGGCTTATAGACGTTCCTCAGTCGATGAGCCTCATCAATTACAACCAGATCCCACGGAACCCGATGTACATCCAATGCCTTGGAGCGCGCGAATTGATACGAGCAAATGACGACTGCATTTTCGACTTCAAAAGGCTGGAAAGCGCCAGCGCGAATAGACTGGTTATAGGACTTTGATTCGAGAATCACGCACGGAAGTGAAAACTTCTCACCGAGTTCCTGGTGCCACTGCTTACGCAAGTTCGAAGGTGCTATGATTAGAATGCGCTGCCGTCTCTCAGCCCACCGTTGCGCAATTACTAATCCCGCTTCGATCGTTTTCCCAAGGCCCACTTCATCGGCAAGCAGAGCGCCTTTCGATAACGGCGAGGCGAAAGCAAACAACGCAGCGTCAACCTGATGCGGATTGAGATCGATCTGTGCGCCAGCCACTGCTCCAGCGAGACGCTCAAAGCTATCTGGCGCGCACCGTTTGGTCAATTCATGTCCAATGTACTTGGCCTGGTAGTCAGTTATCATGCGACCTCCTGGCCTGAATTCTCTTAGGAGGAGGTTTTTTCAACTCCTTTGTTGCTGCTCTGAGAATGGCGGATTCGCTCCCTTTCAACGTCCGGTGGTTTATCTTCTTTTCCCAGCGCTTTCAATCAGTCAGGGTCATCGTCGACATGGTAGCACACTTCCAACGTAGGACCTCCCATCTTTCTGCGAAAGACGCCGGAAATAATTTCCGACGCCTCCTTCAGCGTCAGGCGGCTTCCCAGACCTGGTTGAGGATGCGTGCCGCAAGCGCGGCCTTGTCTTGGGGCAGGAAGCGCCCATAGTGCTTGGCGACCATTTCGGCGGTGTCCTGTATGGCGTAGCTCGCCTGCTCATACGAGCCCGTCTGCTTCAGGATATGGGTCGCCAGCACGTCACGGACATTGTGGGGCCCGTGCGGTAGCAACCCCTTGATCGCCCCTCGTCCGGTATAGGGGTTGTAGATGCCGTAGCGCTGAATGGTGTGACGCCAGGCCTCGTAGAAACTCGTCGTGTCATAGGCCGCGTTTGTGCTGGTCGTCTTGACGGTCTTGACGAAGAACGTGCCGGGATCCACGGCCGACCTTAAGAGCACCGAGCGATGCCGGTCGACATAGGCGTCGATGTACTTGTAGAGATCCAGGAGGTCTGGAAGAACGAGCCGAAACGGCTTGTCTCCAAAAAAGGACGAGTGCGCGTTCTTGAAGGCCACAGCAGGAATGAAGACCTCCCAGCCACCTTCCCGATCACTCCACCGGATTTCGCCGCGCTTCATCTTTTCCAGCGCGCGTTCCGAGCGCGGCATCGAGCCTTTCGGATTGAGCATCAGTTGCCTGAGGTTCTTCTGGCGAAGCCCAAGATGCAACCCCAGCCTCAGCATCAGAAATGATCGCACCGCTTCGGCGGCCGGCCGAGGATAACGATGCTCATCCGGCATCAGGCGGATGATCTCCTCGGTGATCTTTCGATACTCGCCAACGGGGCTTGCAGCCTCAAGGACCGGCATGATCGGCTCGAAAGGGTCGCGATGAACACGAGCGATCCTTTGGATTTCCTTGACGCGGTGGGCAGCGTGCTTGTGGAAGTCGTCGCAGGCACCGTGCCAGTCCGCATTCGCGTAGTCGATCTCGTTTTGCGAAACGAGGCCGGCAATCGGTTGAACCCGCGCCAGAAGCTCCGGATGCTGCCGAAGCCATCCGGTCCCCTCCTTGGTGATCGCCAAGGCGATCCGCAACATGTCGACTTCCCATGCAGTGAAGAAACCACGGCGCGTCTCCCGCCACTGCAGATACCAATCCCAAACGCCGGGGAAAATGAGTAGCCCGAACGTCAACTGCCGGACCGGCACCCCGTAGCCCTTCACCTCTCCATCTCTGGATGCTGCAAGGGCACCGAACATCAGCCCGAGATGCTCGATCTTCTGCGAGGCGGTTTCTTCGCCCCAAACCCCGTTTCGCTGAAAGCCGACCGACGTCAGAGCCGACGTCTTGAAGCGCACCAGGTCGGCCATTTCCATGGCAAGAGCTGGTGGCGCTTCTATCACGCCTGACAGCAGGTCAGGATCCTCGACCCAGGTCTGCTCATAGTTCGCAGGGACTACAATCTTACCGTCGCGTGGCGCCCGCCCACCATAGGAGACGCCAGGGAAACGGATGGCGTAGCGCTGCTTGGCGGCGGCTGCCTGGTACTTCCGGTAGTCGGTCGTGCCGCTGATAATGACCCGCCGAACCCAGTCGACGATCTCCTCCCTCTTCTGGAAGGACAGCGTGTTGAAATCCTCAGGAAGATGCCAAGCAATACGACGCCGCTCCGCAGGCTCTATGCCGGAAAGCTCAAACCCTGACGCCGACCGCGAAGGATGTGCAAGCTTGGATTTGAAATAACCGGCCGGGAGCCGGTACCGTCGCTCGATCCGAGACAGGATCTCAAAACTCTCAACTGTGCGCGGCACCTTCCGGCCTTCGATCCAGCTTAAAAGCGTTGTCTTTTCCGTAACGTCATCCGGACCAGTGATAGCACGATGGAGTGTCCAATACGTTTCGCCATGGCGCCGGAGCTGGAGCTGCAAAGCCTCGCAAAAGTCCGTCGGATCTTCCGTGACGTCGAACAACGGTTCTGGGAATTCGAGACCTTTGCGTGGACTTGCTGCTGTAGCGCCCGATGCTGGTTTGAGCTGGTTCTGGGGTGGGCGAGCTGGTCGCGGACTTCTGGGCACCGCCTTCGTCCTCGGCGTCTTTTGTGTTCGAGGGACTTCGGGGTCTGCTGCCGCGGTTAAGAGGCGCGTGTCCCGGATCCACCGACCAATCGCGTCGAGGGCCGGATCGATCTGACGCGCATTACCCGCAACCAGATTGATGTCCAAGCCGCAGGCTGCCGCGACAACGTGCCAGTCCGTCCTGCCGCTGGTTCTTGGCGCCGGTCTCCTCGTCTGGATCAGCGTGTGCAAATACCACTTCAGCCGGGGAAGTTCGTCGTCCTTGAAAAGCGGCGCCAGCCGCAGTTCGCAGAAGGCGTCGATCTTGCGTTGAAAGGCTTTGGCAGAAAATTGGTTCATTTCCATTCACTTAGCTGTTGTTGATCGTTCCCGCAGATGCGGGGCACGCGAGCTATGCGAATGGAGTTAACCTCCGGTAACCAAGGGTTTCCGTGGGCGAATGGCTTCATAAAAACGATTCAGTTGCAAACGGCGTTTCACGAAGTAACGGGGGGACGAAGTCCCCAATGATAACGCCGTTTGCACAAACAGTTGGTGATCAGGCAGAGCAGAGGGCCAGAAATCGTCAGCCCCGCAGGTGAGGCTTGCGGCGAAAAGGTTGGTCATCGCGGGCATAGCGATCGACGAGATTGTCGAAAACTTCGTCGGATGCCCGCTCGTCGAAACGTTGGTCGACGAGAACCCCAACAACGGCGTCGGCCAACTCTTCTATCCAGTCCGGCCGGCCCTGCTCGAGATAGCTGGTAATCGTCCAGAACAGCAAGGCCCGCGCGACGTCGTCGCGATCCGGGCGCCGCTCGGCCCGATGCCGGTCCCGCAGCCGCTGCTGCCGTTCCCGCTGCTTGGCGTTCCGCTGCTCCAAAGTCTGTCGTGCCATATCTCCCCCCTTGTTGTTATCGATGGCACTATAATGGTTAGAGGACCGGCGGCATGGCGCAAGGCGTTTGTCGCCGAAACGGAATCATTGTGTTTTGAATCGGAATTCCGGATTTTTGACTCGGATGAGCGCAATTTGTTTCAGGTTGCGGGCACGTCGAGACAAGTTGCCGGCAATCTCGTGGCTATGTAGACGGCGCCGGACGCACAGGGTGCGACCATTCCGATTTCTGGTGAATCGGAAATCTGGACGATCGAAACGTTTGCCCAGAGCTTGGAAACGTTGCCCTCGACTTTCGAATCGTTCGCCCGGAAGTTCGAATCGAATGAGCGCAATTTGTTTCAGGTTGCCGGCGACCTGCATCAGCTCGTTCTAAGGTAGATCAACTTGCGGGAGACTTAAGCCTGCTGACCGAGGATCCAGCCTTCCCACGTTTTGACGTCATCTGCTTCCGGTACGCCTTCGCCCCGTCGGCCATCGATGACGTCGATCATGCCGAGCAGGCCGACCGCGGCGTCGAACCGGTCCTCACCATCCTTGCCGTTTCCGAAACCATCGTTGATCAGACTTTGGAGCCCGCTCCCGTCGACGTGTGGCCTGTTCTCCAGCCACCGCACCAAATGACTTGCCACGGACCGGCGTCCGTGTTGCTGTCGCTTACTCCATACCGGACGTCGGGGAATACCAAGCTGGCCATAAACGTCGCCGGGGTATGTCTCGGCGACTACGGTGGCGCCCGGTATCATCAGTCCATGGAGCGGCCCGTCGAACGGCCATAGCGATAGCTCCTCCAAGTTCGGCAGGATAATCTCACGCCAGCCGGCCAAGGCGGCCTTGCCTACCTGATTACCGCCGAGCGTCCAGAACAGCATGCAGGCGTCGCCGCGATCCGGCGTCGCTCGCTCGCAGCGGCGCAGAAGATCCTTACCGCTCAGCCCTAAAGCGTCGAAAAGGTGCTGGCGCTGCGTGCCCCCAGGCCGCATCGGATAGAAGGGTCGGTTGATGGAGATTTCGCTGTGATGCTCCGCGACGTCGAACCAACGCGCAAAGCGTGCGTCCCCGAATGACCGCAAAAAAGAAGGGAAGTCGGGTGCCCCTAGAGTTCTGCCGTAGGCGGCAGGAAGACCGATCGGGAAGTCGAAACCCATCAGCACTGCGGCGTCTGCTCCTATCCGCCGCCGCAGCCGATATGTAAGGTTCTGCGTGTCGCCGACGGGTTCCGGCGCCGAAAGGGCCCACGTCTCGCCCTGCCGAACCGCCACGCACATCCATCGCTTCTTGGCTTCGATACTCCAGTCGCAATGTGCGACGACAGTTACAGACATCCTGTCCTCCATCCCTCGCTCTGGATTTACGAGGCACCGGCCAGGATGTCCATGACCGCTGCCCCATCAAGAGCCTGCGCATCGAAGAGTTCGCGCACCAGCCGGTCGAAGGCCTGCCGGTTCTCCAGGATCGCTTCCGTGGCACGTGCCTGTGCGAACTCGAGTCGCCGATGCACCCGCTCTGCCAGCTCGGCGTCGCGACTGAGAATTGCGGTGGGATTCTTGTGCTCGATATAGAGCAGCGGATAGCGGCCACCAAACCCGAGCGCCTGCTCCATATCGAGCGCAATGCGAGTTGCACGCGCAAGGTCGCTCTCTTCGGCGCCGCCCGAGCCTCCGGAGACGGTCTTGAGCACGATGCGTTCAGCCGCGCGGCCAGCCATCAGCATGGCCAGCAGCCGCTCATACCAAACTTCGGTATCAGGTGCGTTGGTCGCAAAGGTCACTGCATTGTGGCCGCCCTCCTTGGCGTCGATCGTCAGCCCCTTGATCGACCCGAGCCGCAGAGCGTGGTGAACCACGGCATGACCTGACTCGTGGATAGCGAAGCGCCATCGGACATCATACGGGACCGGCGGGCGGTGACCGCGAATGCCGGCTTCGACATCGGCATAAGTGAGGCGACGCTTTTCGCGACGAGCTTTCAATCGCGCTTCGCGGACGATCCGTTCGATGTCGGCGCCAGTCAGGCCCATTGCTCGGGTTGCCAGACGTCGCAACGCCTGAAGCACTGGGTTATCATGCTCGGCCGTCTCTGGCGTGTCGATGTCGCGCTCGCCGTCATCCTCCAGGATGACCTCGATCTCGTCCATCGAGCCGCCAACTTTGTTGTTTCCCGTCATGGCTGACCTCCGATTTGGGTGTCCGACACGGTGACGGCATCGAGGTCGCTGCCCAGATGATGGGCGAGAATGCCAGCGAGCGTCGGAATATCCGGTCGCGGGATCTCGATATGTGTCTCCAGCCGTCCTGAGCGGCGGATCGCCTCGTCGATTTCGCCCGGCCGGTTGGTGGCGCCGATAACAATGACGCCATCGGTCTTGATGGCACCGTCGAGAAGCTCCAGTAGCTTGTTGACGCACGCATTCCAGTAGTCGGAGTAAGACCGCGACGCCGGAGCGCGCTGGCCGATGCCATCGATCTCGTCGATGAACAGGATGGACGGCGCCTGACGTCGGGCTTCCGCGAATGTGTTTGCCATGCGGTCCAGCACATCATGCAGATACTCGCCCTGTAGCCAGGTCGAGACAGAGGTGACGACCAGTGGAACCTGCAGCGTGTTGCAAAGCGCCCGTGCAAAAGTTGTCTTGCCAGTCCCCGGCGGTCCGGAGAGAAGCAGCTTCGTGCTCATGAGCGACCAGGCGAGGCCTCCCGTCAGATAATCCGCGAGATCGACTTTCAGGCCAAGCGCCCAATCTTTTGCTGCACCATAGCCCGTCAGCGTCTCAACACGCAGCACGGGCGGCACGGCCGGCCTCGATGCCTCATCGAAGGGCTCCGGCTGGATCACCTCGGCGCCGGTCGGCTTGCTTTTCGATTTCGCCTTGCCCTTGGACGAGGCGGTCGACGTCGATGCCGCGCGATTGCCGGTGTTGCCGCCATCCCGCGACGTCTGCTCTCTTCGCTCGCTTGGGCTCTGCGTGATCAGCCGCCGCGAGGCATCCGCCTTGTCTCCGTTCCTGTCATCTTCCTTGTCCTCGCGATTCAGCGCCGCCAGACCGGCGAGCGCATCGAGGCTTGAGAGGATTGGGCGGCCCGGCCTGATTGCAATTGCGAGATCGTCGAGCGTCAGCACACCGGCATCAATCCTCGCGATGCTGCTGTCATGACGCATGACCGCTTCACTGCCGTAGATAGCTTCCAACAGATCGGCGATCAGCAGGCGATCGATCCCGGCGCCCGTCAGCCTGATATCGCAGGTAAGATCCACCTGATCGGGAATGCCAGTGTGTGTCTCCGACGCGGCGAGCACCGGCGTGCCATCCGCCAAAGCCCGCAGCAATTGCCCGCGCAGGGCCGCTCGGCTCGGACGGTTGGTCTCTCCGGCCGCGACCTGCAGGAAGACGCGTTTGGTCTCGCTATCCACCCACCTCCAGAGATCGTCGGTGAAAGCAAAATCCGCCGCCACGCCCGTGTAAGGTCCGTACGGCACGATGCCGGTGTCTTCGATGAGCTGCGACAGGGCCCGCTCAAAGCCATCGGCGAGGACAACTACCGAGAAGACGGGTGCGGCCGGCCGCAGGATCGCGACCAGATCGCGCAGTGTGACGCCCGATTGCTCCAGTGCCGCGGCAAGCAGCAGCAAGGTGGCCATATGTTTGACGATTGGCTTGTAACCAGCCTCGGCAACAACACGGACCGCGTAGGCATGTGCAGCCGTGCCAGCAGCCTCAATGTTTGCCGGATGCCGTCTGAGGTGATCTGGCCACAGCGGCACGGCTGGTACGAGAACGGGGCGACCGTGTCCGTCCTGCGGTGCTTCGATCAGGAAGCCGGCGAGATGAGCCCGCACCCACTGACTGTCCCGCTCGACATCGCCGCTGAGATGGGATTGATCGAAGACGGAACTGAAGCGGCCGATGACATGACCGTCGACAATGGCGGTCGTCATCGTCAGAAGACCGTTGCGGACCGCGAGACGCCGAACGGCCCGGCGTTCGACATGATGCAAACGTCGAAGGAGGAAGGAAGCCAGACGATCCATCAGCATTCCTCCTGGATTGCCGGATGAGCGGAAACAATTTCCGGCGGCACGCCCTGACGAACGGATGTCCAACGATTGGCGCCTGCCCTCTTGTTGAGGCAGTCGAGAACCAGCCGGCAGGCGGGATCACCGGATTTTGCCAGGCGGCGGAGTGGTTCGAGCACCACGGAGGGGATAGCGCGCGTGTCCGACGACCCCTGCCGGGCAAACGCAAGAGCGAGGCCGATGATCAGAGCTGGGTCGTCCTGCGGACGAGGAGCCACAAGAGGTTGATTGGGTTTGGAAGCTCTCGAGCTGCTCCGCTTGAGGCGGGCAGATGTCGATGGTGCTTGGGCGGACATGGTGTCTGCGGACATGCAGGATCTCCTTGGCCCTCCGGCTTCAGCGGACGGCGTCTTCTAAAGGATGATGGGAACAGGTAGAGGCTGCCGCGGCGTCACGCGCCGCAGCCATAGCCTCATCCGAGCGAAGACTCTGTAGCGTCAGGCGTCGAGCAGACGCCGGGCAAAGCCGATGCGGATATGCTCGGGCGGCCATGAGACGGTGTCATCCGACAGCGCCTCCGGATCATCGCGGCCATCGTCATCATCATCGAAGCTCGGATCTTCACAGGAGCCGCAACGGCATCCGGATCCGTGATGGCCGGTTTGGTCCGTCGCATCCTCGCAGACCATGGCACGGGGGATTGCCCGCAGCGTCCCAAAGCGGCGCGTATAGAGCGACGTCGTGGAGGCATCAGCGGCGAGCACTGGGGCCGACATCACCATTGGCGTCTCCGGGAGACCGAGCGCTCGACGCGCCTCGACCTCGAGAAGCTGTTGCACGCGGCGCCCGAAGCGCAGGCGCAGTTCCGCCATACAGGCAGCAGCACCATCGATCTCGAGAAGATCATCGATTTCCGACAGCGCCCAGACGCCCGCCGCATGATCGCTCGGACGACTGGCGCCATCAACGATCGCAACACCGACGGTCTCGACCATCAGCCGCTTCTGGGTCTTGTAGAGCCAGTCCGGCAGCACCATGGCCGACGCCAGCATTTTCAGCTTCAGCTCCTCGAGCCGGCTGGTGTCGCCGTAGGACGCGAGCGAGCGCTTCAGGTCCAACACGAAGGCCGCCCGCTTGGCGCGGTTCACGATGATCAGGTCGGGCGTGTAGCTCCCCTTGGCCGGTGCCTCGCAATCAAGCCGCACACGCTCGAGCTGGCGCCAGTCATTGCCGGCCACCGCCTCGATGGCGGCCTTCACCAGCGGCAGCTTGATCGACTGCATGAGAACGACCAGATCTGGATTGGCCTTGGCCAGCCGCTCGACGGCCTGCTCCAGCAGCTTGCCCTCGCGAAATGACACCGCCCGCACGAGAGAGGCGACGTTGACATAGTGGCCGAGAATCTCGTCCTCGACCGGCTCGCCGTCGGCGATGGCAGCAATCGCCTTCTCGATCAGCGCGTCGAAGTCGGCCTCGACGTCTGGATAGCGCACCAGATGCGCATGACGACGCAGCGCCGGCAGTTCGGCGTGACCAGCGAAGCGCTCACCGAGCTGGCGACGCGACGCCGAGCCGGCGACAAAAGACATGGTGGAGGATGCCCCTGACGTGGCGCGCAGAACTTCCCCGGCTGGGGTCTTGGCAGTATGAATGGTCACAGCCCGATTCCTTCTTCAACAAGGCTTGAGGGTCAGGCCCTTGGTAGCGTTGGCGCGCTGCCTTGGGCCGCTTAGCTTCATCAGTGAAGCCCTTCTTATGTCGCAGGACCGGAACCGGATCTCAAGGACCCTGGCAGCGAAGAATGAGAACAGAGCCCGAGCAAGGTTAACAGCGGGCTCACGGGACGAATTCGGGAAGTCGGAATCGGAAAAGGGGCTCGAAAGCCCCTTCTCATTTGGTATCTATCAGTTCGTGATCAGTTCCAGCTTGTGCCGGCCCGGTCCTTTGCGTTGTCCACGGGTCGCGGAAAGCAACGCAGCAATCGGGTTGCTAACGTCTTCTTCCGTTTCGGCCTGAACATCCGAAGCGTCGGCTTCGACCATCTCGGCCTCCTCGGTTTCCTCATCGAGGTCGACGTCTTCGTCGTCTTCGATCTCAGCCTGGCCCAAAGATGCCGCTGCGACCGTGACCTTCGGCGAAGGCGGGTCTTCTGGCAACGGCCAAGCCGGCGACTTCTCCTTCGACGTTGCCCAGGTGAGCATTGGGATCACGACTGTCTCCAGCCATTCCTCCAGGCTATCGACCCGCGCCCAGTTCGAGCTGTCTCGAAGCCTCCACAGCAGCGCCTCGACTTTCTTCCAGCGAGACGTCGACGGCAGACCAACCTTCATTGTGGATTTGCCGTCACCCTGGGTACCGACGCCGGTTCCAAGGCTGCTCAGCAGCTCGTAGGCATGGTAAGCATGAACCTCAGCTTTTGGGGCGATGCGGCTCTTCTTGAGCCTCTTGCCGGTCCTCTCCGCTTCAGCCAAAGCAGCGGAGAGGATCTTTAGAAGGCCGAGAAGATTGCGCAGGAGAGCCGTTCGGCCATCTCGGGTCCGCGCCTCGACCATGGCTTTTAGACCATGGACACCACCGAGATCGATGACGTCGACCTCGGATTCACCCTCGTCCGGCACATCGTCGCCGGTCAGGATTGCCTTCACGTCAGCAACCTGGATCCGGCCCTGATCTTCAGCGAACTCGAACGCCGCTTCGATCTTTTCCGGCGGTGCAGAGATCAACTGGATCAGCACCGTCGGCCCGATCGCCAGTGCCACCGCCCTGTCCCGGTAGCCACCGAGAGAGCGGTGGACGCCGCGCCAGTTGCGCGCCGTACGCGCGGTGATGTTGCACCGCGCTTCGACCCACTTCCCAAACGTCCCGTCCGGGATATGAGCGCTCGCCTCCTCGAGCAAGGCGCCGAGCTGGAAAATGTGATCCGTCTCCTTGCGCCCGAGATCGGTCAGCGACTTCGCCTTCGCCTCGAGTTCCGCCGAAATCTCCGGGGAGATCTCGAATGACGCGTAGTCGAAAGCTACGCGCGCTGACGACGCCAGCGCGTTTTTCATCTTCTTCATGTCAAACATCCCTGTTTTCACAGTACTTGCCACAGCCGCACCATGCGACTGATAATCATATTATAGCGGATATTGACGAATAGCTCAACAATTACAATAGGTTGCGTCGTTTTCAATATCATAAAACTTCGTTTATTACTTGGATTATTACCTTCAATACTGTGGGAATTGGCACATCGCAGCAGGGAAACGACGGGAAATAAATTTTATACTACAGCAACAACTCTTGGTAGCATTCACGGTTCAACTTTGTTACGCCGAGGCCTGTCGCCATCACCGACCCAGCGTGTCCTGTAAGCACGCAGACGATCCCTGGCGTGTAGCGCCCCTCCTCAAGACGCGCGCGGGCTGGCACATCGTCATGCTTAACGGTTTGTGACGGCTGGCAGCTCAAAAGCCGGCGCTCTCACCCAAAACGTGTTTAAAAACAAATCGAGTCTCAGAATGGCACATTCGAGATGTAAATAGTTATTGCCAAAAAAACATTTGAATACAGACACTTGCAATGGTCGAAGCGGTAGGCTATAGGTCTCTCGCTCGATACACGGCCCAGCGCCATCAAGGAAAGGAGACAGGCATGACGACCGCAATCAGCACCATCATGACGACGATCTTCTCTTCCGGCGCGCCCCTTCGTGCTCGCATTTCGCTGAGCGCATTTTTTGGCCGTACCTCCTCCTGCGTGGCTGCCTCCGCTGCCCATCGTCATCGAAGACGATGGCAACCGGCAACCACAGGAGGTCTCCATGCCGAACACCAAGAATCCAGCTCGTACGTCTGCGTCTCAACGTAAGGCAACGGCAATCCCCCGCGGCTTCAGGAAGCAAGCTTCCTGGTGGCGCTCAGAGGCGCCGAAGCTGATCGAACAGATCAATGCAGCGCTGGCGGATGCCGACGAGCCCAACGGTCCGCGCGCAGTTCTCATTGAACCGCGCTTCGTCAGCTTTCCGCTGCAGTCAGAGCTAACCGGCGAGCTCAGTCGATCTAAGACGGGGGAAGTTTGCTATGGGCTGCCTCTCCCGTCTACCGTGACACTGGGCGACATCGGTAACGCTCTGCAGGGCGAGGCGCTACATCATCTGGTGGCAGCGCATCTCTGGCTGCAGGAAGTCGACGCGATCTCGCTTCGCCGTCCGGGCGGCATGCAGAATGCCGCAGTCAGCACGTTGATCGAACACCTCAAGGCGGCTGCAGCAGACTTCTCGGCTGCGGTCGAGCGGATCAGCGCGAGCAACGCCTGACGCGCGTCGGCGCAGCGGCAATTATTTCCATCACGCAATTGCCGCTGACGCCGGGCTCCCAAGGGGGTTGCGGGCTGATATAAGCCCGCCTCCCGACTTCCAGTCATTTGTAGAACGGGATTGAAGACATGACGAACAAGGTAGCTTTGTACGCTCGGGCTGCGAGCAAAACGGGTGAAGGATCGATCGAAGCGCAGATCGGACGCGGCAAGGCATTTGTCGCCGACCGTGGCTGGGCGCTGGTGGGATGCTTCACGGACGTCGAGAACAACGAAGCCCTCTTCAAAGCCAGACCGGGCATCAAGTCGCTCTGCACCTATATCGATCGCGGACCGATCGATATCGTGCTGTGCGACGCGCCCCTGAACGTCTCGGACCACCTCACCCACGTCGCACGGTTTCTCGAGGAGCTCGGCTCCAGTGGGGTCGAGCTGTGGTCGACAGCAATGGCCGAACGGGTGACGCTGCACAATCTGCCCTATGCCGATAGCGGCGATCAGGGCAAGGAGGCCACTGCTTCCGTTCTCGAGAGCAGTCGTGGGATCCGGCAGGCAGGTTTTGGATATAAGCTGTCCTCGGCAGTCGATGCCCAAGGCCGGCGTATTCTCGGGTATCGGGTGGTGCATCCAGAGCAGGCCGAAGTGATCCGCCGCATTTTCCGGATGTATGCCGCTGGCCGTTCGCCGCGCGACATTGCCTCGACCCTGAATGCCGAAGGGATCAAGGGGCCGGGCGGCAAACCGTGGCGGGAGGAGACTATCTACGGGAACCGGGCACGCGGGACAGGTATCCTCAATAACGTCCTCTACGTCGGCATGCGGCACAATGCAGAGGGAGAATTCGACGGCTATGTCCCCGCGCTACGCATCGTCAGCGACGAGCTGTGGCACCGCGTTCGTCAGCAACAGACAAGCGTCAGGAAGCGGTATTCCCATTTCTGGTAACCGCCGCGGCGATTGAACCGTCAGGATTTCAGGGAGGCCACACACTCGGCCTCCTTTAAAAAAAATGAATATGTACGGAGTTCGAGATGAAGAAGGTACTGTTTTACGCCCGCTACTCCACCGACCGGCAGCACGAGGTCTCGATCGAGACGCAAATCGAGCTTGGCGAAGCCTTCGTCAAGGATCGCGGCTGGAAGCTGGTCGCAACCTATTCCGATGCCGCGATCAGCGGCACGAGCTATCAACTGCGGCCCGGCATCCAGAGCCTGATGGCGCATGTGAAGCGCGAGCGCATCGACGTGGTACTTTGCGTGACCGTCGACCGCCTGTCGCGAGACATCGAGCACAGCGCCAAGATCCTCAAGGAACTGCGCTACCGCGACGCCGACATCTGGACCGTCCATGCCGGCACGCCGGTGACGGATCTTGAGATGGCGCTTCGTGCAGCACTTAGCCATGAACTGGTCGAGCAAATCCGCTATCGAACCCGCGAAGGCATGAAGACCGCCGTGAAGAAGGGCAAGGCGTCGACGTGTCTCGCCTATGGCTATAAGCTTTCACAGCAGCGCGACGCCAATGGCGATCGCATCAAGGGTCTGCGGGAGGTCGACACCGTTAAGGCGGATGTCGTCCGTCGCATCTATCAGCTCTATGCTGACGGCATGTCGCCGCGCGACATCGCGCAGCTCTTGAACAAGGAAGGCATCCCCGGCCCGCGTGGCGGCAAATGGCGCGACACCGCAATCCGTGGCCATGTTGGCCGGGGCAGCGGCATCCTCAACAACGAGAGCTATATCGGCCGTATCGTCTGGAACCGGCGCCAGTACCGAAAGAATCCGGAGACGGAACGACGTACCGCCCGCGCCAACGACGCCGCCGAGTGGGTGTTCAAAGAACTCCCCGAGATGCGTATCGTGTCGGACGAACTGTGGCAGCGCGTCAAGGACCGGCAGAGGGTAGTGGGCGATCTATTCGACTTCGGGCAGAGCAACCGGCTCAACGCGACACACCGGCCGGAATATCTGCTGAGCGGCATGTTGCAATGCGCCGAGTGCGGCGGCCCCTACGCGATCTCCGGCAAGGATCGCTATAGCTGCACAAACCGAAAGAAGCGCCTGCCAATCGATGACCTCGGCGGCGCCTGCTGCGGTAACAGCAAGACAATCACTCGCCACGAACTCGAAGAACGCGTGCTCAACTGCCTCCCCGTTGCCTTCTACTCGCTCGATATCTTCGACCGCATTTCCGAGAAAATGGTCGCGCACGAGACGACCAAGCTGAAGAGCGCCCCTTCCCGAAGAGACGCATTGGCGGAAGAGCTTTCGACCATCAAGTCAAAGCAGGCGAGCCTCATGCAGCAGATCCAGGACCGGCATGCCGAAGGACGGCCGCGCCTCGCCATCCTCGACGACCAGCTCGATGAGCTGGAAGTCACGCGCGAGAAGCTGGTCAAGGAGCTCGCCGGCACGGCCGAAGAGCCGGCGGAGGATTTTCAGGAGAAGATTGCGAAGCTGAAGGCGCAGTTCAATCCAGCCAACACGGAGCTTGCCATCCGCGAGCTGATCTTCCTCGCCCGCAACAATGCCGACGAGCAAGCCAAGCGCCGACTGATGCCGATCGTCCGTGATCTCATCCAGACGGTCGTGATCGGCAAGACGCCCGGCCACCAGCCGGCAGCCCTGCAGGTTCATGGCGACATCGCCAACATCATGGCGTCTATGGATGCGATAGATATCCTCCAGCAGCAATTCGTGGCGGCTGCGCAGAACGACTTCATGGCGCGCCTTGCTTCCGGCGAGATCGACACCGAGCAGAAACGCAAAAAGCTCCTTGAGGCTTATGCCGAGGAGCTTCTGAGGGTTTCTCCTGATTGGGAGAATTTGCAAATGTCGGTGGTTGCGGGGGCAGGATTTGAACCTGCGGCCTTCAGGTTATGAGCCTGACGAGCTACCGGGCTGCTCCACCCCGCGTTACCAGCGTAAACCCGG
>NZ_VITM01000018.1:0-85541 GCF_007828675.1 Rhizobium sp. ERR 1071 | reverse complement strand
TTCTCCTACGCCAACCAGCTTGGCGCGCGGCAGGGGGCGGGCGCCGTCTACCTGAACGCTCACCATCCCGACATCATGCGCTTCCTCGATACCAAACGCGAAAATGCCGACGAGAAGATCCGCATCAAGACACTGTCGCTCGGCGTGGTCATTCCGGACATTACTTTCGAGCTCGCGAAGAACAACGAGGATATGTACCTCTTCTCGCCCTATGATGTGGAGCGTGTCTACGGCGTGCCGTTCACCGAGATTTCGGTGACGGAGAAGTATCGCGAGATGGTGGCCGACAGCCGCATCCGCAAGAAGAAGATCAAGGCGCGCGAATTCTTCCAGATCATTGCCGAAATCCAGTTCGAGAGCGGTTATCCCTACATCATGTTCGAAGACACGGTGAACCGCGCCAATCCGGTTGCCGGCCGCATCACCATGAGCAATCTCTGCTCGGAAATCCTGCAGGTCAGCGAAGCCAGCGAATACAACGACGATCTGTCCTACAAGCATATGGGCAAGGACATCTCCTGCAATCTTGGTTCGCTCAACATCGCAGCCGCGATGGACAGCCCGGATTTCGGCAAAACGATCGAAATGTCGATCCGCGCGCTGACGGCTGTCTCCGACATGAGCCATATCTCCTCCGTGCCGTCGATCGAGAAGGGCAATGACGAAAGCCATGCGATCGGCCTCGGACAGATGAACCTGCACGGTTATCTCGCCCGCGAGCGCATTTTCTACGGTTCGGAAGAAGGCGTCGATTTCACCAATATCTATTTCTATACGGTGACCTACCACGCCATTCGCGCCTCGAATCTGCTTGCGGTCGAGCGTGGCCAGAGCTTCAAGGGCTTCGAGAATTCGAAATACGCTTCCGGCGAATATTTCGATAAGTATACGGAGCAGGAATGGAAGCCCGCGACCGGGCGTGTCGCGGAAATCTTCGAGAAGGCCGGGATTGCCATTCCCACCCAGGAAGATTGGCTCGCCTTGAAGAAAGCCGTCATGGAAGGCGGGCTCTATAACCAGAACCTCCAGGCTGTGCCGCCGACGGGCTCGATCTCCTATATCAACCACTCGACCTCCTCGATCCATCCGATCGTTTCCAAGATCGAGATTCGCAAGGAAGGCAAGATCGGCCGCGTCTATTACCCGGCCGCCTTCATGACGAACGACAATCTCGACTATTACCAGGACGCCTACGAGATTGGGCCGGAAAAGATCATCGACACCTATGCGGCGGCCACCCAGCATGTCGACCAAGGCCTGTCGCTGACGCTGTTCTTCCGCGATACCGCGACAACGCGCGATATCAACAAGGCGCAGATCTACGCCTGGAAGAAGGGTATCAAGACTATCTATTACATCCGCCTTCGTCAGATGGCGCTCGAAGGCACGCAGGTTCAGGGCTGCGTTTCCTGCACGCTCTGAACGTTTGAGGGACGATGAAAATGAATATGCAATTCAAGCCGGCAAGCCGCGTTCGCGCCATCAATTGGAACCGCATCGAGGACGACAAGGACCTCGAGGTCTGGAATCGCCTGACCGGGAATTTCTGGCTGCCGGAAAAGGTGCCGCTGTCGAACGACAGCCAGTCCTGGGCAACCCTGAAGCCAGAGGAGCAGCAGCTCACCATCCGCGTCTTCACCGGGCTAACTCTGCTCGACACCATCCAGAACGGTGTCGGTTCGGTCAAGCTGATGGCAGATGCCGCAACGCCGCATGAAGAGGCTGTTCTCTCGAACATCTCCTTCATGGAAGCGGTCCACGCGCGCTCCTATTCGTCGATCTTCTCGACGCTCTGCCTGACGCCCGATGTCGACGATGCCTATCGCTGGTCGGAGGAGAACGAATTCCTACAGAAGAAGTCTACGCTGATCATTGAGCAATATGCCTCTGGCGATCCCTTGAAGAAGAAAGTCGCGAGCGTCTTCCTCGAAAGCTTCCTGTTCTATTCGGGTTTCTATCTGCCGATGTTCTGGTCGAGCCGCGCCAAGCTCACCAATACGGCCGACATGATCCGCCTTATCATCCGCGATGAAGCGGTGCATGGCTATTACATCGGCTACAAATTTCAGCGCGGGCTTGAGCGGCTTTCGGACGGGCAACGCCAAGAGATCAAGGACTTTGCCTTCGATCTTCTGCTCGCACTCTATGACAACGAGGCCAAATACACCGAAGCGCTCTATGACGGCGTCGGCCTGACCGAGGACGTCAAGAAGTTCCTGCATTACAACGCCAACAAGGCGCTGATGAATCTCGGTTACGAGGCGCTCTTTCCGGCCGAAGCCTGCAGGGTCAATCCAGCCATCCTCTCCGCGTTGTCGCCGAATGCGGACGAAAACCACGACTTCTTCTCGGGCTCAGGCTCGTCCTATGTGATCGGCAAGGCGGTTGCCACAGAGGACGAGGATTGGAATTTCTGAGCAGCGCTTTAAGTCGGCCATCCAGTCGAAGGTTGCATCCATCAAGCAAATTGAGGCGGGATATTTCGATTTACCGATGAATCGGCGGATCCTGGACAAGGGACTATGGTCCTCTTGGCCCGTTTTCGCGATATGACGTGACAGGCCGCTCACGGGTGAGCGGCCTGTCACACGTTTCAATGAATGGCCAAACGATCCGACGCGCGTGATGTCGGAACAATGCGCTCGACGACTGCGCCGAACACAAGGCCTAATGTGCCCCACATCAGTATCTGGGCAACCATCGACGCGACGCGGAACTTCCAGAGCAGATCGGCCGGGAAGCCTTGCGGAACTTCATTGATCGCTGGCAGAAGCTGTCCAGCGAGAAAGACAACCGCAAAGTAAACGGCGGTTACGATAAACGTCGCATTCCAGGCTCCCCAACGAGCTATCAAGCCGCTGCGAAGCTTTGCCGCGAAGATCATACTGATGACGGAGATCAAGATCATGCCGAAGTAAAGTTCGGTTCGAGGAGCGATCGTTTCAGGATTACCGATCGATGGCGGATTTGCCGGATACTTGATATTCGGCACGAGATAGACCGATATGAAACCCGTCAGGGCAACCAGGGCGGCAGAAACCCGTGGGGAGGCCGTGCCACCAAAGCGTCCGTAGGAAAACGCGAAGGTCAGTGCGAACAATCCGCCGAAAGCCGTGCAGTAGACCATGACGCCCGTCAACAGGCCCCAACTGGCCTGCATCGGTCGGCTGACAAGTTCCGGCTCTTCTGGTGGCATGGCCATGCCCTTGGCCATCTCTTCTTTCGCCTTTGCCTCATCCATCTGCGATTCAAAAGCGATCGCACGGTCTACCTGCGGTTCTCCGTACAGCTTCAAAAAGCCAAAACTGATCAGTCCGGCGATGATGCCCACAAGCATCCCGCGAACGAGTAAATCTCTTACCATTTAAATGTCCCTTTTAGTGGCAGGGAAAACCGAGCAGATGGCGACCGTCATGCACCCATTCATGGACATACATGCCATGGATGATTGACGTTGCGCCTTCTTCGGCGCCGACAAAGTAAATCGCGAGCAGGCAGAGAAGGCCAGCAAAAATTGCCCAAGGGACAATGTCCCGCAATGGTATGGGAAGAGCGGGTGAAACGGTTGGTGCGAAAGCAGCGCTTGTCATGGTGAACTCCTGGGGATTGCGCGTCCTGGGTTGATGCCTGTTCAGGTTGAGGGTCTGGCTCGCGATACAGCCCCAATAGGGCCGCATCCCTTACAGTGGCGCGACCGCGCCGGATTTTCACCGGCTTCCTCGACCTTGAAGATGCAAAACCACCATGAGACCAAGGCTGGCGGAGTGTCAATATCGGCAGCTTAAGAAGGGCGCTTGTGGTGTTGGGCAGAGACGCTGAGCGCCATTGATTGTCTAATTTTGCGCGGGTCCGCATTGCGGCGCCGGATTGGATTTTTGCCGAAAGCTGCGATATAAAACGTCATCGCCGTTTCATCGGGTAATTTGAGATGATCAACCGCCGCCAGTTTCCGCTACATGCCTCCGCGCCGGCCTTTGCGGCTGCCTGGGTACTGATCATCGCCGGTGCGAGCGTCGCCCTCAGTACCGTTTTTGCCTGCATCACGCCTTTTGTGGCATTGGCTACTGTCTCAGTAATCATGCTGCCGCGCCGGATGGCCTTGTTTGCTGTGCTGCTAGCCTGGCTAGCCAACCAGATGGTTGGGTATTTTATTCTTGGCTATCCGCGTAATTGGGACAGCTATGCATGGGGCATCGCCATCGGCTTCGCGGCCCTCGTGGCGTTCCTGGCAGCCACGCTTGTCACGCGCGCCAAGCTCAATGCGTTTCTGGCTTGGGTTGCGGCTTTCGCTGCCGCACTGGTCGCTTACGAAGGCATCCTTTTTGCCGCCACGGCATTTCTTCCTTCTGGAGACGGTGCCTTTTCCTTATCCATCATCGCAAAGGTCGTGCTGATCAATCTAGTGGCTGCCGCCGGCTTGGTGTGCTTGAACGGCATTGCGGCGATTGCCCGCATTCTCGTCGTCAGGCCGGCGTTACATTTGGCGCGCTAGCAAGCTGCGAACATTTATCGTTTGATTTCTCCCGGCGGAGCTTGGGCCGGGCCAACCGGAAATGCGGCTCCTGCCACTTGATCGAGCGCAATATTCCACCGATCCTCAATGACCGATGGCGTTCCTCTTAGCGCAGGATTTTGAACTGCTCTTGTTCTGCCCCCTAGAGGATGAGGATCCGCGGCTTGTGCGTCGAGAATGGCGGCCGAAGTGCCTCGAGGTCTAACTGGCGCAGATGCTCCGGCGATGCAGCAGGCAGATCAGACAATACGCTTTCCCTTCTCATCGAGAATCTTTTCGCCATCCTCCTTGGCAAAGGCGCCCTTGTGCGTGTCGGGCAGGATGTCCAGAACGATTTCCGACGACCGCGCCAGACGGGTGCCGAGCGGTGTGACGACGAAGGGGCGGTTGATCAGGATCGGGTCCTTCAACATCGCGTCGAGAAGCTGGTCGTCGGTCAGGTCCGGATTGTCGAGCCCGAGTTCCGCATAGGGCGTGCCCTTCTCGCGAATGGCCTCGCGGACGGTCAGGGCGGCCTCAGTGATCATCTTCACCAGTTGCTCGCGCGACGGCGGATTTTTCAGATATTCGATGACCTGAGGCTCGATCCCGGCATTGCGGATCATCGCCAATGTGTTGCGTGACGTGCCGCAGTCCGGATTGTGGTAGATGGTAACGTTCATAGCTTTGCTTCCGATGAGATTGGCGATGAAGTGGACGGCTGCAGGAGCCAGGTGAACAGCATGAGTGCAAGAACCGCTCCGGCAACCTCCGCCACACAGAAGCCAGGCAGATCGATCGGCCGAATGCCTGAGAATGTGTTTGTCAGCGATCGTGCCAGCGCAACGGCCGGATTGGCAAACGAGGTCGATGCGGTGAACCAATAGGCGGCGGTGATGTAGAGCCCGACCAGCCACGGCACGGCCGCTTTCTGCTCGAACTTGATGCCGCTGAGGATCACCGCCACCAGCCCGAATGTCGCAACGCCTTCGGAGAACCATTGGGCGCCACCGGTGCGAACCTTGGTGGACAGTTCGATGATCGGCAGGCCGAACATCAGGTGTGCGGCGACCGCACCGCTGACGCCACCGATGATTTGCGCAATCACGTATCGGCCGAAGTCGCGTTTCGGCAAGGCGCGGGAGATTGCGAAGATCAACGAGACCGCCGGATTGAAGTGGGCGCCCGAGATCGGTCCGAGAATAGTGATCATGACGACCAGGATTGCTCCGGTCGCGAGGGTGTTGCCGAGCAAGGCGAGCCCCATGTCCTGCGTCAGCGAGGTTGCCATGATGCCCGACCCGACCACAGTCGCGACCAGCATCGCGGTCCCGAGGCCTTCGGCAACCAGCCGCCGTGGCAGATCGAACTTACTCATCACCTCACCTTCCGTCGTACCGGAATGATCGCGGTCCATGATCATTGCAGTTTATCGTCTCGATTGGGGACGCAGCAGGCGGCCACCTCAGCGGCCGGTGCGCAGATCTCCGGGTGCCCGGAGCAGCAGTCTTCCATCAGGAAGCGGACAAGGCCCCCGAGCGCTTCATAGTTCGCCGTGTAGATGATCGAGCGGGACGCCCGCTGCTGCGCGATCAGGCCGGATCGTTCGAGCTCCTTCAGATGGAAGGACACGTTCGAGGGCGAGACTTCCGCTTTTTCAGCGATCGTACCCGCAGCCATGCCGTCAGGGCCTGCAACAACCAGCATGCGGATGATGTGCAGGCGGGTCTCCTGAGAAAGCGCGCCGAATGCGATGAGGGCTTGACGTTGATCCATATTTCAACAATCCTTGAATGATTGAAACAAGGAATAACGCAGATGAACCCGATCGACAACAACAAAAGGCAGAAGGGACATTATCTCCCTCGGCGACCCGACGAGCGTGCTCGAGCCGCCGAGAATTCCGCGCTGATTTCCGTTACGACGGCCGGCCGGTTAAGCCAGGCTATCATGTCAGCAAGGTCAACTCAGCCGTTCTCTCAGCGCTCTCGCCGAACGCCGATGAGAACCACGACTTTTACTTCGGCTAAGGCCTCAACATGGCTGGAACGCGGTGAACACGAGGCTCCACAATCTGCCGGGGCATCATATTTCGAGCCGCGGCCCAGCAGGTTCCCAAGCATGCCCTAGCCGAAGGTCTACAGCGACCTCCCCCGGCTCTGTAACTCTTATCGAAAAGCCATATGTCGGAATTGGATATCATTGGCCGTCGCGGTTTACGGGGACGAAAAACTGCTCACTAGACCCCACTGCTCCAGCTCTTCTTCATCCTTGGATTCATCAGCAGCCAGTCGACTGAGCTCCTCAAGGCCGGCCTGGATATGATCACTTTCCTCCCCACGTCCATCTCTGTAGATGAAAGGCCCGCAAGTCGGCTCAGCGTAGTAAGGGCGTATGTCGAAGAAGGTCTTCAGCCATCCAGTTCTTGTTAGCAAATAAAGGCTAAAGCAGACACCGCTGATGTATCCCGAATCGCCCCACCATTTCCAACGCGCTGCACCAATAAGATGCCGTCCTCTGTGTCTGACGAGAACGCAGCTATGTCCGTTTTCGGAAGGTGAGCGAGCAAGCGGGTTAGGTCCCCTGGTCTCTGCGCGCCAGTTCGTCCGCCGCTCGTAATGAGGTTCATGGCCTTGGAAATATGAGCTTGGAAGCATAGGCGGAAAGAACGGTCGTTCGCGCGTCGACACGCCGGACCGTTCCCAATTTGCGCGCCATTGCGAGAGCTCGGGGAAGGCAAGGAGTTCTCTCGGATAGGGGTGGGTTTGCGTCTGGCCCGGTTCCATGCAACCGTACGGAAGTGCTGCGCCCGGAAAGATTTCCCGGAAGTCCGTGGGGAAGTCGAACGATCGCCGGAGGCTCTGATACGATCTTCCAGCGAACGCTCTGGCCAGCTTCTGCTGAATCCAAGCGCATTTCAGAGGTGTGGAATTTGATTGATTGAGCATTTCTGCCAGTTTCCTGGAGCCATGCAAAAGTTGCTCGCCGTCGGCAGCACTCGTTAGCGGCAGCAACATCTCAGCCACATCTTCTGGACTTACAGCAAATGATGAAGAGCGCGACGAGAGGCCGCGTTCAATTTTAAGGGCCGCCGATTTAAATGCGAATTCTGAGCGTAGAAAGTCCATGTGCGATTCCCGAACAATCGCGACTGGCAGTAGGCACCGTTGTCATGCCAGAACGCAAGTTCCGGAATTGTACGTAAGTCCATTTCACGGATTTACCGTCCCTTTGCGGGTGGTGCCGAGTTGGGCCGTGCCCCAGCTGATAACATCAGCGAATCAGATGATACCGTCGTTCATGACAGAGAACAACTGCCGCCGAGTATCGCTGGAGGTTCTTAGGTCCGTAATGTGCGCTCGATCCCACTGGGATGAGCGCTAACCGACTTCCTGGTAATGTGTTTTCAGGAAACGATTGCTCTTTGTAAAGGTGGCTACAACGCTGCGCTCAAGCTCTTCATACCAAACCTCCTCCCGACAATGCTGGACGCGGTCGAGATTGAGCGTAAGGATGTATTGCTGCTCGTCATCAAAAGATGCGCGGGTGAGAATAAATTCGAGGCTCTTCTGAAGCGTGTCGTCGTCGACGTCAAAGATGTTGTCGTGGACCAGAAGGCCTGGATGGCGGGCCTTGCTGAAGTCGTTGAGTAACAGCGCGATGTCGTAAATGAAAACTTTTTCCCGCTCGACGCTATGGCTGCCATCATCGTCAATGCGCAGGACGATCTCTACAACCTGTTTCTTCGTAGTCGTTCGGACCTCGAAAGAAGCTCTTCGGTTTCCCTGAATGAACTGATGGATGAGAAGGATGGTTTTCTCGAAGGAGCGAACTCGATCATCTGCGATCAGAATACTTTCCTGAAGTCGGAGTTTTTCCTTTTCGATCTCGGTCTTTTTCGCCTGTTTCTCAACCAACAGCTGATCATACCGACTGAAGAAGCTCTTCAGCTGTCCGAGCTCGTCGCTCTTGGCCTGAAAAGAGGCGTATGTCTGGCGGAGGTTGCGGAGCTGGCCCTCTTGGTCAAGTACGGAAACAAGCTTCGCATAACGCCCGTCGAGTTCGGCCAGCTGCCTGTTAATGTCCCTGATCTCCACCTGTAGGACTCTCGACTTCTCATCAAGCAAATGACGTTGGAATTGCTCGATCTTAGCTTTGAAAGCCAACACTTCGTCTAGCTCGCGAACGATGCTGGTTCCAAGGCCGCTGCGCATCTGGTCGTAGAAGTCTCGCACCTCATCGGTATCGATGTTTGGCTCCACTGCGATAGGGGCCAAGCTGGCAGAGCGCCGCACAAGGACCTCCTTCCGGCTACGCAGTTCTGCCATCCGATCCTCGATATCGACGATCTCGCCCTTGACGATGTCATAGGCAGGCGAGTTCTCGAGAGCATCTATGCCTTCGCGTATCGCCTCCACCTCCTCATCCAGAACGTTGAGATCGGACCTGGCTTCGTCGAGGTTCTTTTGGCGGACAAGCTGCACGCTGTCCTTGATGCGGCCCTCTTCAGTACCGATGGCATCGAGCTCCTTCTGGATGTCCTTGATGACGCGATAAATTCCGAGATCTATTCCCAGCAACATCAGGTGCGGGGCATAGTTGTCAGGAATTCGGAACTTGGTGTCGAAGCAGGAGACAATCGATTTGAACTCGGAGCGTTCATCGCGGATCAGCGGCCCCAAGATCTCGCGGAACCCAACGGGAGGGGTTTTGCCATCAGGGAACATGCGGCTGGTAAGGAAGTGAGTAGCATCCTCGATCTTGGCAAAATTGGTCTCCTGGCCGTCCAGAACGATCCGAGGACGTTCCGAATGTTCGAGGGACCTTTTGATTGTGTAGCGTGAGCCATTCATGCGGAAGTCGACGCATATGAAGATGGATGGATCGAATGTCGCTTTGGGAATCTTGGCGACCCGGCTTTCGGATTTCCGCTTGAGCAAAGCGAAGTTTAAAAACTCGATGCAAAGCGACTTGCCGACGCCGTTGTTTTTCGAACTGGTGTCATCGCTCTCGCCAAGAATGACATTGACGCCGGCATCGAAGATGACAGGTTCAATTGTTGCTGGCTCGGTGTAGAGGCGGTCAATCTGCATCGCGAGCCATCAGGTAGCCGGCGTCGGCGTCCGCAAGGATGCGATTGAGCCGCCCGGCATCCGGTATCACCATTGCGGGATTGCGTGCACGAAGCTCTTGGCAAGCATTCCAGAATGCTTCGATGAAAATCGGAGCATTATCTCCGGCGTTTAACATGTCTCGGTCGAGATCCTCTGAGGCGAACCGCTCATCGGTGCTTGGCCAATAGTCCGCACCGGCAGCTGCGCAAAAGCGAGCTTTGAAATATTCGAGGATGGACTTGCGCTGTCCTTGTCCACAAATGCGATTGATGAGATCGCGAAATGCCTCTCGGGCGGCCGGTTCGATTGGGCCGGGACTGTCAAACCGCCAATTACCGTCGAACTGGAGCATCAGGTCTGTCTCCTGGTTGTTGACCGAAGCCCTTCGATCTCTCGCCGTTGCTCGGCATGTTTTTCTGGATTCTGCGCCTTCAGCTTCTCGAGGTTGAGAATCTTCCAGCGGACGGCCGGCAGATTAGCCGCTTGCGGCAACCTGATGGCTTCAAAATCTGGTTTGCCGTCGTGGAGTGAAAGCAGAAAGCGCATGGCGTCGTCGTCGAGCCGTGCAAGGAGATCCGTCGTCAGTTGCCCTCTTGCGGCTTTCAGCTCATCGAGGCTAATGGGCTGCGTCGTCATTCCCTCGAACTCTTTTACGAACGCTCCTTCCACCGCTGCAAGCGAGGGCCTAACCAGCTCATGGGGCGGCCGACCGGAACTTGCGACATAAACCAGGAAGGTCCTAAACAGCGCATCGGTCAGTCCGTCGTTTTCATAGAGCAGCTTGACGTCGAACAGGTCGCGTGGGTGCTGTCGGTCAACCGCTGCATGCAGCTTCCCGCCAAACAGGTCCTCAAACGAGACGACCTGCATCTCAGCGAACCCGAAGACGTCCTCGACTTTCTCGGTCACCCGGCGTCGTTCCGACGGATGAACGGTGCCCCTCGCGACGGGAGAAGTCTCCACTTTGATTTCGACGTTGCCCTGCCGGACCAGGAGGCGGGTATCATTGTTGCCGCCGCCGGCGATCCTCTGAACGCTAGCGTTCCGCAGATTGCGTAGAAGGTCCGCCCGGATGTGATCAAGGATCGCGTCGATGTTCTTCAGCGTCGTCTCGCGATCCTCGATCGGGAGATAGACGAGATCGATATCGACCGACAGCCGCGGCATGTCACGATAGAAGAGGTTGATCGCCGTGCCGCCCTTGAGCGCGAAGGCTTCATGGCGGGCGATGAAGGGTAGGGTTCGCACGAGGAGCTCGACCTGCCGCACATATTGCTCACGCGCCATGCGAGGTCTCCTTCGGCATGAGATCATTCGGAATGGTGACGCGGTAAACTGGGTGAAGCCGGCCGCCCGGAGTGAGCGCCCGATCGCCCTTGCCGAGATCCACCGCCGACACGTCGATGTGCTTGCGCCAACCATGATTGTGCTTGTCGGCGTAGATAAAAAACAGCCGCTTGGTCTTCACGCTTCGGCAATGCCCCAGCAGCGTCATCAACAGCTTCGGTCGGAGGTTGGCGAGACTCTCGAATGCCATGTCGACGTTATGAAAACTCTCGTCTTTTGGAAGTTCGGCGATCATTTCGAGGATAGCGCGTTCGGGCGATGACATCGGGACCGGCCAGCGCCAAGGACTCAGCGCGAGCTCGGCATCATCGTCATCGGCAAGGCTGAAGTCGGAATTCTCGACTCCAACGGTTTCATCACCAAACAGATTGCCGGTTCTAAGCACTACCCGCGCGTCGATTCGCATTTTCGATAGCCATGGCGGGATGTCGGAGCCATAGAGATAGAGGGCGAATTCGCCGCCGAGCGACAGATAGTGTATATGGCCTCGAAGGGTGAGAGCGCTGGAGCCGCCGACATGGAACCTGTGCTTTATGAGCCATACCGCTGAGAGCAGCGGTATCTTCCACCCCGCGACGGCTTCCGGGTTCGTATCCGGTGTAAAGGGCCGCCGATACAGTCCCTTCAGGACGGGTTCGAGCCAGCCCTGCTTTACATAGCCGGAGACTGATTGCCGCGAAATGGCGTGGCGGCTCATCCACCCCGTATCTACCAGGAAACCGGGAGGAACGGTTTGGAGGAGTTGCTTTAGCTTTGTCCCCGTTTGTCTGCTCATACTTGACATTATGGCATAAGATTAAAGCTTATGCGAGTCTCGCTTTACAAAGTTCTGAATTTGACAACCCAGCTTTGACAAGATGGCTCCTATTCAAAGAGCGTAGCCCGTCAAGTTAGCAGGCTGTTGCGAGCCGAACTCGATATGTGTTCCTTCGAATTCGTAGCGACCCTCATCTTTCTTCGCGGTCCTCTCGCTGCGGTGACTGAGTGGCAGAGTGAGACATGCGGTAGCACTTCAGCCAGCACCTTACCGTCTAGTTCCAACGACACCGCATGGATATTAAAAAGCGGCCGGTGGGAGGAATTTGATGAACACCTCGCTCAGATTTGGTGAAATATTGGCAAGAGATGGAACTCGTTAACGAGCAATTTGCCTCTTCCCGTTTGCCGTAGCGGGGCAAAAAGAATTCTTGTATGTTTTCTCCTGTTTCGCTGTGGAGACTCAGCCATGTATTCTGCGAGAAATGGAGGGACGGCACGTGCCGAGATGCATGCCGGCCTCTTGAATGCGTTTTCGCACCCAACACGCCTTCTTATTTTGAACGCCATTCGCGCGCGAGAAGTTAACGTCGGCGAGCTTTGCGAGGTTTGCGGCCTAAGTCAGTCGGCCATCTCGCAACACTTGGCACGGCTGCGAGAGCAGGACGTAGTGAAGACGCGCAGGGTCCATCAGATGATCTTTTATCGTCTTGCATCACAGGATGCGGAAAGACTGCTCGTGGCACTAGGGGAAATCCATGGTCTCGGTGGAGGAGCCCCCGCCATTCGGGCGACCTAGATCGAAATGACGCATAACTGGCGATCCCCGGTTCTGCTGGAGAGCTATAGTAAATACCTTGGTCAAAGGAATGACCCAGCTACTGTGGCAGAAGATATAGCCGCTTGCGCATTTGTCTTAGCCGTCAGGAGCCCCTACTTTCCCGAAGCGCTTCCTTAAACAGGCGGAAAGCCGTCGTTCCCTGACGGTCGGGGTAATAGAGGTAATAGCCGGGAAACGGAGCGCACCATGGCTCCAGCAGGCGGATGAGACGACCATCGGCGATTGGCGCCGCCACTAGGTCTTCCAGGATGTAGAGGATCCCAAAGCCCTCAATGGCTGCAGCCACCAGTAGGTCTGCATCGTTGAATACGGGTCCGCGGCTTGGCGCGACGGTCAGCGTCCGGCCATTGCGCTCAAATGACCATGGAGACAGGTTACCGTCCGCGTCGCCGTAGGAAATGCAGCGATGGGCGGTGAGGTCATCGGGCTCTACCGGAGCCTGGTGGTTCTTGAGATAGTCGGGCGCGGCGACCACCGCGACGCGCAGCGGTGGCCCGATTGGGAGCGCGATCATATCCTTTTCCAATCGCTCGCCAAGTCGGATGCCCGCATCGTAGCGACCCGCGACGATGTCTGTCATCCCGTCCTCCACACATACCTCAACTTCGATGCCTGGGTACCGACGCATGAAAGCTGGCAGCATCGGCCACAGCACAGTGTCCGCGGCATGTTTGCCGGTGGTGATCCGGATGCTGCCGATCGCCGACGCGCTTGCCTGCGACAGCGCCGTCATCTCGCCGTCCAGGCCCGCCAATGCTGGCGATAGAGTAGCAAGCAAGCGCTCGCCGGCGGCCGTCGGGGCGACGCTACGTGTCGTACGAGAGAGCAGCCGGAAACCGAGTTCGCTCTCGAGGCGCTTCATGGTCTGGCTCAATGCCGACTGCGTGACCCCGAGCCGTTTGGCGGCGCGCGTGAAACTGCGGTCGGAAGCGATTGCCGCGAAGACGGCGAGATCGGCGAGTTGATCTGGACGCATTCATAACTCCAGCTACTAAGGCCCATTACTAATTAGGAGCTTATCCAAATCCATTAGCACGACTACTTACTGAGGGACAGGTTTCAAAGATGAGGAAGACACGATGGCGAAGGTATGGTTGGTAACAGGAGCAAGTCGGGGGCTGGGGCGCGAGCTCACGCGCGCGGCGCTTGACGCGGGAGAGACGGTCGTGGCGACAGCACGGTCGCCTGAGGCGGTGCAGAAGGCCTTCGGCAGCGACGATCGCCTGCACGCTCTGGCACTCGACATCACCGACGCCGAAGCAGCAAACGCGGTCGCGGCCGAGACTGTGAACCGCTTCGGTGCGATCGATGTGCTGGTCAACAATGCCGGCTATGCCGAACTCGGATTTTTCGAGACGTTCAGTGACGCCGCGGTGCGGCGTCAGTTCGAGGTCAATCTGTTCGGCTCGATGAATGTCGCGCGCGCTGTCGTTCCCCATATGCGCAAGCGTCGATCGGGCCTCGTGGTCACAATCTCTTCGGTGAGCGGGCTGGTCTCAAGCGCGGGCGGTTCGGTTTACTCGGCGTCGAAGTTCGCCGTCGAGGGATGGATGGAGGGTCTTGCGCAGGAACTCGCTCCATTTGGCGTCCGCTCTCTCTTGGTCGAGCCGGGAATGCTGCGGACAGACTTCATGGATGCCAAGTCGGCGAGCTTCGGCAGCATCAACATCCCAGACTACGCAGAGTCTATCCAACAGTATCGCGCCTTCATTGACCGCGCCAATGGCAACCAACCGGGCGATCCGAAGGTTCTCGCCGCGCAGATTGTCGCACTTGCCGCGCAGGACGAAGTGCCATCGCGGTTGGTGTTTGGCGAAGATGCCAGGCAGTGGGCAGGTGCCAAAGTCGAACAACTGCGACAGGAGATCGCTCAATCCACCGATTGCGCCTAAAGCGATTCGTTAACCATAGTCTGGCACTATCACCTTCTCGACGTGGGCCCTCCCTCCACTGTCGAAGAAAAAACCTGGGCCGTGAGACATAGTCTCCGGCCCTTTTTTTGTGCTCACGTATGTGAAGTTACCCGCGGAAACAGGCACGGACAGGCTGACCGGATTTTGATACACCGAGCGAAAACAGGACTTCGCGCTAACTCAGCTACGCGGTTGCTGGGTCGAGATCATCAAGGCCTTACAGGGCCGCTGGATACTTCGACTGGAATGGCAATCACAGCAAGAACCTTCTACAGCTAGATGCTCGACTCGACCACCGGATCTATGAATTGATCTCGTTCGTCGGACGACAATCGGGAAAGCATCAGCACATACATTTGCCGATAGGCCTCGACCTGGGCCCGTGCATAGGCTAGCCCGGTTTCGCTAAGCTTGAGGGCCACCGCCCGGCGATCGGCTTCGATACGCTCGCGCTTCAGGAGACCGCGTTTTACCAGCCGGTCCGTTGCCGAAGAGAGCGTTGTCGTGGGTACGGCAAGGAAGCGAGCAACATCGGTCGGCCCGCAACCAGCATGCTCTGCGACGTAGAGCAGCACCGCCTTGTCTAACTCGGCAAGTGGGCGCTCTGAACGCAGAGCATCGGCAAGCTTGTATCGGCGCGCGAAGGTCTCGAACGCAGTGCCGAGAGCGGCGAGTTGTTCTTTTGTTGGATCACTCATGCTCTTCACATATCTCTTCTCGGCATCTATTGGCCAGTACTGGTCGCACGAGCAGCGTGCCGCTTACTGGTGCTCCACCGCAGCAACCAGTTTGTGCTTGAAGGCTTTTACGATCGTCTCCCATGTGGGCAGGCTCGATTACGAACGGGATCTTCGCCTGGTACCTTTGGGGTGCCAAATCACGGACCTTATCGGCGGCGGGCATTTCGACCGTGGGGCATTTCGGGTATCCTGGAACAGGCATTAGAGGTGCTGGTGTATCCGCGTCGGCATTCTGAAGAAATCAGGTCTGTTCCGCTCTGAGCGTGCTTAACGCCGTCAGCATCTTGAGGAATGACGTTATCTGCCTGGAGGGAGCTGACGCGGTGGCCAGCCTTCCGCGGCGACGCATCTCCCGATCGAACATGTAATTTAGCCCAATGATGACCAAGCTTATAATCACAGCTTGAAGAACGGCCGATCCGAGTGTGTCCAGCCTACCGCGCCAAGCGTACAGGAACATGTTGCCGAAAGTGAAGGTGAACAGACTGGTCCGTCCGAAAAACACAAGCTTTTCCAGCTTCCTCTATCCTTCATGAGACAATCAATGGTGGCGAGCACCGCAAGCGAGGTCAGGGCAAGCGCGCCGCAAAGGCCGGCAGCAAAATAACGCGGATTGCTATTCAGTCGCAGTATCACAGGATCTGTTGTTTGCCCCATCGGATGCGCAAGGCGCAGAATGTTGATTGCCACTGAGAACTGACCCGGCGTGGCCTGATATTTCCATTGAGAATTGACCCATGTTCCAACCTTCCCTCGCATGTTTTCAGCGGGGGCTATGGAGTGATCGACATGGCGTTATTGAGCGTGATCCGACGCTGGCATTTTCGAGAGCATCTATCGATCCGGGAGATTTGCCGCAGGACTGGCCTATCCCGGAATACCATCCGCAAATACCTGCGCCTGGACGGCGTGGAGCCGAAGTTCAATGTTCCGGATCGGCCGAGCAAGCTTGATCCGTTTGCAGATCGGTTATCGGCCTGGCTGAAGACCGAATCTAAGAAGAGCCGCAAACAGAAGCGGACGATGAAGCAGTTGCATGCCGATCTGATTAGCCTTGGCTACGAGGGCTCCTATAATCGGGTGGCAGCCTTCGCTCGGGAATGGCGTGATGATCGTCAAAGGGAATTGCAGACGACGGGCCGCGGGACATATGTGCCCCTGGCGTTCGATCCCGGTGAAGCCTTCCAGTTCGATTGGTCGGAAGATTGGGCCATCATTGGCAATGAGCGCACAAAGCTGCAGGTGGCGCATACGAAGCTGAGCTACAGCCGGGCCTTCATCGTGCGGGCCTATCTGCTACAGACGCACGAGATGCTCTTCGATGCCCACAATCATGCATTCCGCGTGTTCGGTGGCATCCCGGGACGCGGCATCTACGACAACATGCGCACCGCGATCGACAAGGTCGGCCGTGGCAAAGAGCGTGACGTCAACGTCCGCTTCCAGGCGATGGCCAGCCACTACCTGTTCGAACCCGAGTTTTGCAATCCGGCTTCTGGCTGGGAGAAGGGACAGGTCGAGAAGAACGTTCAGGATGCACGTCATCGTCTGTGGCAGCCCACGCCGCGCTTCCCATCGCTGGATGCTCTGAACGACTGGCTCGAGCAGCGCTGCAAGGAGTTCTGGGCACAGACCCCACATGGGCAGATGCGCGGCACCATTGCCGACATCTGGGCGGAGGAAGCACCCACGCTTATGCCCATTACCCGGCCGTTCGATGGGTTTGTCGAATACACCAAGCGCGTCTCTCCTACCTGCCTCGTGCATCTGGAGCGCAATCGCTACAGCGTCCCGGCGTCCTTCGCCAATCGGCCGGTGAGCCTTCGCGTTTATCCAAACCGTGTCGTGGTTGCCGCAGAAGGACAGATCGTTTGCGAGCATCGTCGCGTCATTGATCGCTCCCACGACAGGCCAGGACAGACGATCTACGATTGGCGGCACTATCTGGCGGTGGTGCAGCGAAAGCCAGGTGCGCTTCGCAATGGCGCACCATTCGCCGAACTCCCTGATGCGTTCCGGGCCTTGCAGCAATACTTGCTCAAGAAGCCGGGCGGCGACCGGGAGATGGTCGATATCCTGGCGCTCGTCCTTCAGCACGACGAACAGGCCGTGCTATCGGCGGTCGACATGGCGCTGAAGTCCGGCGTTCCAACCAAGACGCATGTGCTGAACCTGCTGCATCGTCTCGTCGACGGCAAATCCTTCACACCGCCAACCATCGATGCGCCGCAGGCCCTGACGCTCACCAACGAGCCGAAGGCCAATGTCGAACGATACGATGCCCTGAGAAAGACGGAGGCCCGCCATGCGTCATAATCCAGCAAGCGGTGCGATCGTCATCATGCTGCGTCAACTGAAGATGCACGGCATGGCGCAAGCCGTCGGCGAACTGACCGAGCAGGGATCGCCGGCGTTCGAGGCTGCCGTTCCGATCCTGTCGCAGCTCTTGAAAGCGGAAACGGCCGAACGGGAGGTGCGATCGACCGCTTATCAGCTCAAGACCGCCCGCTTTCCTGCCTATCGTGATCTGAACGGCTTCGATTTTACCAGCAGCGAGATCAACGAGGCGCTTGTCCGCCAACTTCATCGCTGCGAGTTCCTCGACGACGCCAACAATATCGTTCTGGTCGGCGGCCCCGGCACGGGGAAAACGCACATAGCGACCGCAATAGGCGTCCAGGCCATTGAGCATCATCACAAACGAGTTCGGTTCTTCTCGACCGTCGAACTGGTCAATGCGCTCGAACAGGAAAAGGCGCAAGGGCGCTCCGGCCAGATCGCCAATCGGCTTGTCCACTCCGATCTCGTCATCCTCGATGAGCTCGGTTACTTGCCGTTCAGCGCGTCAGGCGGTGCGATGCTGTTCCATCTGTTGAGCAAGCTCTATGAGCGAACCAGCGTCATCATCACCACCAACCTCAGCTTCAGCGAATGGGCCAGCGTCTTCGGTGATGCCAAGATGACCACAGCGCTGCTGGACCGGCTCACGCACCACTGCCACATTCTGGAAACCGGAAACGACAGCTTCCGCTTCAAGAACAGCTCGGCGCATGACACCAAAACGACGAAGGAGAAAACAAGAAACTTGACCACGACCGCAGACCCGAAACATACCTAACAGGCGGGTCAATTCTCGGTGGAAACGCCGGGTCAGTTCTCAGCGGCAATCAACACGCAGAAATTGTTGGGCAGATCTTGTTGACGCCTGAAGGCGGTTGCGTTCACAGATTCGATGCGGGCGGCTGGGCACTGCGAGCAGGATCATTGTTGATCGAGGTTCGATTCTGAAGCCAGCGGCTCGCACTTTAGCGCTCTACGCGGTGCGACACCACTTGATACATTTTTGGCAAAGCCGGGAGACATCGCACTGTCACCATGGTGTCGGTTCAGCAATTCGGAGACCGAACATGACACTTGGACTTTGGGAGATCCGTGAGCTCAAGCGAGCACTCATCATTTTCTGCACGGAAAACGAACTAGAGCTCGACGATCGGAATGCGCTGACAGCCGCGCACCAGCTACTGCGATTTGCGCAGCAAAGATCGAGCACCTCCGAGCAATTGCTGCGTCAACTACGCTCCCAGAATGTCGAACTGTTTCAAAAGGCCTCATAGGTATCTACCGAAGCCCACGGCAGGTTTCGCAGTATGTCGCGGCAGGCCTGCGACAGAATTGATACAATTTCTGACGCCTCCGGCATACCGCCGCGACAAGCCTCGGTTACACAGCGAGCAATCGCCGCGACTGCGCTAGCAATCACAATCTTCAGCACGAGGCATTAAATGATCCGACGTCCCAGGGTGCTCCTCCTTCAGATGCTCTTCCTCGTATGGGGCAGTTTCGCGTTGCACGCCTGCAGCTCGGAGGTTGAGGCGCAACAGTCTGCCACGGCTCAGGATCCGGAGGTAAGCGTCCAGGAATTAGAGCAAAGGATTGTAACCCTTACTCGCGAACTGCCGGGGCGGACAAGCGCCCATCTGGTTTCTGAGGTTCGACCCCGGGTGACCGGCACTATCCAACGGCGCGTGTTCGAAGAAGGTAGCCAGGTCGAAGCTGGCGACGTCTTGTACGAGCTGGACCCAACGCCGTTTGAAGCTGCCTACCGAAATGGCCAAGCTACCTTGCAGCGGGCCGAGAGCGCCGTTCCAAGTGCTCGGGCGAGGTTCGAGCGCTACGAGCGACTGAGCGCCAACAATGCCGTGAGCCAGCAGGAGCTGGAAACTGCCAGAACGCAGTTGCTTCAAGCGGAAGCAGATGTTGCAGCGGCGGCAGCGGCACTTGAGACAGCCCGCATAGAACTTGACTACACAAAAATAGTAGCCCCGATCAGCGGGCGGGTGGATGGCTCAAACGTCACTCAGGGTGCTTTGGTTACGCGGGACCAGGCGCAGCCGCTAACCGTGATCCGCCAGCACGACATCATCAACGTGGATCTTGTGAGGTCGAGTGCCAGCCTCTTGGCCCTCAACAAGGCGCTGGCATCCAACAGCATTCGATCAAACGGAGAATATGTCACAGTCGAATTGAAGCTTGAGGACGGCTCGCGCTATCCCCATCCTGGCAAGCTTCAGTTCCTTGGATCAGCGGTCTCGCAGTCGACAGGAATGGTGTCGTTGCGTGCGGTCTTTCCCAACCCAGACGGGATGCTGATGCCGGGCATGTATGTGCGTGCCCTGATTGAAGAAGGCTTCGCCGAGAGAAGTTTTCTTGTCCCGCAACGGGCTGTATCTCGCAATCCGCGCGGGCAAGCCGTCGCCCGGTTTGTCAGCGATGATGCGAAAATAGAAGAGCGTGTGCTGACGGTTGACCGGTCCATCGGGAACAACTGGCTTGTCACCGGTGGTGTGGCTGAGGGCGACCGCGTCGTTGTGGAGGGATCGCAGCGGATACGCGTGGGCCAGAACGTCCGTATCAGGACGGTCGTCGTTGAAGATGATACGGGAGAAGTGCGAGGCGTGGAGGAAGCGTCAGCATCACGCGAGCCGAGCCGCAATGCGAAGGCCCTTGAGGGCTCGCGCGCCCTGTCGCTTCAATAGGAAATATGTCATGTCTCGTTTTTTTATAGAACGACCCATCTTCGCCATCGTTTTGGCCGTCACGATCATGATGGCAGGGGCGCTCTCGATTCCCTCGTTGTCGATTTCCCAATATCCCCAAATTGCGCCGCCTGCTGTCAGGATAACCGCCAATTACCCCGGAGCCGATGCCAAGACAGTCGAAGACTCGGTCACGAAGGTGATCGAGCAGGGCATGACAGGGATCGACAATGTCGACTATATCTCATCGAACTCCACGGCGACCGGCGAGTCATCGATAACACTCACGTTCACCAGCGGGGCAGACCCCGATGTGGCGCAGATGCAGGTGCAAAACAACCTTCAGCTCGTTGAAGCACGCTTGCCTCAGGCTGTGCTCGATAGCGGGCTGACCGTCTCAAAATCGACGGCGAGCTTTTTCTTGATTGCCGCCCTTGCATCGGCCGATGGAAGTCTCAACGGGAACGATATCGCCGACTTTATCGATACTTCGCTCATGGATAGCCTAAGAAGGGTCCCCGGCGTCGGGGAAGCGAGGCTTCTTGGGTCTGATCGCTATGCAATGCGTATCTGGATCGATCCGGATAAGCTGGCTCAACACGGGTTGATGGTGAGCGACGTCACGGCGGCTGTGCGCGCGCAAAATACGCAAGTCTCCGCAGGCCAACTCGGTGCCGTACCGCAGCGACGTGGCCAGCAGCTCAACGCCACGGTCACAGCAGGCAGTCGTCTTCAAACCGTAGATCAGTTCAAGGCCATCATCCTCGAAAGTGATGCTGACGGCTCCGTCATCCGCCTAGGCGACGTTGCAACGGTGGAGGTTGGGGCGGAGAGTTACACCCTCTCAAGTACCTACAGTGGCACCCCTGCCGCCGGGGTCGGTTTTCGATTGGCGTCCGGTGCCAACGCACTGGATACCGCTGAAGCCATCCGCGCCGAGATCGAGCGCCAGCGGCCGAATTTTCCGGCCAGCGTCGATGTACATTACCCGTTCGACACCTCGCCATTCGTCAGATTGTCGATCGAGGGAGTGGTGGTGACGCTCATCGAGGCCGTCGTTCTTGTCTTCATCGTCATGTATGTATTCCTGCAGAATATCCGAGCTACCGTTATCCCGACGATGGCCATTCCAGTCGTGCTTCTCGGCACGTTCGCTGTTCTGGAGCTCTTTGGCTACTCCATCAACACGCTCACCATGTTCGGAATGGTGCTGGCAATCGGCCTCCTGGTGGATGATGCCATCGTCGTCGTCGAGAATGTCGAGCGCGTCATGGAGGAAGAAGAACTCGGCCCGCGCGAGGCGACAATCAAGTCCATGGGTGAGATCAGCAGTGCTCTCGTCGGCATCACCACTGTACTTGCCGCGGTGTTCATTCCGATGGCTTTCTTCTCCGGCTCCGTCGGCATCATCTATCGGCAGTTTTCTGTGACCATTGTCACGGCCATGGTACTGTCTGTCCTTGTCGCGCTGGTGCTGACGCCCGCTCTTTGCGCAACTCTCCTAAAGAAGCCGGTCCACGGAGCGGCAAAGGCTGCTCCGTTTCGATGGTTTAACGCGGGCTTCGCTCGCTTTACAAATGGGTATCAAAAAGCCACTCAAGTTCTGCTTCGCCGCATCGCCATTGGCGTTGTCATGTGCATCGCGATAGCAATCGGAGTGGGTATCCTGTTTGCAAGGCTGCCTTCAGCATTTCTTCCCGAAGAGGATCAGGGGCGCCTGGTGACTGCCGTCCAGTTGCCGCCAGGGGCGACGGCTGACCGTACGCGGCGAGTTCTCGATCAGGTCATAGAACACTACCTGACGAACGAGCGTGACTACGTCGAGGGAATATTCGGATCTGTCGGCTTCGGTTTCGGCGGGCAGGGGCAAAATGTTGCCACTGTATTTGTCGCGCTGAAGGATTTCGAGGAAAGGAAGACTCCTGAGGCGTCGGCCGCGGCGATTGTCCAGCGGGCAACGGCGGCTTTCACGAACATATCCGACGGACGCGTCGTCGCGCTAAATCCTCCTGCGATCCCAGGCTTTGGTAACAATAGCGGTTTCGATTTCTTTCTTCGCGACACAGGCAACGCCGGACACGAGGCTCTCATGGCGGCCCGCAACCAGTTGCTGGGCGCGGCAGCGCAAAACGACCGGCTGACGGGTACACGCCCCAACGGACAGGACGACACGCCCCAGTACTCGATCGATATAGACCGTGATCGCGCAAGCGCGCTGGGTATCGACCTGTTGGATATTGACGCCACTTTGTCAACGGCCTGGGGAGGGACATATGTCAACGACTTCCTCGACCGTGGCCGCGTGAAGCGCGTGTATGTCCAGTCAGACGCCGAATTTCGCATGCAACCCGAGGATTTTGAGCGCTGGCATGTCCGCAACAATATCGGTGAAATGGTTCCTCTATCATCCTTCTCGACCGGGCATTGGGGCTTCGGCTCGCCAAGGCTGGAACGCTATAATGGTGTGGCCGCAGTTCAGCTGCAGGGCTCGCCCGCAGCTGGGATAAGTTCCGGGCAGGCAATGGAGGAGATTGATCGAATGGTCGATGATCTTCCTGCCGGCTTTTCGCACCAATGGACCAGCCTGTCGGCGGAGGAGCGTCTCGCGGGCAATCAGGCTCTCCAATTGTACGTCATCTCTGTCATCGTCGTCTTTCTGGCACTTGCCGCACTTTACGAAAGCTGGACGGTACCGTTATCCGTCATGCTTTCGGTCCCGGTGGGCATTCTAGGAGCATTGATCGCTGCAAGCCAATTCGATCAGCTGAATGATGTTTACTTCAAGGTTGGGCTACTGACGACGATTGGTCTAACAGCAAAGAACGCGATCCTGATTGTTGAGTTTGCCATGGCGGAGGAGTTGAAAGGCAAGGGCGTCATCGAGGCGACAATTGAGGCGTCGCGTCAACGTCTTCGCCCTATCCTCATGACCTCCTTCGCATTCATTTTGGGCGTCTTGCCCCTCGCAACCGCCTCCGGCGCCGGCGCCGGAAGTCAAAACTCTATCGGTATCGGCGTGATGGGCGGAATGATCGCTGCGACAGTCTTCGGCATATTCCTCATTCCGGTTCTCTACGTTGTGATCCGTAAGCTGGCTGGCATCAGAAGGTCGCGCTCATCTCGGAATCAGTCGATTGCGAGTGCACCGGCGGAATAGCGTTCAATCTTGCAGCTGCTTCGCCAGGATTTGCGATAAGGTACTCGCCAAAAAGGGCCAGAGCAGATTTTAAGTAGGAAGCTTGACGACAGCTTCGTTGCGGCTCGGGATTAGTCAGAAACGATGACTGCGGCCGAAAAAGCCGCCGGAACCGACAAAACGATCCTTCAGCGGCAGTGGTACTCGGACGGATCGGCGAGACCTATGTCGTGGGAGCGCCTAGCTACGCGCGGAGCCCGAAGGAGAATGGCTTCGATTGGGTTCTGGATCGCATTCTGGCCGGCGAGAAGCCGGATGCGACCTGACAGGCATGGGAGTGGGAGAGCTGTTGATGGAAATGAGACACGGCCACGACCGCGGGAAATCTACGCGGATCATCGCCGAACGGCGACCGCTGCAGCAGTCATCCTCGCTGCCGGGAAAGCCAGCCGAATGGGCGAGGGTGGTCCACACAAGCTCCTGGCGGAGTTTGATGGCGAGCCGCTGGTGCGCCGCGCTGCCGAGACGGCGCTCTCTGCCGATGTGGCGCCGCTCATCGTCCTGACCGGTCACCGGAGGAGCGAGATCGAGGCAACGCTCTGCGGATTGAGCGTTGCTGTCGTCGAGAACCCGGAATATGCATCCGGCATGGCAAGCTCGCTGATCTCCGGATTTTCGGCCTCGCTGGCGCGCGATGCGGATGGTGTTCTCGTCATGCTTGCCGATATGCCAGGCGAGACATCCGCCGATCTCGATGCGCTGACCGCGGCCTTCCGTGCAGCTTCCGGGCGCGCGATTGTCCGCGCCGTTTCTCGCGGCAAGCGCGGCAATCCGGTCACTCTTCCGCGGTCGCTGGGCCATGCCGTGATGCGGCGCATCTGGACGTGGATACGCCCGAGGCCGTGCTGGCGGCCGGTGGCATTTTGAGAGGATAGGGGCCGGGTTCAAACAGGCTTTGCCGTCTCAAGCCGTCGCTACGGGTCAGCTACTGACCATTATGGCTTGTTGGAACACCGATGACCGTTAAGGCCATCGGTCGTCGCTATAGACTTGGGTTCGGGCCATCACGACCTGTCAACTCTAACTGCGAAGTGTCAGCAATATGTGCCAACATTGTAGCAGTGACGAAAATTGCCAATCCAGGGCGTGCTTCAATGCTAGTCAGAATCTTCTCGGGTAATCTGGTCTGATGCAAACGCCCAGAAAATAGGGCCCATCAGCCGAGTGGTGGCCCAGTATTCCGCGACCTTCACCATTGGCTGCTGCGAAACTTTGATACACTTTTTCCGATGCGAAGACCGCGTGGTTTGATGTATTCTCCATGGGAAACAAGGACATTCGCATGGATGGTGCCGCGCATATAGTTGTTGTTGATGATCACGGCGATATCCGGGATCTCGTTCAACAATATCTTGAACAACAGGGATATAGGGTCACAGCCGTCGAAAGCGGTGCAGCGCTGCGACGTCTGTTGGAAAAGCAGGCGGCTGACCTGATCGTTCTCGATGTGATGATGCCAGGAGAAGATGGGCTTTCGGTATGCCGTCAACTGAGGGCCTCAACCGGAATTCCAGTGATCTTCCTCACCGCTATGGCTGATGACACTGACAGGATCATCGGCCTCGAAATTGGCGCGGACGATTATCTTGTAAAGCCTTTCAATCCAAGGGAACTTTTGGCCCGCATTCGAGCAGTCCTGCGCAGATCCGGCAACCCCAATATGCCGCTCGCCTCGGCTAACTTGAAGAATGTTCGGGTTGGACCCTGGCGCGTGAACCTCGGCCGTCAGGAGATTTCCGGCGAGGACGGCGTTGGAATTCCCTTAAGTTCAGCGGAATTCCGTCTTTTGAAGGTCTTCATCGATCGACCTGGGCATGTTCTAAGCCGGGAGCAGCTCCTGGATTTGACTGTTGGTCGCACTGCCGACGTCTTCGATCGCACCATCGATAACCAGGTCAGTCGTTTGAGAAAGAAAATCGAAGATAACCCGAAAAATCCGTCGATCATCAAGACGCACTGGGGCGGTGGCTACAGCCTCTCGGTGGAAGTGGCCCCAGAATGATAAGAAATTGGACCAGAAGTCTCGCGGCACAATTCATCGGCTTTACCCTTGCGGCATTGCTTATCGCGCAGGCCATCACATTCGTTATATCGTGGAATGAGCAATGGAAGGCGGTGGACGCAGCCGCCAAGAGCGAGTTCTTCAGCCGCACACGCACGATAACCCGTCTTGTCAACGACGCCGTTCCAAATTCGAGGCAACAGGTTCTCACTGCAAGTGAAACGGGAGACTCGCGTTTCTGGATAAGCGATCGTGATCCGGAGAGCGCCGCGGCGTGGAGATTGCAGGCGGTCGATCAATTCAGCCGGCCGCTGGAAAATTTCGTTGACCTCGTGCGGTTTTTTGAAGGGGGAACGGCCGTGCCGCAGATCCCAAAGGCAAAAAACGTGGCGTCCTCGAACCGTGGCGAGGACTGGAAGGCGCCCTTCCAGGAGCTTTGGGCGCTCCCCCAACCGGTCAAGTATCTCTACTTTGATGGATCTCGCGGATACGGCATGGCCGTCAGGCTGGACGATGGCAGATATCTCAATGCTGCCTTTTACACGAAACAAGGTAGCTGGTGGACCTCTACCTCCTTGAGTTCGCTTATATTGACGGCTGCCGTGCTTGCCGTCATTGGTGTTCTCGTAGGCAACCGTATTGCCAGACCTCTCAGAAGTCTGGCCATCGCTGCCGAGGCTTTGGGGCGTGGTGAGAACCTCCCGCCATTGGAGGAATCTGGGCCGGAAGAGGTCAGGCGAACCGCATCTGCGTTCAACCAGATGCAAGCTCGCCTGCATAGGTTCATCGACGACAGGACGAAAATGCTCGCCGCGATCGGTCATGATCTGCGTACACCGCTAACGTCTCTTCGTTTGAGGGCCGAGTTCGTCAAGGATGAGGACATCCAGCGGAAAATGCTCGCGACAATCGAGGAGTTGCAAAGCATGACCGAAGCGGCGATCGCGTTCGCGCGTGGCCAGTCGATGGAAGAAGAGACCCGGCCGATCCAGCTTGAGGCCTTGATTGGAAGCATATGCGATGACCAAGAGGATCTGGGGCGGCCTGTGACCTTGGTTAGCGCTGACAAGATAACGTATCGCTGTCGTCCGGACGGGCTGCGGCGCGCGGTTCGCAACATCGTCGAGAATGCTGTTCGATACGGCGTCGAAGCCAAGGTCCTCATCCTTCAAACGGCGACCACTGTGGACATTGTCGTCGAGGATCGTGGTCCGGGCATTCCAGACGACATGAGAGAAAAGGTCTTTGCTCCATTTTTCAGGCTGGAAGCGTCTCGCAACAAGCAAACCGGCGGGATTGGGCTTGGCCTCGCAATTGCGCGTGCAGTTGCCCGACAGCATGGCGGCGATATTGCCTTCGTCACCAAGGAGAATGGGATGCGCACCATCATTTCTCTACCACGTCATGATGAGAGTGCAGCGGGCCGCACTGCAGACGCAAAACGATGGAATGTTCGAGCAGCAATAATCCAGTCGCGCCGACGGCAACGAGTTAGGCCGATCAGTCATGCCCACCAAGTGAGCAATAGAGGCTCAGAGGTCTAAAAGACGGCCGGCAGCCAGAAAACCCTGCGGTCTAGGAGAGACCCTCCTGCCAAGCCTGATACACGGTCCTGATGCTGGGACGAAAACCCAGGCTGCGGGCGAGGGACGTATCGACATGCAGGTACCAAGGATTTGCAAGGGGCTCGGAACTTGACCCCAGCTGCTTACCTACCGTACCAGCAAGTTCGTAAATGGAGGAGGGCGCCTCATCGGCCAAGTTCACGATGTGCCGATCGAAAGCGCCTTTGAGCGCCAGCGTGACTGCTTGTGCAATGTCGCGATGGTGGATCGTGCCCATGCGTTGCGCCGGATGCCAGGTGCTGACGTGCTTGGGAAGAGATTCAAGATGTCCGTCCCCATCACCATAGACGAAAGGGAAGCGGAGGATGGCCCAATTCAACCCGCTTTCGCGCAGTTCCTTTTCCGCGGCAACCTTGCTTGCGGGATAGGCGTGCTGGGGATCGACCGGGTCGTCTTCCCTTCCCGGATGCGGAGTGTCCTTGTTGTAGACGTGGCTGGTGCTCGACATGATGAATCGCGTGTCGGGAGCATGCGCCTTCACGGCGGCAATCAAGTTGCGTGTCCCGTCGAGGTTGCTCTTCCAGATGAGATCGGTGTCTTGTGTGCGGAATACGGCGGCCAGGTGCACGATTGCGGAAACCCCTTGGACGGCGTTCGTCAGGGTCAAAGGATCGAGAATATCGCCCGTCACAGCCTCTATTCCTTCTGGGCAGCTCTTGCCCGCTCGGAGCAGGACACGGCAGGCAAAACCGGCCTCCGCCAGCCGCGGCACAAGTCGCTCGCCAATGAGCCCGGTGGCTCCAGTAATCAATACGGTCATCTGCTCAATCCTTTCGCAGGAGGGTCTGCAGCTGTTCAGTCGCTGATTTCAGGACACGGATGGTTGTGGCTAGGTCGGCTTCGTCGATCCCGCCGAAGGCAGCATCGTGAATGAAAGAAAGATCAGGGATCCGGCGCCACAGCGTCTCACCGGCAGCTGTCAGCGTCAGCAGACGTTGACGTTGATCGCCGCCATCCGCGGTCTGCGCGACCAGCTCCTTGCGGACGAGCGTGGCGATAATTCCGCTTAAGGTCGCGCGTTCCAATTCGAGTGCGTGACCAAGATCACGCTGGACCGATGGGCCATTGTTGACGAGATACCAAAGGACATACCATTGCGTGGATCCGAGATCGAACGGACGCAGGCGCTCGTCCATGAGGGCTCGACCGGCGAAGTAACACCGCTTCGTCCATGCTCCTACGGAGTGATTTTCAGTGTCAGCTTGATCGCGCACAGGAAGCCTCTGCAAATTTGTATGCTACCTTACAATAATCGCAAGGTAGCATACGAATGTCAAGGTTAGATGCACAGGGTCAAATCAGGTGACGTAATGTCAAAGGTGCCGGGCCAAGAAGCTGCGCATGATTGCTGCAATCTCGTTTGCGTGCGTCTCCAGCGCGAAGTGACCGGTGTCTAGCAGGTGCACATCACCTGCCGGCAAGTCGCGCTTGTAAGCCTCAGCGCCGGCGGACAGGAAGGCCGGGTCGTGGCGTCCCCAGACGGCGAGAAAGGGCGGTTGATGCTGCCTGAAATAGGCTTGGAAGAGCGGGTATCTCTCCACATTGGTACGGTAGTCGTAAATCAGATCGAGCTGGATCTCCTCCACGCCCGGTCTCGCCATCAAAGCGATATCGAGCATATAACCATCGGGCGAAAGCCGCGTCGGGTCGGCTCCCGTCCGGTACTGCCAGTTCTCGATCACATCCGCCGAAAGGGAGGCGCGGCATGCCTCGCGGTTCCCGGGGGTCGGATTGCGCCAATAGGCCTGCCAAGGCTCCCAGTCATCACTAAAGCCCTCAATGTAGGCGTTGCCGTTTTGGCTGATGAGGGCAGTTACTCGCTCCGGATGCTTGGCGGCAAGGCGGAGGCCGACTGGGGCGCCGTAGTCGAAGACGTAAAGCGCGTAGCGCTGAAGCCCCAGCGCCTCGGTAAAATCTTCGATCACCCGCGCCAGATTGTCGAAGGTATAGTCGAATTCAGTCCTTCCCGGAGCCTTGGTGTAACCGAAGCCCGGTAGATCGGGAGCGATGACTCGGTAGCGGCCTGCGAGTAGCGGAATAAGATCCCGAAACATATGGCTCGACGTCGGAAAGCCGTGCAGAAGTAATATGACAGGTCCGCTTCTGGGGCCGGCCTCCCGATAGAACACTTCCACGTTGCCCACCGCTTGCTTTCGATACTGCACCGCCATTTCGATCTCCAGTTTGATTGTGGCACGCGGGTTGCTTCGCCATCGTGATATCATTGGTAAACTACCGAACGGTAGTTTGTAAATCGGCGCGGGATCAATTAATGATGAGGAGCAGGCAGGCGTCGTCTGCACGGCGATCAAGGAGACAAACTGATGAAGGCATCAAAGGAAGAGATCGTGTCCGCTGCGCGTGAGCTCTTTCGCAACAAAGGCTATGCCGGAGCCTCCATGCAAGATTTGGCAGACAGAGTGGGTCTGCGCAAAGCCTCTCTCTACATGCGCTTTCCGAACAAGGAGGCGCTGGTAGCCGAAGTTCTCGACATGACGTTACGGGAGAGCGTGACGGAAGACGGATCGGATGAACGGCCCTGGATCGAGATATATTCTGACAGGATTCGAGACATCGCCCGGAGCCTCGCCGATCGGAGGCGGTGCGTGGGCCTGCATCTTGCCTACGGGGTTAATGACGAAACACCTGCCGCCAGGCAAGCAGTGCGCGCTTTCTTTCTTTCACTGAGGGAGTATCTCACGACGATACTCGCAAAAGGTATGTCGCGCGAAACCGCCATGCGACTGGCGACGGATGCGCTGGTGCGGATCGAGGGTGCAACCTTGATGACGGCTGTCTTCGACGAAAGCGATGCCATGGATCGGGCAATTCAGGCTGCCATCCACGATGCGACCACAGCCCCAAGCTAACCGCGGCCATAGGATCGTTCGTCATCAGGCCCCTCCCGGCAGGAGTCTGTCAGGACAGCGATTTCATAGGCGAGCGCTAGCGCCACGCCTCACATGGTCGACGAGCGCACGCAGTTTCGGAGCGAGATTGCGCCGACTGGGGTAATAAAGAAAGAACCCGGCGAAGGGCGGACAATAGTCCTGAAGGAGAGGGACCAACTGACCGGATTCGACGTAGGGCTTGAAGGTGTCCTCCATCCCGAAGGTGATGCCGCCGCCGGCACAGGCTGTGCGGATCATAAGCCACATGTCGTTGGTAGTGATCCGCGGATTAACGGCTACGTCAAACTCCCGTCCATCCTGGCCGAATTCCCACCGGTAGGGCGCGCTGTGCGGCGCCGGGCGCCAGCCGATGCACCGATGTGCCGAGAGTTCCGAAGGATGCTTGGGCCTGCCGAAACGTTCAATGTAGGACGGCGCGGCAAAGGCGCTCTGACGCTGCTCGCCCGACACCGGAACGGCGATCATGTCCTGGTCGATGACTTCACCCAATCGCACCCCCGCGTCATAGCCTTCCGCGACAATGTCGAATTCCTCGTCCGTGACTGTTACGTCCATCTGAACGGCGGGAAACTTGTCCGCAAAACCCGCCAGTAGCGGCCCGGAGATGAAGTGCTCGGCAATGGATGACACTGCCAGCCTCAATAGTCCGCTCGGCGCACTGTCGCGGTCCGCCGTCGCGTCGAGCGCCAGTCCGACCTCCGAAATGGCTGGAGCCACCCGCTGATACAGTCGCTCGCCAGCCTCTGTAAGACTGACACTGCGCGTCGTGCGCTGCACGAGCGCCACTCCCAGCCGATCTTCGAGACGCCGGATCGTCTGGCTTATGGCGGGCCTTGTAACGCCTAAATTCTCCGCGGCCACGCGAAAGCTGCGCGCATCGGCGACCGCCAGGAAAACAGAAATGCCGTTCAGATCGATTGCCATTGGTTAGTTTAGATTACCACCTTGGTCATCATTGAGCAAATTGTTCGATCTTATCGATGCGTCTACCTTGGATTTCACAACTAGGAGACAGCCGCTATGACGCTTGATCATTACAAACTTCTGGGACGGTCGGGCTTGCGCGTCTCGCCGTTGAGCTTGGGAACAATGACCTTTGGTTCCGAGTGGGGATGGGGTGCGGACGGCGACGAGGCCCGCCGCATCTTCGATCTCTATGTCGACCGGGGCGGCAATTTCATAGACACGGCGGTCAACTACACCGATGGTGGCGCCGAACGCCTGCTCGGAACTTTCATCGCCGACAAACGCGAGCGGATCGTCCTCGCGACGAAATTCACGATGGCGCGCGAACCGGGTAACCCCAATTCGGGCGGAAACCACCGCCTGAACATGGTGCGCTCCGTCGAGCAGAGCCTGACGCAGCTCGGCACCGACCGCATCGATCTGCTTTATCTGCATGCATGGGATATGACGACCCGGCCGGACGAGGTCATGCGGGCGCTCGACGACCTCGTTCGGGCCGGAAAAGTCCTCTATCTCGGCATCTGCAATACGCCTGCCTGGCGTGTCGCACAGATGCAGACGCTCGCCGACATCCGCGGCTGGTCTCCATTCGTGGCGCTGCAGATCGAATACAGCCTTGTGGAGCGGACCGTGGAACACGAGCTCTTTCCAGCGGCGACGGCCCTGGGCCTTGGGGTTCTTCCGTGGTCGCCGCTCGGCGGTGGCGTACTTACGGGCAAGTACTCCCTCGCCGATGTCGAGGATTCGCAAGAAGCGAGCGTGTCCGCCAGCCGCAAGGGCGTCATCGCCTCGTCCGGGCATCTGAACGAACGGGCGATCGAAATTGCGGAGGAGGTGAAGGCCGTCGCTGAAGAGGTCGGTTCCACGCCGTCACGGGTGGCGTTAGCGTGGACGCTGGCCAATCCGGTCGTCGTCTCGCCTATCGTCGGCGCCCGCACACTCGCCCAGGCGGAAGACAATCTGAAAGCATTGGATCTGGTGCTTACGCCGGAACAGGTGGACCGTCTGAACCGGGTCAGCGCGCCGAGCCCCATCTTTCCGGCTCGCTTCACGCAACGTCCTCTTGTCCAGCAACTGATCTTCGGCGGTGCCGCGGTCGAACGCCGCGATTGACCGAGAAAACGACGTGAGGCCTGTCGACGCGCGCAGCTTCATGCCTGTCGATAGGTCCCACCAAGCCCTCAGCAACAGGAAAGGACCGATATTATGACCATTCTTCCGACATACCGCCGGGCTGCCAGCCCGAGCTGGATAGTTCTGATCACGCTGGCATTGCTGTCGCTCGCCATGCCGGGCGCAGCTATTGCCAACACCGCGGCAACGCAGGTGCAGTCTCAGGACCGTGCCGCAATCGAGCAACGGAACAAAGCCATCGTCGAAGCCGCCTTCGAGAAATGGCGAGGGGGCACCTACGTCTTCGCGGAGCTTCTCTCGCCCGACGTAGTCTGGACGATCCATGGCTCCGGGCCGGTTGCCGGCACCTATCGCAACCAGGAGGATTTTGTCGAACAGGCGTCACGCCCGCTGACCAGCCGCCTTGCGACACCGATCGTGCCCGAGGTGCATAACATCTTTGCCGACGGCGACACGATCATCATCCGCTTCGACGGAGCGGCGACCACGACCTCAGGCGCGCCTTACCGCAACCAGTTTGTCTGGATACTCAAGATGAAGGACGGCCTCGTTGCCAATGCGGAAGCCTTCCTCGACCTCGTCGCCTACCAGCAGGTCGTGGACAACAACGCGCCACGCTCCCAGTGACCGACGCCTGCGGTTTCGGCGGACCTGGGTGTCTGCCGAAACCGCACCGCGCGGCAAAGCGCGTGCGCCTTCAAACTGAGAATACTAACGCTTTACGGAGCCCGACCATGCGACAGCCTTTTGCAGCACTCATCACAGCGGCCACCCTTTCGATTCAGCCCGTAGAGGCACAGGAGACGAATGTGCAGCCGAACCATCCCTATGCCGGTATGTGGGTTACCGACGACAACCGTGTTCGCCATGAGCTTCTGCCGAACGGACGCTATGTCGAGGCCCGCGGTCAGCGCGAGCGAGCTTATGAGGGCCGTTACGAAGTCGACGGGACGCATATCGAGTACTGGGACGACACGGGCTTCACCGCCGATGGCGATTTCGTTGATGCCAACACATTGCACCATGGCGGCATGATCTTGCGCCGCAAGTCGGTGACGCCGTGACATGCCGACGAGCCTCCACGGATGCGGGGCGGTTCAGAGCAATGGCTGAACCAGGTCTGCCTGAAGCCATCCGACAGGGGGCGCCGTTCACCTGCGCCCATCATCGTGACCTCTCCGCCTCTCGCAAGAGGTCTATGAAGGCCCGTAGCGGTGACGGCACGTGGCGGCTGCGCGGGTAGTAGAGTGCCAGCCCCGGTATCGACGGGCACCACTCTTCAAGGACGGTTATGAGTTGGCCGGACTCCAGAAACGGGCGGGCGAAGTGATCCGGCACATAAGCAATGCCACGGCCGTCTGCGGCTGCCTGCACGAGAAGATCGTTGTCGTCGAGAGTGAGATTACCCGGGACATCGATCGCCATTTCGGCGCCGCGTCTGGAAAATTCCCAGCGGTAGCGCTTTCCACTGGGCAAACGTTGGCGGATGCAACGATGCGCATTCAGGTCGTCTGGTGTATTCGGCCTTGCTCTGCCGCGGAGATAGGACGGCGCTGCCACCGCAATGAAACGGACATCGCCCCCGAACTTCACCGCGACCATGTCTTTCGGAACGGATTCCAGCAAGCGTATTCCAGCGTCGAAACCGTGTTCTACGATATCGACGAGCCGGCCTTCCGAAACCACGTCGAGCTCCACGTCGGGATAGAGATCCATAAAGCGAGACACGATGTCTGAAAGGAGAATGCGAGCGCCGCTTTTGTTGGCATTGATCCGCAGTGTGCCGCTTGGGGTTCCGCGCTCCTCCGCGAGGGTGTCGAGCGCTTGATCGAGATCCTGCAGAACCGGATCGAGGCGCGCCAGCAGACGCGCGCCAGCCTGGGTCAGGGATACACTGCGCGTCGTCCGATTTAAGAGCCGCACGTCCAATTTTGCCTCCAGGCCTATGATCGCGTGGCTAAGGGCGGAGCGCGAGACCCCCATAACGTCGGCCGCCTTGCGGAAGCTCTGGTGATTGGCCACCGCGGCGAAGGCGGCAAGATCGTTCAGGCTGGGACGCGCCATTCGTGAATTGTCCTCACTACCTCATCTCAAATTGAAGATCTTATAGCACCAGTCTGACAGCATTACCTTCGAAGTTGAACAATGAGGAAAATCACATGCCAAAGACATGGTTCATAACCGGCGCTTCTTCCGGACTCGGTCTGGAGATGACGCAACAACTGCTCGCGCAGGGGCACAAGGTGATCGCAACTCTCCGCCGGCCGGGAACGTTGACGGAATTCCAGCAGGAATACTGCGATCACCTGGATATCGTTCAGCTCGATCTGGTCGAGCCGGAGAGCATTGCCACTGCGGTTGACGCAGCCTTCCAGCGGCACGGCCGGATCGATGCGATTGTCAGCAATGCAGGCTATGGCCTGTTCGGTGCGGCTGAAGAACTCGCGAGCGAGGAGATCGATCGACAGATCGCCACTAACCTTACCGGGTGCATTCATCTGATCCGTACAGCACTGCCCCATTTGCGAACGCAGGGCGGGGGGCGGATCGTCCAGGTCTCGTCCGAAGGCGGGCAGATCGCTTATCCGGGCTTCAGCCTCTATCACGCGACCAAGTGGGGCATCGAGGGCTTTGTCGAAGCCGTCGCACAGGAAGTGGCGCCCTTCGGTATTGACTTCATCATCGCCGAGCCGGGACCGACTGGCACGAATTTCGGTGCCAATCTCGTCCACGCGACGCCGATGGATGCCTACGAGGAAACCCCCGCAGGCGCCGTTCGCCGTGCGATCAGCTATGGTAGCTTCGAGATCAAGGGGGATGCGGCGCGCACGGTGGCGGCTATCATAACAGCCGCCGAGAGCGAGAAGCCGCCGTTGCGGCTGACGCTGGGCAGCACCGCCTATTCGTCCATCTCACAAGCACTTTCTGCGCGCCTTTCCGCTCTTGAGGCGCAGCGAGACGTGGCAGCTTCCGCCGACAGGCCGGATCTATGAACCGCAGCAGTCCGGAACGGACTTCGAGAACATAAAAGGAGAGAACATGTCCATTCGGACAGCTATATTGGCCCTCGCCTTAGGCGTCTCGTCTTCTGCTTTCGCGCAGACGGCCGCTGAAAACCAGGTTGTAGGCACTTGGCGGATGATGTCGGCGACCATCGATCCCGGCGGCAAAAATATCGCTGCCTACGGAGAAAAGCCCAACGGCCTTCTCGTCTTCATGCCCGACATGCACTTTGTCGAAGTTCTGACCGACGCCGATGTTCCGCGGTTTGCGTCCAATGCCCGGGGTGAGGGCACCGATGACGAAAATCGAATGGCCATGTCAGGCAGCATCGGGTTCTTCGGCACCTACACGGTCGATGAGAAAGGAGAATTCAGCGGTAATCGTGTAGAAGGATCAACTTTTCCGAACTGGGTCGGCAGCGTGCGAACGCGTGACGATTTGAGGCTGGTCGTTGAAGGCGATCGCATGACAGAACGCTTCCGCAGGCCGGAAGGTACCGAAATCAGGATCGAGTGGCAGCGCGTCAAATGAGAAGCCGGGCGCGAGGCCTCCGAGCAAGGTCTCGACCTTGAGCGATTCGCGCTGCCAACCTGCCCGGGTATGGAGTCGATACAGAGCAAGAAAGCGATGCTGCACTGGCTCTTTCATCGCCTCAACTCCTGACACACGCAGCGTCACAGGCGGAGGGAATGATCCCTCCGCCTGTTCCATTCGTCATCGCAGTCCGATACTTGACGGTTCCGCGCTGAGTGCGTTTTCGAACAACGTTTTTCCTGGACCGGCCGGCCACTGGTCCAACCTCAACATAGGTCCGATCTCGCGTTCGAGGGCCGCGATATCTGCGATTCCCGCAACTGCGCCGTTGTCGACGAGCGCAGTCAGACGTTTCAGAAAGTCGTTCTCGCCCAGCAATTCCTCGGAAACCGCTGGCAAAGTATCTGCGCGTTGATGCGACCTAGGTCATGGAGCGCAATCATCTGCATCGACTGATCCGGCTGCATGAAATATGTGAAAATGCTGGTGTTCAAACCCATTCCCGGGAGCATCATCATCTCCATGAAGCTAGCGGCGCGGGTGATTGCCGTAGCGACCGAACTGCCGCCGCGCGTGGAATACGAGTTGACCGACCGCGGAAAATCGATGCTGAAGCCGCTTGCGGGATTTACCGATTGGATCCGCGACACATGGCAAGACATAGAAGCCTCGCGCACAGAGTTCGATGCGGCCGAACGACGCCGGGGTTAAAAGAAGCTCCGATCTGCCTCTACGAAAGCCGCAGGCCAATCACTGCGGCGCAAGGGCGTCCTTCGCCTCCCAGTCGTAGCTCCTCATATAGTCGAGAAACGCGCGCATGGCGGCGCTCGGGAGGCGGCGGCTGGGGTAGTATAGAAACCAGTGGGGCAGGGTAGGGCTCCAATCGCAGAGGAGCTCCACCAGTCGGCCGTTTTGTATGTGTGGTTTCGCGTAATCATCGAAGACATGGGCTATCCCTCTGCCCGCCAGCGCGGCCTGTAGTTCATTGTGCGCCGAACTGACGGTCAAGCGACCCGTTGGAGTGACCTCGATCTCCTCGCCTCTTTCGGCGAACCGCCAGGTGACCAAGGTGCCACCAGGAAAACGCCGTTTGACACAGTCGTGATCAACGAGTTCGTGCGGCGTCTGCGGCTCTCCGCACCGCTTTATGTAGTCGGGCGAAGCGACGATTGCATAACGAAGCGCGGGTCCAAGCGGGAGCGCTATCATGTCTTGGGCCAGTTGCTTGCCGAACCTGACGCCGGCATCAAAACCCTGTTCCACGATATCGATGACGGCCGCGTCGCTGATGATCTCGATCTTCACCTCGGCATAGGCCTCCATGAAGTCGAACACGAGCGGGCAGAGCACATGATCGACGGCCGGCGCCGGCGCGTTGATCCTGACAGTCCCGGATGGGCTATCGCGTAATTCGTCGACCTCGGCGATGGCAAGCCTGATATCGCTCAGCGCAGGTGCCAGACGTTCAAGGAGGCGCTGCCCGGCTTCCGTCGGAAATACGCTCCGCGTCGTCCGGTTGAGGAGCCGGATCCCTAGAGCCTCCTCTAGGCTATTCATTGTTTGACTAAGGGCGGATGAAGAAATCCCTCGCTCGAGCGCTGCCGCACGGAAGCCGCCACACCGCACGATGGCAACGAACACGTCAAAGCTGTCCAGTCGGATAGGATCCATTGCGAAGTTTTTCTAATCAAGCCGATAAACTAAGTGCAGGTTATCAGATCAATTGCGCCGTGTCATGATCAACGGAACTAACGCTTTGCCCTGTGGAAACCGCTTATCTTTGTTGATCTTTGATCGAGAAATGCGCCCAGAAAAGGAACGACTGATGAATGCCTTCACCCTCAACAGACGCACCATCATGCTGTCCGCTGTCGCGGGCGCATCAAGCCTGCTCCTGCCGAACCTAGGCGGCTCCGGCAGCGCCAACGCTCAGGCAGCGTCTTCGGTGGCTGGCAATGCTGGTCACTACCGCTTCCGCGTCGGCGAAATCAGCGCAACCGTGTTGAGCGATGGTGTAATTGGTGGCCCGCCGCGCGTCTATGCAAGCGACGCACCCGAAGCCGAACTTCAGGAGGTCCTGCGTCAGGCGTTTCTACCGGTCGACCACATGACGCTCAACCTCAACACGCTGCTGATCGAGACCGGTGGCCGGCGGCTTCTGATCGAGGCTGGCGCCGGCAAGACAATGGGCCCGAACGGTGGCCGCATCTTTAATAATCTGGCGGCTATCGGTCTTAGCTCCACGGACATCGACGCCATCGTCATCTCTCATACCCATCCCGACCATGTCGGCAACTTGAGAACCACGGACGGTGGCAAGGCCTTTCCCCGCGCCACTGTCTTCGTCCCGAAGGCCGACTGGGACTTCTTCGTCCGCACCGATCCGGATCTCTCCTACATGCCCGTGCCGGAGGAATTCCGTCTGCGCTTCGCGGCAAACATCAAGAACAGCCTCGCGCCGGTCATGAACGACGTCGAACTTTATGAAGCCGGCACCGAGATCGTGCCGGGTCTGGCGACGATCGTCGCATCCGGCCACACGCCCGGAATGGCTACCTTCCTCGTCCATTCAGGAAGCGACCAGTTGCTGCTGACGGCAGACCTTGCCTATCACCCCGTCGTCAACGTCGACAAGCCATGGCTGCCCGGACCCGACCGCGACAAGGAAACGGCCCTTGCCTCCCGCCAGCGCATCTTCGACCGCGCGGCTACCGAGCGCATGCCAGTGCTGGGCTTCCACTATCCGTTCCCCGGCCTCGGACGGATGCTAAAGACGGATGGCGGCTACGCCTGGGTACCCGCCAACTGGCAGTTCTGACGGCTGAGGAAAAGGAGAGATCGCATGGACCAGTCGAAGATTAACAGACGCGGTTTTCTCGGCACGATGGGCGCGGCCGCTACAGGACTGGCGCTTGCCACTCAGGCTACAGCGCAGACCCAGGAAACGAATGCTGCATCTCGAACCCCAGAATCAAACCAGAATATAGTAACTCGCACTTTGCCGCGCACCGGCGAGAAGGTCACAGCCCTGGGCCTCGGCACCTTCCTGACCTTTGACCTCAAGCCCGGGGATCGGCGCGACGCGCTCCGGCAGGTCTTCGAACGGTACGTCGCCGCAGGCGGTCGCGTCGTGGACACGTCGCCCCTCTACGGCTCGGCCGAAGTCAGTGTCGGCCAGTTCATGGGCGAGTTCGAAGGATCCTCCGAAATGTTCCTCGCCAACAAGGTCTGGTCGACGGGAGAATATCTCGGGGACGAAAGCCACGCCGTTGAAAGCTTTCGCCAGTCGCGCCTGCGGACATGGCGTGACACGATCAATCTGATGCAATGCCACAGCATCACCAATGCGCCGGTCGTCATTCCGCTGATGAAGGCATGGAAGAAGGAAGGTCTCATACGCCACGTCGGCGTGACCCACCACGAGTCGGCTGCGCAGGACCAGTTGCTGGCGATCGTTCAACGCGATGATGTCGATTTCATCCAGACGAACTACTCGATCTTCAACCGCGATGCCGAACGGCGCTTGCTGCCGGCTGCGGCCGACAAGGGTGTTGGCGTCCTCATTAATCTACCGCTCGAAAAGGCGCGCCTGATGAAGGTGGTCGAGGGACATCCGCTTCCAGGCTTTGCGCAGGAGTTCGGAGCGACCAGCTGGGCGCAGTTCTTCCTAAAATGGGTCATGGCACATCCGGCCGTTAGTACCGTCCTCTGCGGCACGTCCAACCCCGACCATATGAGTGACAATGTTCAGGCGATGACAGGCCCGCTTCCGGACGCACGCATGCGTGCCCGCATGGTAGCGCACATGGAAACGATCCCCGGCTTTGGCTCCATCGGTACGATGCCTTGGTATCCCGGCAAAGAGAAGATGTATTCCGGCCTGATCCGTCAGGCACAGGCCAATGCGGCGCAGCGCCTGCGGTAACGAACGCGGGCAACACGCCTTTGAGACTCACAGCACCGGGAGATATAGTCTTGCGCCCCACCAGACGTTCTCTTCTGACGGCCTTTCTGTCGCTACCTCTCATCGACGCGTCGAGAGTGATGGCGCTTGCACAGGCCGCTCCTGAGCTACCCCTGACCCCGTCTTGTCATGCTGGGGAAGACCTGACCCTTGAACGCGAGGCTGGCCCCTTCTTCAGGCCGAACTCCCCGCTCGAACGCGATCTTTATCCCGACGCGCCCGGCGGTGAGAGGATCACCGTGGCGGGATTCGTTTTCGACAATCGCTGCCGGCCAATCGCCGGTAGCCTCGTCGAGATCTGGCATGCGGACGAGAAAGGTGACTACGATAGCGTCGGCTTCCGACTTCGGGGGTATCAGTTCACCGATGCTCAGGGACGCTGGTGGTTCAACACTATCATCCCGGCGCTTTATCCCGGCCGAACACGTCATTTCCATTTCAGGGTCCAGCGCCCGGGAGGACGCCTCCTGACAACACAGCTCTATTTTCCTGGAGAAAGCAGAAACGCCAGGGACCGGCTCTTTCATGAGACGCTGGTCCTTGACTTGAGGAAAGCCGACGATGGCCAGTTTGGGCAGTACGATTTCGTGGTCTGACCTCTGGCGCGAGCCGGTCAAGCCATTGATGAGCTTCGAGATTGCTCCTCTAGGTGGAGTGAGACGAGTGTTCCGCAAAGCGGCTTGGCGAGCAGCCGACAGCGTGGGTGAAGGCGGTGCTGAACGCACTTGCTGACTTATAGCCAATTGAAAAAGCGATCTCCTCGATCCTTGTCGTGCCGGACTTAAGCGCTTCTTTGGCCAGCGCCATGCGCCACCGCAAAAGGTACGCGATCGGACCGATCCCGACGACAACACGAAAGCGCGTGGCGAAGGCAGACCGCGAGACACCGCAAAGCCTCGCCAGAGACGCGACCGTCCATTCTTGCACAACATTTTCGTGCATGGCGCGAATTGCTTTGGCCGTCACAGGATCTCGAAGGCCGGAGAGCAGACCACGGTCGGCAGGATCAGTTTGACCTGAAGGATCCAATGAAGGCATCCGGAGAATTTCGACCAGCGCCAGTTCGACGAGGCGGACAATAATGAACTCGCTGGCCGGTCCAGGATCTCGGCCTTCGGATTCCATCAGCGCGAGCAGGTTGTGAAGCCGGTGGAGTTTCGGTGAACGAGAGGGGATGTGGACAATGGGCGGAAGAAGCCCCGTCAGGAGATCCTCGTTGGCTGTCGAGAACAGAAATTTGCCCATGTGAAGCGAAATCGGTCTTTCCTGACCGGAGCCCAACTCTAACCGTCCCCCCTGTTTGGCGGCTACTGCCGCGACGCTGTCCAATGGTTCTATGTCCCTATTCGAAGTCAACGTAAAAGAAACCTTTGTCCGCAGCAGCACGAAATCGCCCTTGTTTAGCGACAGAGTATCGCAACCAGGTCGTATCAAGTCGCAGTTGCCATCCTCTATCCAGAAAAACAACAGGTCTCCCCGCGCTGGAAAACTCAAGCCCCAGTCACCGGCGGCGTCAATACCGCGACCGAGGAGAGCAGCGCGCGGTTGCAGCAGTCGGATGAGATCGAGGAAAGGATCCATTTTAAGGCTTTAGATAAAGTATTCTGGGGTTTCCATTATGGAGCGTGCAGAGGCGATAGCATAATTTGCCGGCGATTGAACGAGGCTGAAGCCTCCATCGCTGGAGAATATGATGATTAAAGTCACTGCCGCCGACATAGACCGCTTTATTGCCGAAGATGACGGCCAGCCCGTCGTGATGCTCAACCTGCTTCGGTTCAAGCCAGACGGAGGTCGCCAGCGTTATCTCGACTACCTCGCCATGGCGGGTCCGATCGTCGCCCGGTATGGCGCGGAAATCCTCTTCGCCGGCGATGGCGCGACCGCGCTCTGCGCCGAACCCGGCCAATCCTGGGATGCGGTGGCGCTGGTGCGCTACCCCAGACGAGCAGCCTTCGTCGAGATGATCGCCGATCCTGAGTACGCCGTTGCCGACCCAATCCGGATGTCGGCCTTGGAAGAGGCGGTACTGCAGCCAATCAGTACCATGACTAGATAAGCGGTGAGACAGACACATTTTAAAATTTGCAAGATCGTGCCTCCCTTCGCCGCCTGCCTGCAAGCAGGAAGGGCATCGTTTGCCCTTTCTTCGTCATGCATGCCTTGCTGATGAGACCTGCTCTACAGCAGGTCTTCGATCCTGATCGGTAGATGTCGTATACGTCTGCCGGTCGCGTTGTAGACAGCATTGACCACGGCTGCGGCCGCTCCGACCATGGCGACTTCGCCAAGCCCCTTAACGCCGGACATGTTGAGCTTGAAGTCCGGTTGATCGATGAAATCGACATCGATTGCGCCTATGTCGGCATTAACCGGCACGATGTATTCCGCAAGATCGTGGTTGAGCACACCGCCGAAGCGAGGATCTGTTTCACCGGCCTCGCGAAGTGCCGCGCCGATACCCCAGACGGCACCACCCCTGACCTGGCTTTCTGCCGTACGCCGGTTCATGACCCGGCCACAGTCGGCAACGCTGACGAAGTGTTTGACGCGCACGCGGCCGGTCGAGGTCTCTACGTGAACTTCCGCAAAATGAGCGATCCAGCTGAAGGCCATGAAGTCTGGGTATTCGGGGCCGGTGGTAGATGGGATGCCTCTACGCAATTGCTCGATCACCTGGCCGTCCTTGCCGAGCGGGATCGTGTTGACCGTTACCTCCAGGAAGGGGCGGCGGGTACGGGCTAGCTGGACATGAAGCGGCGCTTCCGACAATTGGGCACCGGTTAGAACCCTAAGCTCTTCCCGCAGCTTCAGGGCAGCGCTTCGCGCCGCCGGGGCAACGCTTCCCGTCCCCCACGACCCCGCGGTTATATGCTGCGGCGCATGTCCGGTATCGCCGATGCGGATATCAAGCTTGGACGGGTCCACCCCAAGAACTTCTATAAGCTCCGCGGCGATGACGCTACGGATGCCCTGTCCCATTTCGTGGCCGGATGTCGCGATCTCGCATCGTCCGCTCGAAGAAAGGCGAAGTGTCGTGACGGCCGCCGTCATCGATCCCTTGTAGCTACCACAGGCAACACCGAGGCCGATGCGGTCGCCATTCTCTGCCACCAAGGACCCCGCTTCGCGGGCTCGCCGGTTCCAGTCGATCATCTCAGCCCCGCGTCTCAGACAGTCCACAAGATGGCGCGAAGAGAAGGGCTTGCCAGTGATCAGATCGTTCTGAGCGTCATTGCGAATGCGGAACTCAACAGGATCTATTCCGACAGCCTCCGCAAGCTCATCGATTGCACACTCTGTGGCGTAACTCGCGGGATGTTCATGCGGCGCGCGCTGGTGGCCGGGGGTCTGGGTATCAACTCGGACGATATGGTCAGTGCCCAGCCAGGTCCCGTAGCCATACATGCGCGGGGGATTGGCGCCGTGCTCACAACCGAATCCGTCGTAACGGCTGTTCTGCTGGACAGTTTCGTAGAGTCCTGCCAGCAGGCGACCTTGTTCGTCTGCCCCAAGCCGAACGCGGTGACGGCTCCGCGGGCGATAGGATGCCGTATGAAACAAGTGAGCGCGAGGCATCACGAGTTTCACAGGACGGCCAAGCAGGGCAGCGGCACTGGCGACGAGCACACTCTGCTCCTGAATGCCGTTCTTCTGTCCAAAGCCTCCGCCGGTGTAGGGGCTTACGCCACGCAGACGCGTCGGCTCCAGCCCCATCATCCCCGCCAAGCCGCCGGCAAACGCCGCCGCCGCCTGCGTTCCTTCATAAATCCTGAGCTGACCATCCTCGAATGCGGCAGTCGTCGAGATCAACTCAATCGGATTATGATGCTGTTGGGGATGCAGATACTCGACATCGACGCGATGATTGGCGGAGGCGAAGGCAGCCTCAGCATCACCGGAAGAAAGCCGGCTCTCGGGCTCCGGCTCGCGGCTCGCTCGGTCGTCTTCCATCGCGGCGCTGAACGGCTCTTTGGCATAACGCACCTTAACGGCTTCCGCGCCCTCTATTGCCGCCTCCAGCGTCTCGGCAACAACGAGAGCGACCGGCTCTCCGCGATGACGGACGACGGGAACTGTCATCGGCTGATAACCCTTACCAGGTCGGCCGTAACCACCACGGGCCGCAGGCGTGGTCTTGATCTGCGAGAAATCTTCATGCGTGAAGATGCGAACGACACCGGGCACTTTTTGAGCGACGGTTGCGTCGATTGTCTCAATACGTCCCCTGGCGATCGTCGCTGGAACCGTCATCGCATGAAGCAGACCGATGATCGGCTGATCTGCTGCATATAGCGCTCGACCAAGCACTTTTTCTTGAGCATCGACCCGAGGGCGATCAGCGGTACGTTCCTGCGTCATTGCATCTTCCTTCCAGCTGTCATGATAGCGTCGGCAAGGGTGCGAGCACCGAGTTCAATTTTGAAGGCGTTGTGCTCGCCGGGTCGGGCATTGGCGAATGCCGCTCTGCCGGCAGCCAGAGCAATCTTTGGTTCGATAGACCTGCCTATCAAAAGCCCCTCTGCCTCATGGGCTCGCCACGGTCGGGTCGCAACGCCGCCGAGAGCGATGTGCGCCTGCCGTACGTGATCCCCATCCATCGTCAATGCGACAGCTGCCGAGGCGAGAGCGAAGGCGTAAGATTCGCGGTCGCGCACTTTCAGGTAGGTTGAATTCCTTCCGGCGTCTGTCTTTGGAACAGAAATTCCTGTCACGATCTCGCCGGTTTCAATCGCGAACTCGAGATGGGGCGTGTTACCGGGCAATCGGTAGAACTGGGCGATGGGAACGGAACGCGCTCCTGCGGGTCCGTGAAGCTCTATCGTTGCGTCCATCGCCGTTAACGCGACCGGCCAGTCACCAGGCGATACCGCTGTGCAATCGTCACTGATACCGAGCACGGCTTGCCCGCGATCCAGGCCACCGATCGCTGCGCATCCGGAGCCGGGCGCTCGTTTGTTGCAGGGGTAGGCCCCGATCGCGCCGTTCCGGAAGTACGGACAGCGGGTCCGCTGTAGCAGGTTGCCGCCAACGGTTGCCATGTTGCGAAGCTGCTGAGAGGTGGCCTTCGAAAGGCTCTCAGCCAACACGGGGTAATCACGACAAACGACGGCATGTTCGGCAACATCCGCCATCCGTGCCCCGGCGCCGAAAAACAGAACGTCGCCGCTCGTATCGATCCGGTCAGCTCCCTCCAGGGAGGCGATGTCGATGAGATGCATGGGACGCTCGACCCCGAGCTTCATAAGATCGTAAAGGGTGGTACCGCCGGCGATATAGCGCGCACCTTCACCTGCCGCCGCAAATGCTTCGGTGGCCTCACCAACGGTTTGGCGTTCACGTAGGATATTGATCTCATGGCTCAGCCTCGCTCGATCTGAGGAGCTGCCTGTTCGATCGCGGCAACGATGCCGACATAGGCTCCGCATCGACAGATGTTACCGCTCATATATTCCCTGATCTGATCTGGCGTCGACGCAAGTCCTTCCTTGACGCAAGCGATTGCCGCCATGATCTGGCCGGGCGTGCAGTAGCCGCATTGCAGAGCGTCATGGTCAATGAAGGCCTGCTGCATGGGATGGAGAGCGTCCGCGCTGCCGATACCTTCGATGGTCGTGACATCACGGCCATCGACTTTGGCGGCAAGCGTCAGACAGGAGGCGACCCTGCGCCCGTCGATGTGGACAGTGCAGGCGCCGCACTGACCGTGGTCGCATCCCTTTTTGGCGCCGACCAGTCCCAGTCGCTCTCGCAACATATCGAGCAACGATGCCCGTGCATCTATCTCTATGGCTCTGGGCTGGCCGTTGATCTGAAAGCTGACCTGAATGGTCGTGCCATTCTCAGGTGTAAGCTGTGGGCTCGATACTTGAGCTTTCGCTGTCACGGGCAGCAGGCCGGACACCGAGACCAGCGTTCCTGCCTCTAAAACTTGTCGCCGAGTGATCTCCAGAAACTGCCTATCGCGCGTGTCTGACATGAGGACTTCGTCTCCTGCTGGGTTACAACAATTTTGGCGTCATCCATTTCGGCACCAGCCGAAACCGCTCATTCCTTTCAAAGTAAGTCAGGCCAACCGGGAAGATTAGCCCGCAAATATCGCGCGGACTGATTAGCCAAACTTAGCAATGACCTCATGTGCTGGGCCGCAGGCGGGCTCGCGAAGATCGCATCCTCTTTAGGAAATCGAAAAGCCGGCATTCATTGCGCCATTGAGGAATGGCAAACTCTGCGTCGGCGTGCCAGACAAGGCGAGCATGGCATTCGCCACCGCTGGCGCGATCGGCGCCACTCCGGGCTCACCCATACCGGTCGGCTTGTTATCAGACGCGATGATGTAGGTTTCGACGGCAGGCATTTCGTTCATGCGCAAGACTGGATATCGGTCAAAGTTCGTCTGTTGCACAAGTCCATCCTTGAGCGTGATCGCGCCGTATAAGGCGGCGGACAGACCAAAACCGATACCTCCTTCCATCTGAGCCGCAATTTGGTCCGGCGCAACCGCGATGCCACAATCGACGACGGCCACAACACGACGCACGATCGGCCGGCCATCAAGCAGCCGAACTTCAGCAACCTGGCCAACAATCGTTCCGAACGCCTGGTGGACCGCCATGCCCCGAGCCCAGCCCGCTTCGAGTGGAGTATCCCAGCCTGCCCTGGCACAAAGCTCCTCAAGTACCGCCAGCCGGCGCGCGTCGCCGGCCTTCTGATAGAGGAAGCGACGATAGGATGCCGGATCCTGGGCGGCCCGGCGTGCCAGCTGATCGACGATATGCTCCATCACCATCGCCGTGTGCGAATTGCCGACGGAGCGCCAAAACCCAACAGTGACTGGAAAAGATGGCGTGAAAACCTTGCCATCGACAGTTATCGCGGTGGATAGATTGGGCGACTCCGCGATACCCTCGGTCGCCGTAAAATTCGGGGCAAGGGGAAGCAAGTTCTGGCAGACCGAATGGACGCGCCAACGCTCCGGGAAACCGTCCGCGCCGACCTGCACCCATATCCGATGATGCGACATCGGCCGGAAGTAGCCCAACCTCATGTCGTCCTCGCGGCTCCAGATCAGCTTGACCGGACGGCCCTCGACCCGCTTTGCGATCCGCACACACTCGACGACATAGTCGGAGCTCATGCCACCGCGGCGGCCGAACGAGCCGCCGGCAGGGATCACCTCGATGTCGACCCGGCCCGGAACGGTCCGAGCAGCCAGTGCCGCTTGAACCTGATCGACTGTGACAAGATGAGCGCCCGATGTGATTGTAACATCCCAGCCATCGACCTTGGCCACACAATCGAGCGTTTCCATCGGGGCATGGGCCAGATAGGGAAAATCGAATGCAAACTCCATGACATCGCCGTCGAAAGGCGCCTCCGGCGACGGACCCGTCGATTGAAAACTGCCGGGCTCCACATCGGTGCGCTCGGCAGCGATATCGCGGAAGTACGCCACAAGATCGGAAGACGAACGCATCTCGGCTTCGCTATCGTCCCATTCGATACGCAGTGCGTCACGCCCTCGCTTGGCGGCAAACGTCGTCTCAGCAAGGACCGCGACCCCCGTCTCGATGGCGAAGACATGCGTGACGCCCTTTACTTTCAGCGCGTCGGATGCGTCGAAGCGCAAAAGCTTTCCGCCGAAGCGGGGACTATGAGCGACCATTGCGACCAGTAAGTCCGGACGCTGGATATCCTGTGTGTAGACCTGGGCACCTGTGCTCTTCGGCAGGCTGTCTTTTCGCCGCACGCGCTCCGTGCCGATTAACCGGTAGTCTTCTCGGCGTTTCAGGATCGGCGTCTCGGGTGGGGTTTGCCGGGCGGCGTCGGCCAGGAGCTCGACGAAGGTCGCGCTTCGGTTGGAGCCGGGATGGGATAGGATACCGTCGCGGACCACAATACCACTGTCTCGCACGCCCCAGCGAGCGGCTGCCGCGGCTACGAACATAGCGCGTGCAGCAGCGCCTGCGTTGCGCATCAGATCCCAGTTCGAGGCGATCGAATTTGAACCTGCTGTCATTTGCACGCCGTAGGCGCGGAAATTGCTGTGCGCGTCGACGACGCGCACCTTGTTCCAATCCGCGTCGAGTTCTTCCGTGACGATCGCGGCGAGTCCAGCGTGAATGCCCTGTCCCAATTCCTGCTGTTTGTTAACGATCGTCACCCAGCCGTCATCGGAGATGCGGATGAATGGTCCGAAAGCGCTCGGCTCCGGGTCACCGCCGCCACCTTGCAGGATGGCGCCGATAGCCTGCATCGGATTGGTTGCGGCGTAGCCGACCACGAGAGCGCCGCCGATCAGAGATCCACCCAAAATCAGGCGTCGACGGGTCATCCGAAATCGTGGCTTTCTGTCTGAGGCGTCGGTCACGGACATTCTCCTGTTACCATCCTTGCTCTCACTTGCGCCTACTCACTGTGGGCACGCGGCGCCCGTATCGAGCCAAGCCTTGACCAATGACCCGAAGGCCTCTTGGGTGCCGGGGGCGGGCTTGCGGTTTGCACCCGGATGCCAGGCCCACCCCACCAGTTCATCCTGCGCCATGTGATGAAGCAGTTCATCACGTGTCATATGCGAACGCGCCGGATCCAGGAGCTGCCTGCAGATGTCGCCGAGCGTCTTGCCCTGCCAGGCCATCTCGATCGGCGCGAGCCTCCACTTGGGGTTTCCCGGCACACCGGACGCCTCGAAATTTTCGGCCTGATGGCAGGTTGAGCAACGAAGTGTCGGGGCTCCGCCGCCGTCGGCATCACGTGTAACCCAGGGCGTATGCGGGCGCATCGCCTCCGTCTGGGTGGGACGATCCGTGCGCGGATGACAGTTCATGCAGCGCGGATGCTCGATCACACGGCCGGCTTCTTCGAACAGCGCGACAGACCGCGCGGTCGGGTCCGTAATCTCATTGAAATCTGACACTTGCCGCAAACGCTCGAGTTCGACAGGCGGCAGTCTGGCCTCGATCGATTGTGTTTGTGGCATGGTGCGCGGGTAAAGGGTGTAGACAAGGCCCACGGCCGCCGCAACGACGATCACCCCGAATACCGTAGCAAACGCGAGCTTTAGCCGGCGACGCCATCGTCCTTTTGTGGCTGTGGGACCCGTCATGGTGCGGTAGCCAGCTTTGCTGCTGCATCATGGATCGCCGCGCGAATCCGAGTGTAGGTGGCGCAGCGACAGAGGTTACCGCTCATCGCGATATCGATATCCTCATCCGTAGGCTGCTTGTTCACTCGCAGCAGTGCAATCGCGCTCATGATCTGACCGGACTGACAAAACCCACATTGCGGTACATCGCGCTCAACCCAGGCATCCCGGAGAGCTGCTGCTTCAGCGCCGTTCATGCCTTCGATTGTGGAGATCTGAGCCGAAACGGCCGATCGTAATGAAACCGAGCAGGATCGAGCCGGCCTCCCGTCGAGATGGACGGTGCAGGCGCCGCACTGGGCTGCGCCGCAGCCGTATTTGGTGCCGGTCAGCGACAGATGATCGCGAAGCACCCACAGAAGCGGGGTTTCGCCATCTTCGTCGACGTCATGGGTTCGGCCATTGACCGAAAGCGTAAAAGACATGGACTAAATCCCTTTGACAGCGGCGAGTTTAGGATCGTGCGACCGTGATCGGATATGCCCGATCCGACAAAAAACATGCCTGATCCTCTCTGCGACTGCAGTGTGAGGCCACTCACGATTTTGGGACCCCACGTGTGAGCGGTGAACATCAACGTGATGAAGGCGATGAAAGCGCTTGCGGCCACGAACAGGGCGCACGCTAAGAGGTCGGCACTCGCGGTACGATTTTGCTGGCCGGCACGGATGACGAATTCTGCGACAATCATGTTCGGGACGTAGAAAAAGAAAACCATGACCGCGTCAAACCAGTCGTTCCACTCCGTCAGCGAACCGAAGAATCGCGATAGCAGAAACCAGGCGCCATACTCGATTCGATAGAGCCACGAGCCAATCGTCAGAGCAAACAACCGGATCGCCCAGGCACGGTGCAGTTCGTACTGGCGCGATCGTGCGTAGAGATAAGACATGGCTGCACTCAGCACCATGAGGACACCGTAAAGCCCAAACCCGATATCCATCAAAGTGCCGCCGACGGTGCCTTGTCCGACGATGAAAGCCAAACCTCCCACACCAGCGGCTGCGGCCGAGGCGACATAGATCCGTCCGAGCCATCTGTGCAGCCACGGGATCCTTCGCCGCAGCCTGCCGATTAGCTGGACCGGGCCCAGCAGAACAAGGATACTGCCAGCGAGGAAATGCGCGCCGATAGCGCTTGTCGACAGTCGCGAGGACGGATCGTATAAGTCGGGCAACGCCTCATTCCACCGATAGGCCTCACCGCCAACGAGGCTACCGCCGAAAAAGGCAATGATGTAGCCGGCGAATATAATGCCGCTCAGCCAACTCACCGCCGCAAGCAATCCCGCACTCCAGCTGGCAGCCAGACTGTGAAAACGGCGGCTGCTTCCGGAAAACGCCGTCATTGGGAGCGATACAGAACCATAGTCCGCCCGAGGAGTGGGATCCCCGCATAGCCTCTCAGTTCGAGCGCACCATCTTGTATCGTTGCCTGCCCTGAATAGGTGCGCCCGGACGATCCATCGTAGAATTTCCCGTCTTCCCAACGGCGATCCTGTGGATCCCATTTCAGATCGGTGAGGAAAGTGATCCCCTGAAGTGAGCGGCCTCGTAGCTTCGGGTCAGGATTATGGATGTCCTTCTTGAAGGTCTTACCGTCCGCTTCCATGAGCCGATCGCCATAAATGACACGGGCGGCAAAGCTGCCACCGGCGTCGAATACTTCGAACTTGAAGTTGCCTTCCTCTGTTTCCCAAACGCCCTCGATCTCGCTTGGCGACGAAGCTTGAGCGAGAGCCGTTGTGATCTGTAATCCGATCACTGCTGCCGTAACCATGACCGCCAGTGAGAACTTCTTGAGACGGGATTTCATCATATCGCTTCCTTTCCTTGGTGGAGAAAAGTTACGGTGAGGTCTTCCGCTGTAGAATGTCTAAAGTTTCAAATTATCTGCCTGATCCTCCGAGGCTTATGCGCCCAGAGAGTCGCCAGGTCTCGATGAATTTTCCGCTGTCGCCGGCCAGTCGTACATGGCCACAGCACCGCGCAGGCCAGGGCCGTCCTTTGTCGTCTTGGGCGACCGGCCTCGGAACCAGAACGTGACCGTGACGACGGCGGTGCCCGAACGTACGGTCTTATCCAGGAATTTCGATAATTTAGGCATCGCGCTGGGCATGAGATAGCACGTCACTGCATCAGCATCGGCGAGATCGCAAGCGTAGAAGTTGCTTCTGATGACCGAGACGTTGGGAATGTTTCTGGTGCGGACCCAAGCCACGAAGCACGGAAAAGGGGAGATCTCCACCCCTTTGATATGAGCGCCGGGAAAAGCCTTGTTGAGCGCAATCAGAAGCGAGCCCCATCCACAACCAAGATCATAAATTACGGCCTGGTCGGAAAGGCCCGCGTCGCGTAACAGGGCAACCACGTCGGCGGCTTCAGATTTCGCCAGTGGCCATGATGGCACCCTTGTGAATGCATGGAAGAACAATAGCGAAAGACAGACCGACGAGACTGCGGCAAGCAGAACGAGGGAAAATGCTTGATGCATTTGCGGTTCTCAAACTTTAAGCTTTGTCACGCCGCGATGGAGCGTCCGAGCATGGTCGAATGTCCGAGGACCGACTGTCTTAACCCGAATTGGAAGAACGATCCTGATCGCGATGTTGCTCATTAAGATGGATTTGCTTTCCATCAGATAGCAGATGCCGACGCGTCCTTTCGAGCACCATCCGCGGCCTTCGTCGGCTTATACGGTAGACGGCTGCAGGTGGAATATTGGCTAGGGTCCAGCCGACATACGTCGCCTTAAGGCCTAGACGATCGAGCAGCGGCCTGGCGATCGGGCATTTCGGGCCGTAAGTGAATTGGTAGAATGCTCCACCCGGGCGAAGATGCGAGAATGCACCTTCCAAGATAGCATGCACTTTGCGTAATGGCATCGATAGAAGAGGAAGGCCACTGACGACAGCACCCACAGGCGCTGAGGCATGAAGCGACAACTTGCTCAGCTGGGCCGCATCCATCTGGAGGGTTTTTGCGGTTGGGAAGCGATCGCTAAGTTGGTTCGCAAACTCTGAACCATACTCGACCAGCACGAGATTTTCTTCAGCGACACCTCGCTGCAGCAATGCCTCCGTAAAAACGCCGGTTCCGGGACCCAGCTCGATGACTGTGCCCGTCTGCGCGGATATTTCGGCGGTCATGAGTGACGACAGGGCGCGACCTGATGGGGTAACCGAGGCGACCCGAAGTGGAGCGGAAAGCCAAGCGCGAAAAAACAAGAATGCATCGGAAGCTCTATTCTTCATCGCTTGCTTGCTCCAAGATCCGGGCGCGTCCAATATCGCCGCTGAAGACGCCATCCCAAGGCGATGAGAAGTTCCGCGGCAACAAGCAGGATCAGTATTTTCAGCGCGAGCGCAGACGAATTGATGCCGGGGATCGCCAGTACCGCGAGGTAACCGGCGGCAATAAACAGCCCGTTCCACAGGACAATGCCCACTGAAACGCCGGCGACAAACCGCAGCGCGCTTGTCCCTAAGAGCCCCGCTGCGACAGGCGAGATCAACCGAACGGTCGGAATAAGCTGCGACAGGATCGTGAGCGCGCGCTCACGATCGCGCAGGGCGGACAGGGTCCAGTCGATACGGGGTCGCGATAAGCCAACCCATCCGCCAACAGAGTAAAGAAGCGCTGACGTCCGCTTTTGTCCGACCGCGCTGACGAGAAGATAGAGGCCGAAAGCTCCGAGCGCGCTGCCAACCGTCGTCCCCAAGACGGCCGTGTGGAGCGACCAGGCCTCATCGTTGGCCGCAATGCCAATAGCGACAAGAACCCCATAAGAGGGCAGGGCGGGTAAGAAACGCTCCGCAAGCCCGATCGCGAACAGACCAAATATGCCGTATATCGCAATCCAGTCGACCAGATGTCCGAGCGGGTCCATCTCTCAGCCCTCCCGCGCAATCGTTGTCGCGCTCAGGCTTGAGAGCTCCAGGGTGGGAGCCTGCGCGTTGAACGAAATCCCGGTCAGTTTCTCCGACATTTCCCAGAGCTTGTGCGCGACATGTTTTTCCAGCGCCTGGCGCGGGATTTGTGCTTCCGTCGGGTGTCCGCGCGTTTCGCCCAATCTATCTGGCCCGTAGTAGCCACCGCCTTTGGCCTTCGGAGATGTCGCCGCAAACAACGTCGGCAACGCGCCTTGTGCAACAGGCTGGAACAGGAACCACATCAACGACCGAAGAAGCCCCTGACCGCTGCGGCGACCCGGTCCGTTGTGTAGTAGATCGGTGCGCGATATTCCTGGATGCGCCGCGATACTGGTAACACCCCAGCTCGCTTCTTCGCTGCGCCGTTGCAGTTCGAACGCAAACATCAGGCAGGCCAGCTTCGACTGAGTGTAGAAAGGCATCGGCTTATAGCCACGCTCCGCTTGCAGGTCGTTGAAATTGATTGCAGCACTTGCGCTTCTAACAGCAATGCTGGAAAGCGTGACGACGCGTGGAGCTTGTGCTCGCATGAGCAGCGGCAGCAGGTGACCGGTCAGGGCGAAGTGGCCGAGGTAGTTGGTGCCGAACTGCAGTTCGAAACCGTCCTTGGTCGTCTGACGCGTCGGCGGCGTCATGACGCCGGCGTTGTTGATGAGCACGTCGATATGGTCGCGCGTTTCTTTCAGTCTTTTGCCGAGTGCCTCGATCGATGCGAGGCTAGCGAGGTCGACGATTTCCAGCGTGACCGATGCCTGCGGCGCCTGTTCCTTGATGCGCCGGACGGCTTCCGCGCCCTTTGCCGGATTGCGCCCTGCGATAATCACGTCGCCACCGGCGCGAGCCAACGCAAGTGCATCTTCGAAGCCCAGACCACCAGTCCCGGTGATCAGGATCGTCCGGCCCTTCTGGGAGGGCATATCGTCAAGTGTCCACGATTTCGACATCGTCAGTTCCTTTTGTTTCTGCTGGGGCAAGATCGTCCGCCGAAGACGCATAGTTCGGGGGCACGCCTTCGGCGGACAGACGGTCGCCCTGAGGTAAAGCGACCGTTCACGGATCCAGAACGGGGCGGTTCCGGGTTCCGAGCCTATGCGTTCGCGAGCGGCGGCCTTACCGCGACCTCACGCGTTCGTTGCATCCATGCAGGATATTCGGGCGCGATTCTGCTGATAGCTTCCAGCTCGGCAACCTCATCGGCACTAAGCGTGATCTCTGACGCCCCGACGCTGTCGTCGAGCTGCGCGACCGTTTTGGCGCCGACGACAACGCTTGTGACGTGCGGCTGATGCAGCAACCATGCCAGAGCAATTCGCGCGACGCTGACACCTTTGTCGGCGCCGATGCGTTCCATCACATCGATCACATCATAGGCTCGATCCATGGCGACCGGCGGAAAGTCGAACGTGGTCCGGCGGCTGCCTTCCTCGCCCTGCTTGTCGCGGCCGAACTTGCCGCTGAGCAGCCCGCCTGCAAGCGGACTCCAAACCAGAAGACCAAGTTTCTCGGCGTTGACGAATGGCACAATTTCCCGCTCGATATCGCGGCCTGCAAGCGTGTAATAGTTCTGCGTGGTGGCGATCTTCGAGATATGGAGGCGTTCGCTGTGGCCAAGGGCTCGCGCCATCTGCCAGGCTGACCAGTTCGACACACCGACGTAACGAACCAGACCCTGCTGGACGAGCGTATCCAGTGCGGAAAGGCTTTCCTCGATCGGCGTAACGGTATCGATATTATGAAGCTGATAGAGATCGATGTGATCGACCTGCAGCCGTCTCAGACTTGCTTTGACGCTGTCGATGATATGGCCTCGCGAGTTCCCCGCCTCGTTGGGCCCCGGGCCCATTGGACCGCAGACTTTGGTCGCGATGACCACGTCTTCTCGCCGAACAGCGAGATTTTTGAGCGCCTTCCCGACCATCTCTTCCGACGTGCCACTTGAATAGATGTCCGCGGTATCGATGAAGTTGATCCCGTGCTCGAGTGCTCGAGCGATCAAAGCCTGAGCGTCGTCCTGCTGAACGTTGCCCATATTGGCCCAGACCCCTTGGCCGCCGAACGTCATCGTGCCCAGGCAGAGCTCGGAGACGAAGAGGCCTGTGTTTCCCAGTGTGTTGTACTTCATGATCAGGTTCCGTGTGTTTCTTGCGATCAGCTTGGGTGACTGGTGGTTTAGTCAGCGCCGCCGAAGGAAAGTCGCGATGCGTTGATTTGTGATCAGGTAGACGATGCCCGCGAGAGCGCTCGCCAGCGGCACGATTAGCAAACCGAGCCCGAGCCCGTTCGGGATCTCGGCTGCCGTCGCCGCATCACTGACGACTCCGACGATCAGGGGGCCAAGTGCAGGTCCGGCAAGGCCGGATGCGATCATGACGAGGCTGGTCGCCTGTGCCTGACGCCCCGGACCGGCGATCAGATGCGCGGCACCAAAACCCCAGGGCAGCATGAACGAGAAAGACAGCATTCCGGGGACGAAGAGCGCAATGGACATCCAGCCATTCGGGGCAAATAGCGCCGCCGTTGTCGTCGTACTCGCGATCAGGAACAGAATAGCCGGCGGGCCAAGCACCTTGCCGGTACCTGAACGAACAGCGTGGTCAAACCAGCGTCCGCCGCCCAATGTCCCGATGATCCCCATCAACCCCTGCAACATGCCAAACGAAACGCCGACTTCTGTCGCGGTAAAACCATGAGTGCGGATCAGAAAAGGAATCGAAAAGGCATAAAAAGGTGCGCCTGCGAAGCCCAGAAAAACGGCGCCTGCGAACAACCAGCGGAAGGCCGGGGAGGACAACAGATCAAGGCTGGTACGCAGGAAGGGTTCGTCGCGGGAGGCTGTGGCTGGAAGCGAAGGAGTGGGGCCCGCCACAAGGATGGTCAACAGCCCGATCAGGACACCGATGGCTCCGGCACCCATCAAAACAACGCGCCAGCCGAAGACGTCTGCAACTGCGCCGCCTGCGGCAAACCCCACCATCGTGCCAAGTGGAATGCCCATTGCGAAGAGACCGATTGCGAGTCCCCGCCGCTCAGGCATGACTTTGCGGACGATAAGAGCATGGCCGGCCGGGACCGCGCCGGCTTCCCCAAACGCAACGCCGAGCCTAGTGAGCGCCAGGAATATAAAACTGGCAGCGAACCCGCCGAGTGTAGTCATGACGCTCCAGATCAGGATGCAAGAAACAAGTACGAGCCGGGGGGAGCCGCGATCGGCTGCTCGGGCGAGCGGTAATGAGAGAAGTGCATAGACGACGGCAAAGGCAAGGCCGGTGAGCAGGCCCATCTCGGTGTCAGTCAAGTCCAGATCCGCTTTGATCTTTTCTGCCAAAATGAATGGCAATATTCGATCGATCTGAGAGAACGCGTTGATGAGCAGAAGGACGACGCAGATGGCGGCCATTCGCGCGCCTTTAACGTACTCCCAGGTCGTGGCAGCAGGCTGTGCTCGTGTCTGTGAAGGGTCTATTGACCGGGCGACAATTTCTGTCATCTTGAGGTCACTCCTCGCTTGGTTGCACCCTTAAGCTAGATGGAGTGACCAATGACCAGAATGCCCGAACCTTCAAGAAACTTGCCTATTCCTGCAGAAGAGGCAATAATGCCGGCGAGGAGCCACGTATTGCCGTGGCCCCTGAAGCAACCGGAGCCTCGCTTGAATATACCCCTGCTCTCAGCCGTCAACGCTTACATCGAAGAACAGGGTGGCGGGCAGGGCCTGTTCCCAACGGCCATAGAAGGCTTCAATATCGTCCGCTCGTTTCAGTCGATGATGCCCATGCGGAACATCTATCGGCCATCGCTATGCGTGGTGCTGGAGGGAGCGAAGGAGTTGCAGTTTGGCGACGAGCGTCTTAATTACCGCAGCATGGAGTGCCTGGTCGTTAGCGTGGGCGTCCCCGCGACTGGTCAGATCGTCGCGGCAAGTGAGGAAACCCCTTACGTCGGCGTGGTGATCGACTTTGACGTGGCGACCGTGCGGGAAGTGCTCGAACAGTTGGAGGCGCTCCCCCCGCAGCCGGAAGTCTCGGGTCCGTGTGCCTTCGTTGCGAAGGTCGATCAACCGTTGGCAGATTGCATCCTCCGCATGGTTCGGTTGCTGGCTACACCAAAGGCAATTCCGATCCTGGCGCCCTCGATAGTGCGAGAGATCTGCTACTGGCTGCTGAGTGGTCCACATGGCGGCGAAATATGCAAACTAGCCTTGCCTGAATCTAATATTGAGCGCGTCGTTCGAGCCGTCTCAGTCCTGCACGCCAATTTTGCAGAGACGCTGCGGGTGGAAGAACTGGCTGGTATTGCCCGAATGAGTCCGTCATCTTTCCATCAGCATTTTAAGGCGCTGACGGCTATGACACCGCTTCAGTTCCAGAAGCAACTCCGTTTGCTTGAAGCCCGTCGCCTCATGGCTACGCAGGCTGCCAATGTTGCCGAAGCGGCTTACAAGGTCGGGTACGAGAGCGCGTCGCAGTTTAGCCGTGAATATTCAAGAACCTTTGGCGTTGCGCCCAAACAGGATGCTTTGAATCAACAGCGTCTCCACAACGAATATGCAAGCCGCACCGTTCGATCCGCGTAACCCAATTTGCAGCTAAAGTTGCAAGCTGGTCGAGCTGAGCCTGAACCGCATCCGACTACCCTTTCGGAGCCTGCAATTGGCAATAACTGCTCTCGGCTTTGTGGGTCGAGAGCACATCGAAACAGACAGGCGCCGAGCAAGGCCCCGCTCAGGCGCAACGTCGATCCTGTTCGACACGACAGCCTCCATGTGGCCGCGCTACCAGATTTCAAAGCAAAAAATCTGTCGTCACGTAGCAACATTCGGCGACCTGAAAGCGCGCGTTGCCATCTTCCCACGAAATCCACGCATGAGCATTTTCTCAAGCGGTAATCATGGAACGCAATGATTAGGAACCACATGAACCGTCAGAAGGCACATAACTCGCCGGGCGGGGGATTAACGCATTCCTGATCCGCCAGGCTTAAGACGCCGGATTCATTTTGGCCGCCGTGGGGTGAGGCCGGTCGAAATCGGGCCCGATAATATGCAGGCTTCGCAATGTTGGTAGTTCGAATTTCAGGAACCGCTCCGCCATTTGTCGCAGCTCGACGATGTTGTCGCTATCAGATTCAATTTTCCTACCCTGCTTCACGAGGCGTTCGCCAACTTCTTCCAAGAACGTCCAAACGTATGTCGCCAGCTCATCGCCACTCTTGAAGCCATTTTCGAGCGCCTGGATGAACAACTGGATCATGTGCGGCACACCGATCGCGCATCCGGTCACGGGCGAGGCAAGATGGCAGAGATCCGTGCTCACGCGAGCCCGTTGCACAATATGCCGGTTGAGGGCGCGACATTGATCAAGCGCTGTATCTGTCGGCTCCTGCGCAGGCTGAAGGAAGCCTGCGCCTGTCAACACAACAAGGCTCTCGACAAGTTGGCGAAAATCTATCCCACTCAGTTTCGGATGCCTCGCAAGCTCCCGCACGTGCTTAACCTGACCGAGATCGGCCGCCAATACCTCGATAACGGGATCATACAGCTCTGCGGGCAGCTCAACCTCTCCTCGTCCCAATGGAATTTTTTTCGGGATCTCGTCTGCTGGGACCGACAGCACGAAGGCTTGCGAATTCCACGCATCCCGCTGCTCGATGTTGGAGAGTTTTCGCGGACCTTTCACAAAAATATCGCTACGGAAACGGCGATTCACCAAATGGTCGCGCACCGTTTCGCGCATGAGGGGATTGTTGAATTTGGCAATATGGGCTTGCCCTTCCGGGCTTAATTGCAAGGTGTCGATGTCATCAAGCAGCCTAGCCGAACCGACAAATGTCAGCTTTGCTTCGGCAAGGCTCTCAGCTACATCTGAGAAATGATCGACATGCCAATCGGCGTTCAAATATTCGTGGGCGATGTAGTTGGGATCCTGTCGAGCAAGCTGGCCGAAATGATGCCCCGCAAACGGGTTCTGCCTGAAGAACAACGATCCCGCGTCAGCGATTTCCTTGGCGAACTGGAGCGCCGATTCAATGACCTGGCTAAGTCCGGATATGTCTCCACTTTGCCGTTGATACAAAGACATCAGGTGTCGGATTGGAACAATCGGTGCCCAGCCGGGCAAACAGTTGTAACTCACATACACGATGCCGCCCGGGCGAAGTCGCTGTCTAATAATCTGTTTGATCACCGCTCTGTTCGTCGCGGATACCCAACTCCAGACACCATGCAGCGCGATGATGTCAAACTGCGGAAGATCGCTTCGAGCCGCAAACTCTTCAAAAGAATCGTCGGAAAGCTGAACGTCGGCCCCGGAGGCTTCGGCGAGCTTGCGCGCTTCCACAGTTTGAGCGGGATTGAAGTCGCATCCCCAGTATGACCCGGTGGAGCCTGCCGCATGGATGTTGATCGACACGCCCTGCCCGGAGCCGAGCTCCAGATAGGTCGGAGCATCCTTAAACCCGGTCTCCACGCCCCGGCACAGGCAGGCAAGGCGTAGCATCGCGGGGCTCAATTCCCGATAATATCCGAAAGTGTATCCCAGTTCGGTAAAATAGCCGTGCGACCAGTCCATGTAGTGACCTTGTGACCGTACTTTTTCTCGTGCGGGCACCTGGAATTTTTGCGATGGCCGCATCGATCAAAATGCCGTCTCTTCGGCGGAATACCATGCCAAAACCGGCAGAAAACATGCCTAATCCTTCAATCCGCTATTGCACGGAAGAGGAGAGCCAGCGCTGGGGTTCGGAGATGGGCCGGAGTGCGCAACCGAAGGAGACACACTCACGGCGCTCCTTGGGCCAGTGCACGTGCCACGAAAATCGTCGATCCCTCGCCTTTATCCCAGTCATTGGTAAGGATTAGCAATTCATCGGTGCCGGGACGGATGACCATCGATGTGGAGCGCAAGTTATGCCCCTGATCCCGACCGGGAATAAGATACTGGCCTATGGGAAAACCGGCTGGATTGAATACCATAATTCGGCCCTGACCGTAGATCGCGACATAGACGTTGCCGTCAGCATCGATCCGGAGCGAATCCGGGCCTCCGCCCACGAAACTGTAAACTACTGACGATCCGAAGGGCGCAATTGTGGTCGGATCCGACAACGATACCTTGTGCAACTGACCGCCAGCAAGTTCGGTCACCCAAAGTGTCTTTCCGTCTGGGCTGAGGCCAACTCCGTTTGCTATTCTAAGGTTAGGTACTACCGGCACAGGCTTGCCACCGTTCGGCGCGATATAATAAACACCGCCGGTCGGTGTAGTTGATCCCCCCTTGAAGTCAGTGAAATAGAAGCCGCCTTCCTTGTCGAAAACGAGGTCGTCCGGCAGAAAACCGGCATCCCTCGACACGATCGGCTGGACGTCAGTACCGTCGGCCGCCATGCTTATCACCGACCCCCTGGACACAAAGTCACCGAGTTCGGCCATGTAGATGCGACCCCGCTTGTGAACGGCGAGGCCGGCAGGACGCAGTGTGGCATCGGGCAAAAGGCTGGACAGCTGTTTGTCCCGCGTCAGGCGAAAGACGGTCCCTCCAAACACTTCGCAAAACAGCAGGTCGCCGTTCGCGTCAAAAGTCGGACATTCAAGTTGAAGACCTTGTTTGGAAACCTTGAAATATTCTCGCGCCTCAACGGAAGGCAGATCGGCTTCGGCGATTGGCAAAGGCACCGCGCTTCTCAGCTTCTCCGGCAATTCGAGGCTGGGAAGCGCGCTGTTGGCATCCGCGGCCTTCGCGATGAAGCTCATCGAAGTCAACCCCGAGATCAACGCGATCACCAAAAGCAGCTTGTTCATCGTCTTTTCCTCTCGATTGGTAATGTCGCTCACAGAGCACGGGCCGTGATCAACCCAGGAGCTTCATGATTGCCGGCACACTGAGGATCGCTGCGTAGTAGCCCATGAACTGGACGCCGGTGTTCATTCCCAACACGCGATAGAGAATGCCACCGACGAGACCCACTGTCAGGATGACCAGAATGGCCAGAATGCCACCCTCCCAGAGGCCGATGACCAGGACCAAGCCGGCGAATGTCGCGATGATCGCCTCATGGCTTATATATTTAGCCACAAACGCTGCGGCGCTGCGGGCATGGTTCATGGCAAACGGATAGGCGATGGCAGCGGCGATCACGACGGAAATCAGACCCCAGATGAGGAATTCCGGTACCGACATCATTGTGTGGAGGTTGTTGATCGTGCCGCTTGCCGCATCGACCGTGAAGCGCGGCGGCGCGTTGAACAATGGTGCAGCAGGGCCAGCGGCGACCGGGCTAAGCGGCAGGCCAAACGCGATCAACGGGATGAGCGCTTCCGCGATATAAGTCGACTCTGTCACCCCATTGCGAACGGCGAGAACCGAGGTAAGCCGATGATAGGCATGCTTGATGCGAGCCCCGACGATTTCACCAGCGATAACCGTGACCGCAACCGGGCTGAACACGAACGTCGCGCTGGTGACGGCCGCGGCAGCCGCTGTTGTCGTGACCTGGCTACGATCGAGAACCCGGAAGGGGTTGGGGAAATAGCCGCCCCAGCTTTTGACATCCGGTGCCAGGGTTGTCTGACGGAGCTCACTGCGGTTCATACGCTTCTTTTCCAGCGGCGACATTGCAGAGAAGAGTTCAGCGACAAGCGGGCCCACGGCGATCCCGAGGAAGTAACTAACACCCAGCTTCACGTTGTTAGCAGCGGTGAAGCCCTGCAGAGCGACGATCATTAAAGTGAAGGGCACGAGCGCGGCGATCGATGCCCAGCGGCCAGCGGAGAAATAGGCGATGATGACAGCTGCGCCGATAAACAGCCACGGCGCCGACGCAGTGATGTAGGTCCCGAAGGGGGCGAGAATTACCGCGAACAGCACTGCGAGTGGCACGGCGATGAAAGCCGAGATCACCGAGCCGGCCAGCATCTTGCGCAACGCCACATGGGGCGCGCCCAGGTTACGAAGCGCTGTTGCCTGCTGGAGGAGGGGCAGTGCAAGCGTATCTCCGGGAATACCCAGCAGCGCCGTTGGCACAGCATGGGTCATATGTTTGGAAATGGCAGCGCACATCCAAAAGGTAAATACCGCAGCCGGGGGGGCGCCGAGGAGGACGACCAGAAGCGTTACCGGAGCGATGGTCGTCGTTTCGTCGGTTCCCGAGATCAGCCCAACGGCCGAAAACAGGATTGCGCCGAGTAGGCCGAGGCTGACCGTGAGGACAATTTCGTAAAGCAGACCGTCCATGTCACTCCCCCTTGCGGCCGGTGCTGCGGCCTTGTTCGTAGCTTTGGAAGACCTCGTAAAGACCGACCTGCCGCATCTCCTCTGCCACGACAGGAGGTAGGTCGCTCAGCCGTCCGATCTGGCCGCCTTCCTGTTCCAGCTGTTCAAGCACCTCCATCTGCCACGCGCTGGCGTCGGCCACATGCTCCGAGACCACACGTTTGGGCGGGTATATCCTGGCGCACACCGCACCGCTGGCAACGGAGCCGATAATACCGGCAAGCATGGCAAGCGCCTTGCCAACAGCCGGCGTGGCAGCCAGTGGCGCGATTATTTGGAGTGCTACGAAATATACGGCGACGCTCATTACAGCGCCAATCATCATAGCCTTGCCGAGTTGCGGACGGGAGACGACATCACCCCATACCTCCGCAAGCTGGCCCTGCGTGCCGGTGGCCCGCAAAACCTTAGATTCAGTCATGGTTTCCTCCCAAACAGCGCGACGCCGGCAAAGCTCCTCCTTCGCCGATCGCAGATCTTCCTTAAATGCGCAATTCAGCTAAAATCTCTTCAGCGCGGGCCGAACGCACGTCGTGATCTGCGGCAAGCCGTCTTGCGACCACATCGATCTCTTCGCCTTCCGCGCCGGCACCGATGGCGATATTTCTGGCATGCAGGGCCATGTGCCCTCGCTGAATGCCCTCTGTCGCAAGCGCCCTGAGCGCTGCCATATTCTGCGCGAGCCCGACGGCGACCGTCACTTCGGCAAGTTCCACAGCTGTTGCGACATTGAGGATCTGTAATGCGGCCTGGGCCGCCGGGTGCGTTTTGGTCGCTCCACCAACAAGACCAAGTGCCATCGGCATCTCGACTGTGCCGACAAGGGTGCCCTTGGTGCTGATTTCCCACGTCGTCAGCGACGTGTAGCGGCCCGAACGAGCGGCATAAGCATGAGCGCCGGCCTCGATCGCCCTCCAATCGTTGCCGGTTGCAACAACAACCGGATCGATGCCGTTCATGATGCCCTTGTTGTGTGTTGCTGCACGATAGGGATCGACAGCGGCAAACTCGTAGGCGTCCACTATGCCTTCCATGATCCGCTGGCCAGAGAACTCCGTTGTTGCGAGCGCTTCTTCCGTTACCTCGATGCGCGCGCGGGCAAGGCGTAGATCCGCAAGGTTCGAAAGGATACGAAGCCTGACCTCGCCGCCGGTGATCCGCTCAACGATCGGTGCGATGGCCTCGGCCATCGTGTTGACGGTGTTGGCGCCCATGGCATCGCGAACATCTACAAGCAGATGCAGAACGACCATTGTTCCGCGCGTCGTGGAGGGGAAGACATGGACTTCAATATCCCGGCATCCGCCGCCAAATTTAACGAGGACCGGGTCCTTCCCGTTGGCAACCGCGATGATCTCGTCACGCGCCGCAAGGATTGCCAGGCGGGCGCCGAACGGGTCGGACGTGCCCAGCACCTGAACCTGGGCACGCATGATTGGCGCGGTGGACGACGTCTGGAAGCCGCCGCAGCCGCGCACGATACGGGCCATATAGGACGCCGCCGCGACCACAGACGGCTCTTCCACGGCCATGGGAACAAGATAGTCTTTGCCATTAATCGTAAAGTTCGTCGCAATGCCGAGCGGCAGCTGGAACGTGCCGATGACATTTTCGATCATCCCGTTCGCTCGGGAGACTGGCAAGGCATCTGTCGAGCTGAGGACGGCACGTGCGGCTTCATCCAGTGACGCGGCCGCTGCCACTTGCGCCAGTCGCTCCCCCGGGGAAAGATTGCGCATGTTTTCTATGCGCGACGTCACCGTCCTCTTTGTCATGGCTCACTCCCAAACCACTGCATGCGTGCTTGCATTGGTGGTAAACTGTCCTAGAATTACCCCGTCGATCAAGGGACAGTTGTCCGCTTTATTGGAGGCACTGTCCCAATACAAAGGTGGGACAAGTTGAAGAGGGTCGATACCATCGTTGCGCATGTCAGCGGGCAAATCGCATCGGGCGTTTATGGGCCGGGCCACAGGCTGCCATCCGTGAGGGGAGGGGCAGAGAAGTTCGGGGTGTCCAAAAATACCATGGCGGAAGCCTATGATCGGCTTGTGGCTCGAGGGCTTGCCGTGTCTCGCCAAGGCTCAGGCTATTTCGTTTCGGAAAGCCGGCCTGCGCCCGTTCCGAAGCTCAGGCCGGATGTCACCGAAGCCTTGGGCATCATGTCGCTGCTGCGTGAGCAGCTAGACCAGAACTACCAGACGCGTCCCGGGGACGGACGCCCGCCAGCAAGCTGGACCGAGGATGCGGATATGCGTCGTATTTTACGGACGAGCCGCAGCGCCACCGCTGAGGTTGACTTCGGGTACGGAAGCTCCTGGGGCCTGGGGGCTCTTCGTGAGTGGCTTCGCTTAACGCTTGCCGAGCGCTCAATCGCCACCGACACCGATGGCGTGATGCTCACAAGCGGCGTCAACCACGGCCTCGATCTCATCATCCGCCAATTTCTTGAGCCTGGCGACACGGTATTCGTCGACAGTCCGGGCTATTATCCGCTCTTTGCCAAACTGAGGCTTGCAAAAGCAAACGTTGTTCCGATCCGGAGATTGGAGGACGGCCCGGATCTCGACGACATGCGTCAGAAACTGATGGTTCACCGCCCCAAGCTGTTTTTCACGCAGAGCCAGGCCCACAACCCGACCGGCGGCACGCTGTCGCCTGCCCACGCCTTCAGTTTGCTGCAGATGGCGGAGGTGCATGATTTTCGCCTGGTTGAGGACGATATATTCGCTGACCTGATCGCCCCGACACTGCCGCGCTTGGCTGCCTTTGGCCAGCAGCAGCGGGTTCTCTATGTCGGGTCGTTTTCAAAGACGCTGTCTGCGAGCTTACGCTGCGGTTACATTGCAGGCGCTCCGGACATAATTCGCAGTCTGGTGGATCTCAAGATGATCACCATGGTGGCGACATCTCTGCATGTCGAGCGCGTCGTGCTGGAGATGATCGAGAGTGGACAGTATCTGAAGAACCTGAGGCGTCTGCGCGGCTGGATCGAAGAGGGGACGAAGGCAACGGCCCGGGCGCTCGGCGATGTCGGACTGGAGGTTTCGCTGCCAAAGGTTCGCGGCTTTTACATCTGGGTACCCCTTCCAAATCAGATCGAAGAGGTCTCCTTCTGCCGTCGGGCGGCCGAGGCGAACATTTTCATTGCCCCTGCGAGCGTTTTCCACGTCGACCGCGATACGCCGGCCACACCGGCAATGCGTGTCAACGTCGCCTACGGCGCAGATTCGCGCTTTTGCGCCTTCCTGCGTGAAGAGATCCAAAGCAACTGAGTAAGAGATGCAAAGATGGACAATGTTAGGATAGTCGAAGTCGGGCCCCGGGACGGACTGCAGAACGAGGCGCGCGCTTTGGGCGTCGCCGAGCGTGTGCAGATGATTGAAGGTTTGATCGACGCCGGACTGAAAACCATCGAGGTCGGCAGCTTCGTTTCGCCGAAATGGGTGCCACAGATGGCGGGTTCAGCCGAGGTCCTCAAAACACTGGGCCAGCGCGACGACGTGACGTTTCAGATGTTGGTTCCGAACATGAAGGGTTTTGAGGCGGCGCGCGCCGCTGCGTCGCGGGAGATCGCGATCTTTGCCTCCGCCTCCGAGAGCTTCTCTCAGAAGAACATCAATTGCTCTATCGAGGAAAGCTTTGGTCGTTTTGCGCCCGTGCTCGAAGGTGCCAGAGAAACGGGCATTCGTGTAAGAGGTTATGTGTCCTGTGTTCTCGGCTGTCCGTATGAAGGCAGGGTTGCCCTCGGGTCAGTGGTCGACGTTGCCCGAAAACTTCACGATCTTGGTTGCTACGAAGTCTCTCTCGGGGACACGATTGGAACGGGAACACCCAAGGCCGCCGCCGCGATGGTTCGCGCCGTCGCTCAGGAAATACCCATGGCCGCCATCGCTCTTCATGAGCACAACACCTATGGGCAGGCGCTTGCAAATATCCTTGCCTGCCTGGAAGCCGGGGTGACCACTTTCGATGCGTCCGTTGGTGGTCTAGGAGGGTGCCCCTATGCGAAAGGGGCCACGGGAAACGTTTCGACGGAGGAACTCGTCTATATGCTGGAGGGCATGGGTGTATCCACAGGCGTCGACTTGGCTAAGCTGGCGGCCGTCGCTGTTACGACTGCAGAGCGCCTCGGGCGGCGTCCGGTGTCGCCAATTTCCGAAATCATCGCAGAAGAACAGCGTTCGGCCTTTTGAGGGCGCGAAGCTTAGTCCAGGGGCCCCCCGCCGCCAGCGCCACGCACCGCGCTTCGGAAACGGAAATCTCCACCTTCAGGAGCGCGCGCCCGACACCGTCGCGATAAAGGCGCGCAGGTCGGCCAGCATCAGTTCCGGCTCTTCCAGCGCGGCGAAATGCCCGCCCCGCGGCATGTCGGTCCATTGCACGATGTTGTAGGTCTTCTCCGCGAACGAGCGCGGCGGCGGCACGAACACCGGATCGGGGAAGGCCGCAAAGCCGGTCGGCACCTGGATACGGGTGCCGGCCGGGAGCATCCGCGACTCCTCAAGCCGGCTGCCGTAGTAGATCCAGGTTGCAGTCACGAACGATGCCGGCGCAATGTAGAGCATGATGTTGGTGAGGAGTTCCTCTTCGGAAAACTTCCTCCAGATGTCCGGGTCGCCATCGGCGGTTGTCGGAAGGTCGGCCCACTTGCCGAACTTTTCGAGTATCCAGCCCGCCGCTCCGACCGGGCTGTCGGCCACCGCGACGCCGAGCGTTTGAGGGCGGGTCGCCTGCTCGTGGAAGTAGGCGCTCTCCCGATCGGCAATCGCGGCCCGCTTTGCGGCGAAGGACTTCTCCACGTCGGTCGTCGGAGCGGCATCCTCCGCACGAACGGTCATCATGTTGATATGGATGCCGAGCAGAGCGTCCGGTCGATCATGCGCTGCCCAGACCGCAAGGGCGTGGCCCCAATCGCCCCCTTGAATGAAATACGGCGCGCCGCCGAAGAGTTGGATCATCAGCCCATGCAGGAGCGTAGCAGCTCGCCGCGGGCCGATCGGGCCCGTGATCGGGCTGGAGAACGCGAATCCAGGTAGCGAGGGGACGACGACATCGTGCCCATCCGCTGCGAGCGGCTCCAACAGCCGCTCGAATTCGAGATACGAACCCGGCCAGCCGTGGAGAAGCAGGACAGGCGGCTTGGAACCATCGCCCTTCACATGAACAAAGTGGATGTGCTCGCCTTCCACGTCGGCCATGAAGTTGGGGAGTGCGTTGAGCCGCTGTTCGATCGCACGCCAGTCGTAGTGTCCCGCCAATACGCGACGAGCCGCTTGAGGTCTTCAACCCCGACCCCCGCCGATCAGCCTCCCGCGTCCGGCAGCTGGCTCCAGTCATAAGCCTCGACCTTGGCTCTGATCGTGGCGAGCCGTTCGTCATGGATGTTGATCGTGTAGGTTGAGATCATGATTGTTCTCCGCTTAGAGTGAAAGGAAACCGCCCTATTGTGCCGAATTCCCAAGAACCCCGCGTCATCTCTATCGATAGCCGTGTTACAAGCGCTACGGACTCGCCGGGACGAGGGCCGGGAAGACAGGTACGGCTCCGTCGGTCAGCAAAGCACCTTGCCCTCGATCGCGGCATGCCGGCGAGAACAACGCCGCCGCGGCTCCGCGGCGGCGGGTTTGCGAACTGGCTATCTCTTGAGAAGTGAGACCTGCTTCTCGAAGTCGGCCAGATCGAAATAGTCGCGCCAGACAGTGATTTCCCCGTTCTCCACGGTGATCGTACCCATGACCGGCAATGTGATCGTGGCGCCACTTTCATGGGAGAACACATCCATCCGCTCGTTCAGAACAATATTCCCCGATGCCGCGATATTGGTCACAGCCCAGTCTACCGTAAACGCCGTTCCAACCCCGAAGTCCGAATGGAATTTGCGAACGTTGTCCCTCCCTATGATGTCGGGCAGCGGCACGTTGTCATAGAGGACGTCATCCGACAGCATCGCAAAAGGGCGTCCTCAATGCGATTTGCGCTCCAATGGCCGAAGAAAGTGGTGGCGATATCGATAGGGTTGGTGGACATGTTTGCTCTCCAGAGAGGGTTTAATAAAGCTTGACGAAATTGTTTGCCGGTAGTGGGCCGCCAGGAAACTGCGTGCCGGCCACTGATTGAGATGGGTCCAATGTTCCACGCCGAACAAAAAATGCGCAATTAGTCGCGACTAAATTGGGATCTGCTGCCATAACCGACTTGGAAGCCCGCGCTGGTCGCGTCCCAACCTGCCAAGCACTCGAACAATAGCGCGTCATGCCCCACCTCCTGATGAGAAGCCTTCGTCCGACACGCGCGAAAGAAGCAGAAGCCTGCGATGTCCTTAGCTCACGCTGTTGACGATGCCGGACCGAAGTGGGATCACTGCGGTATTAGCATTGATAGACAGCGCGTACCTTCCTAAGCAATCAAGGGCCGCGCTGGTCCCTTCGATAGGGGGGCCGGAAGCTACTTCTCCTTCGACCTGTGTCTTCTTGTCAACCGGATCAGGCGTTGAACCCGGCGTCCACGTTGAGAACCGCGCCCGTTATCAAACTTGCGGCGGGACCAGCCAGGAAAGCGACTGAGCTCGCAACTTCTGCGGGCTCACCAAATCGACCAAGCGATGTGAGGCTCCGCTGATAGTCAGCATTCTCGCCATTGGCAGGGTTCATTTCAGTGTCTGTGGAACCAGGAAGAACAAGATTGACGGTAATACCTTGAGGCCCCAGTTCGCGCGAAAGTCCACGCGTAAACGACAGAAGCGCCGACTTCGACATAGCGTATGCCGTCACACCAGGGAAAGGCACACGCTCTGCCAGCGAAGAGCCAATAGAGATGATCCGGCCTCCCGATGAGAGATGTGGAATTGCTGCCTTCGCAAAGAGGAAGGGCGCACGAACGTTCACATCAAGCATAGCCTGCAAGTCGGCGAGTGCTAGATCTGCGCTCATGCCGGCGGTTCCAATACCTGCGCTGTTGACGAGAATATCAAGCCCTCCGAGCGTGCTGACCGTTTGGTCGACGGCGCGACTGATGGCTTCCGGGTCAGCACTGTCTGCCTGAATGGCTAGCCCGCGCCGGCCTTTCTGCTCGATCGTCTGAACGACCGATGCAGCCCGTTCCGCCGAGCGCTGGTAGGTGAATGCAACATCCGCGCCGTTCTCAGCCAGAGCGATAGCGATTGCCGCTCCTATTCCTCTTGAGCCACCGTTTATCAGGGCACGCTTTCCAAGCAGATCCATGACGATTTCCTTTATGCAGTGATCGATGCACAAATAAGTAGAGGCATTGCAATCCATCGTCAACTGATTTATGCAGTGGTCGATGCAAAATAATGTTTCGATACCGCCAGCCAGCTCACCGCCGACTCGTCCTCCACGAGGCCGGCCGCGTGAGTTCGACCGCCAGGCTGCGCTTGCCGCGGCAACACGACTGTTTTGGATCAAGGGGTACGAGGCGACTTCGATTGCCGACCTGACGGAAACGATGGGGATCGGAACCAAGAGCCTTTATGCGGCCTTCCTCTCCAAGGATGCGCTCTATGCGGAAGCGCTCAAATATTATTACACGACCTACGAAGGGTTGGTCTGGACCCGCTTCAGAGCAGCTTCGACCGCGAGAGAGGCAGCTCTCGCATTCCTCCAGGATTCCGCGACCGCCATGACGGGTGGAGATCTCGATCTCCCGCATGGCTGCATGGCGACGCTTGCCACCGTTGGCAGCGAAGGACATTCCGAACTGGGCGAGCTCATGCGAGTGACGCGTGCGGGCGGTTTTGATATCCTCAAAGCGCGCTTCGACAGAGCGAAGAGTGACGGCGATCTCAAGCCCACGGCAGACACAACCAAACTGGCGAGGTTGGTGCAGACAGTTCAAAGTGGCATGGCAATTCGCGCCCGTGACGGAGCCGATCGAGCCGAGTTGCATGCAGTGGCGGAGCTTGCGCTTTCCGGTTGGGACAATATCACCGCCAAATGATTATATCTGCGTGGCGAGGTCCGATCCTATGCCAGTGAAAACATAGACGGGTAGCGGGCTTGGGGTTCAGAACAAGAGCAGCACTGCTGAGCGGTGCACATGCCGGCGAAATATGCAAACTAGCCTCGCCCGAGTCGAACATCGAACGTGTCCTAAAAAACCATATCCACGTTGCATACCAACTTCGCAGATACTTAACGAGTTGATCAGTTGGACGATGTCGCCCGAACGAGCCCATCGTCGTTTCACCAGCACTTCAAGGCGCTGACCTAAATGATACCGTTCAGTTCCAGAAGCAACTCCGTCTGCTGGAGGCGCGCCGCCTCATGGTGACGCAGGCTGCCAATGTCGCCGAAGCGGCCTACAAGTCGGCTACGAGAGCGCGCGCAGTTCAGCCGACAATATTCCCGAACCTTTGGCGTTGCGCCCAAACAGGTCGCTTTGAATTAACAGCAGGCCACACACCGAATATGCAAGCCGTACCGTTCAGTCTGCTTGATCTGGTGTGCAGACAAGTTGCGACCAGCTCGAACTCGGTCGCGGAATTTGTCTGCAGTTACTGAGATCCTGCGATTGGCGACAAGCAGAAGTTCAGACAGACGGATGATTAGCTAGGCTTCGTGGAAAAAATTGATCCTACTCTTCATCCCGGCCTGCTGAAGCTATCGGATGCCAAAACCACAGAATCCCGCCAGCACGCACCGTACTTGGTCTGGAGTTCGGTGAGGTAAGCCTTTGAGGTTCTGGACCCAACGGTCCTGCTAGTTTTGCGTAAGGGGGTGGAGATGCCAGGCTTTCTAAATTTGATGGGGAAATGGCGTATACGTACGCCGCAGGCATTGTGGAGAGCGTTCACGAACGCGGCAGATGCTCCGCAGGCGCCGACTTCACCGACGCCTCTCACCCAGACAGGATTGGCATCGAGATCGGGCATGTCGATAGGCACGACTCGACATCGGGCACGTCACCATGGACCGGCAGCAGATAACCGGACAAATCACCGTCCACGAATCGATTTCTGCTGCCTCTCACAAGGCTGCGGAAAGGCCCCATATCATCTCGGTCTAAAAGAAGATGTTCGGCCGGACGGTCGTCTGGACATGCGGCTGGATCATGCAGGTTTGCTCCCAGAAGGTCTTCCTGCACGATCGAAGAAAGCTCGACGCCGCGGCAAACAAGTTATTGACCGATCGTTCCGAATATATTATTTAACCGATCGTTCTAAAATAAAATTGCGCATGGCGGTTCGACGGAGAAAGGACAAACATGATCTCATTGAAGCAGAATTTAGGTCAGGGAGACTGCCGATTTTTTTCGCCGCTCGTCAGGATCGCGCTGTGCATCGGTCTTACAAGTGAGGTGCAAGCCGGTCCAGGACTTCAGAACGAAATGAGGGTTGGTGACAAAATGACCCTAAATAGCGAGTCTCCACGCTTAGGGAAGCGCATGTTGTTGGTCGAACTTCATGGCACGACGACCTATGTTTTCGATAGTACGCATGAGGTAGCAGGGCCGGTCATAGAGGTCCTTCGTTCATTAGGATTCGAACTCGTGTTGCCTGCAGGGGTTTCCATTCCTGCTGAGGGCCTGTTGCCGATACCCACAGACGCTATGCGTAGCGCGGAGCCGGACCACGTGTTTCTCATGAATTTTTCGAAGGATGAGGCGGTCGTCCGGCGGGTGATTGCCGCACTAAGCGCGTTTTCCAGAAAAAGGGTCTACCGAATGAACTCGACTGTGGCAGAGGCCTTCTCCGACCATTGGAATGCAAGCCGATTGGGGCCGATAGTCGCGGAGGCTATCGAGCAATTCCCGATGGTGAAGGATGCACTATGACATTGCATCCTGAGCTTGAGCGGGCGAACAGCCGAGGACGTCCGCGGCAGTTCGACCCCGATGAGGCGCTCGCCGCCGCCATGCGTGTGTTCTGGGAGCATGGTTACAGTGGCGCCAGTATCAGTATCCTCGTGAAAGCAATGGGCCTCAATCGAGGCAGTCTCTATGCCACCTTCGGTGACAAGGAGGCGCTGTTTCACAGGGTTATGGAGCTCTACGAGCGCGAAAAGACTACCTACATGATGGATGCCCTTGATCAGCCTACGGCGCGCGGGGTGGCCGAGCGGCTTTTTCGCGGTACGCTTGCGCTCCAGACTAACTCCGACAACCCAAAAGGAAGTATGGGAATTGTCCATTCGGTCAGCCATGCACCTGGAGATGAGGCAATCCGCACCTTTGTCATGGAGCGAAGCAATTTCTGGCGGGAAAAGCTGATCGAGCGCATGATCGAGGCGCAGCGCCAAGGTGATTTTCCCTCTACGATAGATGCGAAGAGCCTTGCTCTTTCCTTGAAAGCCGCGAGCGACGGCTTACTCGTGGCTGCTGGAACAGGCGCCAGCGAAGCCGAACTGTCAGGCATTGTCTCAATCTTCTTAGCCATGTGGCCGGGAAATTGAGCCGTTAGAAGGCCGGCAGCGAGACAGTAACACATTAACGAGCGGACCTGCGGGTGCCGCACCACCCCGCGATCCTGGTGGATCCCGGGCGTGACCTCCTATGCTCTAAAACTGGAATGTAAAATATGACCCAACGCTCTTTGGCGCCTACGCAAGGCGGCGGAAGCTCTGCGCTTTCGATCCTCATACTTGGTCTTTCCGGCTTCGTGCTGGTGACGACCGAGTTCCTCATTATCGGCCTGATCCCGCAGGTGGCCCGCGAGTTTACGATCACGACTTCACAAGCCGGCTGGTTGGTAAGTCTCTTCGCCTTTACCGTTATGATTTGCGGTCCGTTTCTCACCGCAAGGTTGGCGCATTTTGATAGAAAGAACCTATTTCTCGCGATCTTAATGATCTTTTCGGCGGCGAACCTGCTTGCCGCACTTGCGCCCAACATATGGGTTCTTGCCATCGGTCGCTTCATTCCGGCGCTAGCGCTTCCAGTATTCTGGGGAACTGCAAGTGAAACAGCGGCGCAACTTGTGGAGTCCCGCCACTCTGGTCGCGCGGTCGCGCGGGTTTATCTCGGCATCTCCGCTGCTCTCGTCCTGGGCGTTCCACTTGGTACTGTCGCGGCAACGTCGATTGGTTGGCGCGGATCATTCATCATCCTTGCAATGGCGTCGCTCCTGCTGACCGCGATGACGTGGGGTTTTATGCCGCGCCTGTCCAGTGCCTCGCAAGCGGCTGGATCGCACGAAGAGCCCTCTCTGATCAAGGATCGAACTTTCCTTGCCCACGTCGGCCTTTCTGTCCTCGTGTTCGTCGCCATGTTCACTGCCTACACCTTCTTGGCAGATCTGCTGGAGAACGTCGCCAGGATCGACCCGCAGTATATCGGTTGGTGGCTCATGGGCTTTGGCTTGATCGGACTTGTCGGAAATTGGATAGGGGGACTGATTGCCGATCGAAACTCGCTTTTTGCAACGCTCACCTTCACCGTAAGTTTGATTGTCGCAATGCTTCTTTTCACCCCGGCGGCGCAGAACCACTGGCTTCTTGGAGCTGTACTCGGGCTTTGGGGCATCTCCTACACCGCACTTTTCCCGGTCTGCCAAATCCGGGTGATGGAGGCCGGAAAAAAGGCGCAGGCCCTGGCGGCAACAGTCAATGTTTCGGCGGCAAATGCGGGAGCAGGGATCGGGGCGATCACAGGCGGTGTTGTCATCGACCACCTGCATTTGTCTCAGCTTGGACATGTGTCCGCTGTGATTGGCGCAGTAGCGATCGCTTACGCTTTACTGATCCTGCGAGCGAAAAAAACTGCTTTAGCTCCTCATCTAAGTAACTGCCTGCCAGTGATCCGCTGGTCGGCACGATCTCCAAACAGAAGCAGCCGGAGATAAACAATGCGCTCCACTTTTACTCTCAACATCAACGACGAGCGAAGAACTGTCACCGCGCCGCCGCGCATGCCGCTGCTCTGGGTCCTGCGGGATCTGGTAGCTCTGACGGGGACCAAGTACGGCTGCGGTGTCGCGCAATGCGGAGCATGCACCATACACATCGACGGAAAAGCCGTCCGGTCATGCGTTTTACCGGTTGGTGAAGTGGGCGATGGCAAGATCACGACCATCGAGGCGGTCGGCAGAACGAACAACGGCGACAAGGTGCAACGCGCCTGGATGGAAATAGAGGTCGCTCAATGTGGCTACTGTCAGCCCGGTCAGATCATGGCTGCTGTCGCATTGCTCAACGAACGCCCAGCACCTTCCGACGTTGAAATCGATGCCGCGATGTCGGGTAACCTTTGTCGCTGCGGGACATATCCGCGCATCCGCGAAGCGATCAAACTGGCCGCGACGGGGAAGACGGACGCGATGCGGACCTTGATCATCGGACCCTCCGCCGATTCTGAAATGAAGGAGCCGTAGCATGTTGCGACGCGAGTTCTTGAAGACAGGCGCTTTCTGCGTTGCCTTCTCACTGGCATCAAAAAATAGGCAGGCGTTCGCAAAAACTGCGACGCCCGTCGATTCCGGGAACGCCGCTTTTTCGCCGAACGCGTTCATTCAAGTTCAGCGTGATGGCCAAGTTCGCCTGACAATTCCGAATGTGGAAATGGGCCAGGGTATCTATACAAGTGAAGCCGCAATCCTTGCCGAAGAGATGGATCTCGGCCTTGATCAGGTTATCGTCGATCATGCGCCGGCTTCTCCGGTCCGCTATACGATGCCACTACAGGCAACGCAGCTCACCGGCGGATCGACATCGATCCGCGGTTCGTGGGATATTCTGCGGTCCGCCGGCGCAACAGCCCGTCTGATGCTCATAAACGCGGCAGCGTCGCGTTGGAACGTCAGCCCCGACGGTTGCGAAGCAAAGCGTGGCGTCATAACCCACATTCAGTCCGGTCAAAGTTTGGCCTACGCCATGCTCGTCGATGATGCGCAACGCCAACCAATTCCTGACGCCGTTCCACTAAAAGATCGCAGCACGTTTACGATCATCGGGAAATCATGGCGGCGCACGGACACGCAAGACAAGGTACTTGGAGCCACACGTTTTGGCATCGACGCCCAGCCGCCGGGTCATAAATGTGCAGCGGTCATCATGAGCCCGACATGGCATGCGAAACCGCGCCTGCAAAACTTTTCTGTTCCGCCAGACGTCCATGAAGTTGTCGTCCTGGACGATTGCGTCGCAGTTGTCGCTGACGATTTCTGGACGGCAAGCGAAGGAGCGAAAGCTGTGTCAGTCGAATGGGACTACAGGAATTGCACTCCGTTCGATAGCGCGCGACTGCGTAGTTCTTTGAAACATGCTGCCTCTGCGGCAAAAACGCTCACCGCACGCCACGACGCCTCATGGGCCGGAAGGCCCGTAACACAATCCGCAGAATATGAGTTTCCAGCCCTGGCGCATGCGGCGCTGGAGCCGATGAACGCGACGGTAGCCTACAGGGAAAGCGAGCTCGAAATCTGGATCGGGACGCAAGCGCCTGGTCGGGTGCTCGATGCAGCCCATAGACTCACCGGTCTCCCAAGAGAGCGGATCCAGGTTCACAATCATTATCTTGGAGGTGGCTTCGGGCGCCGCGTCGAGACGGATCAGGTTGAGCAGGCCATTCGAATAGCGATGAAGGTCAATTATCCCGTTAAGGTCATTTGGTCTCGGCCGACTGACATCCAGCGCGATTTTCCTCGACCGCCTTTCCTCGATCGAATTTCGGCCGCACTTGATGCTGACGGTTACCCGATCGACTGGACCGATCACATCACAGGGAGCTCAATTTTCAGTAGATTCGCGCCGCAGTTCATGCGGGAGAACGGTGTCGATCCCGATACTGTCGATGGCGCAGATAACCTACCTTATTCCATTCCGGCCGTGCGCGTACGATGGACGCCCTTCGACATGCCGGACCAGAGACCGATAGGCTGGTGGCGCGGAGTGGGACCAACTCATAATCTGTTTCGAGTCGAGTGCTTCCTGGACGAACTCGCCAACCATGCGGGCATTGACCCCTACCTGTACAGAGCTCGGCTCCTGCAGAACAATCCAAGGCTTCTGAGAGTGCTTCATCTTGCGGCCGAGAAGGCTGACTGGCAGCGGCCGCTAGAGCACGGTTTCGGCCGGGGAATCGCTGTGGGAAAAGCCTATGAGAGCTACGTGGGCGCCGTTGTCGAAGTCGACGCCACGTCAGCTTCGGAGATCCGGCTCATGCGTTGTGTCTGTGCTGTCGATTGCGGTCTTGTGATAAATCCAAACACGATCGCTGCACAGATAGAAGGGGGTCTAATTTTCGGCTGGACGGCCGCATTATGGGGTGAACTCACATACGCAGGCGGTGCGGTGGAACAAAGCAATTTCCATGATTATCGTCTCATGCGGATGAACGAAGTTCCCTCGATCGCAGTGCATCTCGTGGAAAGCGATGAACATCCTAGCGGCGTTGGAGAACTGGGGACGGCGATCGCTTCACCGGCGCTGGCCAATGCCGTTTTTGACGCCACAGGCTTTCGCTCCAGACGCCTGCCCTTGATGCCCGCGATTGCGGAGCATTTGCAATCCAGCTCCGGCGGGATTTTGCATCGCATGGATCATCTCATGTCGTCATTCATGCGACAGGGAGGCGAGCCTTGAAATCTTTCATAAGAATCATGGCCCCCCTTTGTGTCGTTGCCGCAGCAGTTCCAATCGCCATCTTCGCAAAGAATATCTTGAGTCGAGATCCAGAGATCTCCGCGCCCGACATTGCGCCTTCTCCTGAGTTGATCGCAAGGGGAGAATATCTCACGCGCCTGGCGGACTGCCAGGCTTGTCATCAAGTGAAGGGCGGTAAACCGTTCACGGGCGGTCGCGCGTTCGAGCTTCCTTTCGGCACGTTGTATTCGACAAACATCACGCCCGACGTCGAGACCGGTATCGGAACATGGAGCGATGACGACTTTGTAAGGGCCTTGCATCGTGGAGTGCGCCCTAACGGTGAAAACCTCTATCCTGCTTTTCCATACGCGTCATACACCGCACTTAGCCGGGAAGACGCTGTAGCGATTAAGTCGTATCTGTTCACGCTGAAGCCGGTTCGTGCGCCGGCCAGGAAAAATGAGCTATCATTTCCGTTCAATCAGCGCTGGGGCATAGCTCTCTGGAATGGGTTCTTTCTTTCAGACCGGCGTTTCAAGTCGGATCCCGCCGTTCCGGCAGCAGTCAACCGAGGCGACTACATCGCCAATGCACTTGGCCATTGTGGAGAGTGTCACACACCGCGCACGCTGGCCTTTAATTTGAGCGATCGCATCTACGCCGGTGCAAGCCTGGAGGGCTGGAATGCCTACAACATCACGGCCCACAAAGAGTATGGGATCGGTGCCTGGTCAGATGAAGAGCTAAGACGATATTTACTGGAAGGACATGCGCCGGGGCGAGGAACAGCGACCGGGCCTATGGGAGAGGTGGTCGAATACAGCCTTCGGCATCTGAGAACAGACGACGCATCTGCCCTGATTTCCTACTTGCGCACGGTACCTCCGCGACCGGAAGGCTTTGCCGCTCACCCAAAAGAGGACTCGATGATGAATGCTTCATCTCTATCGCTGCCAGTAGTGGCAGCCGAAATCGTTGATCCGGGCCAGCGCGTCTTCGAACGCAATTGCGCGAGTTGCCATGCATGGAATGGTGATGGTCGACAGCAACAGACGGCGGCACTAAAAGGCCTGCGGACGATTTATGATCCTTCAGCTGCGAACCTGCTTCAGGTGATCCTTCATGGAACCGAAACATCCACCTTGCCCGGGCGGTTCGCCCCTATGCCTTCTTTCGCGTCACTGAGCGACGGAGAGATTGCTGATCTCGTGAACTTCATACGCCGTTACGCAGGCTCCGGCGGAAACCAAATTGGTGTAGGAGATGTCGCAGTTGCCCGCGAATATAAGCATTGACGATGGTGAACGAGACCGGAACCGCGACAGGGAGTCATACAGTCGTTCGCAAATGCTTCGAGAGGTCTGCAGGATGGCGCGGCTTTCTCCCCCCTAGCCGCCGCACCAAGCCGACTTCACTGCGGCTCTCTTGCCAGAAGTCAAAATCCGCACCACCCCGACGCTGTCTGCCCCGGGATGGATTGACCAGTCAACGTTGCGGCCTTCGTCATGCGCTAGGCCGCATTGCGCGCTTCGTGTTGGTAGCGGCGGAACATTGAGACGACCCGCGGATGCGTCCCATCGGGCACACTTCCGATGATCTCAACAAGACGGCCAGTGCGACTTTCACGCTTCACCCAGTCGCTGATCGTTTCTGCGCATGTATGGTCCAGATAGCCCAGATCCCGCCCGGCGAGCCGGATGTTGCGGTTTGCCGGCAAACCTTCCAAAGCCGTGAGGAGAGAAGGGACATCCTTGCAGGTGGCCGAACCGCTAAGCCTGACCGAAATAGTTTCGCCTTCGTCGGCGCGCTCGATCCGGAGCCTCTTGCGCAGATAGGGCAGGACTTCGATCAAGGAGAGCAAAAAGCCTAGCCCGACCCCAAGCAGCAGGTCTTGAGTGACGACCATCGTGACCGTGACCAACCAGATAACTACGGGCATCCAACCATGATGGTCAAAGAGGTGACGGACATGATGCAAGCTGACGAGACGCCAGCCGGTCACCAGCAAAACCGCTGCGAGTGCCGTTAACGGCACCAGGCCCAGGAGCTCGGGCAAAAGCGCGACAAGCGCCAGCACCCAGACGCCATGCATGATCGCTGATGCGCGCGTCTTTGCTCCCGCCTGGATGTTTGCCGATGAACGAACAATAACACCAGTGATCGGCAGAGCGCCGAGCATGCCGCAAATGCCATTGCCGACGCCCTGCGCGAACAATTCCTTATTGAAACGCGTCCGTTGCCCGTCGTGCATCCGGTCGACCGCGGCAGCTGACAGAAGCGTTTCCGCACTGGCGATGACTGCAATGACCAACACGGTTGCTAAAATACCCGGCTCTGTCAGTCGCAGAAAATCATCGGCAGCCGGTATGGAAATTCCGTCTGCAAGAGATGCCGGAAGCGTAACGCGAGCGATCGGCAAATTCAGTGCAACTGTGATAATCGTTCCAAAGGCGACCCCGATCAGAGCTGCGGGAATAAGCCGCAGCGAAGCCGGTCGGAACCTCTCCCAGCCGACCATCGCCACGAGCGATGCAACTCCCACCATCAAGGCTATCGCCTGGTTGGTAATGCCGTTGCTCCAAAGGTTGCTGACACTGTCGGTGATCGCTGTGACATTTTCGATCCCTCCCGCAGCCGGTCTGGCATCCATAAGCACGTGCATTTGACCAAGGATGATCAATATGCCGATGCCTGCCAGCATACCGTGAACTACGGCGGGAGAGATTGCTCTAAACCAAGAGCCGATCTTGAGAAAGCCGGCAAGAATCTGCAATGCGCCGGCGGCGACAAGGACAGGTCCGAGCGCTGCCACGCCATATTGTTCCACAAAGCCAAATACGATCACTGCAAGCCCAGCGGCGGGTCCCGAGACCTGCAACGGGGAGCCGGCCAGGGAGCCAACGACGATCCCGCCGACGATACCTGAGACAAGACCCATCGCAACCGGAACGCCGGAGGCAATTGCAATGCCCAGGCAAAGCGGGATAGCGACTAGAAAGACGACGATAGACGACGCGAAGTCATTGAGAGAGATAGCTTTCATCGGCTCACTCCGCTGCAATTGCGTTCAGGGATGGAACCACCTGCGTCACCCCGCGACCAGAGACGGCGACCGGTAGCGGTTGGCCATCTTCGATATAGGTAAAGCGACTTGCGGCGCCGTCATAGACGAGGACGCTCCCGGTCTCGATATCAAAGAACCACCCGTGCAGGCTGACCTCATTGCTGGCAAGCTTTGCCGCGACAGATGGATGCGTGCGTAGGTGATCGAGCTGCACCACGACGTTCTCCATGGCAACGGCACGAATACGGTCTTTCTCGGCGAGATTAGGTGGATAGGCCTCGCAGACGATGGAATGGGCGGCCTGGCTATGCTTGAGCCAGGCCGCTACGTTGGGCATAGGACCGAGCAGTTCCGGGTGGCAAAGACCCTTCATCGCGCCGCAGTCCGAATGGCCGCAAACAATGACGTCGCTGACGCCCAGCGCTACAATGGCGTATTCAATGGCAGAGGAAACCCCGCCATTAGCAGTCTGAAACGGTGGCACGATGTTGCCGGCATTCCGGCAGACAAAAAGCTCGCCCGGACCCGATTGAGTGATTGTTTCAGGCATGACGCGGCTGTCGGCACAAGAAATCATGAGAGCCTGAGGCCGCTGCCCCTCACGTGCCAGTTTACGATAGAGTGCGGAATGCTCCGGGAAAACCGAGCCTCGAAAATGCGAGATGCCTTTGGATAGATCTGCCATTCTTGAATCCTCGTTTATGCCGGCTCATGACAGCGTCACGCCGGTTCGTTGCTGAATGCGAGTGAGTTCGCATGTGCGAGATAATCAGCGATCAACGAGCAAAATAGGGCATCAAAAGACTTTTCGTCTTCATCGAGATCACAATCATGAGAGGTGGAGTGGTGTCGCTGAATGATCCCATTGATCTTGCTTAACAATTGTCGTTTGCGTTAGAAAATATCTGCTAATACGCTGAAAATAAATGGAGTATGGGAGATACCTAAGCAGAGCCGCGAGCCGCGTGAGGAGGTTGCTCACGCGGCTTCTTGAGAATATGAAGCCGAACAGATGCAATCAGAGATAGAATTGCTGCATTGCAGCATTGTCGGCTGTTATGCTTGTTTCTTTTAAGCGCTGATTGAAGCGCGCGCGGTGCCGACTATGAATGGGAGTGGATAGTCAGCGTATGCTTCGACCGGCCCCATTTGGCGTCACCATCTTCTCCGCTGGCTAGGCGGCAACCAACCTCATCGGATGCTCCGTGATGCAACTTCTCGAATGGGAACATGTCTCTTGTGGGCGCAAGGCGATATGCCTGAAGATGGAAACAATTTGCCTAATTCTCTAAGAGATGAACGAGAGCGATCCACACGATTCCGGAGGAGCAGACTTGGCGAGACGTCTCCACGACGCGATGGCTGCGCTTTGCAGCTGATGCGTTCGTCCATCGCCTGATTTGGTTTGCTGAAGTTTTGGCTCGTGTCTGGTCAGGCGACCAGAAAGTTTAGCGTCAAGCCGGTTCCTACAGCCATGACCATAAGAGCGACGTCGGCCAGCAGAGCCCGGAAAATGCTATGACGCGCCGGCTGCAAACGGTTCAGGTAGTCGTCTCGGAAATCTTCCATAGCTTTACTCCTAGTTTCACGATCATCGACGAAGCGATGGCGGTCAGCGCCGCTCGTCCCGTTTCGACTGAGGAAACCTACCTTGAGGCTGTCGCACAAGTTTCGCAGTGTTGGGGCCAAATTGTAACGAAGTGTAAGGCAGTGGCCCGACAGAGGCGCCCGTTGCGGTTTCACGTTCAGCGGTAGTTGGGAGTAATGGCGCCGCGGATGTGCCGCCGACTTCCTTCATGCCTTGCACGAATATTGGCAACTTCTCGAAGCTCTGAAATTAGCTCACGCGGCCGCAGCCGCCTCACTTCGTGAGGTGTCTGCGACGGGAGGCGTTGAAAGCTGGAAGGCGTGCCTTGCGCTAGCTGCTCAGTGGGGATGGCCGCGATTTGGCGGTGCAATGGAGGAGCACTGAAGCTATCTCCATCGCCGCGTTGGCCACAGGAGACCAGGCCTAGATACGTTGTCGAGTGTAAGGGGGTAAGCCGCGCACGCCCCGTTGCATTGACGCCAGCAGCCACTAACCTGCGTAGGCGCGCTCTGACACGGTCGGCGACGACATCCCCAAAGGCGATCGGCGGTTCGCACGACAGCGTCGCGAGTTTCAAAGTCTCATGAGTTGATATCTTGGCTGTCAGGCGATTTTGATTGACTTGAATTCGTCACAGGTCTTTTTCAACGCGAGTTCGATTGGGATGCGCTCAAAGCTGGAGGCCGCCACGAAGCCCACGGCCTTGGAGTTTACGTTCACATATTCCGCGTCTTCAGCCGTCGAGATCGGGCCGCCGTGTGAGAGTAGAATGAGATTAGGATCTGCATCGAGCGCGGTATCGAAAATCTCACCGAGACGGGTGATGGCAGCGTCCATCCCAATAGCGCTTCTCGAGCCTATATCGCCGCCGATGGTCAACCCCATATGGCCGACGATCACATCGACACCGGCTTCAGCCATCGCGCTCGCATCTTCCGGGTTATAGACGTAGGCGAGGGTGAAGAGATCGCGTTCCCGCGCCTTTCGCATCATATCCACTTCACAGGCAAAGCCGAGGCCGGCATTTTCCAGATCGGTCCGGTAATTGCTATTCTCGTGGCGGCTGAGCGTCGGGAAATTGATGACCCCCGAATAGCCGATTGCCTTCACCTCATCGAGTAGGTCATCGATGTCGCGTGTGGGATCTATCCCGTAGACGCCGGCGATCACGGGTATAGTCCGCTTTCTCGGCATTATAGATTGACGCCCAAGACGCAACATCACCTCGTTGGCGTCGCCGACGGGTATCGCTCCAACCAAGCTCGGCAGGCCGTTGACCCTATAGTAACCTGAATTGTAGACGACGATCAGATCGGCTCCGCCGAGTTCGGCGCAGCGCGCAGAAAGGCCGTTGCCTGCCCCGACCGCCAGGATTGAGCGGCCTCTTGCCGTTTCCGCCGTCAAGCGTTGCAGGACTTCGTCTCTTGTGAATCTTGTCATTTCCGCCTCATCATTTTTGGTTCTCGGCAAGTTGCAGCAGAGTATCGGCGGCAAGTTCGGAAACCGCGGGATCGTTGATATGCGCATCGATTTTGATGACAGGGATGTCCCGCCTCAGAGCCTGCTCGAATGTGTCGATAAACGCTCGATCGGCCGCCGGATCGAAAAAAGGGGCGCCTTCTGCGTCGTATGCGGAAAAGCCCCGCATCGGGATAATAGCGACAACCGGCGATCTGGCGCCCTCCAGCTTGCCGGCAATGAACCTGGCGACGTCCGCGGCCTCACTCGCCGAAGTACGCATCAGTGTCGTACTTGGCGTATGGCGGATGAAATTTCGGCCGTGAAATCTCGCGGGGACGGTCTCCAGCGGGCCGAAATTCACCATGTCGATGGCACCCGGCAGAATGACCTGAGGGATCGCCTTTTCAACGGCTGCGTCAAGCCGTCCCGGGCCAGCAGAGAGACGTCCTCCGACGACTTCGTCGGCGATCTCGGTCGTCGTCAGGTCCAGCATCAGATCGATATGGCCGTCACGGATGAATGTCTCAGCCGCACGCCCGCCGCTTCCGCGGGCGTGGAACACGAGCGCGTCGAGCCCGGCTGCGCGAAAGCGCTCGAACGCTGCGTTTGCCGCTAAGGTGGTGGATCCGAACGCGGTAATGCCGACACAGACGCTCGCGGGATTCTCATGCGGGGTTTCCGCCTCGGCAACGAGCGTTTTCATAACCGCCGCGCTTCGGCCGAGAAGCGCCCGCAAATATTCTCCCGTCCCCAAGATATCCACGACCGAATGGACGAGGACGACGTCCTTGGCATCGACGATGCGAGACATGTCGCCCGATACGGTTGTCGCGACCAGAAGCTTTGGCAGTCCGTAGGGAAGCCGGGCGAAAGCCGCGCTGGCCAGGGCGGTGTTCGTTCCGCCGCCCATGGCAAAGAACCCGCGCACCAGACCGCGCCCAACAAGCGCGTCCAGGCACAGGGAAAGCCCCGTCATCATCACCTGCAAGGCAGCTTCGCGGTCTTGTCGCCGCCGCAGGTCCTCCAGGTCGGAGCCCGCTAACGCGGCGATCTGCGACGCGGATATCGAGGGCGTCATCGAGGTTGAGCCCAGAACGCCGCAATCGATGAGAATGCACCCGAGGCCATGCCGCTCGAAAGCTCCGAGCAGGAGCACGATCTCGCTTTGCTTCGTGTCGAGGGTCGTGGCGATAACGACGCCAGGAGAAAGACCCTCAGCGATATCCGTCACTTGGTTTTGCGCATCCATCGTGTTGCTCTTCGTCAGTTCGGCTGCAAGTTAGTGGATCGAAGCCTTCGAGGTGAAGAACCAGTTGAGCTTTTTGCGCATGACCAGCCAAGGACCGGTCCGTCGATCATTTACCTTGCTCGCCGGTTTCCAGAATTTCTTCAATGACGTCCAATGCCTTGCGCAGCAGCTCGATCGGTCGTACGAATGGAAGCCTCAAACTATCTTCAAATCCGTGTTCCGGCGAGAAGTCCGGGCCGGCAGACAAGAGCAGATTGCGGCGTAGCGCACTTTGTCGGAGGCTGACGGTGTTGGCGCCGGCCATCCTGATCCACAGTGCCGTTCCTCCATCCGGCTCGGCCCAGGACCAGTCTCGGGAGCGTCTCTGTAGTTCATACCGCAACTGCTCGAGATGATACTGCAATTCCGTCTTTCGGTGGGCGCGGGCCTGGGCGATGTGCGGAAACATCTGTGCTGCGATCGCCTGATCGATGATGGGATTACCGAGGTCGCTGGCGGCCTTGAACGTGGTCAGCGTCTTGATCAGGCCCTGCCCAGCACGGATCCAGCCTATCCTTAACCCACCCCAAAACAGCTTCGACATGGTGCCGATCAGTGCCGACCGGTTCTCTTCGAGGTCTTTCGCAAGGGGCGTGTCGGGCAATCGGGAGGTGAGACCCAGTTCGTTTTGCGATCCGTCTTCGACCAGGAAGACTTCATGTTTGCGCAGCATGGCGCAGACGGCGGCCCTTTCGTCCTGGTTCAGGGTTCGGCCGAGCGGATTGGAGACGTCGGAAAAAAGATAGGCGACCTTCGGCCGCCGCGAAAGGAGCCCTTCCATGGCTTGAAGATCCAGCCTGAGATCGCCGTTGAGCGGCGCACAGATCAGGCGGGCGTTCCCGTGTCGAAATGCCTCCAGCGCGCCCCTATAGGTCACGGCCTCGACGAGAACCGGGTCGCTGGATCGGACGAGGATGCCGGCGAGAAGCCAGATCGCCTGCTGAGCACCGTTGGTGATGATGATATTGTCGGGCTGGGTTGGAAGGCCGAGCTCACAATAGTACCGCGCGATTTCCCATTTCAGATGCGGAAGACCACTCGACAGATATCCGACGTCGGTAACGGAACGCGCCAGATCCTTACCCTGAAGGCTTGTAATCACATCCAATACGACAGGTGACGGTTGCAGCGAGCCACTGGATACGTCGATCGCCGAAGGGGCGCTGCCTTCATGGCCACGCAAGCTGACATTCGGGCGCTCGGCGATATGCAAAAAGGTGGCGGAGCGCAGGATGCGGTGACCGCTGCCATGCCGGCTCTCGACTAGAGCGGATCCGCGCAGGCCTGCATAGGCCGCGGTCACTGTTCCCCGACTCGTTCCAAGCGCTTCGGCAAGCAAACGCTCCGACGGCAGATCGCTGCCGATCGGCAGTGCATTGTCGTTGATCAGATTCCTGAGCGCGCGTTCCAGGCGCTCAGCAAGCGTTCCGCTGCCGACGGCCCAATTGCCCAGAAGCCTGCTAAGACGGTATGCGCTTGTTTTGCTCAATACAAACCTTTGGGCCACTTGTCATAAAGTGGACTTTGCCATCTCTACGCTGCCGGCGCAATCTTTCGAAAGCGGCACTTCTTCGGCGCGGTGGAAAGATATACGCCGGACTTCGCCGAAAAGACCTTCTCGCAGCTCGAAGGTTTTGGCTCCTATGGCTTTCCCGAAAGCCATGCCGCAAGTTTCGCCCTCAT
>NZ_VITM01000017.1:0-90050 GCF_007828675.1 Rhizobium sp. ERR 1071 | reverse complement strand
GGCCGCCTTCAAATCGGAACGCCGGCCGGAATGAAATCGGAATGACTGGCCGGCTTCAAATCGGAATCGATGGCCGGCTTCGTCGGAATACGCACCCAGCCCTCGTTTCTAAAGCCTCGAACCTCATTGGTGAGGTCGAACATCATGTTGACGCGAGCAGCAGTGATGTCGTCCCAGGCCGCAAAAACCAGCAGGTGCGAGCAGTCGGTGATTTGCGCCTGATCCCAGGCCGCGGCTCGAATTCTCGTGCGGACGTCCGGGTTGCTTACGACAATCAGCTCGAAGGGCTGAAGCCCGCTCGACGTGGGTGCTAGGCGCACCGCCTCGACAATGCGCGAGAGCGTGTCGGGGGCGACGCTCCTGCTCGGGTCGTATTTCTTGGTCGCATAGCGCCATTCCAGACGTTCATTCACAGTCGTCATCGTGGTTTTCCTTTTCGTCTCGTATCCGGACGGCAATCGCATCGCTGCCGTGTCGAAACAGAGGTAGCCTCACTGTGGAGCTAGGAAAATTAGGGTTCGTCGCATTATAATGCTGCAATATGTGCAGCAATCCTGCTTCTCTGAAAGCGATTTGGAGGCGATCCGATAATCATGTATCTCGAACAAGCGCGGACCGACGAACTTGCAGCACTCGTGGCTGTTGCCAGGGAAGGCTCATTCGTCGCGGCAGCCGCCATGCTCCGCCGACACCCGACCATTGTGTCCAAACGTATCGCCGCGCTGGAACGACGCCTCGGCGTGCGTCTGCTCGAAAGAACGACACGGCGGGTTCGACTAACGGAAGCCGGTGCCCAGCTCGCGGAACGCATTCTAAGTGCAACCAACGCCATTTTAGAGGCCGAGCAGGAGGCGGCCGCCGGCGGTATCGAGCTCAAAGGTCGGCTGCGCCTGGCCTTCCCGGCGGCGATGGGCCGGCAATGGCTGGCGCCTGCGATGCCAGCTTTTGCTCGCCGATATCCAGGCCTTGACATCGAGGTCGACTACGCCGAGCGGCATGTCGATCTCATCGGCGAAGGATTTGACGCAGCAGTACGCCTTGGAACGCTCGGTGACAGCCGTCTTGTTTCACGCAAGCTGGGCGACCACCGGATCGTTCTCGGCGCATCACCGGATTATCTCGATCGCCACGGGATTCCCGCCTCTCCGCGCGCGCTCGTGGATCACAACCTCCTTCGATATACCGGGCCAGTGCTGGTGCCGGAGTGGCGCATGCGGAAGGGCCCGCTGCGCGAGACGATCCTGCCTTCCGGAAGCTATCGATCGAACGACATCGACACGCTGCTCGAAGCGGCACGGCAGGGAATCGGCATCGTCGGCTTCGGCGAGTGGTCCATGGTCCGTGACTTCGCTGCCGGGACGCTCGTCCGGCTCCTACCTGAGTGGCAGTTCGAGATCGATGGGGGGATCCATCTTGTCCGTCCGTCCGCGAAATTCACGCCGGCACGAACTGAAGCGTTTATACAGTGGATCACGACACTATTCGCTGGCGGGCTTCCATGGGAGAATCAGAGTATATGCAATGAAATGCAGGTTCCGACCTGCTGATGGGCGGACTACCGAGTGATCCCGCGGCTTTTCTGTTTCGGGAAGATGCGGCTTTACGATGCAGCGCTCTATCACCACATCGGCTGCTTCTCGGACATGGCCCCATCACCTTGATGGCCTTGCTCGGACGACCACTCGATTTCATCGAACGCGTGCCGCCGCAACAGCATGAAAATCGCTTCGTTTATGTCGCGTCCGTCGAGGAGGCTTGGATTGTCGCACAACACATCAATCGTCCGTCGAGTGACACGTCTCGCGACCGCCTCGGATCTGGTAAACTTGCGAGCCCAAACCATTAACGCTTCGCGAAAATTGGGATCATCTGGAATAGATGCGTATTTCCGAAAGGGCATAATACCGCTCCCTCGGTCTTGCAGGCGGGAGCACGTCTAAGCCCTCCGTCGCCACCGCCTACGTATTCGGTTGGTGCCGATACTTCATCTTACGCTTCGAGAAAGACGAGTCCACCAACTTCTATGAACGCTAGCGAACAAAGCATTCGGGAGCTCTTAGGCCTAAGTCCCTACTTGATCGGGACTTTCGTCCGTATTCACGAGCAGTGCTCATGGCATACTACATTTAGGGCGCGGGTTAGCGCGCCGCAGCTGTACATGAATCGGAATGGAAAGACATGAAAAGAATCGTAATCGCAGCGTTGGCGCTCGCCACGACCTTGGCCGCGTCCCCGGCATTCTCTCAGGTCTACTTTGAATACGGAGTTGGGCCTCGCTACGACTATGATGCGCCGCCGCCGCGTTATTATCGTGCTCCGCCGGCCTACGCGGATGATGGGTACTATGACGGCCCACGCTACAGATATCATCGCCGGTGCTGGACCGAGAGACGCTACAGCTACCGCCATCATCATCGGGTGGTGGTGCGCGAAACCGTCTGCGATTAGTTGGCGCGAAAGACCCAGTTGTGATTCCGCGTGCCCGTCTTCGGATACGCCTGGCGGCATTCACAAAACCGCAGCACAATGACAGATTGAATCGTGCAAGTTACTGAACTCAAGTTCACAGCCGACATGCGCGATAGTGCTACGCAGCCGCCCTGCCTGGGCCCACCGGGCACGGCAATTCATCTTAGACCACTGAAACCTTTCCCAATCGCCGCCCGGTGGCGTGGTCTATTCCAGGGCGGTTCGGCGCTTCATCCAATCAGGAAATCGCCCTTTGTTTTTTTTCGCAATTCCGGACGAACACCGCTTCGTACTTTTCCGGGATCTCTAACGGTTCGCCGACTGACCGGCCGTGCCTATGAAAGGATTGCGCTTCAGCGCGGCAAGCACGGCCCATGCCGTCGCTCCTATATGGGGAAGGCGGAAGTACTTGAAGTCAACGGAGGCGGAGTCGGGCCCAACCTTCAGGCCGGTCGATAGCTCAGCGTTGACCGTGGCATAGAGCAGCCCGTCGGGGGCAACTTGCCTGGAAATCGTTTCGAACAAAGGTTCGGCCTCTTTCGCGCTGCCGCTCAGACGAAACACGAGGGCGGCCTGGGCAGTGCCCTCAAGCCAGATGCCGTCGCGGTCGTTGTTGAAGTCGAAACCACCATCAACGCCATGATTGCGTTTCGTCCATTCCAGGACGCGCGCGCGCCTGAACGCGTAGGCCGGCACGGCGATGAGCGGCCACAATTCGGCGTCGAGACCCGACATCCTCGTATTCGGTGCGGCGCTGTCGAGCAGGCTGCCGACAAAGAAACGACCGTCCTCGAAATCCCACATGGCCTCCAGAAACGCGCGCGCTTTCTCGGCGTGATGCATCCAGTCGCCCATGGGATCGAGCTCGGCAAGCCAGCGATCCGCCGCATAGACATCGAGGTTATGTTCCGTGGATTTCCAGCCTATGCGTTCCGGTGAGGGCTCCTGACCAAAAAAGCCTCCGAAATAACCGGGATTTTGCGGATCTGCGGTGCTGCGATGGATCCAGTCCATGATTGTCCGAGCGGCATCCAGATAGGGCCTTCGGCCGGTCTGTTCGTAGGCGGTCAGCAGTGCCAGCGCCCCCCAGGCCGTGCTGCCCGTCGCGCTGCCGACCTGATAGTCGTCTTCAATCCAAGACTTGCTAACGGGGCTCCAATAGCCCGGAAGCAGCATGCTGCCGTTATCCTCAACCGGGCCGGCGCGATAGGCGTTTCGCAGCCGCCCATCGTGATAAAATCGATCCGTGTTCAACGCGAGCACCAATGCATCGGCGACCCGGCTCGCTTCCGATTTTCGGCCACAGGCATATAGCGCCATGACCGCCAGTGCGTTGTCATAGGTGAAGCCCGCATTCTCGAGCGCGGGATGGAGCGGGGAAGCATCGGCCAGAGGCTCGTAGCTGCGAAAGACGAAAGGCTGCGCCGGCTCGCCGCTCATATGAGTAACGAGGCCGGCGCAAAGCCTTGCGGCGAGTTGAACATGCCGTTCCTCGCCTGCCCATGCCCCATTTACCCAACATGCGACGACGGCGCCAGCCAGAAAGGCCCTGAAAAAGCTTCGCATATATCACCCTGGGTCTGTCGAATGGTCCTGCCCGCCGATCAGGAAAAGGCGCGCCACAAGAGCATCTGCATCGATTTGCGCAAGACTCCCCGTTCCGCGACGTTGTCGGGCGCGCTCCTGAAAAGCAGCCGCAGGATGGCATTGTGCTGCTCCGGCGTCGGCATAAGGCAGAAAGCCGTCGACGATGGCGCCGCTCTGACCGAGGAGGAAATCCAGCCGATTTCCGGGATGAACACCGCCTCGTCCTCCGCACCGGTCGGGCCGTGTTCCGCCAGCGTCACGCCTTCGGTGGACACGGCCGTTATCGTCACGTCGGCGATGTGCCCATTGGCCCGGTGCCGTCCGCGAAGCCGGACTTCGATCGGTTCCTCCTGGCCGAAACGCGGCAGCTCGATGCAACAAAGCAGGCTCGTGAACGCAATGATCATCGCCACTGACGACCAGACGAGATTAAGGCACTCGCGTGCGGAAAATTCGACGGGTGCATCCCAACCATAGACGATCCTGACGACGGACAGTCCGGACATGGCCGCTACGAAACCAAAAAACAATGCCGTTGGGCGGTGAACGCGGATCGCGGACCTGTCCCCTCCCTTCTCGGTCACCTTGAAAGGGCGGCCAAACGGCTTGCGGATCGCCTGGAAGAGAGTGATGGTGATCGGCACAGCGGTCAGCGCATGTGTAACCTCTGTGAAGAGCGGCAGCGTGCGCCTTTCGGAGATCCACGTCGAATAGGTCCAAAACAGGAAGAGCGAGCTGAGGCCGTATTTCATGAAAAGCAGTTCGTCAGCCTGCAGCGCCGAAACTCCGGTCAGCCAATAGACGGACGGCGCCAGCAAAAGGCAGAGGATGAAAGGCTTCGACAGCCAACAGAATAGCCCGTGCAGATAATGCAGACGCTGGATGAGGGTGAAGTTGCCGCGCCAGAGCGGACCGTTGCGCAGCAGGCCGATCTGGATCGTGCCGAGGCACCAGCGGGTCCTTTGGGTGATGTATTCGGGAATGCCTTCGGCCGACAGGCCGACGCTCAACTTCTCGTTCAGCCACCGGGTCACATAGCCCCGCTCCATCAGGCGGTAGGTAAGCAGCATGTCCTCGGACAGCGCATCATGCGGAAAGCCGCCGATCTCGTTGACGGCGGCGCGACGCACAACGAAGCTGGTGCCCACGCAGAACGCGCATCCGACGGCATCCTTGGCGGGCTGGAACGTGTCGAAGAAGACACGCTGGTCATCGACGAAGGAGCGTCGGATGCCGAGATTGTGCTGGATCGGATCGCTGTTGAAATAAAATTGCGGCGTCTGCACGACGGCGACCTTCCCGTCCTTGAAGAGACCGATAACTCGGTTCAGGAAATTTGCTTGAGGGGCGAAATCCGCATCGAGAACCATGATGAAATCGGAAGTCTCGGCGAGCGCGTTCGTATGATTCAAGGCATTGTTCAAATTGCCGGCCTTGGCATGCTTGTTATCCGGACGCGTCAGGTAGTTCACACCGACGCGTGCGCAATAGTCGCGCACTTCCTGGCGACGAGTGTCGTCGCAGACGAAAACACGAAGCCTGCGATAGTTCATCGCCTGGGCGGATATGACCGATTTTTCCAGGACATTCAGTGGCTCGTTATAGGTGCAGATGACAACGTCGACGAAAGGAATGTCGGCCTTGGCCGCCAGTTCCTTTTCACCGAGATCGGCCTCCCTCTTCCAGTCAGTCGTTCTCAGAAGGATCAGGATCGAACCGATGGCGTAAAGCACCGACACCGCCTCGAAGAGGAAGTAAACATAATTCCAGAGCACTTCGGCGGAAAACTCGAAGGGCGGAAGCGTGTCGAGGGCGCGCCACGAAAGATAGAGCCCGAGCGACAAGAGCATGAGCAGACTGAATGCCGCCCGCTCGAACGGTTTCTTCGGGTTTGCGAGCATCGCGAACAACATCGCGCAAGCGGCGATGACAAGATCGAAGGTCAGAACACTGAATAAGTCGTCGTCGGAACTAAAGAACACGGTCTGTTTCTCCCTGACTTCAGCCTGGATGCGATCGGTCACGGGCCGCCGGGTGCCGCAGCGACTTGCGTCAGCTTTTCACCGGCGCAGCTCTCATTCGCTCGTTAAGGAGCTCGACGGCATGCGCCTCGGCACGCCGAGGCTGGGGATAGAGGATCCTCCAGCTGGCGCGGATGTCCCGAGGGCCCTTTGCAAGGCGCTCCTCCAAATTGAGCACGCCGAACTGTTCGGCCGACCGCCGGACGAGACCGGTCAGTTTTGTCTCAGCCGCGGGCCATTGCGCGGCGGATGCCTGGGCTACGCCAATGAGCGATGTCGATGCCTCGCGTATATAATGCTGCGTTTTCTGAAGCCATTCCTGGGGCATCGTCACGTCGACCCACGTGCCGACAGAGCAGAACGGACTGCCTCGCAAGTCTGCCGTGCCAGGCTCGGTCAGGCGGATGTACGCATAGAGCTCGCGACGCTCCGTCGGCGGGAAAGGAACGGCGTAATCGAGATCCACCCTGTCGGTCGTACGCGGAACCAGCCGCTCGACGACGCCGCTTGCCGCTTGAGGCCAACCTTCGGCATTGACATCAACCTTCGACCCCACGACGAGGGCTTGCGCCTGCCGCTCGGAAAAGATTGCGACGACAAAGGCGTCGCGGCAGTCGAGCGTTTCAGCGAGCGTGTCGCCAGCCGTGACCTCGCGTCCGGATGCAGCCACCGGCTTGTAAAGCTGGCTCGTCGAGGGAACGTGCAAATCGGCCCGCGCCAGCCTGTCGACCCGCGATGCCTCCGTCATCACGAGCGAGCCGAGCTCGGTCTCTTTCGTGCGCATCGTCGCGATCTGCAACTTGATCTGCAGGAGGTCGGCCTTGCGCGTGCGGATTTCCTGCTGGAGATTTTGCAGCGACTGCAGGTCGGCGCCAACATAAACACCCTGTCGGGCAAAATCGAGTTCCGAGGCGAGCTTGGCCACGGCGAGCTTGGCGGCTTCAAGCTTGGTGTCCTCCAGACGAACCGTATCGGCGACCTCGCCTTCGCTGCCGGCGGCGATACCCCGAGCCATGAGCCTGAGTTTGCGCGCCGCCTCGGCTTTCGCGATGCGGGACGAGTAGGTCACCATCTCCAGAGCCGCCTCGGCGGCCTTGAGATCCGCGGTGATCCTGACGAGGAGTGCCGCCTGCTGGCCGGAAAGATCGTTTTCAAGGTCGCCGATACGCTGGGCGTAGTCGCCGACGATCGAATTCTTCTGTTCCATCTCGTTGCGCAGCGCGGCAAGCTGAACCTTCAAGCCGATCAAGGTCGAATTGTCGACGCGATCGTTCTCGACCGTTATTTCGCCCGCTGCGCCGAGCGACGTCACCTTGCCGCTGATCGGCGTTGTCAGCGGCACGAGCGGTGCGTTGATCACAGCGCGAGTAGAAGTCGATGTGAAGAATGGAGGGAATGCGGATGAGGCAAATACTGTACCCATTACACCAAGTACAGCGTAAGATGCCAATCTCACCGATGCATCATTATTTCTGCCATCTTTGCTTTTTCTAAAGAAAAACATAGCCATAGATCCTTTGATGAATGCGCTATATTATTCCTCCCGAAAGAATGCAGCGATCGTTGCACGGTTTTTTTGTGCGCCGCAATATCGTTAAGATTGTGCTAACGGCATGGTCCGCAGATGCCCAATATTTGACCAGCAATCTGAAGGGGCCATCTTACGAATTGGGATCAGCCTTTCAGTCCATCCCGCTACAATAGCAGCCGTTATATCCGCTACGGTGAGAAGCGAAGTCCAGCGCGCGCAAGTGAAACACGTGGCATTATTTGTGCATCCTTGGCTCCTGGGAGCTTGGCGAAACCGACCATTCGCAACTTATACGATTAATTATCTTGCTAAATACCACCATCGTATGATCTACAGCTTCGAAACTCATCATAAAGAAGTAGATGAAACGCAGCGTCGGCGCGGATTCCCCCCAGATTTCCACCTTCTGCTGACGGCGCTACTCCAAAAGGATGATCAGATCCGTAAGCCGGTCTTCCGCCTTAGTACTGGAATTAGGTTTCAAATGAAAACATGCGTCACTCTCCGCATCCAGCCGGATGGCTTTGCATGTCGGTCGCAAGCCGGCTAGATTGGTATTGGCTTGGCGCCAGGAGATCGAGGCTTTGAAGGAGCCGCTTGGAGGGGTGTCTGGTCATCGTGAAAGAGCGTTTATCGTGGGGCGCCTTTCTTAAGGGCGGTCACCAGCTTCGCCGAGCCGGATTCGCAAAGCGGGCGGGGAGGCGGCAACTCCCAACTGCCTGATTCGCATGCAGCGAAGACAAGCTGTGGATGTTCTTTGCCGGCACTCATGTTCCGCAATGGACGTCCATAGGAAAGGTCAAGGATAAGGAATGGTCTGTCACGCAGCCCCGCATCGACCATCTTGGCACGTGCGATACCACCCTAATTCGCGGAGGCGTCATGCCCGCTCTCGGCTCGTCGAACCAGGCGAGCGACCACCTCAGTCCGGTTCTGCGCCTGCAACTTACGCATTATGTGTTGCAGATGCATCTTCACCGTATGCCCCGACAAATTGAGTTTTCCTGCAATAACCTTGTTCGAGCAGCCACATTGCAACTCCGCGAGGACCTCCGCCTCCCTGGGAGTGAAATCGGCGATCGTCCAATATTGCGTCCTTTCATCCAGGTTTTTCTCCACCTCGTTTCTGGCCGGAACATGCTCGCTTGATTCATCTGCAACAACGCCTAACAGCTGCGGGCAGAATGTTCCTCCCGCCAGAACGAGACGAAGGCCGGCAAGGGCGATATCAATGGGAAGTGAAGTCGAAAAGAAACCGCGGATGCCCATTTTGAGCGCCTGACGGACTATGTCGACATCATCCGTACCTAAGAGCAGGGTGATGGGAGCCTGGGGAAAGCGCGCGGCAATCGCGGCGAGATCATTACGCAGGCTTGCACTCTCGACACCTCTGCCGGCCAGATCCAGCGCAATCAAACGTACCTCGGCACCAAGGGCTCTATCGAGACTTTCCGTCGAGATCATGTCGACAAAATTCCAGCCGGCGAATTCACGCTCAAGAAGCTTCACCACAGTCGTACGCGCCAATGTGGAATGCTGAATAACGACAATAGTTGGTATATTGCGCCCCATATGACGCTTGGATTTGGCACTGTTGGACACTTGACCGCTCCCCGGAATATCTGCAGCCCAACCGCAACCCAGATTATTTCCGCTCTCGTTTCATGTCATGACATGAAAAAGAGGTACTATCGATATCAATAGTCTTATCTATCACGAGAGTTGTTATAGAGTGCAATGGCTCAAGGACAGTCAACCTTTGCATGTATATCGCACTGAAATCATTATTCACTAATATATGTTGCATCGATTCACTTCGTTGAATTCATATGCAGAAAGCGTGTCAACAAAGCTATCGGTGACATTAAAAATACATATGATATTCGAGAAATACATCACAGGAAAAACAGACAGAATATCATTATCTGTCAATGAGATTCAGTTCAAGCACGTCCTTCAACTTAAAGCAGCCTCAATACTGTATTGGCACCTATAGGTTCCGATCAGACACAACAGCCTAGAACGATCGAGATTTATAACAACATAAATTGGGTTACGAGGGGAATACTCGGCGTCTCGGTGACCGGGCATTCCGCGCCATGCCTCTCCGAGAGGCAAGGCCAAACGGATGAAGCAATCCAGCATATGGTTCTTAAAGGCGCGGAGAATGGCTTCATGAAGTTGAGCCTTCACAATGCCCGCAAGGAGACTATCTGTCAGGTATGTACGAAGCCCAGAATGTCGTCTACGAGAGCCGAATGGGCGTCCGTAAGATTGCCGCCGCCACCGTGGCCGCCGACGCCGGCCAATTGAAGTGCATGCTGATCGTAGAGAACATGGTCGATCTGCTGGGCGTCCGCCGTCCCACCGGCAGGAACTGCGATATTGATGGGATGGAAATAGGCGAGATTAATGTCGACCATGCTGCCGGTCGATGATCCAACGCCACCACCGCCAGCTTCATGGCTGCCGGTAAAAATCGTCCCCGATGACATGTTGAAGCCACCACCGTTGCCGCCGATGCCGGCAATCTGCATCGTGCCCTGATCAAAAACCGCATTGTTTGTCTGATGGGCTTCGGCCGAACCGCCTGCGGCGCCTACCGCGATGTTGATCGGGGAGAAAATGGCCACGTTCACATCGACCATGCTGCCGACGAAAACTCCGTTGCCGCCATGCCCCGCATAATTGTCACCGGTAAACGTAACCGCGGTTCCCGGGTTCATCGTCGAGTCGTGGATCGCGACATTATGATCGCCGCCGGAGCCACCGATGCCGCCCATCTGGGTTGCCCCCTGCAGGAACAAAGCGTTGTTCGATTGATCGGCGTGAGCCTCAGCGCCATGGCCAACCGCCACAGCCGTGTTCACGGGAGCAAACACCGCAACATCAGTGCTCACGAGACCGCCAAAAAAGAGGCCGTTGCCACCGGTGCCGGCATGACTGACGTCGCCGCCGCCAATCGCAATATTGCCACTTCCGCCATTCCCGCCGATCCCAGCCATTTCGGTGGGATGCTGGTTGACCAGCGCATCGTTACCCTGGAAGGCGTCCGCGCTCGAATGAGGTCCCGCAATGGCAGCATTGGAAGGCACGAAGACGGCCAGCGCGTTGCTGTCGATCACGCCTTCGCTTATCCCGTCGCCGCCGCTACCAGCTGAGTTGTAGTTCGGACCCGACGCGACATCCAGTGGAAGCCAGGTTGGCACCAGAGCCAGGTGCCCCGCTGCCGAATTGGAGGTGAGGTTTTGATCGGTGCCTGTTTTGGGTAAGTCTTCCAATAAGGGACGGGTGTCCGTCATAACCATCTCCATTGCAAATCAACCGAACATCCCACAAGGCGAGCAACTTATGCAGACAGGATTTTTCGGACATTGTGCACCTGAACGTGAGAAAAGCAGAGCCTGTAATTCGTCTACATCCTGCCGGCTAGCGTCCTAGCCATTTGGCTATCATGGATCGAGCGCCCCGCGATGAGAATTCGAGGGCGCCAAACCGGCCTTGCAGCAGAGACCCGAATGCCGCCTGTTTGCTTGAACCTCCTTTGCTTCGAAAGATCAGGCGTGTCGATCGGGCCGCAGGCCCGATCATGACCATCTCATCTGGTGCCGACCACGACGCGCCGAGGTCAAATTGCGCTCATCTCCAAGCATACGCCTGAAGGAGCGTCACCGAATATCTAGATAGCTCCCAGATTTGACCGCGGGTAATATTCACCCGCGGTTGTATTGCGGGCGGTGAGACGCTGGAGACCCATGCCGTAGAACCACACGGACGAAACGAAATCGAAGGAGGAACATCAATGCCTATCCCACAAATATCTGACACGATCCATTTCAGTGACCCGGTTGCCGGCGACGCGAGCGCCGGCAACGGCGGCGATGGCAACAGCCATGGCAATATTGACTACAATCCGGTTGCGTATGTCGCCAATACGCAAACGGTCGACGGGGCATCCATCGATCTGCACAACGGCGATCACGTGGGGCAGATGGCAGATTGGACCGCCGGCAGCGGCGGACCTGGCGGCTTTGCGCAAGCCCAGAATGGCTTCCTAGCGGCGGTCACGAATAGCGGCGCGGGAGGCGCCGGAGGAGATTCTCACTCCAACGGCAGCCAGGGAAGCGTGAGCGGCGGCGACACGGCGGCGGTCAGCGCGGATACCACGGCGACACAATATACTCAGCTTCTTGCAGATCAGCATGCCACCATTCTTGCTGGCGTCGGCGGCAACGGCGGCAACGGCAACTTGGCTCGCGGCGGCGACATCTCGGCAGCGCTCGTTCACACGGACCCCTCAACGACGACAGTGAACAATGCTCTCGATCATTTCTCGAACGACTTCGGCCATATCGATCTCAGCCATCTTGGCTCATGAACCCCAAACCCAGAGGGTCGCCGGCTTCACTCGGCGACCCTCATAGGTTGCGGAACCCATCGGCAGCCTCGTCTTGTCAGTCTCACGCGGAGCGAGATCGGATAATGGCAACGCTTTCTGTAACGCCATCGCGCCAACAGACACAGCTCGTCATCGCGCTCCGGGCTTGCGCCGGAGCACTTGGGCTGGTTTTCCTCTATAGCTGTGGCTACAATCTCTTCCTTCTGGCGCCTTCCGTTTATCTCCTGCAGATCTATGACAGAGTTCTGTCGAGCCGCAGCGCCGACACGCTTCTGATGTTGACAATAGTCATCGCCGTCGCCGTGGTGGTTGGCGCAACGCTGGACATTGTGCGCCGGGCAGCCCTCTCGCGCATCGGCAGCTGGCTGGATCACAGGCTACGGCCCATGGTGCTTACCGCATCATTCGAATATGCCGCACGCGCCGATGCAGGAGCCGCCACGGAGTGCTTCAGGGATCTGACCACCTTACGCCAATTCCTCGATTCCCCGGCAAGTTCCCTGTTTTTTGACCTCCCATGGGCACCGATCTTCCTGCTCCTGCTCTTTCTTGTTCATCCGCTGCTTGGGGCGCTCGGTCTTCTGAGCGCATTAGCGCTTCTGCTGTTTGCCTGCCTCACGGAGCTAGCGACGCAAGAACCGCTTGCCAGCGCCAATCTTGCCCTCTCCAGAAGCTATCTGCGGTTCGCGAACGCCCTAAAAAACATCGAGGTGATCCGGGCGATGGGCATGGAATATGGTGCCGCGCTAGTGGTCTATCGCGATGCGGAAATGGCAAGACGAGCACAAGACATCGCGATGCATCGGACGGAGATCATTCTTGGTTTTTCCAAATCGATCCGAACACTGGCGCAGATCCTGTTGATGGGATCCGCGACCTGGCTGGTGCTCTCGAGCAACAGCAGTCCCGGTATCATCTTCGTCGCCAGCCTGCTGCTCGGGCGCGGACTTGCGCCGATCGAGGGCGCGATAGGCGCATGGCGCTCCCTAATGTTTGCTCGCAACGCCTTCAATCGCCTCAACCGCATGCTGATCGCCGTTGCGTCGGAACGCGATGCCCGAACGGTGCTTCAGCCGGAACCCAATGGCCTGGTTCTCGAAGACGTCGGCTATATTCAACCATTCGCCAACAGGCAGATACTAACCGGAATCACGTTGCGCCTGGCGCCTGGCGATTGCGTTGCCCTCATCGGCCCTTCCGGATCGGGAAAATCGACGTTAGGTCGTGTTATTGCGGGCGTCGTGCAAGCAACAAGCGGGTGCGCCCTTCTTGGTGGGGTAGATGTTTCGGCTCTGCGTCTTTGCGGAGGCGCCTACCACGTCGGATATCTGCCGCAGGACATCGAGCTTTTCGGCGGGGCAATCAAGGATGTGATCGGCCGGCTGGATGGAGGAGATCCCGCCAGGGTAATCGATGCAGCCAAGCTGGTTGGATTGCACGAGGCGATCATGCGGCTGCCAAAGGGGTACGAGACCGATATTGGAGAAGGTGGTAGCCTGCTCCTTCGCGCTCAGCGCCAACAGCTGGGGCTGGCACGGGCCGCCTATGGAAATCCATCCCTCATCGTTCTCGATGATCCGAACTCTAGCCTGGACTATGATGGCGAGCGCATGCTGCACAAGGCAATTGAACGCATGAAATCCAGGGGCATGACCGTTGTTATCATAACTCACCGCATGGGTATCCTACCAGTTACCAACAAGATCGCCATTATGCGCAACGGGACGGTGGCTGCCTTCGGCGACAGCGAGCAGATTTATGAAACCTATCTTCAACCGCCGTCGCGAACGGGAACATAGAGGGGACTGGGACATGACCCTTGTGCAACTGGATGCAACGCTGGCGAGATTTTCAAGTTCGTCAAAAGTGAGCCAGCGCTTTGCCGAACGATCGACGGCGACAGACAAGCAACAGACAGCTTACGCGCCGGTGCTCGGCACGAAACAGCGCGGACCCGCTCCCCCTTCGCCCATGCCGCGGCTCAGGGGCGTTATATGGACGGGGAACCTGTTGATCGGAGTCTTTATAGTCGGATTGGGAATCTGGTCGGTGCTGGCGCCGCTGAAAAGCGCCGCAGTTGCATCCGGCGTCATCGAGCCGGAGTCCAGCCGCAAGACCATTCAGCACCTGGAAGGCGGTATCGTGCGACGGATACTCGTCAAGAACGGCGATGCCGTGACGGCAGGGCAAGTTGTGATAGAACTCGACGACACCAAGTCCCGCTCGGAGCGCGACAATATTCAAGGGCAACTTTGGGACGCCGAAGCAAGCCGCGCCCGCCTGCTTGCCGAGCAGACGGGCGCCGATCATATCGCTTTTCCGCAGGACCTCAGGTCGGCAATGGACAGAGATCTCTCAGTCGGCGCGATTCTGACTGGACAGCGGAAAATCTTCGAAGCGCGTCGTCAGGTCATGCAGGCGGAAGTTGGCATAACCAGCGAGAAGATCGCACAGGTGCGGCAGGAAATCGTAGGGCTTGGCGCGCAGAAGACAGCACTGACCGACAGGGCGGCAATCTCGCAGCAGGAACTGGATCAGGTTACGGCCCTCAACGCCAAGGGATTGGAACGAAAAAATACTGTCCTCAACCTCCAGCGGGAAAAAGCGGACCTCGCCGGCCAGCGGGGTCAGGTGGAGGCCCAGATTTCGCGCGCCTACCAGGTGATCAGCGAGGCACAGGCCGATCTCGCAAAGCTCGAGAGCGACCGGCTGAGCGAAGTCGCGCAGGGTATGCGCGACACGGAAAGTCAGATCATGCAGTTGCGCGAGCGCTTGTGGGCGATCGACGATCAGCTTTCAAGGACCGATATCCGGGCGCCCGAAGACGGAACAATCATGAACCTGCGCATCCACACCGCCGGCGGAGTGGTCGGCGCGGGCGAGCCGCTCGTCGATCTTGTGCCGCGCAGCGATCGCCTCATCGTGTCCGCCCACGTCAGACCGGAAGACATCAATCTCGTCCGTGCGGGGCTTGAGGCGCAGGTTCACCTCCTTCCATACAATCAGCGGCGCGTTCCGTTGCTGAAAGGCCGGGTCGAGTATGTATCGGCGGACCGCCTCACCGATGCGCAGAGCGGCCAGCCATACTTTGCCGCGACGATCCGAGTGACGGACGAGCGGTTGGCGAAAATGAACGATGTCGAATTGGTCGCAGGCATGCCTGTGCAGACACTGATCGAAACGGGCAAAAGCAGCGTGGCATTCTATGCCATCAGACCACTTATCGACAGTTTCCACAGAGCATTTCGTGAGGACTGAAGCGGTGATGGGCAAGAGAAAATTCGACGACGATCAGATTACCGGCATACTGAAAGAGCACCAGGCTGGGGTGACGGTTGCTGATGTTTGCCACAAGCACGGTATCAGCGAGCCGACCTTCTATCGGTGGCAATCCCTTCATTTCGGAAATGCCGGTCTCGATTCCAAAAGAATGAGAGCACTGATGGAAGAAAACCAGAAGCTCAAGAAACTTTTAGCCGAAGCCATGCTCTCGGCGGCAACGCTGAGTGAGATGCTGGCGAAGACATCGAATGGGCGAAACTAATCCCCAATCATGGAGTGCGGCCGCGTTCGGTCCATCTCTACGCGATAAACCATTGCGATTGCATTCATCCTTCAACGAAGGCGGCAAGCTCGTCGGGCGTCCCTTGAGGAAAGGCCTCCTTCAGATAATCTAGGAATGCCGAAACACGCGCGCTGAGGAGCCGACGCGTTGGATATAGTGCCCAAAGAGCGGTTTGAAGCCCCTCTAGCTCACCCCAGCTCACCAGCCTGCCGGTAGCCAAATCCGGAATGGCGAGCGATAGGGGTAGACGCGCCGCTCCCGCCCCCGCTCGAACGGCATCACGAACCATAATGAACGAGGAGACGCTCAGAACTGGCCTTGCCGCGATGCTCAATTTTCCCGCTGAGGTCATGACCTCCCACAATTCAGCTTGGGCCATCGATCCACGAGTGACGGCGGCAACGGGGTCGCGGCCCATCGGGCGCGGTAGATCGGGGCTTGCCACGACCACCAGCCGATCATGCAGGAACACGCGACCAACGAGGCTTTCGTCCGGCTCCGGATTGACGCGAATGACCAGATCATAAGCCTCCTCGATCATATCGACTGCCCGGTCTTCCGTCGTGATCTCGAGCTGAACTTCGGCGTGTTTCAGGACGAATCCCGCCGCAAGCTTCCCCATTGCCGTCTGGGAGAACAGCAAGGGTGCGCTGATCCGCAACCGCCCTCGGGGGCTATGTCCGCCCGACGCGATAGCCTTCGCCGTTTCGTCAAGCTCGGTCAGGAGTGCGCCTGTTCGCTCGAAGAGTGCGCGCCCTTCCTCCGTGAGCTTTAGCGTCCGTGCACCGCGCTCGAACAGACGCAGGTCGAGACTCGCCTCAAGGTCGGCCACACGCCGCGACAAGGTTGCCTTCGGTCGGCCAGTGGCGCGAGCAGCCCTGCCGAACCCGCCGTGGCGAGCGACCAGATTGAAATCGGCGAGAGCGAGCAGATCCATGTGTTTCACCAACGAGACAGTCTGTCCAAATATGACGTCTATCGGGCGCAATTTGGATCATTAAATTGATAACTGTCAACTGAACACCTCAACGGAGCAATCCCAATGACCATTCTCGTTACAGGCGCCACCGGTCGTGTCGGCCACCACGTCGTGGATCAACTCATCAAGCGTGGCGCGAAGGTTCGCGTGCTGACCCGCGATCCCTCAAGGGCCAATGTCTCGGCCGGCGTCGAAGTTACTCAAGGCGACCTGCTCGACATCGATGCGCTGCGCAACGCCTTCCACGGCGTAAGCACGCTCTTTTTGTTGAATGCCGTTACCGGCGATGAATTCACCCAGGCGATCATCACGCTCAACATCGCCCGCGAGGCGGGCGTCGAACGGGTCGTCTATCTTTCCGTGTTCGATGCCGATCGTGCAGTGAATGTGCCGCATTTCGCCGTCAAGTTCGGTGCTGAGCGCATGCTCGTCCAGATGGGCTTCAGCGCCACCATCCTGCGCCCGACATACTTCATCGACAATGAGCTGATGATCAAGGACGTAATCCTCAATCACGGCGTCTACCCGATGCCGATCGGCGATAAGGGTGTCGCCATGGTCGACGCCCGCGATATCGCCGAGGTCGCCGCCATCGAACTGATCCGCCGCGACCAGGCTGCCCGCAAGCTACCTATCGAGACGATCAACCTTGTCGGCCCCGACACGCTGACCGGCCCGGATGTGGCCAAGATCTGGTCGGACCTGCTCGACCGCCCGGTTGTCTACGGCGGCGACGATCCCAGCGGATTCGAGCAGAACATGGCAAGCTTCATGCCGAAGTGGACGGCCTATGAGATGCGTCTGATGGCCGAACGCTACGTCACCGATGGCATGATCCCCGAGCTCGGCGACGTGGAGCGGCTGATCACGATCCTGGGTCGCCCTCTGCATTCCTACCGGGCCTTTGCCAGTGAGATCGCTACCGCGGCCTGAGGCCCGACAGCCAAACCGCTCCGGAGAGGGAGTGGGCGCGACGCGCCTCTTCCTCCCATCCGGCCTCCGCACCCAATGCGATGTGACGAGCATACGCGAGTCACCGATCAATAACAGGAAGCAGGAACATCAATCCGTGCCAAGGGCAGGACATTGCCATTGGGCGTGATCGCGTGGCGACCTTCAGGTCAGCTCGCCTCGGCCCAGGCCACCGCGTCGGCGCCTGCGGGGATCCGCACGGGGCTCGAGGGATCGTTCACCGCGCGCCACACGGCTTCGGCGACATCCCGCGAATGGGTGACCGGGCCCGGCAGGCTGAAGCGGGCCATGAAGCCTTTGACGAGATCGGCATAGGCCTCGTGGTCGAGACCCCGCATTCGGGAGCTGCCATTCTCGGCGAAGCGGGTCTCGGGCGCGCGCCCGGGTAGCACGATGTGCGCGCGTATGCCGAACTGTGCGACTTCCAGCGCCATGGACTCGGTAAAGGCGTTCACCGCCGCCTTGCTCGCCGTGTAGGCTGCGACTAGCGGGAGCGCCCGCAGCGTCACGGACGACGTAACGTTCACGACGACCCCTCCCCTACGTTCCCTGAGCTGCGGCAGCACCGCCTGCGTGACGGCCATCGTACCGTAGAGGTTCGTCTCGAAGACGTCGTGGATCGTCGACATGGGCATGACCTCGAACGGCGCCGCGGCGCCCACGCCTGCATTGTTGACCAGGGCGTCGATTGGCCCGGCAGCCTCGATGGCCTGATGGATGCTGTCCGGATCGGTCACATCGAGCGCGAGCACGCGCACATTCTTTGAAGAGGGCAGCACATCCTCGCGCGGCGTGCGCATTGTCGCGATGACCGTCCAGTCGCGGTCGACGAAATATCTGACGGTCTCAAGTCCGAAGCCGGAAGAGCAGCCGGTAATCAATATGGTCTTCATGCAGGTCTCGCAGGTTTGATTGTCTACACGAAGACGATAGACCCACTTGCCTGGACCATCTATAATCAATAGTCCAAGTTTGATTAGTGAAAGTCCGACATATGATCGATCCACTGGCGGAGGTCGTTGCGCTGCTCAATCCGAGCGCCCGACATGCGAAGCGCGTCGTCGGCGCCGGGAGTTGGCACATCCGCCGTTCGGATACCGGGCAGCCCTTCTATTGCGTCGTTCTTGAGGGCTCCTGCCGCCTCGCGATTGACGGGCGCGAGCCGATCGAAGTGCGCTCAGGCGACTTCATCCTGGTCCCCGAGTCCTACGGCGTCGCAATGTCCAGCCTCGTGCCACCCCCGACCGACTTCCCTGAAGCGGTGGCCATTGCGCTTGGCTCGGGCGAATTCAGGATCGGCGATCAGAGCGAACCGCCCGATCTGACGATGTTGGCGGGCCATTGCAGCTTCGATTCTGCCGATGCGGGCCTGCTGGTGTCGCTGCTTCCCCAGGTCGTGCATGTCCGCGGCCAGCCTCGGCTTACCACCCTCGTCGAGCTCGTCAGAGACGAATTCCGCGACCGGCGGCCGGCACGCGACGTCATCCTCACCCACTTGCTCGAAGTCCTGCTGATAGAAGCACTTCGCTCGACGGCGGCGACACCTGCATCACCCGGCCTCGTGCGCGGGCTCGCTGACGAACGTCTTGCCGTGACGTTACGCCGGATGCACGAGAGCCCGACCAAGGTCTGGACGGTCGCACAACTGGCGAAGGAGGCGGCTCTTTCCCGCTCGGCCTTTTTCGAACGTTTCAGTCGCGCCGTCGGTCTTGCGCCGATGGCCTATCTTCTGAACTGGCGCATGGCTCTGGCTAAGAACATGCTCCGGCGCAGCGAAGCTGGCATCGCCGAGATCGCGGAACGCGTCGGCTACGGCTCGGCAAGCGCGTTCAGTGTCGCCTTCACCCGCCATGTCGGGCTGCCGCCCGCGCGCTATGCGCGGCAGCAGGACCTCCCTGCGTCCTAAGGGCCAAGAAGCTCGGCGCTACGCTCCAGATGGCTGTCGGCGCATGAGCACCGTCCCGCCTCAAGCGTTTCGCTCGACGCAGGCGCCCGCCAGGATGAAGTCGACGCCGGCAATGAACTGTTGGCGATCGTCATGTTCGCTCAGCTGCGCCGCCACCCGCCGAAGAAATGGACGCGCTTCGGGATCATCCTGAATCCAGCCCGTGGCTATGGTTTCCAGCCACGCCTTACGATCCGTTCCGTCCGGAAGCGTGCGGGCGTTGGCCGCGTTCTGGCCGGCCACACCGAGGATGTAGTTCGTCAGCGCGGAGGCGCAGTCGAATTGTGCATCCGCAGGAACACCAAGCGGCTGGAGCCATCCGCCGATGCGTTCGAAGATCTCTCCAACCGCGGAATGCCATGGTTCGCGGGAAAGGTGAGCGCCGGCCCAGGGGTGAGCGTCAATCGCATCGAATACCGCAAGCGCGATGGCGCGGATCGCTGCTCTTGGCTCCTCTTCCTTGGCCACTTTCGCCAGGGCGCGGACGAGAACGTCTCCCGTCGCGGCGGCGAGCAGGTCGTTCCTGTCGGCGATATGCCAGTAGATCGCCCCGCTGCCCGTCGCCAGCTGTGTCGCCAACGCTCGAAATGTCAGAGCGGCCTCCCCGCGCGCATCGAGAATCTCGACCGCCGCCTTGACAATCCGCGCCTTGGAAAGGGCGTCCGCGCGCCGCGTGGTCTGATGAGCTCGTTTAGACATGCGCCTATGATGACATATCTGGAACGCCGTTCCAATCCCTGCTATATGGAACAATGTTCCAATCATCTCGAGGTGCCATCATAACCACTCCCGTTACCATTGTTGGCGCAGGCCTGGGCGGCCTGACCCTCGCCCGCGTGCTCCACCTTCACGGCATCACCGCCACGATCTTCGAAGCGGAGCCCTCCCCGCACGCCCGCACTCAAGGCGGCCAGCTTGACGTTCACGAACATGACGGTCAGCGCGCGCTCGCTGCCGCCGGCCTGACCGACGCATTCCGCGCAATCGTTCACGACGGTGGCGACGCGACGCGCGCCCTCGACCGAAACGGCAATGTGCTGCTCGACCAACCCGGAGACGGCCGACGTCCCGAGGTGCTCCGGGGCGACCTGCGGCGGATCCTCATCGACTCCTTGCCTGCCGGGACGATCCGGTGGGGGCGGAAGCTCGCCGGAGCCAGGCCGCTTGGCGCCGGTCGTCACGAACTGACGTTCACCGATGGCTCGGCTGTAGAGACCGCGTTGCTCGTGGGAGCCGATGGCGCCTGGTCAAAGGTACGCCCGCTGTTGTCAGACGCGAAACCCGGCTATGTCGGCGTTTCCTTCGTCGAGACCTACCTGCATGACGCTGATCGGCGGTTTCCCGCAACGGCCGCGGCGGTCGGGGCCGGCGGAATGTTCGCGCTCGAACCGGGCAAGGGGATCACCGCGCACCGGGAGCCGACAGGCGCTCTCCACACCTATGTTCAACTGATGCGACCTGCGGCTTGGTTTGCGGACATCGACTTCAACGACGCCGAGACTGTGAAAACACGGATAGCAGCCGAATTCGACGGGTGGACACCCACTCTCACCTCATTGATCACCGGCAGCGACACGGCGCCGGTCCTGCGAGCGGTCAACGCGCTCCCGGTTGGTCATCGATGGGATCGTGCGCTAGGAGTGACGCTGCTCGGCGACGCCGCGCATCTGTCGCCTCCGGCCGGCGACGGCGCAAACCTGGCGATGCTCGACGGGGCCGAACTCGGCGAGGCCATAGCCGCTCAGCCTGGAAACATCGAGAATGCGCTGACCGTCTATGAGGCGGCGATGTTCGCGCGCAGCAAGGCCGCTGCCATTGACGCGCGCCGAGTCCTGGACCTTTGCCTGGGTGAGCATGCGCCCTTCAGCCTCATCGACTTTCTCAACGCCGCGTCATAACCGCGGTGCTCCAGAGAAAAGGCCACAGAGAACCGGCGTGCGTATTGGAGTTCTCGGGACTTGCTCGCCTAATCTGCCGGAGCCACGACGCGTTATGCCTGAACCCGCCTCAAAGAGTCTTGCGCCATGATCTGGACATTGCGGGGGAAGCCGAACGTTCCCAAGCGTTCACACAAGCAGGTGGAGGCGGACGGTCATCCCCCGGAGGAGATATCGCCTGCCGTATCGCTCGGAACGGCGGTCCGAAGTTTTAGGGCGACAGAGCTTTAAACCTGCATCTCTTTTCCCACCACTCGCGGGTGTTCATGTTAGCGGCGTTGAAGGACACTATCTGAAATTCGGCGGGCCTCAGGAAGCAAGTCGGTCGACAAACGCCGCAGGCGAGGCCAAAACGGCTAGGCAATCAAGGACCTGATCCGTTCAGCATCCTCTGGCGTCGCCGGATTGTAGACCACCATGCTGAGATCAGTCCTACCATCGACAGAAAACGCCGAATATTCGAAGGCGAGCGGGCCGAGAACCGGATGGTGTATATGTTTGACCGCCTCGCCATGGGCGCCATGAACTTCGTTGTCGCGCCACATCCTTCTGAAATCGGGGCTCAGCCGGCAGAGCTCGTCGATAAGAGGCTCCACCTCAGCCGCCGCCCCCGCACGCGCGGCGTCCAGCTTGAACGCGCCCACCACAAAGTGCGCCACGCTCTCCCAATCATGTTGCATCGTGCGGGCGTGCGGATTGAGGAATATCATGCGCAACAGATTGCGCTCATCCGGTGGCAACGCTCCATAATCGGTCAGCAGCACGGTTGCTGCTCGATTCCAGGCGACGACGTCCCAAATGGCGGTTCTGATCAGGGCCGGGCTCGGGTCCAGCGCGTCCAGCACGCGCTGCAGTCGCGGCGTCACGCCATTGTTCTTCTGGTAGCGGGCCTCGGGCGGGCGGCCGAGGCCGAGCAGAAAAAGGTGCTCACGTTCGGCATCTGTGAGCATGAAGGCCCGCGAGAGGCGATCGAGCACCTCGGCTGATGGCGCGCCGCCGCGCCCCTGTTCGAGGCAGGTGTACCAGGTCGGGCTGATGTTGGCCCGTTGCGCGACTTCCTAGCGGCGCAGACCGCGAGTCCGGCGACGCTCCGAGGAGAACCCCAGAGCTGCGGGATCGAGCTTGGCACGGCGATCGCGGAGATAGCGCCCAAGCATGTTTTCGATAGGCAGATATTCGCTCATCCTGTTAGTCTTTATACTACCATAAGGTCACTACTTTACCAGCATACGCCGTTGCGGTTGATTTGTTCTCGACCGAAATCGGGGACTTGTTCATGCCTTCACCTCCACTCTCGTCGAAGTCCTTACGCATTGCCGTCCTTGGTTGCGGCAAAATCGGCAGCACATTCGCGTTCCAATTGGCTCGCGCCGGCAACCACGTCACTGTCATCGCTCGGCCGATGTCGGCCCGGCTTCAGCAGTTGCGGCGCGACAACGGCATCGTCACCGTCACGGGTGAGCGCGCCGACGTACAAATCGCGGACGTGCTCGACGAGGAGACACCTTACGACCTCATCATCGTGACGGTCATCGACTATCAGGCCGATGCCGTGCTGCCGGCTTTGCAGCGCAGCGCCGCCAAGAGCATCCAGTTCATGTTTGTCAGTTTCGAACCGGAGCGGCTGCGCGATGCGGTCGGCGCCGAGCGATGCTCGTTCGGCATGCCTTTCGTGCAGGCGATGATTGACAAAGACGGCAAGCTCAAGCCCACTATTTCGAAATCTCAAAAGACGATCATGAGTGAGCAGCGCTGGGTGGACGTGTTCAGCGCCGCCGGACTACCCGCGGCCCACGAACCCGATATGCCCCTCTGGCTGCGTTGCCACGTTCCGCTATGCATCGGGTTCGAAAGCGTCGCGGTGGCGGGCGAGCGGCGCGGCGGCGGTGCCTCCTGGGGCGAAGCAAAGCTCGTCGCACGCGGGGTGAAGGAAAGCTTCGCGCTGATCAAAGGGCTTGGCTACCCAGTCTATCCGAAGTCGAAAGTGCGCCTCAGCGGCCTTCCAATCTTCATTTTGACTTTCATGCTGTGGATGTTCTCGCGCGTGAAGTCGATGCGCGAATTGCTCGCGACCGGGAAAGAGGAATGCAAGGCGCTGATCGACAGGATGGTAGAGGCGGCACCCCGGGCGAAACCCGCCATCAACGTCTCCAGAATTGAGGCAATCAGGCCGGCGTAGGCCCGGCTGACGGCTTCTGTCCCCACTTCGAATTTAGGAGACTTCTGTCATGAACGTATTTGTCACCGGCGCAACGATGGGCGGGTTCAGCCGCCATGTCGAGCTGCCCGTCCGCCAGACGGCGGGCCTACTCTGATCCACCGCGACCGGTAGGAGCATGCTTGTCTTGATCATAACGTGCCCGGTTGTTCTCGATCTCGTCGATATGCTCTCCCGCCCACGCACCCAGTGCGCGGACCGGCACAGCCAGGGATTGTCCAAGTTCCGTCAGGGCATATTCGACTTGCGGTGGGACCGTCGGATAGACCGTCCGGCTCACCATCCCGTCGCGCTCGAGCGCCTTCAGGGTGCGTGTCAGCATCTGCTGCGAGATGCCCCCGACCGTCCGTTTGATCTCGTTGAAGCGATGCGGCCGCTCGACCAGTATCCTGACGATCATCACTGTCCATTTGTCGCCGACGATGGCGAGCACTTTGCCGACCTTGTGGCATTGGGCGCTGACGGCCGGCGAGGCAGGCATATCCATGTGACCAGGTCCTAAAATTATGCGTTCTTGGCGGAGCACCTGTGGTCACATAGATAGTCCTGGTCACAAATCAAGACCGGAGATATCCAGTGAAACTTCTTCATCTCGACTCCAGTATCATGGGCGAAAACTCGGCAAGCCGGGTGCTCTCTGCCGCTATCGTCGAGCGGATCGTCGAAACACATGACGCGGTTGAAGTCACCTATCGCGACCTTGCCAGCGAACCGCTCCCGCATCTCACCCTCGACGCGTTCAAGGTGCTCGACGCCGGCACTGACGTGCAGCAATTCCTCGACGCGGACGTTGTGGTGATCGGGGCCGGCTTCTACAATTTCTCTGTTCCCACCCAGCTCAAGGCCTGGATCGATCATATCGTCGTGCGGGGAAAGACCTTCGCGCGCGGCGAAAACGGGCCGATCGGTCTCGCCCAGGGAAAGCGCGTGATCGTCGCGCTGGCGCGCGGCAACGTCTACAGCGATGGCTCGCCGTATCACTCGTTCGAACATGCCGAGACGCTGCTCCGCTCCGCATTCGCATTCATGGGTGTCACGGATATCGAGTTTATTATCGCCGAGGGGCTCGGGCGCAGCGAGGAGGTGCGTCGGGCCTCGATCGCGGGCGCACTTGAAGAGGTGCGCAAGGTCTCCCCAAACCCCAAAGCTCCGGCTCCACTCGGAGCTTGAGAGCACAGACGCGAATGCACGGCATGCCTGGCTTTCGCGCCGTAACGGAGGAATCGCTGCTTCAATTGCTCGGACGAAATTTCCTGATGGCAGATCTCTCGGCCGGGCATGTCGGACAGGATCGCGGACATGCCGTTGTCGGACAGATCCTCGCGGCCAACCGCGGGGATCCTCCTGCCGGCCGGCGACCAAAACGGGAACCATGTTGAACGTGTCCGCTCCACCGTTAAGGGAGTGACGAGAAGGACTGCTCACTACCAGACGCTAGGCGACGTCCAGCTTCACCCGCCTCGACCTGCCGGCGGCCATATTGCCGGGGCGAGCAGTTCATCACCCGCTTGAAAGCGGTACTGAAGGACTTTTCGGATTCGTAGCCAAGCGCCAACCCGATCTCGGCAAGCGACTGACGCGTCGAGGTCAGCCTGTCCGCCGCCTGCATCATGCGCCAGCGCGTCAGATAGTCCATCGGCGAAAGGCCAACCCTTTCCTTGAAGGTCACCGCGAAGGCGGTGCGCGACATCCCAGCCTCCCTGGCGAGGGTCTGCAGCGTCCATCGCTGGCCAGGTGCTCCGTGCATTGCGGCGATGGCCGCGCGCAAACGCTTATCCGCGAGCGCGGAGAGCCAGCCTGCTTCCTCGGCCGTCCGGTCGGACAGGTAAAGCCGCAGCGCCTGCACCAGCACGATCGTCGCCAGTTGCTGCGCGACGATGAAATCGCCGGGCTGTCCCTCCGACAGCTCCTGCCGCATGCGCTCGACGCACCAATTCAGGGTCGCGCTGCCAGGACGATCACGGATGTGCAGGAGTGGCGGAAGGACGTTCAAGAGCAGCTCCGACTGGCCCTCCGACAGCGTGAAGTAGCCGCCGATGCTGAGATAGTCTCCACCGCCATTGTAGGTGAGGATGCGCCCTTCCGGCCGTGGCGGCAGGACCTGGCTGACAGGGACTGGCGCGACCGACAGGTCGCTGGCGATCTGGAACGGCCGGCCACGCGGCAGCAGGAAACATTCGCCGGCGCTGACCTGAACAGGAGACTCGCCTTCCACCGATATCCAGCACGAGCCGGTCACGACGGCGTGGAACTTGATCCCCTCATGCGGCCCGAAGCTGATCGCCCAATCACCGCCCGCATCGAAGCCGCCCGACACGTAGCTACGCAGCTTCAGAAGCGAGAGCACATCCGAGAGTGCATCCATTCGTGACTTCCTGAACGATCGAAAACCATATTCGAACTATGCGGCATGGATCGTTCCTGAGCAACCGCCTAAATTGGGTTTGAAGTCAATAGAGGAGAAGCGCCATGCGCATATTCGTGACCGGTGCCACCGGCTTCATCGGGGCCGCCATCGTCCGCGAGCTCATCGAGGCCGGGCACGAAGTCACCGGGCTCGTGCGTTCGGCGGAAGCCGCCGCACGCCTTGAAGCGGCCGGCGCGAAACCGCAGCGCGGTGGCATCGAGGAGCTCGAAAGCCTCGCACGCGGCGCGGCCCGGGCGGACGGCGTGATTCACACCGCCTTCTTCCATGCCTTCTCGCACGCCAGTCTCGCGACGCGCCTGCGGGTCATGCTCGGCGGCAGCCCGACCAATATCGTCAAGCGGTTTATGACCGCCGCCGTCGAGGCGGACCGGCGCGCGATCGAGACGCTCGGCAACGCGCTGCGCGGAGATCAGCGATCGCTGGTCATTGCCTTTCCGACAATGGCGATGGTTCAGGGACGGCTGGCGGTTGAAACGGATCCCGCCGATCCGAATGCTGTGGGCGGTCTCAGGGCTCGATCCGAGGGGGCAGCCCTGGCGCTCGCAGCCCGCGGCGTGAGGGCCACGATCGTTCGGCTACCGCCTTCGGTACACGACGAAACCCGGCAGGGCCTCGTCACCCAGTTGATCGCTATCGCGCGCAAGAAGCGGGTCTCCGCCTATGTCATCGGCGATAGCGAAAACAGGTGGGGCGCTGTCCATCGGCTCGACGCATCGCGCCTCTTCCGCCTCGTCCTCGAACAAGGCGAAGCCGCCACCTGCTATCATGCGGTCGCCGAAGAAGGAATCCCGGTGCGCGCCATCGCGGAGGCGATCGGCAGCCACCTCGGAATCCGCGTCGAAGGTTTGTTTCCGAAAGACGCACACAAGCATTTCGGCTGGCTCGCGCCCTTCGTCGGCGCCGACAATCCGGTGTCCAGTGAACTCACGCAGCGGCGCCTGAGCTGGCAACCGACCCATCCGCGGCTCATGGACGATATCGGCGCGGCTCTCCGCAACGCCGACGCGCGGGCATCATCGGCCCTCCCCTGAAGCGAACCCAAAGGTACAAGCACACTCACATTCCTGCATGACTTCGGTCGCGGAACATCGCGCGCGCTGAAGAACGCCGCTGCTCGGCCTGCGGACAACAAAGGAAAACCTCCGATGCGATTGACCAAACTACTGCCCCTTGCCTTCACTCTCGCGCTCGCTTTTGCCAAGCCGAGCCTGGCGACGCCTGTCGCCTCCGGCGTTCCCGGGATGCTCTTCGACCATGATGTGCCGGTCACCATGACCGATGGCCTGCAGCTGCGCGCCAACATCTATCGCCCGGAAAAGCCGGGCCGGTACCCGATCCTGATGCTGATGGGCCCCTATGGCAAGGATACGAGCCTCGCGGATGCGCCCGCCTACAAGACGTCGTGGGCGAAGCTGATCGCAAAATACCCTGATCTCTGCAAAAAATCCTCCTGCCGCTACATCCGCTTCGAGGCGCCCGATCCAGAACGCTGGGTCGCGAACGGCTACATCGTCATCCATGCCGATGTCCGCGGCGCCGGCGCCTCACCAGGCGTGCTCGATCCCTTCTCGCCGCGCGAAACGCAAGATTATGCGACGCTGATCACCTGGGCAGCGCGGCAGCCCTGGAGCTCGGGAAAGGTCGGCCTGCTGGGCACGTCATTCCAGGCGATAAATCAGTATCAGGTTGCCGCCTTACACCCTCAGGGTCTTGCGGCGATCCTGCCGTGGGAGGGAGCCTTCGATCAGTATCGTGAGATCGCCTACTATGGCGGGATCCTCAACGTCGCCTGGGAATATTGGTGGACCCATCAGGTGGTGCCCAACCAGAATGGCAACGCAGAAACGCCGCTCATCGACTCCATCGATGGCGGCAAGGATACGGGGGCGCCTCTCCCTCCTGATGTCTTGAAGCAGAACCGCGTCGATCCGGTCGAGGCCTTCGCCAAGCATCCGTTCGATGATGCCTATTATCGCGAGCGAATCCCCGACGGAAGCCGCATCACGGTGCCACTGCTCGATGTCGCCAACTGGACGGACTGGAGCACGCAGGGGTTTCGCTCTGCCGCCAGCAAGCAGAAATGGCTGCGCATCCAGACCGGCGATCATCTGACGCCCTTCTATTCAGACGAAGCGCTGGCGCTGCAGAAGCGCTTCTTCGATCACTTCCTCAAGGGCGTGAACAACGGATGGGAGAAGGAACCGCGGGTGGCGTTGCAGATCCGTCGTCCCGACGGAACGGCGTGGCGCGGTGCCGCGGCGTGGCCGCTGCCTGGAACGCAGTGGCAGCGTTATTATCTCGACGCGGCAAACGGATCGATGGACCCCGCGCTCGGAACCGCCGCACCCGCGGAGAAATCCTATCCCGGCCTGGGCGAAGGGCTGACGTTCACCTCCGCGCCGTTCACTGAGGAGACGGAGTTCACCGGCCCGATCGGTGTCAGGCTCTGGGTCGGCTCCTCCACAGCGGACATGGACATCTTCGCGGCCGCGCGGCTGATCGATCCGCAAGGCCGCGACGTCGCCTTCATGGGCAACAGCGACCCGAATGTACCGCTCGGCCTCGGCTATCTGCGCGTGTCGCACCGAGCGGTCGATCCGGCACGCTCGACCGAGTATGCTCCGTTCCATCCGCATCTGACGTCGGAGCCGATGACGCCCGAGCAGCTTTACCCAGTGGATGTGGAATTCACCGAACCGACGAGCATCGTCATTCCGAAGGGCTATCGTCTGGCTCTGACCATCCAGGGCAAGGATTTCGGCTACGGCCCGGGCGCAAACATCGTTCGCGCCAAGGACTACGATCTTCCGAACTCCAGCAACTCCGGGCTGTTCTTCGCCGCGCATCCTAACCGCGACGCCACCCTCTATGGCGGGACGGATACGCTGGCGACGGGCGGAGAGCATGCATCCTATCTGCTGTTACCACACATATCCACTCGCCGATGAGAGGCGATCAACCGCGTTCAACCCGCTGTCGTTTCGCGCTAAATCGGGCTCTTCCTCACCTTGTCTTACCAGCGAGGCTGATCACCGCGCATAGCAGATCAAGCGACACTGTTCGACCGAGCCCATCCGCGCCTGACAACCCATGCGATCGGCAACCCAAGACCGAACATATGGATCAGCAGGGCCGGCACGAAGGGCATCGGGGTCACCGATGCGGGTGTCGTGAAGGCGCTGAGCGGCAATACGACAAAGCCCATGAAGAAGAACAGGATGATGCCGAGCACAGGACCACCGATCCACGTCCAGCGGTTCACCACCGGCACTTGCCAGACGACCAGCGCGTAGACGACGGCTGGAACGACCGACACGAAAAAGTGGAGCAACGTCCCGAAGACGAAGCCGGTCGCGCCCGCATAGGCAGCCATGCCCATCAGGCTGCTGGCTGCCAGTTGCATCTCAGGTACGATCCCAACGCCCCGGGACAGTTGCAGGATCAGAACGGGCACGAGAACGATCACGCCGGCAGTCAGTCCAGCGCTGAAACCGACTGAGACGGCGCGGGACAAATTGTGCTCCAGACGCGTTGTTGAAGACGTCGCCTTGTCGTTTGTTTGATATTTCATGGGCATGGGGCAGCTCTCTGGATTAATCTTACGAGACGAATTGAACTTGATCGCGTTGATGAGTGGAACTTCCTCACCTCGCGGACACGTTGGTGTCACGCGAGCTTGCGAGGTGGGATGGAGGTCAGGCGGCTCCGCCCAACAGGAAACCACGGCCGTTCTGTCGACGTGACATCGCCTGAAGACCTGGCTCAGGCGCGCAACGCGGCGGCGACCAGGCTCTGCATCGAAGTGGTCGGACGACCGATCAACCGCCCGAGCGCACCACCGCCGTCGAACAGCGCACCGCGCGAGGCAGCGGCGTCGGCATCGGCCAGAAGAGCGGCGAGGTCGCCTGGCAGGCCGGCGCCCGTCAGGACATCACGATAGGCAATCTCGGACAGGTCGTTGTAGACGACGGCCTTGCCCGACTGGCGCGAGACCTCTGCGGCAAGCTCGGCAAGGGTAAAGGCTTGGTCGGCTGCAAGCTCATAGGTCTTCCCGGCATGCCCATCGGTCGCCAGCACCACGGCTGCAGCCTCGGCATAGTCCTGCCGGGCCGCTGACGAGAAGCGCCCATCCTTTGCGGCACCGACGAAGGCGCCGTGCTCTAGTGCTGCGGGGAGCGCCATGAGGTGATTCTCGGTGTACCAGCCGTTGCGTAGGATCACCGCGGGCAGTTCCGAGGCCGCGATGACCTCTTCTGTCTGGCGATGCTCGATTGCGAGCCTTGCCGGCGACGTGTCGGCGTGCAGCATGCTGGTATAGGCGATCAGCGAAACTCCGTTCGCTTTGGCTGCCTCGATCACAGCGCTATGCCGCGGAAGACGGCCGCTGACCTCGGTCGAGGAAATCAGCAGCAATTTCTCCACGCCGGTCAGCGCCGGACCAAGCGTGTCGGGCCGGCTATAATCCGCCTCGCGCACGATCACCCCGCGTTCGGCCAGATCCCTGGCCTTTGCCGGATTGCGAACCGCCGCGACGATCCGGTTGGCGGGAATGGTTTTCAGCAGCGCCTCGATCACGAGGCGGCCAAGTTGTCCTGTTGCTCCAGTTACTGCGTACATCGTTCAGTCCATTTCGTGGTTGCAATGAATTCGATGGCCTGTACATAACGGCCATCGTTACCACGGGAAACCACGTATCTTGCGGTTACCTTCATTTTCCGGTAACCAACTGGAAACTGCCGTTGAAGGAAGGGTAATGGTACTCAAGGTACGAAAGAAGGTGGAGACGCCCCCGGGCTGCCCCATGTCGAAATGCATGGATCTCCTTGGCGGCTGCTGGACGCCGGAGGTGCTCTGGTCCTTGAGCGAAGGCCCACGCCGGTTCTCGGAATTGCGCCGGGACAATCCTTTCATCTCGGCGAAGGTGATGACGAGCAGGCTGCGGGATCTCGAACAGCGCGGCGTCCTCACGCGCAAGGTTTTACCGACATCACCGCCCACGGTGGAATACGAGTTGACCGAGTTGGGGAAGGAACTCCTCCCCGCGATCAGATCCATCGTAGAGGTCGGCACGCGCCTGCTGTTGCGTGATTCTACCCCCTAGCGCCGTTGACGGCGGATGCTCACTTGCAGCCGGTGACATCAGGGAACGCGCCGGCGTTGAAGGACGCCGCCCCCTCCAATCTGACGATGCGGCACCCGCTTGACCGCCTGCTCTGCCCAAAGGATGGGACCGATTGCGTTAATTGCGCGATGCCGCAGCTTGACCGCAAGATCTCGAAACGAAGTTAAGCGTCGGCTCTTGCGTTAATGGCAAGTTTCAGCGCTGGATTATCGTTTGCTTGATCGGATAGCGAAGGTGGCCGGTTCGTAGAATTCGGTGTGCTCCACACTGCTTGCTAACCTTCAGGCTGATCAGTCTTAAGGCCGAGCGCGAATTTGATCCCGGGCGGGATGAGGCTTCATCTCGCCCATCTACGTTTTTGACCTGACCATTACTCAGTTGGAGGGAAGATAGGAGCGTCCCTTCAGAAACGCGACGAACGCGCGCAATGCCGCTGATTGATGGCGCCTGCTCGGAAAGTAGAGATAAAGCGCCTCCAGCGGCGAAGACCATTCGGGCAGGACCCGTGACAACTTTCCAGCGGCCAGGAGGTCGGACACGCTCGCAGCCGGAGCGCTGACAATTCCTAAGCCCCTTACAGTCAGCTCGATCTGTGAGGCGAGATCGTGAACGATCGTGGCCGCGGGCGGCGCGATCTGTACGGTCTCGCCTGCGGATTGCAGGATCCATGGTATGATCAAGCCGGTTGTCTGACTGCGGCACACCACGGCGCGGTGACTGAGCAGATCGCTTGGGAGATTTGGCATCCCTCGAGCATGAAGATAGGCAGGTGAAGCGACGAGAACGGCTTCTGACTTGGGCGCGACTGGCACTGCCACCATGTCCTTCTCGAGGCAATTACCATAGCGTAATCCTGCGTCGTAGCCTTGCTTGACGATGTCGATCATGCGCGCCTCGACCGCGATCTCAAGCTCCACCTCGGGATAGGTGTCCTGAAAAGCCGCCAGTGCTGCGGCGATGAGCAGGTCGAAGGGCGCGCGCGGCATGGTGAGGCGCAAGGGGCCAGCTGGCCGACCACCCCGCCGTGCGGCCTCCTCCGCCGCTCGCCTCAATTGCGACAGGGCAGGAGCCGCCGCCAGGAGATAGTCGGTACCGACTTCCGTCAAACTCAAACTGCGGGTCGAGCGGCGCAAAAGCGGCGTGCCGAGACGCTCCTCGAGGCTTCGGATCGCCTGGCTGGCCGCGGATGGAGAGATACCGAGACGCCGCGCTGCTTCGGAAAAGCTACCAGCTTCGGCCACGGCGACAAACACAGCCACGCCTTCGAGGATATTTTTCTGTCGCAAGTGATCCACCTTGAAGTTTTGCTTCATACTTCATGTGTGATTTCAGGCCTAATCGCAAGCATCTGCTCGGCGTACGGTTGCGCATGCCTATGATCCAACACCATCCCGTCGAAGGTCCGATCCTGATCGGGCATCCCGACCAACGGTCCATCCCCCTCGTGACCGACGCGGCCGTCCTGGCGGGCGCAGCGGGGGGAATGCTCTCATCAACGCTGGTTTCCCGCACCTTCAGCACGCCCCGTCAGACAACGCATTACATCGAATGCGGGCCGGCCGACGGACCGCTGATGATCTTCCTCCACGGCTGGCCGAGCATAGGTCTGATGTGGTGCGCCCAGATGAACGCCTTCGCCGCCGACGGGTGGCGCTGCATCGCTCCTGATCTTCGCGGCTTTGGCAGCTCTTTCGCACCTGCAGCCAACGATGCCTATACCATCGAGGAAATCGTGGCGGACATGGCGGAGCTCCATGACCACCTTGGCCGCGAGGCTGCAATCTGGGTTGGCCACGACTGGGGCAGCATCGTAGCCGGTGCCTTGGCCGCGCATGAGCCGAAACGCTGCCGTGGCGTCGTACTGATCTCGTGGGCGTATTTTCCCGACGGGAACGCCCTGCCTACGCTCGTTGCGCTGGTCGATCGAACGATTTACCCCGCCGACCAATATCCGGACGGCCAATGGGATTACTATCGGTACTACACGACGCATTTCGATACGGCGGTGGCTGACCTCGACGCGGACGCGGAAGCATCGTTGGCATCGATCTTTCGATCGGGCAGCCCTGCCGCCGTCGGCGAGGTTTCGCCATCCGCGAAAGTCACGCGCAACGGTGGGCGCTTCGGCGCCGCACACCGAGCCCCGCCCACCCGGCCCGACCTGGCACTGTGGCCGCCGGCGGACTTCGAAGAGCTGGTGCACGCGTTCAAGCTTCGCGGCTTCCTCCCTACCTGCGCGTTGTATCTGAACGGTGATGCCAACACCGTCTACGCGCGCGAGGCGCCCAATGGGGGCCGACTGTCGCAGCCGGTGCTGTTCGTTAACGGCGACTTCGATCAGATCTGCAGCATCAACGGAAATCGTCAGGGCGACCCGATGCGTGCAGCCTGCCGAGACCTTACCGTGGCGAGTATGCCCTGCGGGCATTGGCTGCCGTTGGAGCGCAAGGAAGAACTCATTCAGGCCATCCGACACTGGCTCCAGAGCAAAAAACTTTAATGGCGGTATACGAAGCAGCTTGAACGAAGACTCAAGCGAGCAACGGTGCTGTATTCGACAGCCCCGTGGCGGTGCTCCACTTTCTCGCCAATCAAGAATACGACGCCCCAGCTAAACTGAGCGAATCCCGCAGACGATCGCGGTGCGCAAACGGGCCATTACCGCTCCGCTCTTCTTTACGGACTTCAGCCAGGGCAGCATCTCACTCATATGTCGTCGCTCAGGCGCATCTGGGGCCGACCATGCCCAAGGAGCTGTCCCTTCATCGCACTCAAGGCGGCGGCGCGACTGAAGCGCGAAGGATCAACTGGCACTCCATCTTCAGCCTCACTGGTGGCTTCTTCGGCTGCATTACTTTTTCCAAAAGCTCGGAGACCGCCCAACGACCCATATCCTCGTGCGGCAGCTTCAATGTTGTAAGCGGCGGCAGGATTTTTCGGGCAAGACTTTCATCGTCGAAACCGACGACCGAAATGTCGTCGGGAATCCTCAACCCACGCATCCTGATCGCATCATAAGCGCCCATCGCGACCCGGTCGGAAAAGCAGAAAACCGCCGTCGGCGGCAATGGCAGATCGAGGAGCTGCAGCATCTTTTCCCGCCCGAGATCGAGGGACCAGGCTTCTGAAAGGATCAGTTCCGGATCGACGGCGATATCGTAGGTGGTCAGCGCCTGGCGATAGCCGCTCAGGCGATCGCGCGCCGCTTCAAGCCGCTGCCTGCCGGCATCGATCATGGCGATGCGGCGATGGCCGGCCTTGATCAAGACTTCCGTCGCCGCATAACCGCCGGCATGATCGCCTGGAATGATCGAAGAGAACTCGGCCCGCTGCTGGTGGCAATTCAAAAGGACGGCTGGATAGTTGCCAAGGTTGGAAGGCAGGATCGGCGCTAGCTGGGTGATGAGCGTGGCGTAGATTACGCCGACGATCTGGCGCCGTCCGAGATAGTCGAGAATGGATTCGGCGAATTCGACCTGTCCGCCCGTCACGACGGTGAACGCCGCCAAGCCCTGCTCTTCCGCCGCGCTCCGAACACCTTCTATCAGCGGCGCAGCATGCTGCGAGGCCATGAGATCGTCTATCAGCAAAACGATGATGCCGCCGATCGGGTCATTGGCCGGCGCTGTCTTCTGGTAGCCAAGTTCCGCGGCGACAGCCAGCACGCGTTCGCGCACTTTCTCCGAGACCCTCTTGCCGGGAGCCTCGTTCAGCACCAGTGAAACCGTCGCATGCGAAACGCCGACCTGCGAGGCGATATCGGACATGGTCGGTCGTTTCGTCGTCTTGTCGTTCACTCGGTTTCTTTCTCGGACTCAAGGGCAGTCTGCGCGCACGTTAGGAAATCTGACGGACAATGTGAAGCTACGGCCCTTGCGGAAGTTAAGTTTATAAGTTACGAAACTTTCGTGTAACTTATTTTGTGACTTAATCCAACCGAAAAGCTCGTGGCCATGACCATCGCCTCCCGCCGTTTCGCCGATACCCGTTCCGGGCCGCGTGCGCGCCTGTCTCTCGACGGAACCTGGGACTTTCAGCTGGAAGGGCGGACGCCGACTACGATCGCCGTGCCCGCGCCCTGGCAGGCTCATTTTCCGGTTCTGCGTGCCGCGGCCGGCGTGGCAACCTATTCCCGCGCCTTCACCGTGCCGCAGGAATGGCTTGGCCGTCAGGTCATCGTGCATTTCGGCGCCGTGAACTATTTCGCCGAAGTATCGGTCAACGGCCGCGCGCTCGGTTCTCACGAAGGAGGCTATCTGCCCTTCGAATTCGTCATCCCTTTCGATCTGTTGACCGGCGAGTTGCGTCTGGATGTGAAGGTTACGCTGCCAAGCGCCGATGCCCGAGCCTTCCCGGATTTCCCGTTCGACGAGATCCCGCACGGCAAGCAAAGCTGGTACGGAATGCTGGGTGGCATCTGGCAATCGGTCTGGCTGGAATGCCGCAGCGAGGCGCATATCACCCACCAGGCCATTCGCGCCGATCTCGCAACGGGCGATGTCGCTATCGATGTCGAGCTGGCAGCGGCTTTTACCGGCGCCTTGAAGATCACCATTCTGGATCGCAAGGGAGCGGTCGCAGCTTCGAGCGAATTTGGGCTCAACGACAAGGCCCGGATTTCGGCTGCGCTCAAGGTCGCCGATGTCGAAGCGTGGTCGCTCGACGATCCCGCTCTTTATCGGGCCGTTGCCGAGCTATCCGAGGGGGGCAACGTTATCGATGCCGCCGAGGAGAATTTCGGTTTTCGCACCTTCGAGGCAAGGGATGGAAAGTTCTTTCTGAACGGGCACCCCTTCTACATGCGCGGCGCGCTGGATCAGGATTATTATCCCGAGGGCATCTATACGCCGCCGTCGCTGGAATTTCTGGAGGATCAGGCACGCAAGTCGAAGGAACTCGGCCTCAACCTCCTGCGCTGTCATATCAAGGCTCCCGATCCACGCTACTACGATGTGGCGGACCGGTTTGGCCTGCTGGTCTGGACGGAAATTCCAAACATTCAGACCTTCACCGAGAAATCAGCGAAGCGCCTGCTCGATACGATGGAAGGAATCCTGCGACGCGACGGCAATCACCCTTCCATCGTGATCTGGACCATCATCAACGAGGATTGGGGAACACGCCTCGTCGAAAGCGCCGATCAGCGAGCCTGGTTGGAAGGCGCCTATCACTGGCTGAAGAGGATGGACCCGACACGGCTGGTCGTTGACAATTCCGCCTGCATTCCGAACTTCCATGTCGTCTCCGACATAGACGACTATCACTATTACGCCTCGGTTCCGGAAATGGCACGCGAATGGACCGACTGGGTATCGGCTTTCGCCGCGCGGCCCGCGTGGTCCTATTCGCCGAACGGCGATGCGAGACGGCGCGGCGACGAGCCGCTCGTCGTCTCCGAGTTCGGCGTGTGGGGTCTGCCGCATCCCGACAAGCTCAAGCAGGACGGCAAGGAACCTTTCTGGTTCATCAATGGCCTGGAGTGGGACAGCGACGGCGCGACCTATCCGCATGGCGTCGAACAGCGCTTCCGCACCTATCAGTTCGACAAGGTCTTTCCGTCCTTCAGCTCCTTCATCGAAGACACGCAGTGGCATCAGTTCAATGCGCTCAAATTCGAAATCGAGGAGATGCGCCGCCATGCCTCCATTCAGGGCTATGTCATCACCGAGCTGACCGATTTGCACTGGGAAGCCAATGGCCTGATGGACATGCAGCGCAATACGCGCGCCTACCACAATCGCTTCCACGAGATTAACACCGATGTCGTCATCATCCCGCGCATGCAGCATTATGCCGTGTGGGCAGGCGATACGGCGAGCGTGGAGCTCGAAATCTCGACCGGTGGCAAGGCAATCCACGCGGCCGAACTGAGCTGGAGCATCGATGGGACGGACGCTGGAAAAATGGCGATCCCGGCTATTAGCGCGACCTCGGTGCATCATCTACCGGCAATTTCTCTGCCCTTCACCGCCACCATGGCCGGCGGTCAGGTCAGCGTCCAGTTTACGATCACCGCCAGCGGCAAGGAGATTGCGCGCAACAGCTTGGACGTCAGCGTCTATGGCAGCCGCTCCGAGCCGGCTCTTTCCGTCTTCTCGGCCGAACCCGAGATCGCGCACTATCTAGCAGCGCTTGGCTATGCGGTTGTCGAGGCCGGCAAGGCGGACGTGCGGGTTGCGTCTTCTCTCAGTCAGGCCGATATCGACGCCATGGAGCACGGCGCCCATTTTGTGTCGCTTGCCGATGTGCCGCCGCTGCCGTTCGGCAATTTGCGCAACGACCAGCCCAACTGGAATTACCCGGCCGGGGGCGATCGCGGGCAATCCATGCCGCAGATGCGCGTCACCGAACGCAACGGCACCATCTGGAAGGGCAATTGGGTCACCGGCTTCAGCTGGGTGAAGCGTTCGGGAAAATTCGAGCGCCTGCCGGGCGGCCCGTTGACCGATCTCTCCTTCGTCGGCGTCAACCCGAACCGCGTCATCACCGGCTTTCGGCCGATCCATTTCGACGGCTTGGTGCACGCGGGCACGATGGTGGGCTGGATCCACAAGCCATGTGCAACCATCGCCGAGAGGAAGGTTGGTGCCGGCCGTATCGTCGCCACGACCTTCGGCCTGATGCGCGAAGCGGCCGGTGTCGATCCGGTGGCGGCAACCTTGCTTGATTGCATTATCGAGACGGCAGCCGGATAGGTGGCCAAAAGATTGAACCGCCGCATATGACCGGGAGGAGGTCGAGGCGGTCCAGATAGTTGCAAGGGGATATAACGCGGCTCGTTGGCCGCCGCGCGAGGCATAAGGGCCGCTTAGTGAAGAGCGGCCCGGGAGGAAAACAGAAGCAGCCTGGAGGAGAGAGAATGCGTAACCTGTTGAGAACATCGATCGCGGCGTTAGCCCTCATGACTGCCTTTCCGGCATTCGCGGTCGAAAACGTCGTCTGGTGGGACTTTCTGTCCGGAGGCGACGGCGTACGGATGAAGGCGCTGATCCAGCGTTTCAACCAGGAGCACAAGGACAAGATCCAGATCACGGGCACGACGCTCGAATGGGGTATTCCCTACTATACCAAGCTGCAGACATCCGCCGCCGTCGGCCAGGGGCCTGACATCGCCACATACCACCTGTCACGCCTGGCGGCCGCGGTTGCGGCCAAGACCATCTCGCCGATCGATCCGAAAGAGCTCGAGGCCGTCGGCCTGAAGGACAGCGACTATCCACCGAACGCGATCGCCGCCTCGACGGTCGACAATCTGCGCTACGCCGTCCCCTTCGACGTGCATGGGGAAGTGCTCTACTATAACAAGACCATACTGAAAGAGCTGGGCGCATTGGGCAACGACGGCAAGCCTACCGGCATCGACACGCTGGAAGGCTGGCGCGCAGTGCTGGCCAAGGCAAAGGACGCCGGCAAGAACGGCGTCGTCATTTCTTCGTCCAACGGCGATCTGCGCGATATCTACACCCTATTTGGCCAGCAAGGCGGCCAACTGACCGCGGACGGCAAGTTCCTGCAGGGCGACAATTTCGACAAGATGGAAAAAGCCTACAATGAAGTCGCCGATTGGGTGAAACAGGGCTGGGCGCAGCCCTATATCGACACCGAAACCATCACTCCCACCTTCATCGCCGGACAATCCGCCTTCTTCCTGAACGGCAACTGGGAACTGCCGACCATGGAAACCGAAGTCGCCAAGGGCAACGGTTTCGAATACGGCATGGTCAACATCCCGGCCTGGATGGGCAAACCCGCCAATTGGTCGGACTCGCACTCCTTCGTGATCCCCAACAATGTCGGCGTCACCATGACGCCGGAAAAACGCGCCGCGGTTCTCGAGGTCATCCGATGGATGAATGTCAACTCGCTGGAATGGGCTGCCGCCGGCCATATACCGGCCTATCTGCCGGTTAGCACCTCGGCCGCCTACAAGGCGCTCAAGCCGCAGGCGGATTATGCCGCCATGGCGCTCAACGCCTTCTACATGCCAAAGACGCCGCTGACGGGCGCGGCTTCGAAATTCGACGACGATTGGCAAAACATGGCGTCGGGACCGCTCAATGGCGAGGGCGATGTGAAGGAAACGCTCGAGAAGTTTCGCGATCACATGAACTCTCAGTGACGTTTTCTTCCACGGCCCCGGGACGCCTCCCTGCCCCGGGGCTGCATTAGCGAGAGAGGTGGCGGATGGCCGCGGTCAGCAACAGGAAACAGGATCATGTGGTTGCCGCGCTGCTTGTCGCACCGGCGGTCGTCGCGTTTCTAGTGATATTTGCCTACCCGACATGGCGGATGGTGGCGATGAGCCTGACCAATGCACCGCTGATCGGCCCCGGCGAATGGGTTGGCCTCGACAATTATGCGCGCCAGCTCTCCTCACCCCAATTTCAAAAGGCGCTTGTGAACACGCTCTACTTCATCGTCCTGACCGTCGTCCCCGGCACGTTTCTGGCGCTGTTCATTGCCATGGGCATCAATCGCCTGAGCGGCCGCATACAGATGCTGGTTCTCGCCTGTTTTTTCCTGCCCTCGATCCTGCCGGTATCAGTGGTGACGCAGATCTGGACCTGGATTGCAAACATGCAATACGGCGTCATCCAGAATATCATCGGTCTGTTCACCGGAGGGCGGCCGCTTCCGGTGTTGCGTTCGCCAACCTATTTCATGCCGTCGGTTGCCGTGGTCACCATCTGGTGGACGATCGGCTTCAACATCCTTCTGTTTCTTGCGGCGCTGCGCAGCATCTCGCCCGAGGTCTACGAGGCGGCCGCCCTCGACAATGCCAACCGCTGGGGGGTGTTTTCGCGAATAACATGGCCATTGATCTGGCCGGTCACGGCGCTGGTTCTGACACTGCAGCTGATTGCGCAGTTCAAGATCTTCGCGCAACCTTATCTGCTCGGCTATTTCGCCCACACGCCGGCGGACGCGCAGGCCGTTGTCATGACAGTCATCTACGATCTCGCCTTCAAGCAGAACAAGGGTGGCGAAGGTGCCGCCGTCGCCACCATCCTGTTCGCCATCATTCTCATTGCCTCGGTCCTGCAATATCAGTTCCTGCGTGCGCGAGGGGAAAAATGAGCGTTCTCACGACAAGTGCGCGGACAGAGCTGGCCACGGCGAACAGTCGTGTCGCTTCGAGAGGTTGGAGCGGGCGCGCACTGACCGCGCTGACGGCATTCGGTGCCCTTATCTGGTTCTTTCCGCTCTACTGGGCGGTCATGACATCGCTCAAATCCGACACGGAGGTGGTCAGTCGGACACCCGGGCTTTTCCCGAAGGCGCCGACGCTCCAACCCTACCGTTACGTGGTCGAGCACTCCAGCATCGTGCAATGGTATATGAACTCGGTCGGCACCTCGGCGATCATCGCGGTTCTCGTGCTTGTGATGAGCGTCGGCTGCGCCTACGCGCTCAGCCAAATCCAGTTTCCCGGCCGCCGCGTGATTTATGGGGCGTTGATCGCCTCGGTGATGGTGCCGGCGGAGGCGCTCATCATCAACCATTTCGTGCTGATGAACATGTTCGGACTCATCAACAGCTGGGGCGGCATCGTGCTGCCGCAGTTGGTGGTGCCATCGGTCATCATCATCCTCAAGCAATTCTTCGACCAGATTCCAAAGGAATTCCGCGAGGCGGCGATGCTCGACAATGCCGGGCACTTGAGAACGCTCTGGAAGATCTATGTGCCGATGAACTGGGGCGTGATCACCGCGCTCGGCATCACAACCTTCATCGCGGCATGGAATAATTTCCTGTGGCCCTTCCTGGTCGCGACATCGGACGGCACGATCACCATTCCCGTTGGGATTACCCAGGTGAAGGATGTCTTCGGCGTGCGTTTTGCCAAGGACATGGCCGCCGCTGTTCTGGCCGGCCTTCCCGTCGCCATTCTCTACCTTGTCTTTCAGAAGCAGATCACGCGCGCGATCATGCTTTCGGCCGGAATAAAGGGATAGCAACCCGCGCGAAGGCAGAACGGGTTGCTGGAAATTTCTCCGATCATTCGAGGCTATGTGATCAGCGCGATAACGTCAAAACAAGACTGCGGCAGACTCGCCTGAAGTCGCGGGAAGGATCTGCAACCAAGCGTCTTGGCCATGCGCGAGAGAGAAGACGGCGCAGTCTGGCAGACTGTGTTGCGAAACGCCAGGACGCCGAAAGATTATCGACGGCATCGTGTTTGAAATGTGAAGTCGCCGCCTACATGCCGCAGGTCCAGTTCCTGAGACGAGAGCAACAACGTCGCCGAGTTTCGGGAGGGGCGCGAAAAATTGTTGTTGCCCGCGGGCGTTGGCATCACCCCTGCCTGGACATCGGTTCGCAGACTTTCGACAGAAGGTGAGCATCAGCTCACCACAGCGACGGATACCGTGCCGTTGATCGGATTCGAACCGGTGACGCCTCGCTTAGATAGGTACTGCCGCGCCATGACCGGCCTCATCAGACCGAGCCAGCCATCGCGTTCGTACCAATCGCGCGCCAACACAAGCAGTGTGTCCCTTTCTTCCAAGCATACCACCCCTTAGGCGGCACAGTTCGCTCGCCGAAGAGGGCTCGGTGAAGTGGCATGCACCAGGCGCTGCAATAGGCCCAGCAGGATCTATTCGGCGGCCACCACATGCCTGCTCTTTAGCACCGCGATCGAAAGGAGGAGCACGATGGCCGAGCAGATGGCAACGACGGCTACCATCGGTCTCGCCGTGCCATCCATGAACATACCGCTGACGCCAACCACCAGCGCCGACGTCATGAACTGGACCGTTCCCATCATCGCCGAGGCCGTGCCGGCGATACGACCATGATGTTCAAGCGCCAGTACCGCCGCATTCGGCACGATCATTCCAAGAAAAGCATAGCCCGCAAACAGGAAGGCAGCCATGATGTCTAGGCGATCGACTCCGCCGGCCATCAGGACGGCCAGCGCCACCATCGTCAGCGCATAACCAGATACCGCACCGCGAATCACCTTACGCAAACCAATCCGGCGGGCAAGCCAGCCGTTCATCTGCGACATGCCAATGAAGCCAATGGCGTTCACGGAAAAGACCACGCTGTAAAAGCTCGGAGAGAGCCCGTAATGGCCGATGAGCACGAAGGAGGAGTTGGCGACATAAATCATGTAGCTGGACATGCCAAAGGAAGCCATCAGCACCAGACCGAGATAATACGGGTCCCTAACGAGTGTTCCATAGGCCTTCAACGCCCCGCCGAGGCTGCTCTCACTGCGCGCCGCAACCGGACGGGTCTCCTCGAGGAAAAAGCGGCCCGCGACGAAGCCGACAGCGCCGGCGAAGACCATGACCCAAAAGATCAGCCGCCAGTTCCCGAACACCGTCACGATGCTGCCCGCGAGCGGCGCCAGGATGGGTGAGATACTGAAGACCAGCATAAGCCGCGACATCAGTTGCGCGGCGGCCGCTCCCGTATGCAGGTCGCGCACGATGGCGCGGGCAATCACGACGCCGGCACAGGCGCCGGTGCCCTGAATGAAACGGAAGGCGACCAGCCAGCCAATATCGGTGGAGAGCGCGCAGCCGATCGCGCCGAGGATGTAGAGCGCCAGACCGACATAGAGAGGCTGTTTACGGCCAAACATGTCCGACAGCGGACCGTAGATAATCTGCGACACGGCCATGGCGGCGAAGAAGGAGATCAGGCTTGCCTGGACTGCATGGCTGTCGGCGTGAAGATCCAGACTGATCGTCGGCAACGCGGGTAGATACATGTCGAGGGCGAAGAGACCGACGGCTGAAAGAAGGCCCAGGACGATCGCATGGTGGGAGCCGCTAGCCCTGGGGGATGAAACGTAATCCTTGCTCTGCACGGAAAGACCTTTCCCGCACACGACATTCCCCGGACGAAGCAAGGCCTCATACAAAAAGCATGTGACGGGGATTGAGTGGGCGATTATAGATAGGACGGTGGAACGACGGAAATGGTTCAATGCGGAGCCCGTCATTCCTGTAAAATATTTTGGACAGTATTGTCCAATTAGTCAAGTCCTATATGGTGGTGTCATGAAAACTTCGCCCGCAGCGGTTTCTTCCGAGATAGAGAGTCCGCCCGCCACCAGCAAACGTCAGGCAATCCTGAAGGCGGCCGCAGACGTTTTTGCCGAGGAGGGGTTCGCGGCGGCGAGCATCGATGCCATCGCGGCAAGGGCCGGCGTGTCGCGTCAGACGGTGTACAATCAACTCGGCGACAAGGATAATCTGTTCAAGGTTGTAGTCGCGGAGATCACCGAGAAGTCGAGCGCCGACTTCTTTCGAGTGTTGGACACATTTCCCGTGGCGCCTGTCGATCTCGAAAAGGAACTGACCGAATTTTCATCGCTTCTCCTACGCAAGGCGGTCTGTGATCCGAATGGTCGCTGGCTACGCAAGCTCCTGGAGACCGAAGGTAGCAGATTTCCCGAACTGTTCGAGACCTGGAAGGAATACGGACCGGGCAAGAAATACCCCGCCATCGCTGCCCGGCTTGCGCAGCTCGCGCTGGCTGGCCATCTCGACATAGAGGATCCGGCACTTGCCGCGCGGCAGTACATGGCGCTACTCGCGACAGATCTACGGATTAACCAACAGATCGGCCGTCCAACTGCAGAGGAAGAAATCCATCGTATGGCAAGAGAGGCGACAAAGACCTTTCTGCGCGCATTCGGCAAGCGCTAACGGCATCGCGTCGGGAGACCGAACGTCATTCCGTTGAGGCGCGCGCCCGCGGCATTGCCTCGACAATCGCGGTGCAAGATTCTGTTCTCTATCTCTTCGATATTTTGATCATTGCATCATGCTCGGGAACAAGGCAGCATATTCTTTCGTGGCGCAGCAGACCGATAGATTTTTGTAGTTCCTCGAACCGTTACTTATTGCCGGGGATGCACGGCAAAAGGGCTGACACCATAATGGTGACGCGTGCGCAGCAAATTGGCGTCGTGATCGGCCTGGCCTTCGTCACGGCATTGACGACCCTACGGGCAAGTGATCCTCCCTTGCTAAGGCTCGCGCGCGATTTGACATTCGACCAGTATCAGCGCCTGGTGCCCCGGACGTTCGAGAACCAGCCCGTCCGGGTCGTCGACATAGACGAGGCGTCGCTGCGGGAGTTCGGTCAATGGCCCTGGCCAAGAAACCGGATTGCCGCCCTTGTCGACAGGCTTTCCGATCTGGGCGCGGCCGCTATCGCTTTCGATATCCTCTTCGCCGAGCCGGACCGTCTGTCGCCGCGCAACGTCGTTCGCGATGTCATTGGCATCGATCCGTCACTGCTTGGCAAACTACCGGATAATGATGAGATTTTTTCCCAATCGCTGTCGGGAAGGCCGGTGGTTCTGGGTTTCGGCCTCTCCAACGAGGGAAATTATCTGCCGCCGGTCAAGGCAGGGTTTGCCTATACCGGCGAAGATCCCTCCGGTGCGCCGCCGGCGATCAAGGCCGCCACGCCTGTGCTGCCGCAATTGGAAACCAATGCCGCGGAGCTCGGTCATATCAGCCTCAATCCGGGCGCTTCATCGGCAGTGGTGCGCGCGGTTCCGCTTTTTCTCAGCGACGGCAAGCAGCTTTATCCCAATCTCGCGCTTGAGGCGCTTCGCGTGGCACAGGGAGCCTCCACCTACGTGCTTGACGCCGCGCCGCGCACACCCAATACCCTCACCCGGGTCAAGATCGGCAATTTCGTCGCGCCGGTAACGGCAGCCGGCGAGCTTTGGCTCTATGTCAGCCGCGACACCGCGAAGCGATATATTTCGGCAAGCAAGATACTCGCGACCGAAGGCGCCTCCGCCGATATCAGAACCGCTATTGAAGGCAGTATCGTTTTCGTCGGAACCTCCGCTTCCGGCCTCCAAGATGTCCGCACGACGGCCCTTGACGAGAATGTGCCGGGTGTCTCCATCCACGCGCAGATCGTCGAGCAGATCCTTTCAGGCCGCTTCCTTTCCCGGCCGGACTGGGCGGATGGGCTGGAAATCCTATCCATCGCCCTCTTGGGCAGCCTTCTGGTGATCGTCACCACCTTCGTCAATCCGGCCGCGGCCCTCGCCTGCGGCCTGCTAATTACCTTTTTTGCCCTTGTGGCCTCCTGGGCCGCCTTTCTTTATGGAGGGCTTCTCTTCGACCCGCTGGCACCGATCGTCTCTGGATCGATCACGCACTTCGCTGCGACGGCATTCCGCTTTCTCGTGACGGATCGGGAGCGGCGCGACGTGCGGCGGGCTTTCGGCCACTACCTCTCGCCATCGCTGCTCCATCGCATCGAGCATACGCGCGACGCACTACGCCTCGGGGGAGATGAACGCGAACTGACGGTCATGTTCGTCGACGTGCGAAACTTTACCCAGATCAGCGAGGAGATGAGCCCAAGCGCCGTCGTTGCGTTTCTGAACACGCTGCTCGATGCGCTGAGCCACCATGTCATCGCCAATGACGGCACGCTCGACAAGTTCATCGGAGACTCGATCATGGCCTTCTGGAATGCCCCTGTCGATGTCTACGATCATGCCGGCAAGGCCGTGCGCGCGGCTCTCGGCATGCGGGAAACACTCGCCCACCTCAATGGCGACGATGCCTTCGGTTTCGGAGACGCGCGGCGGGTCGGAATAGGCATCGGCATCCACACAGGGCTTGCATGCGTCGGCAATATGGGGGCCGAGACCCGTTTCAATTACACGGCGGTCGGCGATGCCGTAAACATTGCCGCGCGTATCGAATCCGCCTGCAAGGACGTCAATTTCGATATTCTGGTATCCGAATCGACGGCAGGATTGCTGCCCGATTGCGCTCTGCTCGAAGCGGGAGCGCTGACGCTGAAGGGTAAGAGCATGCGAACCAAACTCTTTGCGGTGGTCGGCGACGAACGCGTGGCGAGATCCGCCGGATTTGTGGAACTACAGGCTGCTCACAGGCAGCTTGTCGATGCCCTTCGGGTACGCTCGACAGGCAGCCGCAAACTTATCAGCGCCGCCAAATTTAAGGCGCGAGCGGCGGCAACAGGACTACTGCAGGATTTTTACGCCCAGATTTCTCGACGAGGCGGACACTTCGTCGACGAGACCGCGCACAAGGCAGCCGATATCTAGCTGATTTTGCGATTCAGCCTTTTCAGGCTCGGAGACGCCCTAACTCGCTATTCTCTCGCAATTCAGGACCTCAGCGATGGTGATGCCCGCCATCGTGATCACCTTGATCATTATGATCGCCGTCATCGCCTTCATTGTCCTCGTCGCCGCGATGATGATCGCCCCATCCGTGCTCGCCCCTGCCATGATGACCGTCGTGATGCTTGCCATCATCATCGTCATGGTTATGCGGTTTGTCGGGTGTACTTGGTGTATTTGGTGTATTTGGGACATTCGGTGTGGTGGGAGTTTCGGTCGGTGCAGTCGGCGACTCCGTATGTGTCGGCTCCCGCGTGTTAGGTACGCTCGGCGTATCAGGCTGTGTCGGGCCGGGATTGTTCGCCGGAGCGCTGCGTGGAGAGATCCCGTTTGGCTGGCTCTTCATCGCCGTCGACAGACCGCAGCCACCGCCACTGACAAAACCCATTCGCCCTGAAAGCTGCTGATCCCCGGACAGAAACGGCAGAGCCCGCTGGTTGCCTAGCGTTTTGAGAACGTCGCGATTGACCCGGCGAGGTTCGCTGATCTGACCGTTGCGCTTCGCAACGACGCAATCACATTGCTGCTTCAGCTGCCTGCAGCCGCCAGCGCCGCAGAATTGCGCAGCGCCGTTCAACAGGACGACTGCCGTCGTGCCGTTGGCTCCGACATAAAAATCAAACGCTGTTCCGCGCACGCCGATCGTTCCCGCCGGCGTCACGATCTGATAGGCTGAGTGGTTCGAATTTCCGCTCATCCAGCGAAAGCTGCCCTTTGCCGCATTCACGGTCAGCTTTTTCACCTCGCCCGAGTCATCGAACACGAATTTGTCGATGGTAACGGACGATCCGGCTCCGACGGCCAGTCTGGTGCCGTCCCGAAATGTGAACTGTCCGAGACCCGAAATCGAGGTGCGAATTTGCTCGTCCCGATGAACGGGATCATCGACCGCGATCGGGCCGCCAGCACCCGTGACCTCGGTTTTGATCAACACCGCCTGACCGACCTTCTCGGCGGCTTTCAAAGACAGTGGCGCGAGCAGCGTGGCACTCAACACAACGGCCACGGCGTGACGAAGATAAAACACCCTCCCCTCCCCAAGCTTATTTATATCTTACCATAATATATTTCTTATTACAAATCACGATCTACGGTTATATTCTCGAATATTTTTCAATTCTGGGGTTAAATATTGGGTTAAACTAGCGTATATTTGCAATAATATTGCATGCATATCTTCTCAGCGGGAGCCCATAGAATAATTTCAATAATATTATCCGGATCAATTCTTCCAGAGCGCTAAAAAAGGTGAGCCTTTTCGAGGTTGCCGAGCTCGAAGGATTTGCGTCAGACCCCTTCTCGACGCAACATTCATCACACGATTGCAGTCCATTGAAGAACCGATCGGCAACGATGGCTCGTTGGCCATGGTCGGTCATCGATTAGTCACCGCTACAGGTCAGTTCCGCATGTCTACAATTCGCTGAAGCAGCGCAGTGCGGGTCGCTGCTGTGTTGATTATTTGAAAGGGACCGATTGCGCCTTTCGCAATGATTCATACGGATACTTTTAATTGTCGGGATATTTTGATTTTCTTCGCTCGCGCGGAAATAGAGACGCAAGCATACGGCTGGCACTGTTTGATCCGCAAATCAGAAAACCTTAATTAAGTAGGCAGCTTAGTTGCTTCCGATGCTGCGGTTCGGTCCATCTCAGGGGTCTTCCATAGCCAGGCGACCGTTCCGATCAGCGGCGGCCGTATGGACAGTACAGGTTGTCAGCACTTGAAAGGCAATAGAGACCCTATCGTTGCCTATTGCCCGCGCAATGCTCCCGTTTGGTGAAGCAGGAAGCTAGCCTGCCGGAGATGGTCCATCTAGAGCTAGTTGTCTGCTTTCCGCTTCTAACCCAACTGGGAATGTGAAAAGATCCCCCAAAAGCCCCTTGGCCATTACGCCCCATGGCTTGCTTAAAACTCTTTCCAATCGGAAACGACTCGACCGCTAACGGCAGCCGATCTACGGGCCGTTTGCGCGACCGGCTCGGCGGAAGCGCGACGCGATGGCTCAGCCATGGCGCGCGCGGTTTGTCGCAAGACTGCCGAGCTGGCGGAGGCCGCGGCGTCGAGGCGGAATTGAGATACGAGTTCACGCAGCTTGCTGGCCTCTGCGGCAAGTGCGGCGGAGGCTGCCGTCGACTGCTCGACCATCGCCGCATTCTGCTGCGTCGTCTGATCCATCGTATTGACTGCCGCATTGACCTCGGCAAGGCCTGTCGACTGCTCCTTGGCGGATGCGGCGATGGCGTTCATGTGCTGGTTTATGCCCGAGATGCGCTCACCGATTTCCTTCAATGCGACACCCGTTTCACGCACCAGCTTCACTCCACCATCGACCTCGGACGAAGAAGCATTGATCAGCGCCTTGATCTCTTTTGCCGCGGCCGCGGAGCGCTGCGCCAATTCCCGCACTTCCTGCGCCACGACGGCAAATCCTTTACCAGCTTCGCCGGCGCGCGCCGCTTCCACACCGGCATTGAGCGCCAATAGGTTAGTCTGGAAGGCAATGTCATCGATCACGCCGATGATATTGGAAATCTGCTGGGAGGAACTCTCTATGCGCTGCATGGCTTCCTCGGCCCTGCTGACGACATCAGCCGACCGGGTTGCGCTATGATCGGCGGCAGTCGCTGCCGCTCGCGCTTCTTCCGTCCGATTGCTCGAGTTGCTTACATTGACCGTGATCTGATCGAGAGCGGCGGCCGTCTCTTCAAGCGATGCCGCCTGCTGCTCGGTGCGGCGGGAAAGATCGTTGGCTCCGGAAGAGATCTCCTGCGTGCCGCTGTCAATCGATATAATACTCTCGGCAATCGCGTGCAATGTGCTGCTCAATTGCTGCAATGACGTATTGAAATCGTGTCGAAGAGCTTCGAAATCCGGAGCGAATGGCTCATCGAGCTGGAAGGAAAGATCCCCGGAAGCCAACCTCTTAAGTCCCATGGCAAGACCGGATGTCGCGACTCGCAAACGGTCCGCGGCATCGGTTTCCGCCTGCCGCTGAGTGGCGATCCTGTCGGCTTCCGCCTGCTGACGGTCCTTTGCCGCGTCCGCTTCGAGCTGGCCCTTGGCGATCGCTGCTTTTCGGAATACTTCAACAGCCTGCGCCATCGTCCCTACTTCGTCGCTTCGACCGATGCCGGTACAAACGATATTGGTGTCACCGCCCGCGAGCTTGGCCATATCGGCGCAAAGCGCCAGGATGGGTTTGGACACGGTCCTGCGGAACAACACGAAGAGCATGATGGAGAACAGCACCGTCAGCCCTAGGAGCCCCTGCATGATGCTGCGTATGGAACCTGCTGTGCGCGCACTTTCTGTCGAGATCGACTCCGATACGTTTTGTATCTGATCGCCCGCCTTCTCCATCGCGGTTTCCAAAGCGGAGAATTGCTTCATGAAATCGGGCAATGCCTTTAACGCGCCTGCCGGATCCTTCTCAGCCGTCGCGACCATTTTGGTTGCGTTGTCGATATAGCTCAGCAACGGAGATTCCACGCCGGCGAGCACCCTTTGAGTTTCCGGATCTGTCGCGAGCGCCTTGTTGGCCTTGATCATCTCGCGAAACGACGTGACATGTTCCGAAAGATCCGAGTTGACCGTTTTAAAGCCGATGCCGGATGCGGGATCGGATGCGAGCAACGCAGCCAGCACATCCGCTCTCAAAGCGTCATGCATCATATCTGCCTGCATGTGATTACGCAGCACCTGAGCCGACCCTGCTATTTTCTCGGCATTCTGCGTCAGGGTCGAGGCGGACCATATGCCAACACCAGTCGCGCCGCCCGCAATTACAAAGATTGCCACGCTTGCAAGGATGATTTTCTGCTGGATCGATGCCATGGAACATATCCCAAGATTTCCTCAAGAGAAGGATGTGGGATTGTGCTTAATTATCCGTCAAAATATGTCGATCCATGGAAATCTATTTCCAAATTATCAAAAAATACAACTACTATTATATTGTCTATCTTGATACACACCGGTAGGCGTTGATCTTCAACGTCAGTGAGAAAGTATACATCAAGCTAGTCCTGATAAGTACTAATATATCGCTCAGCGGATCTTTTAAAGTAACCTTTTGAGAAGTTCGCCACGGAGCGGACCGCTGGATAGGAACTTCGTACTCCTGATAATATGGCGGCAAGGAAGCGATGAGCCGGTCGAAAGGAGCCTTATCGACAAAAAGGATCGTCGTCAGATTCCGGAAGCCAAAGATTGAATGAAGTGGCTGGTCCGTTGCTGCGTGGATTTTCGCGGCAAGGTTCGTCATATCGGCTCGTGATGAAGTGTGAATGCTCTCCGGCCCGATGAGCAGGCAGTTAATTGTTGCTCAAACCCTGAACGTCTCGCTCTTGAAAGGAACCTGACAAGCGCCCATTGCGGGATTCGGTCAGCATGGCGCCTCAAGAGACCGATGTCATTCGCACCGCTGAAGAGCAAGGTCTTGCTCGGACGTCAAGACGGTGGATGGTGTCAAACCATTCGATCATCCCTGCTTCCTTTTCCTGCACCGCGTGGCGCGAGTAGTCGACTGCTCCGTTATTCACCTTGGGCGTTAAGCTTCGCGGCGCGTTGACCGAAATTTGCGTTAAGCTGATCCAATAAGTGGCTGAGAACCCATTGATGAGTTAGAGATATCGGCATCCGCAGAGGTCACGGTGCAATGCAGAGATGGGTGAATCTCGGCACACATGAACACTGAATTGGCCAAACGAAAATGCCCCGTACAAAACGTCCGGGGCAATCCTTGCTTCTTGAACCGCGCTAGAGCCGCGGTGCCTCTCCTCACATCAAACCGATCAGAACTCCGACCATTCCTGCTGAAGATGTTTAAGCGCAGCATTGCCTTGCGTGACAGGAGCGGTGCGCACAGCAAGCCGGCCTGCTGTCGGGGCTGAGGCAGGCCGGGCCGGGGGCCTCGCCCGCGGCTCCATGCGCTCGGTTTCGCCTGTGCGGAATGCGCTCAGAAGCTCGCCAAGACGCTTGCTCTCTTCGGCCAAGCCTGCGCCGGCGGCATTCATCTCTTCGACCATGGCGGCATTCTGCTGCGTCGCCTGGTCCATATGATTGACGGCGCTGTTGATCTCCGACAGGCCCATGGACTGCTCCTGAGCGGCGGTGGCAATGGCATCCATGTGCTGATTGATCTGCAGGACCAAGTCGGCGATAGCTGCGAGGCCCTCGCCAGTGTCGTTGACGAGTTTCACGCCCTCGCCGACGGCAGCTTCGGAATTGCCGATCAGGGCCTTGATCTCTTTGGCGGCATTGGCAGAACGCTGGGCCAGTTCGCGAACTTCCTGGGCTACAACAGCGAAGCCCTTTCCGGCTTCGCCCGCGCGCGCGGCCTCGACACCGGCGTTGAGCGCAAGCAGGTTGGTCTGGAAAGCGATCTCGTCGATCACGCTGATGATCTGGCTGATCTGCTTGGACGAATGCTCAATTCTGCCCATGGCGCTGACGGCATTGCTGACGACCTGGCTGGAGTTTTCCGCTCGCGATCGAGCACCGCGCACCAAGTCACGTGCATCGCCAGCCCGCTTGGAGGTCGATTGAACATTGGCCGTAACCTCTTCCAGCGCAGCTGCCGTCTCTTCCAGCGAGGCGGCCTGCTGCTCCGTGCGCTTGGAAAGATTATCGGAAGCCTGCGAAATCTCGTAACTGCCGCTGTTAACGAGTGATGCAGCCTGGCCGACCTGGGACATGGCAGCGCGCAGCTGGCTGACCGATGAATTAAAGTCGTGACGCAGAGCTTCGAATTGCGCAGCCAACGGCGTTTCGATCTCGCACCGCAGGTCGCCAGATGCCAGATGACGAAGTCCCGTCGCAAGCGAACCCGTAGCCTGCAGCAGCCTCTCTTCCGCTTCTTCTTCGGCTCGGCGCTGCACTTCGAGGCGTTCATTCTCCGATGTAATGCGTGCTTCGGCGGCTTCGGCCTCGAGCGCCTTGTTGCGCAGGGCTGCCTGCTGGAAAACCTGTACGGAACGCGCCATGGCACCAATCTCATCACGCCGTTCAACGCCGCTGATCGAGACCAAGAGGTTGCCTTGGGCAAGTTCGGTCATGGAACGAGTTAGCGCGCCGACGGGCCTCGTGACGCGAAGGAGGATGACGCATATGCCCGTGGCGCTCAGCACCACGGCAACAAGGAAGGTGAGTCCATAGGCGATCAAGCTGACGAATGCATCATTCTGGCTGGCGGATGCCTTGGCGACCATGCCATCCGCGGCTGCCGCCGTGGTGTTCGTGATGGTGAGAAGGGTGGCGTTGCCAAGCGGACGCCAGTCGTCGAGGGGCATGGCCTTCTTCTCACCGGCCGCGAATCTTGCAAGCAATGCATTATGTTTTGCTGCGAAGTCACCGCTGAAATAGGTCGCGCTGCTGACTTTATAGGCGTCCTTGACGACCTGTGGTGTCGACGGATGATTGACCAGAGTGCCGATTTGTCCCCAGGTGAAACTCGCAGCGTAATCGAATTGCTGGATCTTGCTGACGTCCTCGGGCTTCATTGCCTCTCCAGAGGCCAGCGTGTTGACGAACAACAGGTTTGCGGCACCGGCCGTCGCGCGCGTGTACCATGTCAGTGCACGGATCTGAATGAGTGCCGTCATTGAGGGATCACTCGTGCGGATCCGGCTTTCGATGGCGGTCGAACCTGCCTCCAACGCGGTCAAGAGCTGCTGACCGAGGTCCAGCGTCGTAGCCTGCAGTGTCGGATCGCGATCAGCAAGCTTCTTGGCGACTTCGCTGTCGAGCTTTGAGCGGAATTCGACAACCCGATCATAGGCATTCATGACATCGGCAATCGGAGCTTTGAGCGTCTGGTCGTCAATGTTCGCAAAGACTGATTTCGCGTCAGCCATATATTTGTCGACGATGCCCCTATCCGTTCTTAACAAGGCAAGCGTTGCATCTTGCCCGCCAAGCTCAAGTTTGGCGAGCGACGACCCATCGCCTCGCTCGTTGCGGAAGTTCGCAAGCGTTTGGAAGAGAGCCCGATCTAGCATGGTTAACTTCGAGATGTCGGCATACTTACCTGCATCGCGATAGGCATCAAGCGTCGAAGATCCCGTTAGCACGCACAGAGCGACGCTGAGAAAAAGGAAAATTCCAACAAGTATATTGCGAAGAGAAAAAATCATAATTGCTCACCTACGTTCGGGGTGCCGTAACGCTAACCCGCTTCGCCGAAACCCGTATTTCTGGAGCTCTCGAGGTGAAATTTCTAAAAGAAAAGCAGTCCGTGAGCCATCGAGACGCCGCTCGATCACAGGCGCATCATGCCCTGCCCAATCAGGAGAAAAGTTAGCCCGGCTTTGTTGAAACAGGATTAACGCTTTCCCCTAAAAACACAGGGGTTTTTGATCAGCCCTGTTAATGTTGTCCATGGTCTCGATTTAACGCGTTTTGCTTCATCTTTCCTGCGTTAGGAAAGAAAGACAAAGTATTCCGAAAAGTTGAAAGTATCTCTGTGAGTTGACGCAAATGCGCGATTGGTCTTTTTCAGATAGAAATCGGCAATAGCGGCCTAATCGCCAAACGCCAGCCGCTTAACCACATCGGAGGATCAGCCAAATCACGCCCTAAGCATGTTTCAGTGCATGACTACCTGGCGGTCTCGCGGCTGCCTAGACCATCAGCGGGAGTGCTATCGCGGGGAGCGAGACGATGTCCCGCCGAGTCCCAAGCAACGTTTGATGAGATGCCTGGCGACGACCAAGCGGGAAGATTTGTCGCTCAGAGGCAAGCGTCGCCAACCATCATGAAAGAACCGCCGCGGTCAGGTGTTCAAACCGCCATCGACGTTAAGGATCACACCCGTGACCTGCCTTGCCGCGGGACTAGCCAGGAACGCGACGGCCGCCGCGATGTCCGAAAGCACCCCATATCGGCCCAATGGGATGAGGTTACGCTGGAATTCAGAATAGTCTCCATTCGCCGGGTTCATCTCGGTATCCGTCGAACCTGGCTGGATCAGATAGGCCGTGATATCGCGCGGTCCCAGTTCCTGCGCTAAGCCCCGGGTGAAAGACTGCAGCGCCGATTTCGTCATGAAGTAGACCGTGCCCGTCGCGCCGACGATCCGATCCGCACCGGCTGAGCCGATCGTGATCACTCCCCCCGGGCCGAGATGCGGAAGGGCAGCCTGCGTCGAAAGGATCATGCCGCGGATGAGTTGTCATTCCGTTTCGCGACAAGACCCGAGTGGTGAGTGCTTTGCGAAGCGACTGCCCTTTCTCCAGAAGGCAAAATGGCATGGTCGTCGTATTTGCCGCCGAACAATGCGCACAAGGTGCCGCCTTCGAAATTGTCGGCCATGACGATGCCCTTTCCCGCTCGTTGAGAGACGCGAACATGGTTGTCCATGCCGCCCTGAAGGAGGTATTTTCGGGACGCATCGATGATACGCGCCCCGCCTTCAAGGTTTTGACCGATCTGAATGATCTTTCCGCCTTTTCAACATCGTAGACATCAGAGGCCGTTGCCGCCCTGGCGTTCTTGATGACGAGATCAAGCGCGTTCATCGACCACTTCCTATCCTGATTTCATTTGCGGCGCGCGCGGCATCCACTACGGCGGCTCCGGTTTTACGGCTATGATCCAGCATCAAAAGCCCCGCCTGCGACACGTCTCCCCTTATGATGGCATCGAAGATGGCCTGGTGCTCGGCCACGGACTCCTTCCATCGCTGCTCCGAAATCAGTGTTTGGTGTCTGTTGTGCACCGATTGCTTGGTCAGGGTCGTATGCGTAGCTGTCAGCGCCGGGTTGGCCGCCAACTCGACAATCAGCGCATGGAGCTTTTGGTTCGCCTTGAAGTACGCTTTCTGATTACGCTTCGCATAGGCCTCGCCCATCTGATGATGCAAGCGCTCGATCTCCGCGAGCGCCCTTGGCGTCATCCTGGAGACCGCGATCTCGATCGCATGTCGCTCGAGCGCGCCAAGGACGTCAAACATATCCAACAGCTCCTCGGCCGAATACTGCCGGACCCGGGCACCGCGCCCTGGCAGAAGCTCAAGCAGCCCCTCGGACGCGAGCAATTTCACGGCCTCGCGCATGGGAGTTCGAGAAACACCAATCGCCTGAGCAAGAGCGACTTCATTCAATCTCTCGCCGGCAGGCAGGTCGCCACGGCTGACCATCTCACGCAACTTGTCGACTACGTGATGATGCAGCGAGGCGCGCTTTATGGCCACCGCATATGGTGCTTTCGTCGCCGGATCGTCGTCTTCGTCCATGGCCGCTTCCTTGGGCATGATTGTCGCGCCTGCCTCACTGATATCCAACTGAGCAGCAATTAAGCAAGTCACTTTGATGACTAAAATTAAAGCATCCTGACCACATTGAGGGCATGCAGATAATTACATAAATAATGCACTTTGTAAATATATATAATATTTTCAATAATTTATGATTTGGCATATTGCTTGCAAGTCATGTTTGTCCGTCACACCAGCAGAAGGTTTCGCCAACATGGCCAAAAGCAAATCCGCGATCGCTCGCATGCAAGCCTGCCGCTCCCGCACATCCCTTCTGATCGCAGCGACCTTGTCGCTTGGTCTGCTTAATAGCTCCGCCCACGCAGAAACCCCGAAAGACGTCCTGATCGAAGTCGCGGAGCATGGCCCGAACTCGCTCGACGCCATGGCGCCTGCTGCGAATGAATTCAGTCAGATGGCCTCGTGGCAACTCTACGATCGGCTGATAACGCATGGAACGAAGACCCTGCCGGATGGCAAGGTCATGTACGACGCGACCAAGATCGAGCCCGAGCTGGCAAAGAGCTGGGAAATCCAGGACGGTGGCAAAACTCTGATCTTCCATCTGCGTGAAGACGCCACCTTCCACGATGGCTCGCCGGTGACCGCGGAGGACGTCAAATGGTCATTTGACCGCGCCGTCTCTGTCGGCGGCTTTCCGACGGTGCAGATGGCGGCCGGCTCGCTGACCGATCCCAAGCAGTTCTCCGTTATCGACCCCCATACCTTTAAGATCACCCTCGCTGTGGCCGACAAGCTCACACTGCCAGACCTTGCGGTCCCGGTTCCGTATGTCGTCAACAAGAAGCTCGCCCTCCAGCATGCAACGGCTGACGACCCGTGGGCGCTCAAATGGACCTCACTTAACGATGCTGGTGGCGGCCCGTTCAAGATCGGCAGCTGGAAGAGCGGCGACCGCATCGTCTTCGAACGCTTCGACAACTGGAAATCCGGCGCCCTGCCGGCGCTGAAGCGCGTCGTCCTTCGGGAGATCGCCTCGCCAGGAACCCGTCGTGCCCTACTGGAAAAGGGCGATGTCGACGTCTCCGTCGGACTGCCGCCGAAGGACTATGCCGAGCTTGCAGCCGCCGGCAAGGTCAACGTCATCGGCACGCTGATGCAGAACGAGCAGTTCAACGTCGACCTCAATGTCTCGATGAAGCCTTTCGACGACAAGCGCGTCCGCCAGGCGATCGCCTATGCCCTTCCCTATGACAGCATCATGAAGCAGGCGCTCTACGAGCGCGGCGAACCTCTCTTCGGCGCCGATACGGCAACACCCTTCCCACCGAAGTGGCCGGTTGCTTCCAAGTACAATACCGATCTTGACAAGGCCAAGGCGCTTCTGAAGGACGCCGGCTATGCCGACGGTTTCAAGTCCGACCTCTATATCGACATGAGCCAGACGACCGTTCAGGAGCCGATGGCGCTGCTGATCCAGGAACAGCTGAAGAAGATCGGCATCACCATCGAGATCCACAAGGTGCCCGGCTCCGAATGGTTCGCCAAGATGGGTTCGAAGAGCATGCCGATGGACATCAACTATTTCTACGGCTGGCTGGACTATCCGGAATACTTCTATTTCTGGACCTATGACGGCAAGAACAACAGCGTGTTCAACACGGCCAACTACTCGAATCCCGAACTGGACAAGCTGATTGAACAGGCCCGCTTCGAAAGCGATCCCGCGGCCTACGACGCGATCATCACCAGGATGAACACCATCGCCATGGACGACGTGCCGCGCGTGCCCGTTGCCCATTTGTATTCGGACATCGCAATGCAGAAGAACGTCAAAGGCTACGTTTACTGGTTTCACACGCACCTCGACCTGAAGTCGATCTCGAAAGAATAGCGCGGAGGCCGGGGCGTCCTCGACGGCACCTCCCCGGCATCTAACCCGTATCGGCCAATTGCTTAGGAACGTGATGCGCGGAGATTGAGTTCATGAAGATTGCCCTGAATTTTGCAAAGCGGATCGCGACGGCGATCCCCAGCATCATCGGCGTTGTCGTCGTCACGTTTCTGCTGGCGCGGGCGCTGCCCGGCGATGCGGCTGTCTATTATGCCGGATCCTCCGCAACGCCCGAAAGCATTGCCCAGATTCGCAAGGCTCTCGGGCTCGACAAACCACTCTGGTATCAATTCGGCGATTACACCTCGCGCCTTCTTCATGGAGATCTCGGCACTTCGCTCTCCAGCGGCCAGCCGGTGTTTCAGGATCTTGTCACGCGACTGCCGGCATCGATCGAACTAACGCTCTGCGCGCTTATGTTCGCCATGCTGATCGGACTGCCGCTCGGCATCGCGGCCGCGACACGCCCGGGAAAGGCGATCGACCATCTCTGCCGCGTCATCGTCTCTGTCGGAGCAGCCTTCCCTACTTTCTTCGTCGCCCTGGGACTGGTTTATGTCTTCTATTTCAGGCTTGGCATCGCGCCGGAACCGCTCGGTCGCCTGAACGACACATATTTTTCGATACCGCCGACGATTACCGGGCTCTATCTCGTCGACACGTTGCTGGCGGGCGACATCCAGGCATTCTGGGCCTCCCTCTCTCAGCTCTTGCTTCCATCCATTTCGTTAGGGCTGTTCGCGCTAGCACCGATCGCCCGCATCGCCCGCGCCTCCATGCTGGCTTCGCTTTCCAGCGATTTCTGTCGCACCGCGCGCGCCATGGGCCTCTCTCGAACCAGGATCGTCTACGGATACGGCCTACGCAACGCGATGCTGCCCGTCATCAATATTCTCGGCATGGTCTTTTCCTTCCTGCTCGGCGCCAATGTCTTGGTCGAGCAGGTCTTCGCCTGGCCCGGGATCGGCGCCTATGCCGTCAATGCCGTCATCACGTCGGATTATGCCGCCGTCCAGGGTTTCGTGCTGATGATGGCAATCCTCTACATCCTCCTCAACCTCATGGTCGACCTCGCCGCGGCCGTGATCGATCCGAGGGTTCGCTACGATGGCTGAAACCACCTCATCAAACATGCAGGCCAGCACCTTCTGGCGAGATATCAGGCATATGGCCGGCGAAAACAAGCTAACGCTGGCCGCAGCTCTGATCCTGCTGTTCTTCGTCTTCGTTTCGGTATCGGCGCCCTGGCTCGTACCCTATGATCCGCTGGCGGTGGAGCCGGCCGCGGCCCTGAAGGCGCCGAGCCTGGCGCATCCTTTCGGAACCGATGCGCTAGGCCGCGACATCCTCAGCCGGGTTGCCATCGCCACGCGGCTCGACATCGGCATGGCGATCGGCGCCGTCGCGTTGTCGTTCGTCTTCGGGACGGCGACCGGCGCGATCGCCGGCTATTTCGGTGGCTGGACGGATGCCATCATCGGCCGCTTCATGGATACGATCATGGCGTTTCCGCTCTTCGTCCTGGCGATGGGCATCGTTGCCGCCCTTGGCAACAGCGTCGAGAACATCGTGCTGGCGACGGCCATCATCAATCTGCCGTTCTATAGCCGTTTCGCTCGAAGCGAGGTCAATGTCCGCCGCGACATGACCTTCGTCGAGGCGGCGAGAATGGGCGGCAATCGTCCGTTCAGGCTGCTGGCGTTTCACATCGTGCCCAATATCCTGCCGGCCATGATGGTCCAGGGATCCCTTAATCTCGGCTGGGCGATCCTCAACGCGGCCGGTCTTTCCTTCATCGGTCTCGGCGTGCGGCCTCCAACGCCGGAATGGGGCATCATGGTCTCGGAGGGCGCCTCCTACATCTTCTCCGGCGAGTGGTGGACCTTCGTCTTTCCCGGCGCGGCACTGGTCATCACAGTCTTCTGCTTCAACCTGATCGGCGACGGCCTGAGAGACATTATCGACCCAAGGAGGCGCACGTGAGCGTACCTCTGCTTTCAGTAAAAAACCTGAACGTCGATTTCCTGACACGATCGGGCACCGTGAAGGTTCTCAACGATGTCAGCTTCTCCCTTCCAAAGGGAGAGATCCTCGGGATCGTAGGCGAAAGCGGATCGGGCAAATCCGTGCTTTCCTATGCCCTGATGGGGCTGCTCGACGACAATGCCGCGATCAAGGCGGATAGGATAGAATTCGGGGGGATCGATCTGGCCGGCCCGACCTCGCCGCTCGCATCCATTCGTGGTCGCGAGCTGTCGATGATCTTCCAGAGCCCACGCACCGCCCTCAACCCGATCATGCGGGTTGGGCGGCAGATCGAGGATGTGTTGCGGCGGCATGGCCCGGTCTCCCGGGCAAACGCCAAGGCCGCGGCCATTGCCGCCCTTGCCCGCGTCCGCATCCCGGATCCCGAGCGACGCTATGAAGCCTACCCCTTCGAGCTCTCAGGCGGAATGTGCCAGCGCGTGATGATCGCCATGGCGCTGTCTTGCTCTCCGTCATTGCTGATCGCCGATGAGCCGACGACAGGGCTCGACGTCACGACCCAGGCGGTCGTCATGGATCTGATCCGCGACCTTGTCCGGGAGACCAGAATGTCGGCCATCCTGATCACTCATGACCTCGCCCTTGCCGGGGAATATTGCGACCGTATCGTCGTGATGCATGCCGGCCATATAGTGGAAGTCGCACCGGCCGGTGAACTGCAATCACATCTCGCACACCCCTATACGAAAGGGCTTTTCGCCGCGACGCCCACGGCGGAGACGGAGCTTGAGCACCTGGCCTCTATCCCAGGCAGCCTGCCCGATCTGCGAGGCGAGCTTCCGTCGTGCAGATTCCTGCATCGCTGCGACCGGCGACAGCCGGACTGCCAAACCGCACTGATCCCGCTTCGCCCGATCGGTGGTGATCACTCCGTCCGCTGCAGGCACCCGCTATGAGCGCTTTCTCCTCGCCACTCATTGAAATCCACGGTCTGTCGAAACGCTATCCCGTCGGCACCTTCCGCCGGAAAATGCTTCACGCCGTCGACCAGGTCGACCTGACAATAGCTGAGAGCGAATGCATTGGTCTCGTCGGCGAATCCGGTTGCGGAAAATCGACGCTCGCCCGGGTGCTCGCCCGCCTGATCGATCTGACGGAAGGCGGGATAAGGCTCTCCGGCGTCGAAGTCGGAAAGATTCCGGCAAAGGCGTTCGGCGGATCGCCTCTGCGACGGGACATCCAGGTCGTGTTTCAGGATCCGACGGAAAGCCTCAATCCGGGCTTCACTGTGTTTCAGGCGATCGCCGATCCACTGAAGCGTCTCGTTGGCGGCACCGGCAGGGAGATCGCCGACCGGGTGCTTGCAGCGCTGGACGATGTCGGGCTGCCGCGGGAATATGGCAGCCGCTATCCGCACCAGCTGTCGGGCGGCCAGAAAGCCCGCGTCGGCATCGCGCGGGCAATCGCCGTCAATCCGAAGCTTCTCGTTCTCGACGAACCGACATCAGCACTCGATGTCTCCGTTCAGTCGCTCATCCTCAATCTCTTGTCGAAACTGCAGAAGCAGCGAAACATGAGCTATCTCTTCGTATCTCATGATCTCAACGTCGTCCGGCTTCTCTGCGACAAGATCGCGGTTATGTATCTCGGACGAATCGTCGAATTCGGACCCTCAAAGTCCGTCTACTTCAATCCGCGCCATCCCTACACCCGGGCGCTGATCGACGCCATTCCTGATCCAGAACGGAGGAATTCCGAGCGCACGAAGCTCGAAGGTTCAGCCTCCAGTCCGATCGATCCGAACCCGAACGCATGTCGCTTCGCCGGCCGCTGCCCGGTGGAACTCCCGGCCTGCACGCAGTCCATGCCGCCCCTGACACCATGCGGCGACGGCAATCTGGTGGCTTGTCATCGCGCGGCTGAAGGCGATCCATCATGACCCGAATTCTGCTCTTCAACCCCAACATATCGACTGACGTAACGGACCTTCTGGTCCAGGCAGCAAACCCCTTCCTCTCGGCCGGATCGACGCTCATTCCCGTGACCGCGCCCCGCGGCGTTCCCTATATCGCCACACGGGCGGAAGCCGTGATCGCATCGGGCATCGTCCTGGATGTCCTGGCGGAACGGGAAGGCACTTTCGATGTCGCCATCGTCGCCGCATTCGGCGATCCGGGCCTCGCCGGCGCACGGGAATTGATGCCGGTCCCGGTGATCGGCCTTGCCGAAGCCGCCATGCTCAGCGCCTGCATGCTCGGCCAGCGCTTCTCGATCGTGTCCTTTTCGCGCGCGCTCGGACCGTGGTTTCGCGAATGCGTGGCAATGCATGGCCTTCTCGACAGGCTGGCAAGCATCCGGCTTCTGGATGGACCATTCGCATCGCTGGCCAATATACAAGACGAAAAGGAAGGGCTGCTGATCGAACTGGCGCTCAGGGCCATTGAAGACGATGGCGCCGACGCCATCATCCTTGCCGGTGCGCCGCTTGCGGGCCTCGCGGCACGCGTTCGCGACCGAATTCCGGTGCCGGTGGTGGAATCCGTCGTCGCCGCCGTCAAACAGGCCGAGCTTCTCCTTGCCCTCAATCCGAAAAAGGCATCCGCCGGCAGCTTTCGCCGACCGGACCCGAAACCGTCCATCGGCCTTTCGGCAGCGCTCGAACGTTCGCTGCTGGCAAGCGCACGCCCGGCATCGCCACGGCACGAAACGTTCTCATAGCAGGAGGATCCCATGCCTATCGAAGAATACCCGACCCTGTCAGCCCGCACGATCGCGCAGCGCGTGTCGTCCGGCGCGGTTTCGGCCCGCGAGATACTGGAAGCCGCATTCATGGCTCTCGACAGGGTCGAGCCGATCATCCATGCCTTCGCGACACTTGCGCGCGAAGAAGCCTATGCGACCGCCGACGCGCTTGATGGCAGGATCGCCCGTGGCGAACCGGTTGGCCCTCTCGCCGGTGTTCCGGTCGCAATCAAGGATCTGGTTCTGACGAAGGGCATACGAACCACCTTCGGATCCAACCTTTATGCCGACTATGTCCCCGATGCCGATGACATCGTCGTCGAACGGCTGAGAGCGGCCGATGCCATTATTCTCGGAAAGACGAATGTCTCGGAGTTCGGCTTTGGCGCGCATGGCAACAATCTGCTGTTTCCGGCCACCGGCAATCCATGGAACACCGAACGATCTCCAGGCGGCTCCAGCGCGGGCTCGGCGGCAGCCGTGGCGGCCGGTATCTGCCCCATCGCCATCGGCAGCGATGGCGGAGGCTCGGTGCGTCTGCCAGCGGCTCTGTCCGGCCTGGTCGGCATAAAGGCGGCGATGGGCCGCGTACCGCTTTGGCCGGGATGCCGCGACATTTCGCTTCCAGGCGTCTCGGGCTGGGAATCGATCGAACATATCGGCCCCATCGCCCGTGACGTTGCAGACGCAGCGCTCATGCTCTCCGTTATCGCCGGCCCCGATCCTCGCGACCGCTGGTCCATACCCTGTGCCGATCTCGACTGGACCAGCATCGCCCCACTGCCCCCCGGCACGAAGGTGCTCTACTGGCCGACCTGGCATGACCAGGCGATCGAACAGGCACTGAAGGATGCGACGGACAAGGCAGTAGCGCTGGTTGCCGAGGCCTGCGGACTGGAGTTGGTGGTCGGCGTTCCGCCTGAAATCGCCGTGCACGCGACCTTCAAGGCCATGGTCGCTCTCGAAACCGACCTGACCGGCATGCGCAAGCTTCTTACAGAAAAGTCGCTTCCCGTCTCCAAGGCGGTGACAGATCTGCTTGCCGAGTCACGGCCTTTCGAGGATGCCACGAATGCCATCACCGCCCGTAAGGCCTTCGTCGATGAAATAGCAAAGGTGATGAGCGGCTGCGATTTCATCTTGACGCCCACTCTCTCGGTCACTGCCTTCCCCAAGGACCAGGATGGCCCGTCGACAATCGACGGCAAGCCCATTGTCCCTTACGAATGGTGCCCCTTCACCTCGCCCTTCAATCTGACCGGTCAGCCGGCCGCCAGCGTACCGTGCGGCCTCGTCGATGGCCTACCGATCGGCCTGCAGATCATTGGTCCCCATCTCGGTGACGCGCCGGTGCTTTCAGCGGCCGCGGCCTTTGAGACGGTTCTGCCGAAAATTGGCCGCCCGCCCATCCATGCATAATCAACCCTACCATCAGGAAACACCCGTGAAACCGCTTCGCATCGGGATGCTGACTCCATCCTCCAATACCGTCCTTGAACCCGTGACCATGCACATGCTCCGGAAGCTGCCCGACGTGACGGCGCATTTCTCCCGATTCCGGGTCACTGCGATCGGGCTCGACGCCGCACTACTGAGCCAGTTCGACGATCGTCCGATGATGGCGGCTGCCGAATTGCTGGCCGACGCCAAGGTCGATGTCATCGTCTGGAACGGCACCAGTGCCGGCTGGCTCGGCCTCGACAGCGATCGTCATCTATGCGAGCGCATCACCAAGGCAACGGGCGTGAAGGCGTCTACATCGGTGCTTGCCCTCTTTGACGTGATGCGTAAGCGAAATGAGAAAAGGATCGGCTTGGTTTCCCCGTATACCGACGACGTCCAGGTCGCGATCGTGAAGTCCTTCGCCAATGAAGGGGTCGATATCATCTGCGAACGGCATTTAGGCATTCGAGACAATTTTAGCTTCAGTCAGGTGACAGGCGAAAAGATTTCCAAGATGGTCGACGAGCTCGCACCGTCAAAACCTGATTCAATTGCTGTATTTTGTACCAATCTCGCCGGCGCCTCGCTCGTTGATCAACTGGAAGCGGCACATGGGATACCCGTACACGACAGCGTCGCGACGGCAATTTACGGCGGACTATCGGCGGTGGGGTATGATCTGAGCCGTGTGTCCGGCTTCGGAAGGATGTTTTCGTAGACCGGTACATCGGAACACGAAAGTGAGCTCGCGCTATCGCGAGCTCACTTGGTCGGACCAGAGAGCATATCAGACGCGCCGTAACGTCCGACCATCGACTCTATCTATGTGCCGTCGTGTTTAGGAACGATCGGGAAGTTGAGAGCCGGCGCTCACCCGATCGACGGCTTTCAGGAAATCGCCAAGGTGACTGGAATGGCTAAAGGGAAGGCGCGATACTGCCATGACGGAGGTCCGCCGGAAGGCGACGTTCCCACGCCTATTCGCCTCTTGAGCATCGATCACGGCGTTTGCTAGGCGCTGCTTGACACCTGCTTCACTTCGTCGGCGCAGTCCGCGCGGTCAATTTATTTCCGTCCGGGTCGCGAAGATATGCGACGAATGACCCGTTTGGACGCTCCGTGGGCGGGCTCTCGATCGCCATGCCCCCATGTGCCGTACCGGCGGCATGCCACGCAAGGACATGTTCGGGGGTCGCGGCGGCTATGCCGATAGTCCCGCCATTGGCCGCGGTCGCCGGCTTGCCATCGATGGGCTTCGTGATCATGAGCCGGCCGCCCTCATGGGTATAGATCAGCCTGCCTCTCGCGTCCATCTCGCCGGGATTGCCTCCCAGTGCAGCGAATGTGGCGTCGTAGAAGCTTCTCGCTCGCTCCAAATCGTTGCTTCCAATCATGACGTGAGTGAACATCGTTTCATCTCCACTAAGGTGTCCAATCGCCCTATCCTACGCTAGCCTAGCCATGCTGAACGCGCAAACCTCCCAATTGGACAGCCTCTCCCGTTCATTCTGCCCGTATCGGCGATGAAATCCAGATCATTGTCGCTGGCGTATTGCGGCCGCTGATCACGATGCGGGGATAATTTGCAGCTGAATGATGAGCAATTGTTCAAATAGCCGGTTATACCGTCGAGCGGTCTTGTCATCGATCCCGACCTGGCCGATCAATTGGGTAAAATCGGGCAACAGCATTTACGTCGCCGCAGCTTCAAGGCACTACCGCTGCTCGGCGAAAACAACGCTGGCATCGCTGACGATGGCGACATGTGAATAAGCCGCCTGTCTAGCCGCCTGAGCGTCTGCGCGCATGATCGCGGTGACGATGATGTCGTGCTCATCGAAGGACTTGGCGAGACGTCCGGGAAGGCGGAATTGCGCGCGACGGAACGGAGCGAGCCGGGCGCGCGTTTGCGTCACCAGCTCAAGGATATGGTCGTTATGAGCGCCGCGATAGAGCTGGTTGTGAAACTCGACATTGTATGTGGCATAATCCTCCTCGGCCCCGGCGCGCACCAGCCGGGCGGAAGCGCGATGTTGACGCTCGAGGGCGCGACGTTCGTCGATGGTCATTCGCTCCGCCGATAAGCGCGCGCAAATAGCTTCGAGCTCCGCCATTGCCTCAAACATCGAATGCAGATAGGCACCACTAACATTCGTCACGACGGCGCTGCGGTTCGGTTCACGACCAACGAGACCCATCGCGCCAAGTTCGCGCAGCGCTTCGCGAACCGGGGTTCGTGATACCTCGAAACGAGCCGCGAGTGTGATTTCGTCAAGCTTCTCGCCCGGCAGGAGCGCCCCGGTTACGATCATATCGGCCAGAGCCCGCACCATCTGCTCGACGGTCGTTCCTGGCCTCACAACGTCCTTACGCTTGATCTGCTTCAAAGAAATAGGCGAATCCCTCAGTTCGTGCATACAGATGTACGCACGAACAAACTAAAGTCAATCATCAATTTAATATATTGTCTTTAAATGATATTTTTTCAAAAGAAGAACTCGATCCTATTGATTATCGCGGCGCGGCTTTCAAAATAAAGATCAAAAAAAGTGCATTGCTTATTTAAGGGCATTATTCCAAGAAAATCTGCATCCACTTTCGGCGATCAGAACTTCGATGGAATTTTATTACAGTAATATCATTAACTTAATATCTGGCATAGCGATTGCATACACTTTGATGTGATCTTTTTTACGAACCGGGCTCCCGCCCCAAGGAGCATTCCATGACGACACTCCTTCACATGAATCGCCGCAACTTTCTCCGGGCTTCGGCCGCAGGTGCGCTTGCCAGTGTCGCGCCGGGCCTTCTGTCATCTCGCGCCCATGCCCAGACCGCCCTCACCGTCGGCTTCATCTATGTCGGCCCAAAAGATGATTATGGCTACAACCAGGCCCATGCCGAAGGCGCTGCCGTCGTCAAGGCGCTCCCTGGCGTCACCGTGGTCGAGGAAGAAAACGTCCCTGAAACCGTCGATGTTCAAAAGACGATGGAATCGATGATTAATCTTGACGGCGCAACGCTGATCTTCCCGACGTCATTCGGTTATTTCGATCCGCATATGCTGGCCATGGCCGCCAAATATCCCAACATCCAGTTCCGCCATTGCGGCGGCCTCTGGCAGGCCGGCAAGAACCCGGTCAATACGGGCTCCTATTTCGGTTATATCTTCCAGGGCCAATATCTGAACGGCGTGACCGCCGGCTATGCCACGAAGAGCAAGAAGATCGGCTTTGTTGCTGCCAAGCCGATCCCGCAGGTTTTGCAAAACATCAACGCCTTTCTGCTCGGTGCGCGCTCCGTCGATCCGGCCATCACCTGCCAGGTGATCTTCACGGGTGAATGGTCACTGGCCGTAAAGGAAGCCGAAGCGACCAACGCGCTGATCGACCAAGGGGCGGACGTCATCACCTGCCATGTCGACAGCCCGAAGGTCGTCGTCGAAACCGCCGCCGGCCGCGGTGCCTTCGTCTGTGGCTATCACGCCAATCAGAGCCCCCTTGCTCCCGCGAAGTATCTGACTGGCGCGGAGTGGGCCTGGGGGAATGTGTACTCCGACTTCGTCAAGAAGGCACAAGCTGGCGGAACGCTCGGCAATTTCGTTCGCGGTGGACTGAAGGATGGCTTCGTCAAGATGAGCCCGCTCGGCCCTGGCGTTTCGGATGAATCCCGCAAGAAATTCGAGGCGACACTTGCCGAGATGATGGCCGGAAAATTCTCGGTCTTCAAAGGGCCCATCAAGGACAACAAGGGCAATGCCGTCATCACTGCGGACAAGAGCTTCGCCGAGGACGCGATCGAACTCGAAAGCATGAATTATCTCGTCGAAGGCGTCGTTGGCTCCACGGCTTGATTACCGAGGGAGCACCGTCATGACGGTTGAAATCAATGAGCCCGCATTGTCCATCGTTCAGCAGCGGCGGACGCAGCTGCGCCCGGCCATCGAATGGCTCGCGCGGCGGGCCGAGCCTGTGGTGATCACGCTTGGCGCGATCCTGGCAGGCCTCGCGCTGTTCTCCCTATTCATCCTGTCGGTCGGCAAATCGCCGGCCGACCTCTTTCGCTTCATGTACGCCGGCGGCTTCGGCAGCTGGTTTTCCATCCAGAACAGCTTGAGCCGCGCCTCCCCGCTGTTACTCACCGCGCTTTGCGTCGCGCTGCCAGCAAGGCTTGGCCTCGTCATCATTGGCGGCGAAGGCGCCGTCGTTCTCGGCGGCGTGGCGGCCGCGGCGATCGCACTGCCGATCATAGGCCTGTTGCCGCCGATTATCGTTCTTGTCCTCATGGCGCTTGCCGCCATGACAATCGGCGGCATCTGGATCGGTCTTGCCGGCTTCCTTCGCCACTATCGCGGCGTCAACGAAACCATCTCCTCACTGCTGCTCGCCTATATAGCCATCGCATTGATGAACCAGTTCGTTGAAGGCGCGCTGCGCGATCCGGCAAGCCTCAACAAGCCCTCCACCAAGCCGCTGCCTCACGACTATATGCTCGGCAATATTCCAGCCATGGAGGTGCATTGGGGCCTCGTCATCGGCGTTGTCGCCTGTGTAGGCTCGTGGATATTGCTCGAGATGACCAGTTATGGCTTCGCCGCCCGCATCGCCGGCGGCAATGTTCGCGCCGCGCAGATCCAGGGTTTGCCCGTGGGACGGCTGATTGCCGGTTTCACGGCGATTGCCGGCAGCTTCGCCGGCCTTGCCGGCATGATCGAGGTCGCCGCGGTCCAGGGCAGCGCCAATGCCTCGCTTGCCGCCGGGTATGGTTATACCGGCATCCTCGTCGCTTTCCTGGCGCGTCACAATCCGCTTGCGATCATCCCGGTCGCCATCTTTCTCGGCGGCATCGATGCGTCCGGCGGCCTGATCCAGCGCCGCATGGGCCTGCCCGACGCGACCGTGCTCGTTCTGCAGGGCACGCTCTTCATCGTCATCCTCTTTGGCGAAACCTTCTATGGCCGCTTCAAGATCTTCAATCCCGATCTCTGGAAAAGGAGCGCATGATGGACGATGCCGCAATCGGTCTCTGGGGCGTGCCCCTTGCCATTCTGGCCGGCGCGATCCGCGTCTCGACGCCCTTCATATTCGTCAGCCTCGGCGAGACGATCACCGAACGCTCAGGCCGCATCAATCTCGGCCTTGAAGGCACGCTCGTTTTCGGCGCCATGACCGCCTATGCCTTCGCCGTCATGAGCGGCTCCCCCTGGCTCGGCGTGCTCGCCGCGATGGCGAGCGGGGCGATCTTCGGCGCTGTGCACGGCTGGATCTGCAAATGGCCGAAGGTCAACGACATCGCCATCGGCATCGCCATGATGCAGTTCGGTCTTGGCCTTGCCTTCTTTCTCGGCAAGTCCTTCATACAGCCTGTCGCGCCGCGCCTACCGGCGATCCCCTTCGGTTTCTGGTCAAACCTGCAGCCTGTACGGGCAGCCCTGAACATCAATACCCTTTTCATTCTCGGTGCAGTCCTCGCCCTCGTCCTCTGGTGGGCATTCAGGAACACCAAGATCGGGCTCATGCTGCGCGTCGTGGGCGACAGCACGGACGCGGCGCGCGCCATGGGCATAGACCCCGATCGTGTCCGGCTGCTGGCAACCGCTGTCGGCGGTTCGCTGGCTGCGATCGGCGGCGCCTATCTATCGCTCTACTATCCAGGCTCCTGGAACGAGCGCATCTCCTCCGGACAGGGCCTGATGGCCGTGGCGCTGGTGATCTTCGCCCGCTGGAACCCGATCGGCTGCTTCGTCGCCGCGCTTCTCTTCGGCGGCGCCGGCGCGCTTGGCCCAGCTCTGCAGTCCGTCGGCGTGACGCAGGGATATTATCTTTTCTATGCCGCTCCGTACGTGCTGACGCTCGTCATCATGATCATCACATCCTCGCCCACCCGTGCGCTTTGCGGCGCTCCCGGCGCGCTTTCGCTCACCAAATAGGAAGATCAGCCATGAATAGTCTCGCAGCCGCGGCCAACGGGCAGAAACTGACTTATATCGACGCCGATCCCTATCCTTGGCCCTATAACGGCGCCCTCGGACCGGACAACACAGCGCTCATCATTATCGACATGCAGACGGATTTCTGCGGTAGGGGCGGCTATGTCGATCACATGGGCTACGACCTTTCGCTGGTCCAGGCGCCGATCGAGCCGATCAAGGCCGTCCTGGCTGCCATGCGTACAAAGGGCTATCACATAATCCACACGCGGGAGGGTCATCGGCCTGACCTCGCCGACTTGCCGGCTAACAAGCGATGGCGCTCGCAACGCATCGGCGCCGGCATCGGCGACAGCGGCCCCTGCGGCCGTATCCTCGTGCGTGGAGAAGCCGGTTGGGACATCATTCCCGAGCTTTATCCGATCGAAGGCGAGGCAATCATCGACAAGCCGGGCAAAGGCTCCTTCTGCGCGACCGACCTTGAGCTGATTCTCAACCAGAAGCGCATCGAAAACATCATCCTGACCGGGATTACGACCGACGTCTGCGTCTCAACCACCATGCGCGAGGCGAATGACCGGGGCTTCGAATGCCTGTTGCTCGAGGATTGCTGCGGCGCGACCGATTACGGAAATCACCTTGCCGCCATCAAGATGGTGAAGATGCAGGGCGGCGTTTTCGGTTCGGTCTCCAATTCCCAGGCCTTGATCGAGGCATTGCCCTGATGCCTTCACTACGCGCCCATGTCTATCGCGTCGCCGCCCAAGGGCCGGACGATACCTCCGGCGTCGAATCGCTTCTTGCTGACGGCCTGGCGGCCAAGAATGTCGTGGCTATACTCGGCAAGACCGAGGGCAATGGCTGCGTTAACGACTTCAGCCGCGGCTTTGCTACCCGCAGCTTCGAAACACTCTTTCGACATCACGGCGCCGATGGCGTCTCGTTCGTCATGTCCGGAGGGACGGAGGGGGCGCTCTCGCCGCACTGGACGGTGTTCACCCGAGAAGTGGTCGATGCGCCGGCCGAACGCGCGCTGGCGATCGGGGTCGCGCGCACGCCTTCGCTGCCATCCCAACATCTCGGGCGGCGCGAACAGGTTCTGCTTGTGGCTGAAGCTGTGCGCGTAGCGATGCGTGACGCCGGCATCGACGACCCAAGCGACGTCCATTTCGTGCAGATCAAATGCCCGCTCCTCACGCTCAGCCGAATCAGCGCGGCTGAGGCCGAGGGAAAGACACTCGCCACCCGGGACACATTGAAATCGATGAGCCTGTCGCGCGGCGCGTCGGCGCTCGGCGTGGCGGCCGCGCTCGGCGAGGTCGACGAAGGAGCGCTCCGAGACACCGACATCTGTCACAGCCATGAGCTCTTCTCGCGCCGCGCCTCCGCCTCGGCCGGCGTTGAATTGACGGATCACGAAATCATCGTGCTCGGCATGAGCGATCGATGGTCGGGGCCGCTGGCGATCGACCACGCGGTGATGCGTGATGCCATCGATGTAGCCGCGGTGCGCGAGGCATACGAGCGCCTGCCGGCCAAAAGCCGCCTTGCTGCCGTTCTCGCCAAGGCCGAACCGGATCCCACCGGAAAGGTTCGTGGCAAGCGCCATACGATGCTGGACGATTCCGATATCTCAGGCACGCGCCATGCGCGCGCCTTCGTCGGCGGCGTGCTCGCCGGCTTCTTCGGCATCACGGATCTCTACGTCTCCGGCGGCGCCGAACATCAAGGGCCTCCCGGCGGCGGTCCCGTCGCCATCATTGTCGAAAAGGAGCACTGAGGTGAGCATAATTCGCGATACCCCTCTTCCCCAAGCCGGCAAGGCGGTCGGCATCGAGACGCACGACATGACCATGCGTTTCGGTAGCTTCACAGCACTGGACCAGGTATCCGTGAGTATTCCCGCAGGTAGCTTCCACGCGCTGCTCGGTGAAAACGGCGCGGGGAAATCGACGCTCGTCAAATGCATCATGGGTTTCTATCACCAGACCTCAGGTTCCCTGTCCGTGGACGGCCACGAGGTGGCGGTCGCCTCGCCCAAGGATGCCGCCACCTACGGCCTCGGCATGGTTTACCAGCATTTTACGCTGGTGCCGTCGCTGACAGGCGCGGAAAATCTCGTTGTCAGCCGTGCCAAGATACCCCCTATTATCAACTGGGCCAAAGAGCGTAAGGCGCTCGCCGCCTTCATGGAGCGGATGCCCTTCAGGATCCCGCTCGACCGGCAGGTCAGCGAGCTTGCCGCCGGCGAAAAGCAGAAGCTCGAAATCGTCAAGCAGCTTTATCTCGGCCGCAGCTTCCTCGTGCTTGACGAACCAACCTCCGTGCTGACGCCGGCGGAGGCAGATGAGATGCTCGGCCTGGTGAGGGGCATGACCGAACGCGGCGAGCTGACCGTTTTGATGATCAGCCACAAATTCCATGAGGTGACGAAATTCGCCGATGCGGTCTCGATCCTGCGGCGTGGCAAGCTTGTCGGTGGCGGCAAGGTCGGCGAACTCTCAACGGCGGACATGGCGGCGATGATGATCGGCGACATCAAGCTTGCCGAACTCGACACGCGCGTTCCTGTCACTGATACGGCCAAGCCGGTATTGCAGGTGGACCAGGTCAGGGCGCCCGACCGCTCCGGCCTGAAGACGATCGAGATCGACAAGCTGACGGTGCGTTCCGGCGAGATTGTCGGCATCGCTGGCATTTCCGGCAATGGCCAGAAAGAACTCACGGAAATTCTCGCCGGGCAGCGGCCAACCGAGACCGGGGCGATCAGCGTCAACGGCGAGATCTATGGTGCGACGCGGCCCGAGACACGAAAGAACAACGTCCGCTTCATTCCGGAAGAGCCGCTGCAGAATGCCTGTGCGCCGCGCATGACCGTCAGCGAGAATCTCGCTTTCCGCACCTTTGACCTGACGGAGACCGGCGCCGAGGCGATCTGGCTAAACAGAAGCCGGATGAAGAAGCGTGCAACATCGCTGATTGCCGACTTCAAGGTGAAGACGGCATCATCGGCCTCGCCGATTGCGGCGCTTTCCGGCGGCAATGTTCAGCGTGCCGTGCTGGCGCGGGAGCTGACGGGCGACGTCGATCTGTTGATCGTCTCCAATCCCTGCTTCGGCCTCGATTTTTCCGCCGTCGCCGAAATCCGTGCCCGTATCATGCGTGCCCGCAACGCCGGGGCGGCGGTACTGCTTTTGTCGGAGGATCTCGACGAACTTCTGGAAATGTCGGATCGCATCATGGTGATCTCCGAAGGCAGGCTCGTCTACGAAACACCGGCGCCGACCGCCGATATCTCGGTGATTGGCGCTCATATGGCGGGACATCACGGATGACCGACATCAGGGCTCAACCGTTTCCCTTCGCGCTGCGACGCGAGGCCGTGGCATTGATCGTCATCGACATGCAGCGCGATTTTGCCGAGCCCGGCGGCTTCGGCGCCAGTCTCGGCAACGATGTCAGCCGCATCACGAAGATCATCCCCGACGTGAAGCGGCTGATTGCGGGCTTCCGCTCAGCGGGCCTGCCCGTCATCCACACGATGGAGTGCCACAGACCTGACCTTTCCGACCTGCCACCCGCCAAGCGCGACCGCGGCAATCCCTCGCTCAGGATCGGCGATCTAGGACCGATGGGCCGCATCCTGATTGCCGGCGAGCCTGGCACGGCAATTCTTCCCGAACTCGCCCCCATCGACGGCGAGATCGTCATCGAAAAACCTGGCAAGGGCGCCTTTTACGCCACCGGACTCGGCGACATCCTGAAGCGTAAGGGTATCAAGCAGCTCGTCTTCGCCGGCGTCACCACGGAGGTCTGTGTCCAGACCACCATGCGTGAGGCCAACGACCGCGGCTATGAATGCCTGCTAGCCGAAGAAGCAACCGAAAGCTATTTCCCCGAATTCAAGTCTGCCGCGATCGCGATGATCCAGGCGCAGGGTGCCATCGTTGGCTGGACGGCGCATGTCGACGACATTCTGGAGACCATCAACAATGCCTGAAACGACACGCGAACTGCTGACGACGGGTGGCTGGAATGAACTGACTTTCGGTCCGTTTCGGGATGGCGTCACGATCCATTGGATTCAGCATTTCGAGGGCGACCAGCCAGGCGTCGCCCTACTGAAATACGAGGTCGGCGCGTTCGTGCCCCGCCACCGGCATGAGGGGCTGGAGACCATTCTGGTGCTCGAAGGCGTGCAATCGGATGAGGCCGGCGACTATGCCAAGGGCTCCTACGTTGTCAATGCCGCCGGGACGGAGCATTCGGTGTGGAGCGATACAGGCTGCGTCGTCCTGATCCAGTGGGATCGGCCCGTGACAATATTGGAAGAGAAAACGGCGTGACACACCTAAGATCTACCCGCCACTATCGAAGCTAGAGATTATTCACTTTCAATCCAGCCGCCTCGAATGGGTTTGTATCGCGAGTAGATCATCGGTTCCGCAGGTGCCTTCTCGCGACCTTTCCGCGGTGTTTCAACGTCTCGGTCGGAAAGCGCAGCGTCGCGGCCGATAGCCGCTGGTAAAGAGGCAAGCGTAAAGCGTTCAAGGGGACGAACAGCTGCCTCAATAACATCACGGATCCCGGTCTCGGTGCTTCGGCCATGACGAGCACGATGAGATGTCCGTTCTGGACCGCGTCGCTGGAAAGGATCCCAACCAAAGACCCTTTATCGCTCCGTTCTCGCGCCATTGATCTTATTGGCATTACGCGTGCATGCAGGAGTTAGCGGCCGATATCTTGAAGACTTCGCGCGGTATGTAGGTGTCAAGGCGTCGCTATCTTGCGTCGGAAAAGGTTACGAGGGTCATGACATCGGAATGTCTCAACCCTCGCTGGGAGACGCTTAGCTGCCCTTGCGATCCGCAAGCTGCGGAACGAACATATCACTCCACTTGGTAGGCATGGTCTTGATCAAGCCGGCACGGTGCATAAAATCGGCGAAATTCATGATCCCGTTTGGGGTCGTATCGAACTTCGCGTCCTTGTCCTCGATCATCTCCTGCGCATCCGCGGGCTCCACCTTAACCTTGGAGCTCTTGGCGAAGATTTCCGCTGCCCGCTTCTTGTCCTTGGCGATCAGTCCGTTGGCTTCATCGAGTGCATCGATGAAGGCCTGCGTCATCTTGGGGTTGGCATCGACGAACTTCTTCGGTGCGAAGGTGACGTCAAGAGTGATGTTGCCGAGATAATCGGTCGAACTCAGCACCCGGTGAACATTGGGCGATTTGGCTTCGACGTACTGGAACGGCGGGGACGTGAAATGGGCGTTGATTTCGGTTTTTCCGCTCACGAGCGCCGCCAAAGCTTCGGGATGAGGAAGGCTGACCGTGAGGGGGTCAAGTTTCGCGTAGTTCTCTTCGCCGAACTCCTTCGCGACAATCATCTGCAGCACGACGGCGGAAAGCGATGTTTTGATCCCGGGAAGTGCAATCTTGTCGCTGCTCTTGAAGTCTTTGAGCGACTTAATCTCGGGATTGTTCGTGTTGAGCCATAGCGAAGTGGAGCTCATGCCCGAGACGCCAACGACTTCAACGTTGGGGATTCCCTTTGCCTTGGACCACAGAGTCACGAAGCCCGGAGCACCCGTTCCGGCAAAATCCAAGGTACCGGCCATCATTGCGTCGTTGATGACGTTGCCGCCATCAAGCGACAGCCAGGAAACCTTGACGTCGCCAAGACCGGCTTCCCTGGCATGCTTCTCAAGAAGCTTCTGATCTTCCATGACGATCAAGGGCAGATAGAGAATGCCGAAGCCCTTGGAAATCCTGACTTCGTTGACCTCTGCATGCGCGGCGGTCGCAAGCATGCCAGCTGCAAAAAGACCTAAGAATGCCTGTTTCAGTTTCACGTATTCCTCCTCCTTGTGAACATGAACTCTTTGCTTGAAGGTTAGTGTTGCATGCCCCAGCGGCGAACCGTCTTGCGCTCGATGGCTGCAAAAATGATGTTTTCCACGAAAAGGCCGATCAGGATGACGGTGAACAAGCCAGCGAACACATTCGCCGTTTCAAGCTGATTGCGGTTTTCATAAATGAACCAGCCAAGCCCACCCGAGCCGGACGACACACCAAAAACCAGTTCTGCTGCGATCAAGGTGCGCCAGGCAAACGCCCAACCGACCTTCAAGCCCGTCAAAATGGCGGGAAAGGCCGCGGGAATAAGGATGAGTCTTACAAGACTGAGGCGCTTGAGGTGGTAGTTCTGACCAACCATCTTGAGTGTGGGAGAGACCGAGCGGAAGCCGGCATGGGTGTTGAGTGCGATTGCCCACAGAACCGAGTGAACCAGAACGAAGATGACACTGCCAGAACCAAGGCCGAACCAGATAAGTGCCAGTGGTAGAAGTGCAATCGCCGGAAGCGGATTGAACATCGAGGTCAATGTCTCGAGCAGGTCCGCACCCAGCCGTGATCCAATCGCAAGCGTGGTCAGCAGCGAGGCGAGAACGATACCGATCCCGTAACCGATGACCAGCGTCTTGAGCGATACGATCATACGATCGGGAATAACGCCATTGAGGATATTGGCAACAAAGGCTTCAACCGTCTGCCCGAATGTCGGGAAAAGCAGAGGGTTGGCTAGCCAACGGCCATAAATCTCCCATATGAGGGCCAGAACCAAGAGAATGGAGGCTTTCCGCAGAAAACCGACGCGATAGACGCGTTCGAACGCACTCACAGATTTTGCGACAATCGGAGCGTTGCCGGAATTCACGTCGTTTATGACTTCGGATCTGAAGGTAAAAAGATCGGTCATTTTGGTCACCCCGTCAGTGTGATGCGAACAGCATGTCGTTGATGCGGCTCTCGAGCTCCGCCTGTCTGGCAGTCCCGAGTTGATCCGGCGCGATGCTATTGAGCTCGGCCTTGACTTCGCCAGGATGGGGCGACAGCAACAGAATGCGTGTGCCGACGCGGATTGCTTCTTCAATCGAGTGCGTGACAAAAAGAACGGTGAATTTGGTATCGTCCCACAGACGCAGTAGCTCGTCCTGCATCTTGCGGCGCGTCAGCGCATCGAGAGCCGCGAAAGGCTCGTCCATGAGAAGGACATCGGGCTCCATGGCCATTCCGCGTGCAATTGCCACGCGTCGAACGCGGGAAACGTCTTCCTTCTGACCGGCATGCAGTACATATGGCAGATGGTATTCGTCTTCATCGGACTGCCTGGCATCGCTGTCGCCCTTTGGGCTGCAAGCCTCAAGGAACCCCGCAGGCATTCCGGAACCGTTCCAGCCGCTGTACCGGGCATGGTCGAGATCCGCGCCTATTTCTTGAATAATCGGGTGGAACTCGCGAGCCTTTATTTCTGCCTGGCCTTCGCAGCGACCCAAGCCTATAGCTACAGTGCATGGATCCCCACCATGTTGATCCGCACCTTTCATATGCCGCCAGTCGCCGTCGGCTTTAGCCTCGGACCGCTCTTGATCGCGTCAAGTGTATCGGGGTTGATCCTTGGCGCAGTACTCGGCGATAGCCTGGTTCGACGTGGTATTGCGGCCGCTCGCCCCATCCTTATGTGCGGCGCTGCCCTGGTTGCATCGCTGTTCACCGCGGCAGTACCTTTTGCTTCGACCCTCAACGTCGCGCTTGCCTTGATAGCTACCGCAACATTTCTTTCCACAATCATCGTTGCGAACGGTCCTGCCGCACTTCAGGACATCACACCATCACGCATGCGTGGCATCTCAAGCGCAGTCGGCGTCCTGATTGTGACACTCATCGGCATGGGCGTCGGCCCCACGTTGGTCGGCATCGTCAGTCAGGACATTATCGGCGATCCAAGCAAGATTGGCCTCGCGCTGAGCTTCGTATCGACAATCGCTCTTATCGTCTCGTCGGCATTGGCGTTGGTGGCCATCGTCAACTACAAGTTCGAGCCGGACAACACAGCGGCACGCGCGGTATGAAAATCGAGCCTATGGAGACAAAGCCACGTTTGAAGATCAGGATTGTCAGACTGCTCTCCCGGTTCGCGCCACGACAACTTTGCATGGCTATCAACAATCCTCAAAGGGACCGCCAGCCGCGTACCGAATGCTCGCTGTTCTTGCTCCATGGTCACACCGCATCTTATAGATTGACCTGAAAGATTCGTTGAAAGCGCGTTGCATGTCGGCCTATGAAGTCCTGGTTTCCAATATTACCCAGAGTTTTCTCGATCATGGCTATGAAGCCATGACGATGAGCAAACTGGCAAAATATTGCAATATCACGCGCCGAGGCCTCTATCATCACTTCAGCAGCAAGGAAGAAGCTTTCCAGGCAATGGTTCGCCAAAACAATGAGCGTACTCGGCAAGGCAGTCTTAGCGAAGGCAGCAGGCTGTTTTCGGCTGGCGCCGATGTCCTTGATATCGTCACAGCTGTGCTCGACGTTCGGTATGGCGATACGAGAAGAAAATTGGTGCTTTCACCTTTCGCGTTTGAAGTCAACGACTACGCGTTTCGCCTATGCCGCCCGGAGATGGTAAAAGCTGCAACAGTTTTCCAGGCCGATTTCGCCGCACTACTCGAGCAAATCATGGCAAACGGCCAACTGACTCTTCGGCCGACGATATCGGTCGAGACCTTGGTGCAGTTGCTCTGCGACGGCGCTCGTGGGACCAATCAGAGCTTTTTCGCACCGTCACCAGAGGAAATCACCGCACGCTACCGGCAGATGAGCCAAGCAATCCTGTTCGGCTGTGCCGAGCCGGCTGGGCTGTAACGGGCTCATGGAAATTCTCAGGGAATATGCTCCGAGCATGTTTGCTCTTGAGAGGAGCCGAACCAGCGCCTTTTACCGAGAATGAGCGGAGTTCCGCAACAAGGCCGTCCTCGTCTCCGCTGTCCCTCCCTGATGTTGAAGACGGAAGCCAATCCCTAAGGTCTCACAAATGAGGTGTTCGACGGCTTCCACTCGGCGCTCGATGCCAACCGGGCGCAATTCTTCCATAAGCTTCCCGTCGGTCCAGGGTCGCAAGCTTGAGTCCGCCTCGCACCACCTTCCGAATGCAATGAAAAGGGCCTCTCTCGGAGGCCCTTTCGGCATTATTCAAGGATGCGAACGACCTTGCGCGTCTTCGGTTGAACGATGACGCGTTTGTGGTTGACGACGGCGTACGCATAAGTCGGGTTATCCGGCACCGGCGTGACGACAACCGTCTCTGGAAGCGCGCGGCCCACAACGATCTGATCCTGCACGACGGCCTCGGATGGAGGCAGGGGCTGTTCCTGAACGTAGGTGACCACTTTCTCCGGCGGCGGATCGATCGCTGTACCGGCAATCGCACCGGCCACACCTCCCACGGCAGCCCCCACAGGGCCGCCGACAACCGCTCCCGTCACCGCGCCGCCCGCAGCGCCGGTTACCGTGGAAGATTGCGCGAACGCCGAACCGGCCAGAAGGCCAAGGGCAGCAACTGAAACTACAAGTCTCGTTTTCATGGCATTCTCCTTTCGATTTTCAGCTCCTATGAGCTGAAAGGAAAATTACTCAGTAAAGAGAATGTTCCTCTTCGGTTACCATCAAGAGCAATCACGAGTTAGCTGCTTGTGACAAGGTTCGTGATCAGTAACGGATTGCGAAACACCCGCCGGCTAAGCCCCCGAAAAGGCCTGTGAAAGTGCGCGTATGGGAAGAGTTCGTGGGTGGACACGGTCTGAAGCCTCGTGCCCGCGAACCATGCACCCCTCGGCGAACAGAGCCTTGCTTATGATCTTAGATGTGCCAAGGGAATACCAAGCAAAGCCGACAAGCCCGACGGTTGCTAGACACGGCGGATTTCAGCCGCCAGGGCATTGACGAGCCCGCTTTCGAACCGACCGAAGACCGCTCCTCTGTCGACGAGCGATCGTCAGCGTCTTGGGTCATGGTTGCGGTTTGGTGTGCCGAAACAGCTCCAGCCTTTCCGCGAGTTCGATCTCGGCCACCGGTTTCCCAATAATTGCAAGCGCCGCTTGGGAATATTCCGCCGCGATCGCCTCCTGGCCTGTGACGAAGATACTTGGAATCCCCTGCTGGGAAAGCCAGATAGCCGCATTAGGGCCAGTGCGTCCATCTGCGAGATCGATATCCACTAGCACTCCGTCTATACTGCCAAGATCCTGTCTTTTGACGAGGTCGGTGAAGCTCATGGCGGACCCCGCAAAGATATGCCCCAAATCCTCAATCATGGCCTCAAGCTGAAAGATGATTAGCGAGTTGTCTTCAAGACAGAATATGCGCAGTGGATATGCCGAAGATGACATGGCTAAAAGGCCTCCTGGAGGTCAAAGGTCCTTCGGTGACACGCGTGCAAGGGGACCGACTTGAGTACAGCGTAGCCCCTGTGGATGAAATAGGATGGTGGGCGGCGTGCCAAAGAGGTTGTATAACGCCGAGCGGATGTAGCGTGTTCCATATCCACTCCTTTTGGGTTCCGATACTGGCGGACCTCCTCTCTCAAGCCATTCGAGATCCAGGTTCCCATCTTGTGAGACGGACCATTTCAGACTGATCCGGCCCTCTGGTTTTAAGAGGGCACCGTATTTAAGCGCATTTGTCGCGAGCTCATGGAAGCACAAGGCCAACGTCGTCGCGGCTTCGGCATTCAGCAAAATTTCCGGTCCCGCGAAACTAATGCGATCGGCGCCTTTCGCCCGATATGGGCTGAAGGTCAATTCGGCGATGTGAGAGAACTCGGCTGCATCGCCATTCGCCTGGAATACCGCGGAATGTACGTTGGCAAGAGCGGCAAGCCGACCGGCGAAATCGTCGGCGAACTCATCCAGCGAAACCGCACGCCGACGCGTCATCTGGAAGATTGAGGAAATGCTGGAAAGAATGTTCTTTACCCGATGGTTGAGCTCACGCCGAAGCTCGCGCTCGCGCTCGATGTGATCCCGAACGTCTCGTTGGCGCAGGCGGGCCAAAAGGCTCGATTGAACGCCACTCAGCAATTCGAGCGCCGTTACGGGACGCTGATAGTAGAGCTGCCGCGAGCGGGGCCAAACGGTTGACAGCTCAGCCTGAACGCGGGTCGCAGGAACCATCCGATCCAATAGGATAAGGATAGGCATCTCGGACCATTCTGGCTGCTCGACAAGGTGGCGACCGATCGCCTTCTGCACCTCCGGATCGAGTGCTTCCTGGGTCGCAACCACGACACCGGGCGTTTGTGCCAACAGCGCCCTCAATTGTTCCAAGCCCTCCGCTCGCCGCGCAATGACGTCCTCCTGAGCTAAGAGTATCTCCAAATGTTCGGCGTCGCGCCGATAAGGCGCGATTACCAATACCCAGTCGAGATGGCTGTCATTCGCGGCCACGGGCGATTAGGTCTCCGGAATGGGGTTATAAGGGATCACCGCGACACCGGAGCTTTGAATGAACAATTCCCGTACGTCGAGATCGTGTGGACCGTGCCGTTTCTTCACGACGGTAATGCTCCGTCGCAGCCTACCCTCATGCTCGGTAATTCGCAGCAAAAGCACCGTGTCGCCCAGAAAGCTTACATCGACATCAATAGCGACCCCTTGTCCGAGCAGACCATGCTGCGCCACTATAAGGATGGTAAGCACGCCAGCTCGCGCCAGAAATTTCAGGAGCGATTGGATGTCTCGGACCGCCTTTTCGCGATGCGGCAATGAATTCAGATATCCCGTGAAGCTATCGATGACGACGACTTTTACCCTTTCACTGCTCACCGCTTGCTGCACGATCTGACCGAACTCACCTGGCGATATCTCATTCGGGTTGAAATCCCGGATGATCAACTGACCATCTTCGTGGAATTGACGCAGATCCATTCCCAATCCCTCCGAACGCCGGAAGAAAGTCTCTATTCGTTCCTCAAACAGGAACAGGCCTACGCTCTCGCCTCGTTTGAGGGCCGCAGTTGCATAAAGCGAGGCCATGGTTGATTTACCAGTACCCGCCTGACCGATGACGAGCGTGGTTGTTCCCGCTTCCTGCCCACCGCCGAACATGTCATCGAGGGTATCCACACCTGACTTGATCAACTGAGGCTCGATCGCTCTCGCCACGGCGCCCGGTATGATCCGCGGGAACACGACCACGCCCTCGCCTTCTCGGATCGCCATGTCGTGATAGCCGTCCGCGACAGGCACGCCGCGCATCTTACTGACCTCGATGCGGCGGCGAACCGCGCCATATTCCTCAAGCGATTTGTCGAGACGAATGACGCCGTGAGCGATGCCATCGACCTCTTCGCCTGTTCGATCGGTCTCTGGTGTTTGGGTATCAAGCAGCAGAGCCACGATGTCGCGTTTGGCAAGAAACGCCTTGAAGGCGATCAACTCACGACGAAAGCGGGGTGAATCGCCGGTGATCAACCGAATTTCCAGCAGTGAGTCATAGACCAATCGGCTCGGTTTGTGTTCCTCAATCGCGGTTTCGATCATCTTCCGTGTCTCGTCGAGACGGAGTTCGGCCGTCTGAAAAATGGACTGGTCGGTCGCTCCCTTGATCGAATCGGAGGCCGCGAGCTCTTCCACCCGGATGCCCTCAAGCGTCCAGCCGTGGGACAGGGCGATCGCTTCCAGCTCCGCCCTCGTCTGAGACAGGCTGACATAAATGCAGCGCTCTCCGTTCGCGGCACCGGCGCGGAGGAATTGTAAAGCTGCGGTCGTCTTGCCCGACCCCGGCGCACCTTGAACGATATAGAGATTTGATGCGGGCAAACCGCCACGGAGAATTTCGTCCAGCCCGGGAATGCCGGAACTGACCACTGCCGGCTTCTTGCTCTCAACCACGTTCACCTCTCGCGTACACCAAATTGACGACGTACAACGCCCGATCACGAGATCGAGTTCCTGGATCGCGGAACAACTATGAGCAAACCACCCGCGTTTCGAAGTGTGGTTAAACGCAAATCAGTGTTTTTGAAGAGGCCAGACGCCCTGCTTTCTTTTTGAGGTGCGTGGAGGCCGCCACCTAAACGGTTTTGGCGCGCATGAAGGGCAGGCATTGCTTGCCAGAAGTCTCAATCCGGGAACAAAGCGATTACACGGTCGTTGGTCTTCATGTTGATCGAGGAGACGATGTCGCGGTTTGTGACGTCAGCTCCCAGCACACGGATAAACACGAACGCAACACCATCACGTCGCTGGTCAATAGGCGTTCGGAAGCAAAAGGAGGAAACGCTCATGGATCATAGCAACCACATACGACTGACCGAAGAAGAACTCACACAAGCTAATCTGGAAGGCGCATCCATTTATGGCGCCGATGATCATAAGATCGGTACGGTTGACCACGTGCATGGAGCCGGCAGCAGCAGCAGCGTCGTAATTGATGTCGGCGGCTTCCTTGGCATCGGTGCGAAGCCGGTATCCGTTCGAGTGACCGATCTCGATTTCATGCGTGACGAAAGCGGCGATGTCCATGGCGTGACATCTTGGACAAAGGACCAGCTGAAGGCAATGCCGGAGCATCGCGATTAAACGCTGGAGGGAGCTTCCGCATGCGGAGCCTCCCTTTCGAACCTACATCTTGGACACAGTCGCCGTCGCCGCACCCAGCGGAATTCAGATGGCGCCCGATTATATCAGGTCTCTTTTTTCATCACACGGCCACGTGATTTAAACGCCGACCGCGAGGGCCGCGCCCGAGCGCGCGCCTCAATCTCCGTTTTCCTCCGCCCGGAGCTGATCGATGGCATCCAACGCCTCGTCTGCCGACCATCCCGCACGTAGAGCCGCGGCGACGAGGCGGACGTCCACTTCTTGCTCCAGCTTGAGAAAAGAAACTTCAAGCGCTTCCTTTGCCGTGAGGACGTGATCGTCGGGTGAGATAACGTCAGGAATTCTTGCGGCCTTTGGCACGGCGTTCTCCGTCAAATCGAGGGACAGTTTTCAACAGTTTCAATTCCGCGCGGGGCGGAATTGTTCCGTTTCCGCGTTTGTCCGTGGGTTAAAGATGTCTGGCTTGAACAAACTACTCAGAAGCTCCCAAAATGTTCCACTCGATAGACAACTCGCCGGGGAATATGAGGTCGGCGATTGACGAAGTCCCTGGGCGGACGGCGAAATGGCCAACGGCGACCATGCGCTAAGCTGGCGAGGAAATAGAGGAACACACCTCTTTCAATGGTCATCAGGAACTTTCCGCATGGTGCCTCGTTCTGGCACTGGAAGGGCTCCCCGCCTTCCTTTCGGTTCTCCTGACCGACGCCGATAGCTGCTCGCTCGCGGCTATCGGCATTCCCTCAATACAAGGATGCGGCATCACAGATACCCTGAAGACCAATGATCCCCAGTTCGCCTGCGCTCCTCGGCCCTCCCCTGCCCTTGTCTTCGGAGAACTAGCGGCCGATGCGTTTTTTTGGATGGCACGGCCGGGCATGAACCAGGCTTTGAGGTCGCTCCATCGCGCGCGGGAAACGGAACTTACGATGACGTCCCGGCTCGATCTCCGCCAAAGCCGTCCGAGCTCGCGCTGCAGGCGTGCCTCAGCCAATCCGAAAAGGCGCGCACTTTCTGGCGCGCTTCGGCGCGGGCCGGCCAGAGTGCGTAGTAGCCGTAGCCGCTGTCGATAATCCGCTCGAATGGAGCGACCAGCTCGCCGCTTTGGAGATCCTGGCGCGAAAAGGCAAGATCGCCCATCGTCACGCCATAGCCGCTCGCAGCAGCGGTCATCGCGAAATCCTGCGTGTCGAAGACTTGATGACGGGCCGCCTGGAACGAATAGACGCCTTCGGCCTGCAGCCAAAGGGTCCAGTCGCTATGGCGCGGATTGGAATGCAGCAGAACGCAGTTCTGCAGGTTTTTGACCGCGGGCGGATCGCCCAGTTTCGATAGAAACTGTGGCGAGCACATCGGCGTCAACTGCTCCCGCAATAGCGGCAGCACGTCCATTCCGGGCCAGTTACCATTGCCGTAGGTGATCAGCATGTCGATATCGCCGACCGAAAATGTCGGCCTCAGGAACCAGGCGGTATCGATATTGATGTTCAGGTCCTCGTGATGCCTGTGGAGATCCGGCAGGCGCGGCAGGAACCATTTGCGCGCGAAGGTCGGCGGCATGCGGATGGTCAGCGAGCGCACTGTCGTTCGCGTCGCCTCGAACGAGGTCTTCAGCGACGCCAGCAATCCGTCGACGATCGGAATCAGCGCCATGCCGCGCTCCGTCAGCGCCACCTTGCGGGTGTGGCGTTCGAACAGGCTGCAGCCGAAATAATGCTCGAGCTGCTGCACCTGCCGGCTGATCGCGCTCTGACTGAGGTTGAGCTCCGCCGCCGCCGCTGTGAAACTGCCCGTTTCCGCGACAACGGAAAAGGTCTGCAGGGTCTGCAGCGGCGGCAACCTGTTGTGATCGAACCTTGGCTCCATTCCCTACCCGGCTTCTTTGCTGTCTCGAACGGCAAGCATTAAAGCATGTGGATGGAATGGCAACCGATCCGCTCAGGCGATCGCCCGACGCACGGTCTCGATGGCTTGCCGGACCCTTCGCGGCGCCGTGCCGCCCCTGTGATCGCGGCTAGCAACCGATCCCTCGACCGTCAGCACCTCGAAGACATCCTCGCGAATACCAGGCGCAAAGGCCTGCATCTCGGCAAGGGAAAGCTCCGAGAGCGTCGGAAGGGCCTTGTCGCGGGCCGCACCGACGATCGCGGCGACCGCATGGTGCGCATCGCGGAACGGAACGCCGGCGCGGACGAGGTAATCGGCAAGGTCGGTTGCGGTCGAATAGCCTTGAGTAGCGGCCGCGAGCATCCTTGCGTGCTTGACCGTGATGGTCGGGATCATTTGCGCCGTGACGCTGACGGCGGCGCGGACGGTCTCAAGCGTATCGGTCAGCGGCGGCTTCGATTCCTGCTGGTCCTTGTTGAAGGCAAGCGGCTGGCTTTTCATGAGCGCGGCCGAAAAGGCGAGATTGCCCATGACGCGGGCGGCCTTGCCGCGCACCAGCTCGGCCAGATCCGGATTGCGCTTCTGGGGCATGATCGAGGAACCGGTGCAGAACTGATCGCCGACCTCGATGAAACCGAACATCGGCGTGCACCAGAGAATGACTTCCTCGCTGAAACGCGACAGGTGCCCCATGATGATCGAGCCGGCGCTGCAGACATCGACGACATAATCGCGATCGGAAACGGCGTCGAGCGAGTTGGCGAAGGAGGTAGAAAAGCCAAGCTTGGAGGCGCTGTATTCAGGATCAATCGGATAACCGGTGCCCGCAAGCGCCGCCGCGCCAAGCGGCGAAATGTTGAGCCGTTCGCGTGCCGCGCCAACCCGGTCGAGATCGCGCAGGAACATTTCGACATAGGCCATCAGGTGATGGCCGAAGGTGACGGGCTGCGCCACCTGCAAATGCGTGAAGCCGGGCATGATCGCATCGGCATGTTTCTCAGCGAGATCGACAAAGGCGCCGATCAGCGTCTTGAGATCGCCGCCGAGAAGATCCAGTTGCTCGCGGGTATAGAGACGAATGTCGGTCGCCACCTGGTCGTTGCGCGATCTTGCCGTGTGCAGCTTCTTGCCCGCATCGCCGATAAGCGCGATCAGCCGATCCTCGACATTGGTGTGGACGTCTTCGAGTTCGGTCTTCCATTCGAAGGCACCTGAACGCATCTCTTCGGCCACCTTGTCGAGACCGGCCTGAATCTGCGCGTTGTCCTCCGCGGTCAGAATGCCCGCGCGCGCAAGCATCTCGGCGTGGACCTTCGATCCGGCGACGTCGTGCAAGGCGATGCGCTTGTCTTGATCAAGGCACTCATGAAAGCTCTCGAAATCCCTGGAGACGGCCTCCTTGAACAGCGGCGACCATGTGACTTCTTTCTGATTCCTCATCGCGGTCTTCCCTTTTGAACGAATGCCGCCCTCCTCCGGGCGCACTCCCTATTGAAGCAGCGCCAGCAGGCTGCTGGCGTCGGTCTGATTTTCGAGATCGAGAACGAAGTCGCTGAGGGCGTCGACCCTTGATGCCGGCAGCACCATGGCGGCAAGCGCGGCATATTTGCCGATCAGTCGCTCATCACTCAGCGGGTTCTGCGGGCCTCCAAGAGGAAATTCGACGACGAGCTGATGCCGTTCGCCGGATGTCGTGACGATGGTGATCGCCGGCTCGTCCTCGTCCTTCATGGAGGGATCAATTCGCACCGTGATGCGATCCATCAACAGGCCGATCTCCACGGCCGACCACGCGGCCTCCTCAAGCTCGGCCAGAAAGACCTTGCCGTAGCGCAGCCGGGCCGCCAGGGCATAGGGCAAGCTCATCTGGGCCTGTGCGCGCGACTCGATGATCTTGCCGCCGCACATGCCATACTGGAAGCCGCTGATATCGACCTCGATGGCGGCGATATCGTCGGGCTTGAGACCATGACGTTGTAGCATGATATCAAGCGCATCGATGCCCGCATGCGTGCCACGGCAGGTGGCATGCGGCTTGATCGAGCATCGGTTCAGGCGCCAGTTGTGTCCGAAGTCGCGGATCAGCGCGTGCGGATCGCCCTTGCCGGCGCCGAAAGTCGCAAAAAAGCTGCCCCAGCGCTCCACCTCGAAGACGCTATCAGGCCCCTCGAATCCCTGCCGTGCGAGATAGGCGGCCATAAGCCCGCCTTCGGCGGCGCGGCCGGCATGAAGCTTCTTGGTCGAGCTGCCATTGCGGATGAAGGCCCAGGTTCCACCAGCAAAGGAGCAAGCGGAGCCGAGAGCGGAGGCCATTGCATTGACATCGAGGTTCACGATGCTGCCGACGGCAGCGGCAGCGCCGAATGAACCGCAAGTGCCTGTCGAATGCCAGCCAAGACCGTTGTGCTCTTCATATCCGCCGACCGCCTCCAGCACGCGACGGCCGACTTCATAGCCGAGCAGGACGCTGCGCAGCAGCACGCTGCCGCTCACTGGCTGGCTTCGATCGCCAAGCGCGGCGACCACAGCTGGAAGGACGACGGCGCCGGAATGATCGCAACCGCCGCTGTCATCAAGCTCGTAGGCATGGGCCGATACGCCGTTGACGAAGGCGGCTGTCCTTGCGTCCGACGCGATCGGTCGTCCCCAGATCGCGGCATGACCGGTCTGGGCCTTGATATCAAGCATCGCCACGACCGCATTGGTTTCGCGAGAGGCCGAGCCGGCGATGGCCGCTCCCAGCGTATCGAGAATATGGAGCTTCGCCTTGTGAATGGTCTCGGGCGGAAAAGCTTCATAGCTCGTCGAGCACACAAGCTCCGCCAGTGCCTGTGTCAGATTATCGCTCACGGGGCCGTTCCTCATCGACATAGGCTTCGTAGACATTGATCGGGTGATCGCCCGGTGCGGCAAGGCCCTTATTGGCATGCCAGCGCGCGACATCCGCCGCCGTCGCCAGCCACACGTCACCGAAGCTTGTGATATGGGCGAGCAAGGCTTCGACGAGCGCGATCCGGCCCGGCGTGCCGGTCCATTCCGGGCGAAGCTGGATGACATAGCAAAGGCCGTATTTGCGATAGGCATCGAACTCGGCGATCCAGTTGCCAAGAACCGCCTCATAAGACGGAATGCGGCTTTGCCCTTTTGGAAAGGCCGGGGTGAAATTGAACTGGAAATAGGGCCGATCTTCCAGCTCGATGTGAACCGGGATCTCCACCAGCGACGAGGAATGGCTGTAGGGCACATCGTCTCCGTTCAGCGATGCCGACCAGGTATATCCCGCCTCAACCAGTAGCCGGTCGAAGTGATGCGGCCAGTTGCCGGCAGGCAACCGGAAGCCGGAAACCTCATTCGATGCGATCCCGCTCAACCTGTCACGGCTGCGCTTGAGTAGGTCCGCGGCGGCAGGCGCATCCATCGCGTCATAGCGCTCGAAATCCCAGCCGTGGCTCTCGATCTGATGGTGTGGCGCCACGATATCGCGCAGCAACCGTTCGTGTTTCTCCGCAACGATGCCGGGCACGAACCAGCTGGTGGATATGCCAGCATCGGCAAAGACGTTGCAGAGACGCTCGACGCCGCGCGCGGCGCCATATTGCCAGACCGAAAAGCTCTTGCTGCGCCCTTTGAGATCCGGCGCCTGCACGACGGCATCGAGCCCATCGTCGAAGATCACCGAGACGATCGCCGCGCATGTCTTGCCCCGTGGCCAGAAACCTTCAAATGCCGTGCTGCTCATGCGGCCTTCTCCGGATGTTGTGCGATCCACCACTTCGCGATTTCCGCGCAGTGTGTCGCCCAGACGCTGTCGCCATGGCTGGTGATCGCCTTGAACAGACCCTCGAGGATCGCAAGCCGACCAGGTTTGGCGCAGACTTTCGGATGCAGGATCGTCGTCCAGCAGAGCCCTTCGCGGTGATAGCCTTCGAATTCGGCGCACCAGTTCCTTTGAACATCGGCGTAACCGAAGATGCGGTCGAGGCCGATGGGAAAATCAGGCTCTTCGCTGTAGGCGAGCGCGGTATAATCATCGATATCCCAGCGGCCCGGAATCTCGACCAGCCCACGACCGAGCGATGCCGTGTGAAAATAAGGCCTGTCGTCGCCGCGCATAGAGCTCGAATAGATGACGCCGAACTCGTGCAGCAATTGCGCGGTCTCGTCACTCCAGTCGCCGGAGGGCGTGCGGAAGCCGACCGGCGTCACACCCATGCGGCTTTGAAAGATGTCGCGGGAGCGCCCCATGATGTCGAGCTGCTGCTGCCGGCTGCAGTCGATGAAAACCTCGTGATAGTGGCCGTGATAAGCGATCTCATGCGCATCCCGAAGGATCCGTTCGCATTGCGACGGCCAATGTTCGACCACCCAGGTCGGCACGAAGAAGGTCGCTTTGAGCCCATGAGCCGCGAGCAGATCGAGAAGCCGCGGCAATGCCCGCCACGGACCATAGGCGCCTTGCGTGAAATAGCGGGGATTGGAGAGCAGCGAGCCGTCAAGCATCGCATCGCCCGTCGGGCCATCGACATCGAAGGCAAGCGCCACAGCCGATTGCCGGCCTGCCGGCCACAGGCTTGGTCTTGCCGATTTGATTGCACTCTTCGCAGTCATGGGACTCTGCATGCGCTTCAAGGTGTTTGGGACGCAGCCATCCATCCGCGGGCGCTGAGACACCCCGGCCGATGACTGCCTACGATGGAAAGGGAAGCGCCGCTCTTATCGCGGCGCTTCTTCAAGCTTTACTTGACGCCGTTGATCACGGCTTTCGGAACGGCATTGTGGATGAGGCCCCACTTCTTGAGGATCTCGTCATAGGTGCCGTCCTTGATCAGCCCATCGAGAGCACCGGCAACCGCATCGCGAAGCGCGGTGTGGTCCTTCTTGAAACCAATGCCAAATGTGTCGTTGCTGAGCAGCGGCTCGCCGACGAGCGTGTAGGTGTTCGGCTCGATACGCATCTGGTAGGCGATCGTTTCGATGCCCTGCACGACCGCGTCATAACGGCCCTGCTTCATGCCGAGACGGGCGGCGTTCGAATCCGCTGTTCCCTCGAACTTGATGGCGGGCTTGCCCTTGCCTTCGCAATTCAGAGTTGGCTCGGGAAATTTGAACAGCGGGGATAAGTGGAATTTCTGCCTGGCTTCGGCTTAAATGCCGGGAACAGGAGATACCATGACGAG
>NZ_VITM01000016.1:0-92824 GCF_007828675.1 Rhizobium sp. ERR 1071 | reverse complement strand
GGGTTATCGATTTGAATTCATGGATTTTGGTGGTCTTGGCGGGCACCCCCTCATCCGCCTGGCGGCACCTTCTCCCCGCTGGGGAGAAGGGGGACGGCGGCGATCTCCGCTCATATGCGATACCCCTGCCTTGTGGGGGAGATGTCAGCGAAGCTGACAGAGGGGGGTATCCATTCCACAATCTCCCCGCTGGCGGAATAAGGGGCCCTGATTGGACGTCAGTCATGATGAAACACCTCCTCCATCATGGCCCACCACTCGCCCTCTTTGCGGGTCTCGAAGGGCTTCTGGCAGGGTATGCAGAAAGACCACCACTCTTGGTTCTTCGGGCTGGCAGCCATCTTCGACATATCGGCCTCGAAATCCGTGCCGACATATTCCCAATAGCCGAAGAGCAGGTTTTCCGGCTCTTTCAGGAAGATCGAATAGTTGGTGATGTTGCATTCGGAGATCAGCGCCAGGATCTCGGGCCAGACGGCCGCGTGAAGCGCCTTGTATTCCGCCACATTGGCCGGCTCCAGGCCGATCACCATTCCCATCCGCTGCATGGTTAGCTCCTCCTCAGCCGTGAATTTCCCGGGTGAATTCGCCGATCGAGCGCGCCTTCACGGCATCCCAGTCCCAGGCAATGCCGATGCCGGGCTCTGATGGGGCCACCGCCTTGCCATCGACGATGTCCATACCCTTGGTGGTGAGATCGTCGAGCTGCGGGATGTATTCGACATATTTGCCATTCGGCACGGCGCAGGTGAGGCTGACATGCAGCTCCATCAGGAAATGCGGGCAGACGGGAATGTCGAAAGCTTCGGCGGCATGCGCCACCTTCAGCCAGGGCGTGATGCCGCCGATGCGGGCGACATCCACCTGCACGATCGAGCAGGCGCCCTTCTGCATATATTCGCGAAAATGCCGGATCGAATACATGGATTCGCCGACCGCGATCGGCGTCGGCGTCGATCGCGTCAGCCGGATATGGCCATCGAGATCGTCGGCCGGCAGCGGCTCCTCGATCCAGGCAAGGTCCAGCTCCTTGAGGCGTGCTGCCCGGCGGATCGCCTCATCGACGGTGAAGCCCTGATTGCAGTCGGTCATGATTTCGAAGCCGGAGCCGAGTGCCAGACGCATCGCGGCCAGCCGGTCGTAATCCTCGGAGCCATGCGGCTTGCCGATCTTCACCTTCGAGCCGGAAAAGCCCTTGGCCTTCGCCTGCAGGGCGTCTTCGACCAAAGCTTCCTTCTCGATATGCAGCCAGCCACCTTCCGTCGTGTAGAGCGGGCACCGATCCTTGGCGCCACCGGCAAGCTTCCAGAGTGGCAGCTTCTGCTTCTTGGCTCGCAGATCCCAAAGCGCCGTGTCGATGGCCGCAAGCGCCAGCGCCGTGATGGGACCGATCGTCGTAGCATGCGTGGCGAATTCCAGTCTGTGCCAGATCGCCTCGATGCAATCGGCATCCTCACCGATCAAGAGCGGCACCAGATGGTCGGACAGCAGCCGCATGACGGACGAGCCGCCGGTGCCGATCGTATAGCTGTAACCGGTGCCGGCTGCCCCATCGCTGTCGGTGATGGTAACGATCGGCGTTTCCTGGCTGACGAAGCTCTGGATCGCATCCGTCCGCTTCACCTTCGGCGGCAGATCGACCATGCGCAGTTCAATTTTCTCGATACGTGCCATGGGAGCTATTCCTCAGTTTGCCAGGCTCTTGCCGGTTTCGGCGGAGAAGAGATGCGCTTGGCTGAGATCGAAGCTCATCTTCAGCCGCTCGCCACTCTTCAGCGCGCGCGGATTGAGCATGCGCGTCACCCATTCGCGCCCGGCGAATTCGACAAAGACGAGTGTTTCATTGCCGAGCGGTTCGGTGATGGCGACCGGCAGGGTCAGCTCGTAGACGGCAGATTCCGCGCCCGAATGCAGGCCGTGGCCAGTCGGGAAGATATCGTCAGGCCTAAGACCGAAGGCGACCTTTTCTCCTTCCCTGACCTTGCCGGCAAACTGGTTCGGCAGCGGCAGACGATCACCGTTCTTGAAGATGAGTTCGCCTGCCTTCAGCGTCGCCTCTTCGATATTCATCGGTGGTGAGCCGATGAAGCCGGCAACGAAGCGGGTGGCGGGCCGCTTGAACACCTCGTCCGGCGTGCCGACTTGTTCGATGTGGCCGTCGCGCATAATGACGATGCGGTCCGCCAGCGTCATGGCCTCGACCTGATCGTGCGTCACGTAGACCACCGTCGACTGCACCTTGGCATGCAGTTTCTTGATCTCGGTGCGCATCTGCGTGCGCAGCTTGGCATCAAGGTTCGATAGCGGCTCGTCGAAGAGGAAGACCTCCGGCTGGCGCACGATGGCGCGGCCCATGGCGACGCGCTGACGCTGGCCACCGGAAAGCTGCGCCGGGCGGCGATCCATCAGCGCTTCAAGGCTCAAAATAGCAGCGGCCTCGTTGACGCGGCGGTCGATCTCGGCCTGCGGCTGCTTGGCGATCTTCAGCGAGAAACCCATGTTCTCGCGCACGGTCATATGCGGATAGAGCGCATAGGACTGGAACACCATGGAGATGTTGCGATCGCGCGGCGGCAGGTCGTTGACGACCGTATCGCCGATCTCGATCGTGCCGTCGGACACATCCTCCAAGCCGGCGATCATGCGCAGCGTCGTCGACTTGCCGCAGCCGGACGGGCCGACAAGCGCGATGAACTCCTTGTCCGCGATGTCGAGATCGATCCCGTGGACGATTTCCAGCGCGCCGTAGCGCTTGACGAGTTTTTTGAGGGAAACCTGAGCCATGGAGATCAACCTTTGACCGCACCGAATGTCAGACCCGACACCAGATGCTTCTGAATGATGAAAGTGAGAGCGAGAGCCGGAATGATCATCACGACCGCCAATGCGCACATGCCACGCCAGTCGATGGTGAACTCGGCCGTGTAGTCGAGGAGACCGACCGGCAGCGTCTTGGAATCGACGGAACGCGTCAGCTGCGAGGCGAGAGCATATTCATTCCAGCAGGTAAGGAAGGCGAAGATGCCGGCCGATGCGATGCCGGGGCCGGCGAGTGGAAATTCCACCTGCCAGAACGCCTGCCAGCGCGTGCAGCCGTCGATCTGCGCGGCCTCGGCGAGATCCTTCGGCACCTGCCGGAAAAAGCCGTCGATCAGCCAGATCGTGAACGGCACATTCAGCGCGACATAGGTGAGGATCAGGCCGAAATGCGTATCGATGATGCCGAGCCGCGCATAGACCATGAAGAGCGGCAGCGATAGCGCCACGCCGGGCACGGAACGCGTCAGCATCAGCCCGAGGAACACGGCTGACTTGCCTGCGAAACGAAAGCGAGCGAAGGCATAGCCGCCGGACATGCCGATGACGAGCGCAATGGCGGTCGAGGTGACGGAGATGATGAGCGAATTGCGGAAATAATCCCAGACGGGAATGCCGCCCTGCCCGACGCCGCTGAACATGGCGCGATAGGCTTCCAGCGACAGCTCCTGCGGTATCCAGACCGGCGGCTTCGCCATGATTTCCACGGTCGGCCGTAGCGAGCTGATGACGATCCAGAAACCGGGCAGGCAGATGATAAGCATCGCGAGAAAGAGGCCGATGAGATAGGCGATCTTCCAGAGGCGGCGCTGCAGGCGTTGTTGAGCGTTGCGATCCATGATTACCACTCCGCTCCGATCTGGGTGCGGGCAAGCGCCAGCTTGCGGAAGAAATAGACGGTGAAGACGATAGAAAGAATGATCGAGACATAGGCCATGGCATTGGCAAGCCCCATCTGTGCGTCGGCATAGGCCGTGCGTCCGACCAGCGTCCAGATCAGCTCCGTGCGCCGCGCCGGGCCGCCATCGGTCATGATCTTAACGATGTCATAGGCACGGGCGACGTCGAGCGAACGGATCGTCATGGCGATGAAGGCGAACGGCATCAGGAATGGCCAGGTGACGTAGCGGAAGGTCTGCCAGCTGGTACAGCCGTCCACTTTTGCGGCTTCTACCGGCTCTTGTGGCATGGCGAGCAGGCCTGCGAGGATAAGGATCGCGAAGACCGACGTCGACGACCAGACTTCGGCAATGACGATGGAAAACAGCGCCAGATTGCCATCGATCAGCCAGGGAATAGCCGTCTCGGTAATACCCAGGGATTGCAAGGCATTGTTGATGATGCCGACATTGTCGTTGAACATGAATTTGAACTGGAAGCCGACGAGAACGGGCGAGAACATCATCGGAAACATCATCAGCGTGCGCAGCACGCGCTTGCCGTAGGTCGCCTTGTTGACCAGCAAAGCCAATCCGAGACCAAGCAGCATTTCCAGATTGAGCGCGATCGTCAAAAGCACGACGGTGCGCACGAAGGCGGCCAGGAACACCGGATCCGACAGGATGCGCATGTAGTTGCGCAGACCGATGAAGGTGAAAAGCGTCGCCGGCCGCGTCAGGCGAAAGGGCGTGAAGCTGGAATAGAAGGACAGAAGCAGCGGAAACAGAACCACAGCCACGAGGACGATGATCGCCGGAAGAAGAAGCAGGACCGGTGGAGATATTCTTTTAAGCATGGTTTGCACCTGTCGGCATTCCTCGGCAGCGTGGCCCGGACTGCGTGGAATGGATTGCTTGGGACCGAGAAGCCGGCAGCAAACCGGCAGGGTAGACCGGCCCCTTGCGGCACCGATCGAAAACCATTCTCGAACTCAGTTTTGCGGAAATCCCGCACGCCCGAGACGCGCGGGATTTCGAGTGCACCGCTTAGAGGGCGCCAGCGTCCTTCAGAACATCGGTTGCCTTCTGCGCAGCGGCATCAAGCGCCTCCTTCGAACTCTTGTCGCCAAGGATCGCGGCCTGAAGCTCAGGATAGACGACGTTGGAAATCTCGATCCATTGCGGCGTGCGCGGAACCGGGAAGGCATACTTCATGGCTTCCTGGAAGGTGCTCAGCACTTCCTTCTTGTAAGGGTCGGATGCAGCCTGCTGGATATCCCAGTCCCATACGGCCTTGCGGGTCGGCAGCGTGCCGTTGGCGGCTTCGAGCTTCTGCGAGTCGTCGTTCGTCAGGAACCAGACGAGCGAAGCGGCTGCATCCTTGTGGGCGCAGGCTTCGGTTACCGAGAAGCCATGATGGCCGGACCAGCCGGTGTGCTTGCCGGAGGAACCGGCAGGCTGCACGACGACACCGACATTGCCGGCGATCTTCGAAGACTTCGGATCATTGAAGTAGGTCGCCCAGCCCGGCCAGTCGAGATCGAGAGCGATCGAACCAGAGGCAAAGCCGGCACCGAGGTCGTCCCAGAGATAGTTGGTCGTGCCGGCCGGAACGGCCTTGGCCTTGTACATGTTGACGAACCAGTCGAGCGCGCGCACCCCGGCTTCGGAGTTGAAGGCAGGCTTGCCGTCCTTATCGAGATATTCGCCGCCTTCGGCGACCAGCATTTCATAGAAGCGGCCATTGATCGCCTCTTCCTTGCCGGGGAATTGCGTGCCGAAGAAGTTCGGCGGGTTGGAGAAGAAGATCGCCTGATCGGAGACTTCCTTCCACGTCTTCGGGGGCGCCAGATCGTAGCCATACTTCGCCTTGAACGCCGTCTTCTTGGCCTCATCGTTATAGAGGCTCTTCTGATAGTAGAGCGCCGAAACGTCAAACTGCGCACGCGGCAGCATGATCAGGCGGCCGTCGATGGTCGAGGCCTGGATGGTCGAATCGACGAACTGGCTAATTTCTTCCTTCGGCAGCAGCTTGCCGAGGTCGGTGTAGAGATCGGGATACTGCGGCGCGAAGGACGAGTGGTTCGAGCCGACGCACCAGGAGATGCTGCCCGAGGCCATGTCCGATTTGATTTCCTTGTCGAGTTCGAAGTGGTTCTTCTTCGAGAGAATGTTGACCTTGGCGCCCGTCTCCTTCTCCCACTCGGCGATGCGCGCGTAAAGCGGCTCGTATTGCTGACCGCCGATGAGTTTGGCGTCGATCGTCACGCCCGGAAATTTGCCCGGCAGATCGGCGGCGAAGACCGCTGTGCCGGCAAGCAATGCCATCGTGCCGGCAGCAAGACCGGCCTTCCAATTCCTCATCGAACTTCCTCCCTTAAAATCGGACCCCTTGCCCGATTGCCCTCTCGACCCAAATATGGATCAATGATTTATAAGTAAACATCTTATTCATTGGCCGTCAAGCCGCGATCGCGCGCTTGTAAAATGCCTTCATTCATATATGAATGATGATTCATGTTTCTTCGCATGGGGGACTTGTTGATGAGCATAGAAGACGACAGTGATCGCTACCGCGCACCGGCGCTGGACAAGGGGCTCGACATTTTGGAGTTGCTGGCGACGATCGACGGCGGCTTGACGCAGGCCGAGATTGCCAAGGCGCTCAACAAGAGCCCCAACGAATTCTACCGCATGCTCGATCGTCTCGTACGGCGCGGCTATGTGCAGCGGCAGGATGGCGATCGTTTCTATCTGACGCTGAAGCTCTTCGGCCTTGCGCATTATCATGCGCCGGTGCGCCGCCTCGTCTCCTTCGCCACACCGCTGATGCGCGAATTCTCCAACCGTGCCGAGCAGGCCTGCCATCTGGCGATCTATGATCGCGGCTCCGTCGTCGTCATCGCGCAGCAGGATTCGCCGACCTATTGGGGCATCTCCATCCGCGTCGGTGCGCAGATCAATCTCTATAATACCGGCTCCGGCCATATTCTTCTGGCATTCCGGGATGCAAAGCAGCGCCAAATGATGATCAACGAGCAGAGACGCCAGGAACAGGATCCGGAGGAGCCGCCTGCCGATCTCGAGGAAAAGCTTGCAGCAATTCGTGAAAAGGGCTTCGAAACCATGAGCAGCCTGCAGACGAGCGGCGTACACAATATTTCCGCGCCCGTGCTGGCGATGGACGGCAACGCGCTTGCTGCCCTCACCTGCCCCTATATCGAGCCAGTGAACCCGAAGGCGCCTACGCGCGAGCAGGTGGTCGAATATGTCCGGGAAGCCGCCAAGCAAATCTCCGAAACCGTGGCCGGCACAGTGGACAAGGCCGAGTTATAATTTTTATTTGAATAAACTATTCTTCTGTGAGTATATGTTGAGCAAGCAGGTATGGGAGGAACGCCATGCTTTTCGACAGCCATCTGCACATCGTCGACCGGAAACGTCTCGCCTATCCCTGGCTGGCCGGCGCCGGCGCGCTCAATCGCGACAGCCTCTATGAAGACTATGCGCGCGAGGCCAAGCGGCTTGGGATCGCCGATACGCTTCACATGGAGGTCGACGTCGCCGAGGATGATATCGAGCGGGAAACAGATTACGTCAAAGGCCTGAGCCGTGAGCCCGGCAGCCTCCTCAGGGGTGCCATCGCCGCCTGCCGTCCTGAGAGCACGAACTTCCCCGCCTATCTCGAACGCGTACTTGCCGATCCCTTCGTCAAAGGTTTCCGCCGTGTACTGCATGTCGTGCCAGATGACGTCTCCGAGGGCGCCCTCTTCCGCGAGAACCTCAAGCGGCTCGGCGGCACGCGGCTCACCTTCGACCTCTGTGTCCTACCGCATCAGATGTCCAAGGCGCTCGCGCTCATCGACCTCAATGCCAATATCCGCTTCATCCTCGACCATTGCGGCGTACCGGCGGTGAAGGATGGCTTCAGCGAAAGCTGGGCGGCGGGGATCACGGAAACGGCGAAGCGCCCGAATGTCACCGTTAAGATTTCCGGCGTCGTCGCCTATGCCGATCCAGACAGCTGGACGCCGGAAACGCTGCGTCCCTTCATCGAACATTGCATCGCAAGCTTCGGCTGGGACCGCGTCATCTGGGGCAGCGACTGGCCAGTCTGTACGCTCGGCGGCAGTCTTTCCGCCTGGATCGCAGCCACTCACGCGCTGATGCAAGGCGTAAGCACCGACGAACGCAGCCGGCTCTATCACCTCAATGCCAAGCGCCTCTGGTCTCTTTGAGATCAGAGGTTTTCCATCGAAAGACATGCCATGACCGCCACCGTCGGCATATCCAGCACCTGTCCGAAGACCATGCCGGCCGATCACGCCGAGATTCCTGTCTGGAATGCGGAAAACTGGTTCTACGAAGATTTCGAAATCGGCCACAGGATCCGCTCGCTGCGTCGCACGATCTCAGAAGGCGAATCCCAGCAGTTCAACGCGCTGGTGCTCGACATGCATCCTTACGTTAGCGACCAGATTTTTGCGGAAACCGAGGGCCTGTTCGGCAAGCGGCTCGTTGCCGGCGCCTTCGTCTTTTCCGCCGGGCTTGGGCTCGTCGCCACCAATTGCGTCAACGCCTTTTCCTATGGATACGACAAGTTGCGCTTCATCAAGCCTACCTTCATCGGCGAGACGATCTACACCATCCGCACAAATCTCGATAAGCAGCCGAAATATGCCGAGCTCGGCCTGATCCGCTCTTCCTACGAAGTCTTCAAGGGCGAAGGCGAATTGGTGCTCTATTGCGAGCATATCCAGACCGTGCGCTACAGGAACGGCCGGCCCGCGGACGCGCCGCCGCTGAAAGTCCGACATGACCAAGGATAACGAAGAGGGCCTGCTCTCCGGCATCATCGTGCTGGATATGAGCCAGTTTCTTGCCGGCCCGATGGCGGCGCTACGGCTCGGCGATCTCGGCGCGAGGATCATCAAGATCGAGCGGCCCGATGGCGGTGATCTCTGCCGCCGGCTCTATCTCAGCGACACCGAGATCGGCGGCGACTCCACGCTGTTTCATGCCATCAACCGCGGCAAGGAGAGCTTTGCCGTCAATATGAAGGATGAAGGCGACCTGCAGGAACTGCGCGCGCTGATCGCCAAGGCCGACGTCGTCATCCAGAATTTCCGCCCCGGCGTCATCGAAAGGCTTGGCCTCGACTATGCCGCCGTTGCCGCAATCAATCCCCGCATCGTCTATGGCAGCATCACCGGATACGGCCCTGACAATGAATGGCGCCATTTCCCCGGGCAGGATCTGCTGGCCCAGGCCCGCTCCGGCGTCATGTGGCTGAATGGCGAGGCGGATGACGGGCCTGTGCCCTTTGGCCTCGCCGTCGCCGACATGCTGTCCGGTAATCTCCTGGTTCAGGCCATCCTTGCCGGACTGGTGCGCCGCGGCCTCACCGGCCACGGCGTGCATGTTGAGACGAGCTTGCTGGAGGCACTGGTCGATTTCCAGTTCGAAGTGCTAACCACCCATCTGAACGACGGCGGCCGACTGCCGAAGAAATCCGCCGTGCGCAATGCCCACGCCTATCTCGCGGCGCCCTATGGCGTCTATCGCTGTGCCGATGGCTGGCTGGCATTGGCGATGATGCCGCTGGAAAAACTCGCGCCGCTGCTCGATCTGCCCGCTCTTGCCGGTTACACGCCGGATGATGCCTTTCAGCATCGGGACGAGATCAAGACCATGATCGCCAGCCGCCTGCAGGAAAAGACGGTTCGCGAGTGGCTCGATCTCCTGGAACCCGCAGACATCTGGGCGGCCGAAGTGCTTGACTGGCCGAAATTGCTGCAAAGCGCTGCTTTCCGTAAGCTCGATATGCTGCAGACGGTAACCCGCGACGATGGCGCCTCGGTACGCACGACGGCAAGCCCGATCCGGGTGAATGGTGTTCGAGTCAAGAATGATATGGCGGCGCCGACGATCGGCGGGCAGTCGGAGAAGATCAGGGCGGAGTTTCTTCGCTAGGTTCTCTACGCAACGCCCGTGATACCCCCCTCTGTCACTTCGTGACATCTCCCCCACAAGGGGCAGGGGTATCGCATATGAGCGGAGATCGCCGCTGTCCCCTTCTCCCCAGCGGGGAGAAGGTGCCGCCAGGCGGATGAGGGGGTGCCCGCCAACACCACAAAAATCCATGAATTCAAATCGATAACCCCCTCATCCGACCCTTCGGGCCACCTTCTCCCCAAGGGGAGAAGGAGCTTATGGTGCTCGTCCGCCTCCATATGCGATAGCCCTGCCACAAGGGGGGAGATTGGTAACCTGCGGCACCGTCATCGAAAGATAATAAGCCTCGTATCCGCTGATACGATCGCGCCTCATTTTGTAGAACTAGCGATGCGCCCTAACGATCTCCCCCTTGTGGGGGAGATGTCCCGAAAGGGACAGAGGGGGGTATCGTAAGCGCGTCAAACTCAAAGTCTCAACCTATCACCCCAAATAAAAAGGGCGCCGCATCCCCGCGACACCCCTCTCAAATCATAGCTCCCCAAAGAGAGAGCCAATCTCACTTTCAAGCCGCAGCGAGCTGCAGTTCCTTGCTGACCATGGCGCGCAGCGTGCCGAGATCCTTGGCGAAAGCGCGGATGCCTTCGGAAAGCTTCTCGGTTGCCATTGCGTCTTCGTTCATCATCCAGCGGAAGGTCTTTTCGTCGACGGCGATCTTTTCGACCGAACCCTTGGGCTCCGGCGAGAGCTTGCGCTCCAGCTTGCCTTCGTCCTTGGAAAGTTCGTCGAGCAGGTTCGGGCTGATCGTCAGGCGATCGCAGCCGGCCAGCGCTTCGATTTCGCCGGTGTTGCGGAAGGAGGCGCCCATGACGATCGTCTTGATGTCGTTGGCCTTGTAATAGTGGTAGATATCGCGCACCGAGATGACGCCCGGATCTTCCTCAGCCGTGTAGTCCTTGCCGGTCGACTTCTTGTACCAATCGAGGATGCGGCCGACGAAGGGCGAGATCAGGAATGCCTTGGCATCGGCGCAAGCAATCGCCTGGGCCTTGCTGAAGAGCAGCGTCAGGTTGCAGTCGATGCCTTCCTTCTGCAGCACTTCGGCGGCGCGGATGCCTTCCCAGGTGGAGGCGAGCTTGATCAGGATGCGGTCGCGCTCGATGCCGCGCTCCTTGTAGGCAGCGATGATGGCGCGGGCCTTGGCAAGCGAAGCTTCGGTGTTGAAGGAGAGATCAGCATCAACTTCCGTCGAGACACGGCCGGGAACGAGACCGGAGAGCGCTGCGCCGACGGAGATTGCCAGACGGTCGGCAACGGCGGCAACGACGGCTTCGGAGGCACCGCCCTGCTTCTTGCCCCAGGCAACGGCTTCCTTGATCGCATCGGCGAACATCGGCGTGCCGAGCGCCTTCAGCACGATGGTCGGGTTGGTGGTGCAATCCACCGGCTTCAGGCGAGCGACTGCCTCGATATCGCCGGTATCGGCCACGACCGTCGTCATGGCGCGGAGTTGATCAAGCTTGGAAGTCATAACAGGTATCCTTGTTGAATGAGGCCCATTGGAATGGGAGATGTCGGGCGGCAGATCCGGTCTTGCGCCGGGCGGGACCGAAGGCGTCAGGGGAGTGCGGCCTTCCTTCTCCTATGTTTTGGTAACGGGATAAAAACAGCGAAAGTTCCATTTCCGGTGAACGGCCGAGCGATGAGGAGACAACCTTCCGAAAACAAGCTTTCCGCCGGCATCGGACGCCCTATATGGCTCCCCGTCCGGCCTGGCACTTGCTCGCGGCAGCACTCGCACATTGTCCTCCTCGACTGGACAAGACCGAATTCCTCAGCGCTGACTATCAGCAATCTCGCACGGAAAAGTCAAGGACATTTGTGCAATTCGATTGACATAAGTTTCATGTCATAGAATATCGGCAGCAGAAGAGCCGATCTCGCCTGCTCCTGTCATCCGCCATCATTCCGTTTCGCATCTCAGGTGGATCATGACGTTAAACGGCGCATGCGACAATCTTGCCGGAGGACCTGTGGCCAAACTGAGACGCGGAACCCATACCGCCTATTCGGAGACCTCCTCCCTGAGGCTTCGCGCCGCCTGGCTCTATTACAATCAGGGCCTGACGCAGAAGGATGTTGCCGAGCAGCTCGGCATCAGCCGCACCACGGTCATCCGCCTGCTGGACGAGGCCATGCGCCGCGCCGAGGTGCAGATCTGGATCACCGAAGGCATCGACGACTGCGTGGAACTGGCGATCAAGCTCGAGCGCACCTATGGGCTCGACGAGGCGATCGTCGTTCCCGAGCCGGCCGGTGGCAATGTCAACGCCCAGGCAAAGAGCGTCGGCCTGGCGCTCGGCCAGTTCCTGACGGAGGCCATCCCCGACAATTATACGATCGGCGTCGGCTGGGGCCGGACGATGACCGCTTCGCTCGCGAGCTTCCGCCCGACCCGCCGCGACAACTGCAAGGTGGTCTCCCTGCTCGGCGGCATCGTCGCCGTCCACCAGACCAACCCGATCGACTATACCTGGCGCCTGGCGAGCCAGCTCGGCGCGGAATGCTACATGTTCCTGGCGCCGCTTCTCGTCGACTCCGTCGAGACCAAGCGCAATCTCATCGAGAAATGCGGCCTGGAGGCCATCTACCGCCTGGCGGAAAACCTCGATCTCGCCATCGTCAGCTGCGGCGATATCGGCCCGCAATCAACCTCGCTATCAGAGGGCTTCATCTCGAAGCGCGAGCTGGAAGAATTGATCGACATGGGTTGCGTCTGCGACACCATGTTCAATTTCCTCGATGCCGACGGCAATTCGGTCGATCACCCGATCAACAAGCGCGTCATGTCGGTCGATCTCGATACGCTGAAAAAGGCAAAGCACATCGTGATCTCGTCCGGCGGCGCTCACCGCGCCCAGGCGATCAGCGCCACCATCAAACGCATCGGCTGCAATACTTTGATTACGGATGAAAGCGCTGCCAAGGCGCTGCTGCAGATGGCCATGGCCAAGGCGGCGTGAGGGCGTTTCGGCTGCCAGTTCCGAGCGGGTCGAAGGTGCGTACCCCCCTCTGTCGCTTTCGCGACATCTCCCCCACAAGTGGGGAGATTGGTAATGCGCAGCAATCTCTCACTTCAAAGTAAACATCGAGCATGCTGAAATTACAGCAGCTAAACATTCATTTGGGCGAGCAGCAAACTCCTAACGATCTCCCCCCTTGTGGGGGAGATGTCCCAACAGGGACAGAGGGGGTATCAGAGCCTCAACGATCTCAAAACTTTCGAACACCCCTCAAGCATCCCCCGCTTCCCACCCCAGCATCGCCCGTTTGCGCGTAAGCCCCCAGTGATAGCCCGTTAGCTGCCCGTTCTTGCCGAGCGCTCGGTGGCAGGGCACGACGAAGGAGATCGGGTTGCGGCCGACGGCAGCACCTACGGCCCGCATGGCCGTCGGCTGACCGATATCCCTTGCGATGTCGGAATAGGTCACGGCACGGCCCATCGGGATCTTCAACAGGCTTTCCCAGACGCGAAGCTGGAAATCAGAGCCGATCAGCACGACGCGCAGCGGCTGGTCGCTCGACCAGTTCGAGCGCTCGAAGATGCGTGCCGCATAAGGTGCCGTCGCATTCGGATCCTCGATGAACTCGGCATTCGGCCAGCGGCAGGTCATGTCGGCGAGGCAAGCCTTCTCATTGCCGGAATCGCTGAAGGCGAGACCGGCAAGGCCGCGATCCGTGACCATGATCAAAGCGAGGCCGAAGGGCGAGATGTGAAACGCATAGCGCATCACCAGGCCGCTGCCCCTTGCTTTCCATTCGCCAGGCGACATCGCCTCATGTGTGACGAAAAGATCGTGCAGTCGACTGGGGCCGGACAAGCCGACCTCGAAGGACGTTTCGAGCAGCGGTAGATCCTCCTTGCGCAAAAGGCGTTTGGCATGATCGAGCGTGACGGCCTGCAGGAAGGCCTTGGGCGACAGTCCGGCCCAGCGCGTGAATGTCTTCTGCAATTGTGTCGGCGACTGGCCGAGCCTCTCGGCGAGCATCTCCAGCGATGGCTGGTCGCGATATTCCTCGGTGATGAGCTCGATGACCTCCCGGACGGTGTCGTAGTCCTGACCTTCCGGGGTGATGTCTTTCTTCAGCTGTGCAATCGCATTCATGATCTTTCTCCTTGAAAAGGAGAAAACCACGGCAAGAGGGCTAAAACCACCCGTTTCTTGCGTAAGTGGTCTCTCTGCAAAAATGTGATACCGCCGGGTTGGGAAGACCGCTCATATCCGTTGTGTCACGGTCGCCAATGCCCGCTTGAAGGCTTTGGCGAAACTCTCGCGATCCTCCGGATTGAGGAAGGAGCCGACATCGGTGTCGTGGCTCCTGTCGCGGACATGCATCGACACGACCCCGATCTCGCGGTGGCGGCGAACGAGGAAGCGCGTCCAGAACGGATTGAAATCATGTTCCACCATGCGGCCCGTCGGCGAGAATTTGCGGATGGAAACATTGGTGCGCGATATCGTCACCTCTTCGCGCACACGGCCCGACCGATAATTCAGCCAGAAGGCGCCATAGAGCAGGAGGAAATCGGCGCCGAAGAAAATCCCGATCGGCCAGGCGCCTCGCGTGACGAAGAGAACACTGTAGATGAGACAGAAGCCGCCCGCCAAGGCCAGCATGACCCTGAACCCCTTTCGCGGCAGCGAGCGATGGGGAAACAATTCGGCGGCAAAAACCGGCCTGTTGCCGTCTGCAGCCGTATCGGCGTTGCGTTCCGTCATAGGACTTGAGTATAGGTCGTTTATGGCAAATCCAAAGATCAAATCCAGCGCCCAAACCGTGAAAAAGTCAAATGCGACCGCAGGCCGCAAGCCGGCGGCCAAAAGCCTCTATTCCAAGGCGGACCTGGAAGAAATCTTCCGCCGCTTCTCCATCCAGCGGCCGGAACCGAAGGGCGAGCTGGAGCACGTCAACCCTTTCACGCTCGTCGTCGCCGTCGCGCTTTCAGCACAGGCGACGGATGCCGGCGTCAATAAGGCGACGCGCGCCCTCTTTGCCGTTGCCGACACGCCGCAGAAGATGCTCGATCTCGGCGAGGAGCGCATTCGGGAATACATCAAGACGATCGGCCTTTACCGCAACAAGGCGAAGAACGTCGTCGCGCTATCGGAAAAGCTGATCACCGATTTCGGCGGCGAGGTGCCGCGGACGCGCGAGGAGCTGATAACCCTACCCGGCGTCGGCCGCAAGACCGCGAACGTTGTCCTGTCCATGGCCTTCGGCCAGGCGACGATGGCGGTCGACACGCACATTTTCCGCATCGCCAACCGGCTGCTGCTCGCCCCCGGCAAGACGCCCGACGAAGTCGAGCAGCGGCTGATGAAGATCATCCCCGATCAGTATCTCTACCATGCCCACCATTGGCTGATCCTGCATGGCCGCTATGTCTGTAAGGCGCGCAAGCCCGAATGCGAGCGCTGCGTGATCGCAGACCTCTGTCGCTCGCCGGAAAAGACCTGGGACATCCCCGCTCCCCTGGTCGAACTTCCGGCGCAGATCATCGGGGCTGAAGCGGCAGGCTGAACCTATCGAAGGCGCGGGTTCGCTTCCTTGTGCGAAATCAGCTTGTGCAGATGCACCATCATGCCGGCGGCAAAGAGCGGCGTCAGCAGATTGAGAAGCGGAATTGCCAGAAAGGCTGCGATGACCAGGCCTGCCAGAAAGACCGTGAAGGCGTGTTTGACGCGGAATTGCCGCGCCTCGTCCGGTGAGCGGAAGCGCATGGCGGCGAATTCGAAGAATTCGCGTCCGAGCAGATAGCCGTTCACCAGAAAGAAGGCGATCAGGTTGACGCCCGGAATGAACAGCAGGAACAGCGCCACGATATTGCCGACGATGACGACGCCGAGAAACCGCACCGAGCTTTTCATCGCCGCGACGATCGGCATCGCCGTTCCGGGCGCATCGCCTGGATAGTCGCGCTTTTCTACAACTTCGGCGACATCATCGAGAAAGAGTCCGGCAATCAGGGCTGTGACCGGCGAAATCAGCAGCGCCATGGCCAATGCCAATGCGATGCCGGCGAAGATGGCGAGGAAGAGCGTAAGCCAACCCGTCCAATCCGAGGTGGACGGCATAAAGCCCTGCAGCCAAGGCAATACGAAAGAATTGAAGGCGCCTCGCAGGACGAACCAGAGCACGAGAAGCGCCAGCAATGTGAGACCCAGAACCTTCCAGAAAACCTTGCGCGTCTCCGGCGCAAAGAGATTTTCCAGGGAGAGGCGGGCAGCAAGGCCAATCATTCGGTCTACCTCTTTTGGTGGCAGTTGGACACTTAAGAAGCGGTTGCATCGATATCAATATCCCGTGCAGATATATGAATGTGCCAATTAAAAATTTGAATTATTGTAATACAGTTTGCACTAATATATCCTGTACGCCACATTAAGAACAACAACCGCAACAAGATCGGCGACCCGATCGAAATTGAATGGCTGATTGACATAGAAATTGACGCAACAGAACATCGAAAAGACCACCAAAGGGGCGCAAAACTTGGAAGACCTTAGTCAGAAACTTAGACAATATATAAAGATCGGCACTCCGGCCGAACGAAGAATTGCTAAGTATTTCTCCGAGCATCTGAATGAACTACCGTTCGAGACGGCTTCCTCCGTTGCCGACAGGCTGGAACTGAGCCCGATGACGGTAGGACGGTTTCTGCGGTCGCTCGGCTATCACGGTCTGGATGGGATAAAGGTGCATCTCAAGGAAAATGCGCCGAGCCTCACGTCGCAATTGCCCAATATCCTCGAACAGCTTCAGAAGGACGCAAGCGAAGGTCGCCCGCTCGCAACGCAAATTGCCGAACAGGTCGAGATGCTGCAGCATATCTACAACCTCGCCGGCCAGCCGCAATGGCGCGAGGCGGTTGCGACAATTCTGTCCTCCGGCAATGTCTTCATCACCTCCCATCCCAGTCTCGCGGGGATCGGCCACTATTTCCGCGACCGCCTGACCTTTGCCCGTGATCAAGTCCTTTTCCTCGACGGCGCCAATGGCAGCTATATCGAGCTGTTCGGCAAGCCATCCGAGGATGCGCTGCTCGTTGTCATCGATTCCCCGGGTTTCGTCACATCGCGTCTTCTGGCGCGCTCGGCTCGTCGCGCGGGCTGCAAGGTATTGCTGGTAACCGGTCAATTCACGGAATGGGCGCATGAATTCGCAAACATCACGCTGTCCTTGCCGCCACAACGAGCCAATAGCCGCGAAAACCTTTCAGCCATAATGGCGCTGATGGAATATCTCGCGATTTCAGTCGCTCACGCCGCAGGTGAAGCGGCGGAAATGAGAACGCGCCGCATAGAGGAACTTCAAGGTATATTCGCCCAGGCGCCGCTCCGGTAAGCCGCCTATTCCATGGCGTCCAGTTCTGCGCGGTGGCGGTACATGGCGAGGAAGCGCCGGTAATCGCGATCGTAGAGTTCCTTCCTTTCGGCATTCGGCAGCCGTTCATGACCGCCCGGATACATGGCGGCGCCGGCAACTCCGAGGCTTTCGTGAATCCCGCAGGCGACCGAGGCGGCGATTGCGGTGCCGAGCAAGACCGTCTCGTTCATCTTCGGGATAACGACCTTGCAGCCGGTCACGTCGGAATAGAGCTCCATCAGCACCGAATTCTTCACATGGCCGCCGGCGACATGCAGCGTGTCGGGCACGTAGCCGTAATCCCGCATTCGCTCCAGGATATGACGAATGCCGAGTGCAATGCCGACGCTGGTGCGCCAGTACAGCCTGCAAAGACCATCGAAGGAGGCGTCCAGCGTCATGCCGCTGATGACGCCCAATGCATGCGGATCGGCAAGCGGCGAGCGATTGCCGTGAAAATCGGGCAGCACATGGATACGCCCGCCGAAGGAAGCACCCTCCTCCAGCCGCAATTCCGCGATCCGCCGGACGATGCGGTCATGCAGTGCCGCTGTTGGATGTCCGCCGGCTGCATGCATGCTGACGATATGGTCGAGGAGCGCACCGGTGGCAGATTGTCCGGCTTCGGCAAGCCACATGCCCGGAAAGACTGCTTCGTAATATGGCCCCCACATGCCCGTGCTGCGTTTGCGTTCGCGGGCAAAGGAAACCACGCAGCTCGAGGTTCCAGCAATCAATGCCAGTTGATGCTCCAGCATGTCGGCATCGCCGGCATGGCCGGCAAGCGCGCCGAGCGCGCCCGCATAGGCATCGATCAAGCCCGCACCGACATGGCATTCACGATCGAGACCCAGCGCTTCCGCCGCCTCGGTCGTCAGTGTGCCGATGGATCGACCGACCGCAACACTTTCGTCGGGCAAACTGCCGCGCTCGCGCAGATCGCCAAGGCCGATCACGTTGAGAAAATCGGCCTGCCAGCCCGGTTGGCGGTGCGCCAGATAATTCCATTTCGCCACCAGCGTGGAGCGCGACCGCGCAAGCGAACCGGTCGCCTTCCAGGTCATGAAATCGGCAAGGTCGAAAAAGTAGCCGGCCTCGGCCCAGCTTTCCGGCAGGTTCTCCTTCAGCCACATCAGCTTCGGCATTTCCATTTCCGGCGACATGAACTCGCCGGAATATTCAAGAACCGCGTGCTTCGTCGCCGTACAGTAATCCGCTTCGGCCAACGCCCGATGATCGAGCCAGACGATGGTATCGAATCTCTTCTCGCCTCCGGTGGAAACGGTGAGCTGCCCGCCACCGCGATCGCGCACGACCAGCGAGCAGGTCGCATCGAAGCCGATAGCGCCGATAGCGGATGCAGCAATGCCGGATACCTTCACGGCTCCGCGAACGGCGGTGCAGACGGCAGTCCATATATCTTCGGAATCATGCTCGGCGTGGTTCTCGCGCGGGCGGTTCATCAGGATCGGATGTTCACTTTTACCCAGCAGTGAACCGCCCGCGGTGAAGACACCAGCGCGTGCGCTGCCTGTGCCGATATCGACCGCAACCACGTGATCACGCATGCAAAAGAGGTCCCGCCCACTTATCTCTTGTTGCGGACAAGTTGTATCAATTCCGGCATCGCGTCAAACACGACTTCCGGGGAAAGCTGCTCCAATTCAGCCCGATAACTCGGCGAATGAGCATGCGAACCACCGGTGAAGGCAAAGACCGTCATGCCGGCCGCGCGCGCTGCCGTGATCCCCGCAGGACTATCCTCGACGACAATGCATTCCTTCGGCGGTACGCCCATTTTTTCCGCCGCATAGAGAAAGAGATCCGGCGCAGGCTTGCCACGCTTGACCATGCTGGCGCTGAAGATATTGGGTTCTAGCCTGTCGAGCAGACCGGTCACGCCGAGAGAGAGACGGATGCGCTCAAGCTGGCTCGATGAGGCAACGCAGCGCGGCAGCGAAAGCGCATCCAGCGTTGCACTGATACCGTCGATCGGCTTCAGCTCATGTTTGAAGCGCTCATAGAGATCATTGCGGATACGGTCGAGAAATGCCTGGTCGATGAAGACGTCGAATTCCGTCTGCATCGTATCGACGAGCGTCGCCAAGCTCTTGCCGAGGAAGCGGCTGTAGACATCCTCCTCGCTCATCTCGACGCCGACATCATGCATCGCCTGGATGAGCACGCCGACCGACAGCGGCTCGCTGTCGACAAGCACGCCGTCGCAATCGAAGATTACGAGCCCTGTTCCCGCATCCGCCATCACAGATCCAACCTGAATTTTGTTGCTGTCCCGCCAGCCGGAAACCCGGCATGGCAATGGAAAACGGCCGGAACAGGAGAGGTCCGGCCGCTTGAAAATTATTCCGCGAGTTTGTTGTCCAAGTATAGCTGCAGGGTGACGCGGGTACCCTTTTCCCACAGCGTTTTCAGTGCATGCGCGAAGCGCTTTCGGAAAAGATCGGATTTGGCGACATCTCCGAAAATATCATCGAACACCAGGAAGGCGTTCGGATCGTCCTTCGCCTTGAGCGCCGCTTCATGCAGCCGATCGGCGCTGGCATCATTGAAGACGATCTCCTTGCCACTGTCGCTCTTGCCGGCAAAGTAGCGGCACCACAGCGCCGAGACGAGCGATAGGCCGACAATATCCTCGCCGCGACGAAGGCGGTCGGCCGTCGACGGCAGAATGAACTTCGGCTGGCGGTTGGAGCCGTCCTGCGCCAGGCGCGGGATGGTATCGGCAATCTTTGGATTGGAGAAGCGCCGCTCGATCAGCTTGAAGTAATCCGCAAGCACCGTGTTTGGCACCGGCGGGATGACGGGGATGATCTCATCATTTTCGAGCTTGGCGAGGAAGGCGCGGATCAGCGGCTCTTCCATGGCCTCATGCACGAAGTGAATATCCATCAGCGCCGCCGGATAGGCGATCGCCGCATGGCCGCCGTTGAGGATGCGGATCTTCATGTGCTCATAGGGCGTCACGTCGGGCACGAAAGTCACGCCGACCTTTTCCAACGGCGGGCGGCCTGCGGGGAAGTTGTCTTCCAGCACCCATTGCTTGAACTCTTCGCAATAGACGGGCCAGTTGTCCTCGATATCGAAAGCTTCTTTGAGCAAGTCGATTTCACGCGCACCCGTCGCCGGCGTGATGCGATCGACCATGCCATTCGGAAAGGCGACATGCGCAGCGATCCAGTCGGCAAAGGCCGGATCGGAAAGCCGCGCCGTGCCGACGACAGCAGCTTTGGTGACGCCGCCATTGTGGGGAATGTTGTCGCAGGACATGACGGTGAAAGGCTGCAGGCCGGCCGCACGCCGCGCCTTGAGACCAGCCACGATCAGGCCGAACACCGTCTTCGGCGCATCCGGGTTCTGCCCATCGGCCACGATCGCCGGATGGGCGGGATTGAACTTGCCGGAGGCATCGATGAAGTAACCACCCTCGGTAATCGTCATCGAAACGATGCGGATCGCGGGATCCGCAAGCTTGGCAATGATTGCCTTGGCATCGCCGACCGGCAGGATGTCGACCATCGGCGCAGTCACGCGCGCGGCCGTGCGATTATTGTCCTGCTCGACCACTGTCGTCAGAAAATCCTGGGCAGCCAGCTTCTCGCGCATAGCCGCATCCGACGGCAGCACGCCGGCGCCGATGATCGCCCAGTCATGGGCTTCTCCCGAATTGAAAAGATCGTCGAGATAAACAGCCTGATGGGCACGATGGAAATTGCCGACACCGAAATGCACGATACCAGCCGAAAGCGACTTCCGGTCATAAGCAGGAATAGCCGCCTTTGCAGCCGCCTGCTTAAGAGTTGCGAGCGATAATTTGCACGTCATGTCTCTAGTCCTTTTGAAGGTCTCTGGCTCCGGGCGGCTCGGGAACGCCGCACCGGCTGGTATGCTTGACCGGTCCACGCAGATCGATGGATGCGAACCGGAACAGATGCGTTGGCCGTGCCCGCTCAAGCGCACACGGCCCTGGCTTTCAGGCTGAAATCGCCAGCCCTTCGGCGTTGAACCGGTGAATATGGGCCTTGTCCGGTGTCAGGTAGACGGTATCGCCAGCCCGGGCTGGAAAATCACCCGAACCGCGAGCGGTCACCGTGCCGATCCCGTCGACATCGATATGCAGGAAAGTGTCGGAGCCGAGATGCTCAGCAACGAGAACCTTGCCCTGCCAATCGCCCGACGTGGTCGACAGCAGCACGTGTTCCGGCCTGACGCCGATCGTGTCGGCGCCAAAGGTCTGCGCATAAGCGCCCTTGACGAAATTCATCTTCGGCGAGCCGATGAAGCCGGCGACGAAAAGATTGCGCGGGCTCCGATAAAGCTCCAGTGGCGAGCCAACCTGCTCGATATTGCCGCGGTTGAGCACGACGATCTTGTCAGCCATGGTCATGGCCTCGACCTGATCGTGCGTCACATAGATCATCGTCGTCTTCAACTGCTGATGCAGCTCGCTGATCTCGAGGCGCATGTTAACGCGCAGTGCCGCGTCCAGGTTCGATAAGGGCTCGTCAAAGAGGAAGGCTGCCGGCTGACGCACGATGGCGCGGCCGATCGCGACGCGCTGGCGCTGACCGCCGGAAAGCTGGCGCGGCTTGCGCTCAAGATAATCCGTCAGGTTCAGGACGCGTGCAGCATCCGCCACCTTCTTGTCGATTTCCGCCTGCGGCATGTTCGCCATCTTCAGCGGAAAGGCGATGTTCTTGCGCACACTCATATGCGGATAGAGCGCGTAGGACTGAAACACCATGGCAAGGCCGCGCTCGGACGGCTTGAGATTGGTGCCATCCTTACCGTCGATCATGATCTGGCCGCTGGAGACATCTTCGAGGCCGGCGATCAGGCGCAGCAGCGTGGACTTGCCACAGCCCGAAGGGCCGACGAAAACGACGAACTCGCCATTGTCGATCTCAAGATCGATGGAAGGAATGACCTTGGCTTCGCCGAAGACCTTGGAGACTTGTTTGAGAACAATGCTACCCATGTTTCTCTTCCTTACTTAACCGCGCCGAAGGTCAGGCCGCGAACGAGTTGCTTCTGGCTGAACCAGCCGAGGATCAGGATCGGAGCGATCGCCATGGTCGATGCCGCTGAAAGCTTGGCATAGAACAGGCCTTCCGGGCTGGAATAGGAGGCGATGAAGGTGCTCAGCGGCGCCGCGTCCACCGCGGAGAGATTGAGCGTCCAGAAGGCCTCATTCCAGGCGAGGATGATGTTGAGCAGCATCGTCGAGGCAAGACCCGGGATCGCCATCGGCGTCAGGACGTAGATGATCTCCTTGGCAAGCGTCGCCCCATCCATGCGGGCCGCCTCGAGGATTTCGCCGGGAATTTCCTTGAAGTAGGTGTAGAGCATCCAGACGATGATCGGCAGGTTGATGAGCATCAGCACGACGACCATGCCCACCCGGCTGGCAAACTGGTTGTTCAGGAGGCCGAAGCTCTGGAACAGCAGATAGATCGGGATGAAGGCGCCGACCGGCGGCATCATCTTCGTCGACAGCATCCACATCAGGACGTCCTTGGTGCGCTTGGTCGGCGAGAACGCCATGGCCCATGCGGCAGGCACCGCAATGAGCAGACCGAGAATGGTCGAACCGAAAGCGATGATGACCGAGTTGCCGAAGTGGAGGAAGTAATCCGAGCGCGACTGCACCTCGAAATAATTCTCCAGCGTCCAGTGGAAGAAGAGGAATTGCGGCGGCGAGGCAATCGCATCGCCTTCCGTCTTGAAGCTCGTCAGGATCGTCCACAGGATCGGGAAGAAGATGAGGAGCGCCACGACCCAGGCGGCGACCGATACGACGATCTTGCGTTGTGTGGTGATTTTGCGTGCCATCTCAAGCCTCCAGATTCTTGCCGACTGCGCGCATCAGGAAGATCGCGACGATATTGGCGAGGATGACGGCGATGATGCCGCCCGCCGATGCGCCGCCGACATCCTGCGACAGAACGATCTGCGAATAGACGAGATAGGTGAGGTTCGTCGTCGCCGTACCCGGACCGCCATTGGTGGTGACGAGGATCTCGGCGAAGGCCGACAGCATGAAGATCGTCTCGATCAGGATCACCACGGTGATGGCGCGCGCCAGATGCGGCAGGATGATGTAGATGAATTTCGAAACCGGTCCCGCGCCATCCATCTCGGCGGCTTCCTTCTGCTCCTCATCCAGCGACTGCAGGGCTGTCAGCAGGATGAGCGTGGCGAAGGGCAACCACTGCCAGGCAATGATGATGATGATCGACAGAAGCGGAACCGTCTCCAGCCAGGTCAGCGGATCGAGCCCGAAAAAACGGAAGAGATGTGCCAGGAGCCCGTTCACCGGGTTCATGAACATGTGCTTCCAGATGAGGGCCGCGACCGTCGGCATCACGAAGAAGGGCGCAAGCACCAGCATGCGCACGATGCCCTGGCCGAAGATCGGCTGATCAAGCAGGAGAGCCAGCGCAATGCCGCCAATGACGGTGATCAGCAACGCACCACCGACAAGCAGCAGCGTCACGATCAGCGAGCTGAGGAAGGCCGGATCGGTGATGAAATATTCGTAGTTGAGAAACCCGAGGAAATCATGCGTGCCGGGGTTCAGAAGATTGTAGTTCAGCGTCGAGAAATAGATCGTCATTACGAGCGGGACGATCATCCACGCAAAGAGAAGCAGAACCGAAGGCGCCATCATGACGCGTGCGGTGGAACGGGTGTGCAACGTTGCCATGGCAAGTACCGACCTATCTTTAAAGGAGGGGGTGGCCGCGGACCGGCTGAAACAAAAGGGCCGCCAAGGGCAGTTCGGCGCTCGGCGGCCTAGGGGAAAGCAACGCTCGAGAGGGGGCGCTGCTTTCCTTAGCTTCGAAGGCCCTTACTTCGGATAGCCGGCCTTCTTCATTTCGCGTTCCGTCAGCTGCTGGGCAGCCTTCAGAGCCTGATCGACCGAAATCTGGCCGGCGAGAGCAGCCGAGAACTGCTGGCCGACAGCCGTGCCGATGCCCTGGAATTCAGGGATGGCGACGAACTGCACGCCGACATAGGGAACCGGCTTGACAGTCGGATGCGTCGGATCAGCCGAATTGATCGAGTCGAGCGTCATCTTGGCGAAAGGCGCTGCCTTCTGGTAATCCGCATTCGCATAGAGCGAGGTGCGGGTGCCGGGAGGTGCGTTCAGCCAGCCTTCCTTCTGTGCGACCAGGTTGGTGTAGTCCTTGCTGGTAGCCCAGGAAATGAACTTTTCCGCCGCTTCGGTCTTCTTCGAGGAAGCCGGGATGGCGAGGTTCCATGCCCAGAGCCAGTTGCCGCGCTTGCCGAGGCCCTTATCCGGAGCCAGAGCGAAGCCGACCTTGTCGGCAACCTTCGATTCCTTCGGATCGGAAACGAAGGAAGCAGCAACGGTGGCGTCGATCCACATGCCGCACTTGCCGGACTGGAACAGGGCCAGGTTCTCGTTGAAACCGTTGGACGATGCACCCGGAGGGCCGGCATCCTTCATCAGCTTGACGTAGAAGTCGAGCGTGTCCTTCCATTCCGGCTGGTCGAACTGTGCCTTCCACTTTTCATCGAACCAGCGGGCGCCGAACGAATTCGACATCGCCGTCAGGAACGCCATGTTTTCGCCCCAGCCCGCCTTGCCGCGAAGGCAGATGCCATAGACTTCATGGTCCTTGTCGGTGATCTTGCGGGCCGCATCGGCGATGAAGTCCCATGTCGGAGCGTCCGGCATCTTGAGACCAGCCTTGTCGAACAGGTCCTTGCGGTACATCACCATCGAGCTTTCGCCGTAGAACGGCGCTGCGTAGAGCTTGCCGTCGGTCGTCAGACCGCTGCGAATGGCCGGGAGAAGGTCATCCACATCATAGTTCTTGTCGGCGGAAAGCTTGTCGAGCGAGGCAAGCCAGCCGAGCTTGCTCCAGATCGGCACTTCATAGGTGCCGATGGTCAGCACGTCGTACTGGCCGGCCTTGGTAGCGATGTCGGTCGTAACCTTCTGGCGCAATACGTTTTCTTCAAGCGTGACCCACTGCAGGTCGATACCGGGGTTCTTGGCTTTGAAATCGTCCGTAAGCTTCTGCATACGGACCATGTCGCCGTTGTTGACGGTTGCAATCGTGAGGGTTTCGGCAGACGCCAGGCCGGCAAACATCAGAGCCGAGCAGGCGCCCAGCAGTAAAGTTTTCAATTTCATATCTTCCTCCCAGAAGATTAAAAATGAGCATTCGCTTTGCTCGTGGGCAATTACTCACTTCTTGCGACAAAATGTCAATGCAGATTCGTTGCTGCATTGCCGAGCAAGTAACCTATCCTTTTGTTTTTATGAGTTAAATTTTTTGCTCAAACCTTGAGCAAAAATTCGGCAACTGCCTCGTCGGTAATCAAACCATTGATCTGCTGACCGACAACGGCCGCCTTGATCGCCTGGAATTTGCGCCGACCCTTGGCGATTCCGATGACGCTGCAGGTATCGCGCGACGGCAAGGGCGCACTGGCGACGCGCTCATTGACATCATCGGGCATGAGGTTGCCATTGCCATCGAAAACCCAGCCGCAGATCTCGCCGGCAGCGCCCCGATCCATCAACGCCAGCATCTCGTCCCTCTCGAGAAAGCCGTCGAGACAGAGCGGCGCTTCCACGCCCATCTCCCCGATACCGACGAAAGTCACGTCGGCCTGAGCGCTAATATCGAGCGTCGAGCGCACCAGTGCCTGCGCATGCAGGAGCTCCCGCTCCTCGGCCGACGACACCAGCACCGGCAGCGGCATCGGAAAGTGCCGCGCCTTGACGACGTCGGCCATGCTGAAGATGACGTTGTAATAGGCAGCGGAACCGTCGGGACCGATATTGCCCGTCAGCGACACCACCCGATGCTGCAGACATTCGATCGCCGGCAGCTGGTCGACTGCAGCCTTCAACGTGCGGCCCGTGCCGATCGCCAGCACGATGGGGTCGGCTCGCCGCAGCCAGCGCTCGATTTCGGCAGCACCGGCCTCGGCGATGCCAATGGTCGAAGATGTGCTGTCGGGATCGCTCGGCACGATATCGACATGGCGCAGACCGAACTTCTTCTTGAGCTCCGCCGCATATTCCAGACAGGCGGCGATCGGGTGATCCAGCCGGACCTTGATCAGCCGTTCGGCAACGGCCAGCGACACCAGACGCTGCGCCGACTGTCGGGATATTCCCATCGCAACGGCGATTTCATCCTGCGTGCGGCCGGCGACGTAGTAGAGCCATCCGGCCCGCGCCGCATCGTCAAGCCGCCCCTGGGAATCCAGCTTCTTCGCCATCGCCTTCCTTTACCGAAACAGCGCCCTTGCTCGGGATGATCCAGACTATCCGTGCCGGATCATGCAGTCTCCGGCGGGATGACGCCCTTGGTCAAGGTGAAACAGCCGTAGAAGCGGCGCTCTCCGGTCTGAATGACGCAAAAGGCATCCTTGGCACGCTCGTAGAAGGCGTAACGCTCGACCGGCATCAACGGCCAATGCTTGCCCTCGGCCTTGTCGATCACCGCCTGAACCTCCCGCTGGACCTGCGGCACCTCCTCCGGCGCATCGACAACTTCCATGCGCGTCGCGGCGTCATCAATGAAGGTATCGAGCGGCATCAACGACAATATCGCCGCGACGGCATCGGCAGCGGGCACATTGTCGATGCGCAGCAGCTCGCCCAGGACCGTCTGGCTCGCAATGGCCTCCGCCGGGAAATTCGTGTCGACGACGACGAGCATGTCGCCATGCCCCATCGATTTCAGCGCATAGAGCACGTCCGCATTCAACAGCGGCGAAATTCCCTTCAGCATGAACGATCCTCCGATAGCCTGTGGCGGTCACTTCGCGGCCGCTTTGTTCTCCGCGCAAACAAGTAACCATCGCGTTCCTGTCTGTCCATAGGCGCCGGGAACGTTTTCGGCCGGTAGCCTGGAGCAATTCCAGGAAAAGTGCGCAGCGGTTTTCCGTTCGGGATTGCGTGAAAGCAAAGGGATAGAGCGGCTCAGAGATTCCGTGAAAAACTGAACCGCTCTGGCCATGAACTGTGCATCCCGCCGCGGCTTATTTCAGCCGTTATTGACCCGATAGGTTCGTCGGCATTAACTGAGGTACGTTCAACGGTTGAGAGGTGCATGTGCGCATTCTTGTGGTGGAGGACGACGACACGATCGGCGGCGCGGTTCGCGACCATATCGCGGCAGGCCCTCATGCCGTGGATTGGGTCAAGAACCTGACCGATGCGGAGGAGGTCACCAGTGCGGTGCAATACGGCCTCATCCTGTTGGATCTGCAGCTTCCCGATGGCAGCGGCATCGATTTCTTGAAGCGGCTGCGCCGCAAGCCTGACGAAACGCCCGTCATCATCCTGACAGCTCGCGATCAGATCTCCGACCGTATCGAAGGCCTGAACAGCGGCGCCGATGATTATCTCGTCAAGCCGTTCAACCTTGGCGAATTGACGGCCCGTATCCTGGCGGTCGCCCGGCGTTATGCCGGCAGTCCGCAGCCGACCCTCCGGTTTGACGACCTCGAAATCGACCAGCCGCAGCGCCGCGTCAAGCTGGCGGGCAAGGACGTGATCCTGACGGGACGAGAATGGGCCGTGCTCGACCTGCTGATCACGCGGCCGGGCGCGATCGTCTCCAAGGACAAGATAGAAGAGGCGCTCTACGCCTTCGGCTCCGAAATCGAGAGCAACACGGTGGAGGTCTATGTCAGCCGCCTGCGCAAGAAGATCGGCAAGGACCGCATAAGGACGGCCCGCGGCGTCGGCTATTGCCTGGGTGAGCGATGACCGAACACAAGGAGCCCAGCCGCGCCAGCATCACCCGGCGCCTGATCACTGCGCTGACCGGCACTGTCGTCGTCTTCTGGCTGATTGCGGTCGGCATCGGTGTCTATGTCGTCAACAAGGAACTCTCGGAAACATTCGATGGCGCATTGCAGGAAACCGCCGAGCGTCTTCTGCCGCTGGTGCTCGACGATCTCGCCAACCGCGACCATTCTGGCGATCCTCAGAGCCTGGAAGAGCTCAATAAGGGGCTGAACCGCGAATATCTGACCTATCAGGTACTCGATGGGAACGGCAAGGTTATCCTGCACTCCCACGATGCCCCTCCAACCGCCTATGACGTGCCGCTGAAGATCGGCTTCCACAATACGTCGCGATACCGGATCTATACCGAATCCTCGGCCGACGGCACGATCTTCCTGCACGTCGCCGACGCCTTCAAGAATCGCCGCGAGGCATCGCGCGAAAGCGGCGTTGCGCTGCTCTGGCCGCTACTGGCCCTCATTCCCGCCAGCATCATCGCCATCGGCGTCATCGTCGGCCGATCGCTGCGGCCGATCGACCGCTTGCGCTCGGAGATCGCCACCAAAGACGGTGGCAACATGGCGCCGCTCGTGAGCGAGACGCTGCCGCTCGAGCTGCAGCCGATCGCCCGCTCCGTCAATCTGCTGCTGGAGCGCCTGCGCCTGGCCCTGGAAGCCGAGCGCGAATTCACCGCCAATAGCGCCCATGAGCTGCGCACCCCGATTGCAGGCGCTCTTGCGCAGACCCAGAGGCTGATCGCCGAACTGCCGCAGGGGCAATTGACGGAACGCGCCGGCCGCATCGAGACGTCGCTTTCCAATCTCGGCCGGCTCGCGGAAAAGCTGCTGCAGCTTTCCCGCGCCCAGGCCGGGATCGGCACGGGTGACAAACCCGCCGATCTCGTGGCCATCATCGAAACCGTCATAGGCGATTACGACCGCGATACGGGAACGGCAGGCCGTGTCCTTCTGGAGAACGAAACGGCGGAGAAACTGATGCGCAACGTCGATATTGACGCATTTGCGATCGTCATGCGCAACCTAATCGAAAACGCCTTGATCCACGGGCCGGCGGACGACGAAGTGACCGTCCGGATCGACGACCGCACCGTCCGCGTCATCAACGGCGGCGCCGTGCTTTCCGCACATGATCTCGCCGGCCTGAAGAAGCGCTTCTGGCGCGGCAAGACGAAAGCGGCAGGCTCCGGCCTTGGACTTTCGATCGTCGAGCGCATCGTCGGCCAGATCGGCGGCCATCTCGATCTACTGTCGCCGGCGACCGGCAGGACCGATGGCTTTGAAGCCAGGATCACCCTGCCGTCCGGCTGATGACGCTGTAACTGTCAGGGATTGGCCTCATAGAGGATTGATCTTGCAAAGACCGGCAAAGGGTGCGAGCAAGTGCGCCATGTTTCCAGCGGGTCGGTATCCATGATCGTTTCCTTCGACATTGGCGGCAGCGCCATCAAAGGCGGCATTGCCCGCTCCATGACGGACATCGTACCGCTGGCGCGGCGCCCGACGCCCAGGCACGATTTCGCCGAATTCGTCAATGCCTTGCGTGAGGTGATTGCCGAAGCCGGCGAGAGGCCGGATTGCCTCTCCTTCTCCATCGCCGGCGTCGTCGATCCCGATACGCAGACACTCACCTGCGCCAATATTCTCTGCATTCACGGCCGGCATCTTGCCGCCGATCTGGAGGCGGAACTCGGCTATCCCGTGCTGATCGCCAATGATGCCGATTGCTTCGCCATGGCGGAGGCCATGTCCGGAGCGGGCCGTGGCCATCGCATCGTCTTCGGCGCCATTCTCGGCACCGGCGTCGGCGGCGGCCTTGTCGCGGATGGCCGGCTGGTCAATGCTGCCGGCGGCTTTGCCGGGGAATGGGGCCATGGCCCCATCATCGCCTCCTCCGCCGGCAATCCACCAGTCGCTATTCCCGCCTATGCCTGCGGCTGTGGCCAGAAGGGCTGCGTCGACACCGTCGGCGGCGCACGCGGCATCGAACGCCTGCACAAGACGCTTCACGGCTTGGAACTTTCCAGCGAGGAGATCATCGGCCAGTGGCTCAGGGGCGAAGACCGTGCCGAACGCACGATTGACGTCATGGTGGATCTGGTCGCCTCGCCGCTTGCCCTCACCGTCAACATAACTGGCGCGACCATCGTGCCGGTCGGCGGTGGCCTTTCCAACGTCGAACCGCTCCTGGCTCGTTTGGACGAGGCGGTGCGCGCCCGGACCCTGCGTAAGTTCGGCCGGCCGCTCGTCGTGCCGAGCGAGTGCAAGCTGGAACCGGGCCTCATCGGCGCCGCCCTGCTGGGCCTGCAATATGCCGGAGAGCGCATCCATGCTGCTTGAGGTCTGTGTCGAGGATATTCCCGGTCTCAAGGCCGCTGTCGAGGGCGGCGGCGACCGTATCGAGCTTTGCAGCGCGCTTCCTCTCGGCGGGCTGACGCCGAGTGCCGGGCTGATGGCCACTGCAGCGAAGATATCTATCCCTGCATACGCCATTATCCGTCCGCGCGCCGGCAGCTTCGTCTATTCGGCGGATGAACTTGATGTCATGAAGCGCGACATCGATGCCGCACGAGCTGCCGGCTTGCCGGGAGTCGTGCTCGGCGCTTCCCTGCCGGATGGCCGACTGGATCTTGACGCACTCACCATCCTCACCGCCCAAGCGGAAGGTCTCGGCAAGACGCTGCACCGCGCCTTCGATCTGGTGCCCGACGTCGAGGAAGCCGTCCATGTCGCTATCTCCCTCGGCTTCGAACGCATCCTGACCTCCGGCGGCGCAAGGACTGCGGCCGAAGGCGTTGCCATGCTTGAACAGGCGATTGCAGCAGCCGCCGGCCGCATCTCCATCATGCCCGGCTCCGGCGTGACGCTTGCAACGGTCGGCCAGCTATGGCCGCGCCTGCAGATCAGCGAGATCCACGCCTCCTGCTCCGCAACCACCTCGGAGACGGATGAGCGTCTCATCGCCCTCGGCTTCTCTCCGCCATCGGCTCGCCGCACGGATGCCGCTACCGTCAGGGCACTTAAGGCGTATTTCGCCTAGAGCGGACTGCTCCAAGAACATGCAAAAAGCCGGACGCAGGGAACGCGGGAACCGCATGCCGAAGTTCGCGATCTGCTTTAAGCAACATCATGAATTGACAAAGAAACATTAGAATGATCAATCGTTCATAAACGCATATGCTGTAGCCATGAACATGGCTGCGCAACATACAGTTATTGCAGCAAGGTAAGTTTCCTCGGGAGTAGCTGTGATCTGAACCATGTCGGTGGCGCCACCTCGCAAGAAAAGCAGGGCTGTCTTTTGGATTGCAGCTGTTGTCATCGGTTCGATCATCCTGGCAACCGCGCTCCTTGCTAACGATATGCGCAATCTAAGAGCGCTGGATAGCCGCTATCATCTCAATCTGTTTCCGAAACCGGAACAACATGCAGCAGCGCCCGCCGCGCCTGCGCAAGAACAGCAGCCGGCCCATGCGGCTACGCCTGCGGCGGCAGCGCCGAAGACGTCAGGCCCGGCGGCCACAAGCGTCCGTGTCAAGCCAGCGACGGTCACCGCCAAGCCATCCGTCAAGAAAAGATCCCATCTGCTGGATGAGCCTGTCGACGCGCTGCTGAGTGCCTTCGTGCGCAGCTGGCGGATATCGGGCCAGGCACTTTGCGCCGATCTCCAGAAGTTCGGCCTGTCCGTAGGCGAATGGCGGCAAAGCGAACTGGGCACCAGCACTTCGGAGTGCAGCTATGCCGTCCAGAAGGGCGCCTATGGCGATCCCAAGGCAGCTTCCTTCTTCATCATCGCCAGGGGCAAGCCATCAGGCGAAATCGATACCATCCGCATCAAGGTCATCATGCCTGACAATGACGACGGAAAGGCCGTTGCCGGCACCTTTGTCGATACTGTCGTCCTATTGCTGAACGAGACACATTGGCTGGACTTTCAGGCGGCACTCGAGGCAGTCGGCAAGTTGCAGGATGTGACGCTGCAAGCCTTCGGCGCCAAGCTTGCCTTTTTCAAGGAATTCCAGAGCGACAACAATTTCAATCTGCAGCTGGAATTGCGCAGAACGTCGCCGGAACAGCTCCGAACCGCGATCGTCTTCGACAAGGCGCGCTGGACCCTCCCCTCGCCCTCCTCGACCAATTAGATCTCGGGGCATGCACGTATTTGCCGCTCTTTCATGGTGTATGTTACGAATACAACCAATAAGCAAGCGCTCAGCGGGCTACTCGCCATCATGGGATGAAACGGAGATAGAGATGGAGCCAAAAGCAACCAAATCAAACATCAAGAAGATGATTTTCATGAATATCTTCGCTCTGCTGGTTGCTGAATATTTCGCTATCGTTTCGTATTCTTTGATTTCATTCGCCTCTAATTTTAACTCAATCGCTGAGGGAATATCTGTGCCGCTGGCATTGGTCATCATTAGCTTCGCTGTGGTACCGATGGCTCTCCTGATCGCGTGGAAGGCCGCTCTAGTGGCGATCGGCGTCGGCGAATTGCTCGGGCGACCCTCCTATTATTATCCGATAGCTGGAGCTATTGCTGGATACTGGATAGCTCATTCATGGGGCTTTCAAAGCAGCTCCAATAGGTTTGATGTCATTATGCTCACCATAAGCGGCGGTATCGCAGGCTATGCTTTCTGGTACATGGCTGTCCGAAGTTTGGATTTTGATTTGCAAGCGTCGCCTTCACCGAGGGTCGATGACAATGTTTGAGTCGCGAAGGTGGGACTGCAAGAAATGAATCCGCGGTCCATACCGCGAAGCGTCCGATCACAACTGCCGTTGGCACAGTGCAGCAGGGCGTATCCAGGATGGACGCCCGATTTTACAAACGGTGTCAAATATTCATGCGCGTCGGTTTTTGTTGCACTGCGCCATCGGTAGTGCTCATATAGGCAACGATTCCGAAGGTCGGCGGATCACCGGCCGCCAGCACCATGTTTCCCGAGAGCACACGAGGCGGTTTCCGAAGGGATTCATGCAAATCGTCAAACGCGCCGGTCCCCAGCCGGACGTTGGAAAGCCATTTCATTTCATGGATTCGATAGATCCCAATCCGCAGGGCCAGACTTTTGCGGTCGAACGCAATCCCCGCCTGCGCTACATCATCCCCGCGGTGGTCGCCGTCGCCTTCCTGATGGAACAGCTGGATTCGACCATCCTCGTCACCGCCGTTCCCGATATCGCCAAGAGCCTCGATACGACGCCGCTGCGCATGAATCTGGCGGTCACGACCTATATTCTGACGCTTGCCATGTTCATTCCGGTGAGTGGCTGGTTTGCCGATCGCTTCGGCGCCCGGCGCATCTTCACGCTTTCCCTCTTCATCTTCACCATCGGCTCGATCCTCTGCGGCCTGGCGACCAGCCTGCCGATGCTTATCGCCACGCGCGCACTGCAGGGCTTTGGCGGCGCAATGATGACGCCGGTCGGGCGCCTCATCCTCATCCGCAGTTTCCCCCGCAGCCAGCTCGTGACTGCCATGACCTACATGACCCTGCCCGCCGTCATCGGGCCCGTCATCGGGCCGGTGCTCGGCGGCTTCCTGACAACCTATCTGTCCTGGCGCTGGATCTTCTGGGTGAACCTGCCCTTCGGCCTGATCGGCATGGCCATGGCGCTGCGCTATGTCGAGGATACCGAACGCGACGAGACCATCAAATTCGACTTTCCCGGTTTCGTCATGGTCGGTCTCGGCTGTGTGCTGCTGCAATATGGCATCGAGAATATCGGCCGACCTGCAATTCCGGTCTGGGCCATCCTCCTAGCGCTTGCCGCCGCCGGCCTGCTGCTGGTCGGCTTCATCCGCTATGCCAGAACAGTGGAATCTCCGGCCGTGGATCTCACCCTCTTCAAGCTGCGCACCTTCCGCATCGGCACCCTTGCCGGCGGCATCTGTCGTGTCGGGCTGAATGGCGTGCCCTTTCTGCTGCCGCTGATGCTGCAGGTCGGCTTCGGCTTGAGTCCGATCGTCTCGGGTACATTGACCTTCGTCAGCGCCCTGAGCGCCCTTGCCGTGCGGCCGGTCTCGGCAAAACTGCTAAAGCTCTATGGCTTCGATCGCATGTTGACGTGGAGCGCCGTATTCGGTGCCGCCGTCGTCGCCGGCTTCGCATTGATCACACCCGATACGCCGCACTGGTTCATCATCGTCTATGTCTTCATCTTCGGGCTGGCGCGGGCCGGACAGTTCATGACGTCCAATACGCTATCCTATTCCGATACTCCGGCGGCTCAACTCAGCCGCGCGACCAGTCTCGGCGGTGTGCTGCAGCAATTGAGCGTCAGCTTCGGCGTCTCCGTCGCCGCCATGCTGCTGGGTCTGGTGACTTTGGATGGATCGCCGCTGACGCCGGAGAAATTCCACATTGCATTTTTGCTGATGGCCGTGATCCCGCTGCTCGGCATACCCGGCTTTCTCAAGCTGCGGCCGGAAGACGGCGCGCAAGTGAGCGGCCATCAGCGGCAATCGAAAAAGCAGCCGTAAGGCTTATGCCGCAAGCGCCGAGGCGCGCGGATGAACGAGATGATCGCGAAGTACCGCGCCGGAGCGGTCGACTTCCTGCATCAGCACGTCGTAGCTCCACAGATCGGCCAGATGCTGCAATACGCGCTTGGCATCCATATCGTCGAGCATCGCGCCGTTCAGCACCGTATGCTTGACCAGCAGCCGCCTGTCGCCGGCAAGATCGACATCGACGATCTCGATATGCGGATCGATCCAGCCGACATCATATTGCCGTGACAATTCACGGCGGATGCGCCGGTAGCCACGCTCATCATGAATGGCGGCAACCCTCAGCCCCTCTTCCTCCTCCGGATCATCCGTCAGCTGGAACATGCGCATCTTGCGCATCAGATGCGGGCTCAAGAACTGCGCGACAAAACTCTCGTCGCGATAATTGGCCCAGAGATCGCGCAGCACCGCCATTGCATCGCCGGTGCCGGCGATTTCCGGAAACCATTGTCGATCCTCTTCCTCCGGCTTCGTCACGATGCGCTCGATATCCTGCATCATGGCAAAACCGATCGCGTAGGGGTTGAGGCCGGAATAGCGGGGATCGTTGAAGGTCGGTTGGAAAACCACATTGGTATGCGATTTCAGGAATTCCAGAAAATCGCCGTCGCCGATGCCGCCGAGCTCATGCAGCCGGGTCATGATGCGATAGTGCACGTAGGTTGCCGTGCCCTCGTTCATCACCTTGGTCTGACTCTGCGGATAGAAATATTGGGCGACATGCCGCACGATGCGGATGATCTCGCGCTGCCAGGGCTTCAGACGCGGCGCCATCTTTTCCAGGAAATAGAGGATATTCTCCTGCGGCAGGCCCGCCAGCGAGCGTCGCCGCTCCAGATCGAGGTCCTGTGTCTTCTTGCCCGACCCGGCCGGAACCGTGCGCCAGAGATCGTTGAAGATCTTCTCGTCATACTCGCGCCGCTCGCGCTCGCGCTTCTCCTCGTCGCGCAGGTCCGGCGTCTTCTTGCCGGCATAGCGATGCACGCCATGCGACATCAGCGCATGGGCGGCATCCAGCGTGCGCTCGACGGCGGCGTGGCCATAGCGCTCCTCACAGCGCGCCACATAGCTCTTGGCGAAGTTGAGATAATCGAGAATGCCTTCGGCATCGGTCCAGAGCTTGAAGAGATAATTGTTCTTGAAGAAATGATTATGGCCGAAGGCGGCATGGGCGATGACGAGAGCCTGCATCGTCGCGCTATTCTCCTCCATCAGATAGGAGATGCAGGGCGAGCTGTTGATGACGATCTCATAGGCAAGGCCGCGCAGGCCCTTGCGGTAGAAGGCCTCGTGATGGGCGAAATGCTTGCCGAAGGACCAGTGCTTGTAAAAGAGCGGCATGCCGATCGAGGAATAGACGTCGAGCATCTGCTCGGCGGTGATGATCTCGATCTGATTGGGGTAAACATCGAGCCCGAGCTCGTCGATGGCGATCTTCTCGCAGGCATCGTGAATTCGCTGGATGGTGGCGAAATCCCAGTCCGCGCCTTCGAAAAGCCGCTCCATCGATGCCTTTTTTGCCATTATCCGCTCCTTGTTTCCGCCGTCCGGCGCTGGAAGAGATCGTGGAAGACCGGATAGATCTGGCTGCGATCGCTGACACGCCGCATGGAAAGCACCGGCCATCCCGCCTGCATCCGCTCGTAGAGCGACCAGATCGCCGAGCCGGACGAGATCGCGACGCTGCGTGATTCCCCCACTTCGAGATAGGCAAAATATTGGCAGACGGGCAGGATCTCGCTCGTCATCAGCGCTGCCGTCGTCGCATTGTCGGAATAGGCGTTATCGCCATCCGATGCTTGCGCGGCGTAGATGTTCCAGTCGGATGCCGGGAAGCGGTCCCGCACGATTCGCCGCATGGCCTCGAGCGCGCTCGAAACCTGGGTGCCGCCGGTTGCCGGGCTGCGGAAGAAGGTCTCCTCGTCCACCTCTTCCGCTACGTCGGTATGGCGGATGAAGACGATCTCGACGCGGCGATACTGCCGGGTCAGGAAAATGTAGAGCAGCATATAGAAGCGCTTGGCGAGATCCTTCATGTGCTCCGTCATCGAGCCGGAGACGTCCATCAGGCAGAACATGACGGCTTGCGCCACCGGCTTCGGCTCGTTCTCGAAACGGCGATAGCGGATATCGATCGGGTCGATATAGGGAATGCGCCGGACCTTCGATTCCAGTCTTTTGATCTCGTCTTCGAGCTGTGCGCGGCGCTTCTCGTCCGTGCACTCCTCGGCCTCCTCGATGAGCTTTTCGACCGTTTCCGGCTTCGGGCGATGCAGCGCGACACGGCGCATCATGGCAAGCCGCATCGTGCGGTTGATGGCAAGATTGGCAGGTGATCCCGTAACCGAATAGCCCGAGCGCACCGGATTGATCTGGTCCGCCGACATCAGGCGGCGCTTGGCTAGATCGGGCAATTCGAGATCGTCGAGGAAGAGATCGAGGAATTCGTCCCGCGTCAAGATGAAGCGGAAGGCATCCTCGCCGGTTCCATCGCCGCCGGCCCGCGACTTGCCGCTACCGCCCTCGGGGCGGGGAAGCATATCGCCTTCGATGAAGTCCTTGTTACCGGGAAGAATATGTTCCTTCAGGCCCTCCGGGCCGCGATGGAACCGAGGTTCCTCGGTTCCATCCAGGGGAATGCTGATTTCGCCACCCTTCAGAATATCCTGAATGTCGCGATTTTGAGAGGATTCATAGACCGCTCTCTGCACCAGCGCTTTTGCTCTTCGCAAAAACCGTTGACGATTTTCCAGACTTTTTCCGCCTGGGTTCAGGCGTCTGTCAACAATGTGCATTCCTTCTTCCTTGGTGGCTCATCCCGCCTGTTTCACACGCATGTACCATTCCACAAGCCGCCGGACCTGCCGTTCGGTGTAACCCCGCGCGACCATCCGCTCGACGAATTCGCCATGTTTCTTCTCCGTCTCGCCATCCTTCTTGGAGCCGAACGAGATGACGGGCAGAAGGTCCTCGACTTGAGAGAACATCCGCTTTTCGATGACTTCACGGATCTTCTCATAGCTGGTCCAGGACGGGTTCTTGCCGCCGTGGCTCGCCCGTGCCCGCAGGCAGAACTTGACCACCTCATTGCGGAAGTCCTTCGGATTGGCAATACCTGCCGGCTTTTCGATCTTGGTGAGCTCCTGGTTCAAAAGCTCGCGGTCGAGAAGCTGCCCGGTATCCGGATCCTTGAAATCGACATCCTCGATCCAGGCGTCGGCATAGTCGACATAGCGATCGAAGAGGTTCTGTCCGTAATCTGCATAGGATTCCAGATAGGCCTTCTGGATCTCGTTGCCGATGAACTCCGCATAGCGCGGCGCCAGTTCGCTCTTGATAAACTCGATATAGAGCTTTTCGGTTTCAAGCGGCAGCTGTTCGCGGCGGATTGCCTGCTCCAGCATGTACATCAGATGCACCGGATCGGCACCGACTTCTGTCGTATCGTAGTTGAAGGTCGCCGCCAGCACTTTGAAGGCAAAACGGGTGGAGGCTCCATCCATGCCTTCGTCGACACCGGCCGAGTCACGATATTCCTGCACGCTGCGCGCTCTCGGATCGGTCTCCTTCAGGCTCTCGCCGTCATAGACCCGAAGTTTGGAGAAGGCGGTCGAATTCTCGTGCTTGGAAAGCCGCGTCAGAACCGTGAAGCGGGCGAGCGTCTCCAATGTCGACGGCGCGCAGGGCGCGTCGCTGAGCTCGGATTCCTCGATCAGCTTCTCATAGATCTTCTGCTCCTCGGTGACCCGCAGGCAATAAGGCACTTTCACCACGCAGATGCGGTCGATAAATGCCTCATTGTTCTTGTTGGCCTTGAATGTCTGCCATTCCGATTCGTTTGAGTGCGCCAGGATGATGCCGGAGAAGGGTATCGCACCGATATTTTCCGTACCGATGTAATTGCCTTCCTGCGTCGCCGTCAGCAGCGGATGCAGCATCTTGATCGGTGCCTTGAACATTTCAACGAATTCGAGAATGCCCTGGTTGGCACGGTTCAATGCACCGGAGTAGCTGTAGGCATCCGGATCGTTCTGCGCGAGGCTTTCGAGCTTGCGGATATCCACCTTGCCGACCAGCGAGGAAATGTCCTGGTTGTTCTCGTCGCCCGGTTCCGTCTTGGCGACGGCAATTTGCCGCAGCCTTGAGGGCTGCATCCTGACGACACGGAAGCGGGAAATATCGCCTTCGAACTCTTCCAGCCGCTTGAGGCACCAGGGACTCATCAGCCCGGTCAGGCGCCGGCGCGGAATGCCATAGCGCTCCTCGATCATCGGCCCCATGGTGACGGGATCGAACAGGCTGAGCGGGCTTTCGAAGACCGGGCTAAGCTCGTTTCCGGCCTTGAGCACATAGATGGGATGAACTTCCATCAATGATTTCAGCCGCTCGGCGAGGGATGACTTGCCGCCGCCGACAGGCCCGAGCAGATAGAGGATCTGCTTGCGCTCCTCCAACCCCTGGGCCGCATGGCGGAAGAAGGCGACGATGCGTTCGATCGTCTCTTCCATGCCGAAAAAGCCCGAAAAAGCCGGATAAGTCCGGATGGTCCGGTTCATGAAAATACGCCCAAGCCTTGTATCCTTGGCCGTATCGATCAGCAGTGGTTCGCCCATGGCTGCCAGTAGCCGCTCAGCCGCATTTGCATACATGAGCGGATCATCCCGGCACGCTTCCAGGTATTCTGAGAATGACATCTCGACTTCGCGCCGTGCTTCAAAAGTACGGGCGAACGTGTTGAACAGAACATCGTTGTTTAACATGGCGCCTCGGTAGCTTGCTATTGCAATTAACGCCGGCTTTTACGAGATCACTTTATCCCGCTGTATCTAAAGTGCGGTATGACTCGCTACGAATCAATAGGTGATCTGTCAATAATTCGTACGCTTGATTCCAAATGTCATCAATATCTTGATGGGGTCATGCACCGAATTAATGAAACACAACCAGAAGATTGTTGTGGCAATACAACGCACTCAGTGGTTATGCAACCTCAACCGGCCTATTGCCGCATATTTTTGCAAATACACGATCTCGGCGAAGAATTGATCGAAGCCAGCGTCAAGCTTCATTGTCCGCATGATTGGGGAGAAAAGATGGTGCCCAGAGCCGGAATCGAACCAGCGACACGCGGATTTTCAATCCGCTGCTCTACCAACTGAGCTATCTGGGCATCCGAGCTTCCCGTTGAAGGAAGAGCCTTGGCAGGCGCTGGGCGGTTGGTTCGCCCCGGAAGCGAGCGGGGTTATAGCATCTTGTTCGGCCATGTCCAGCCGCAAATGACTCTTTTTTGACAGGAAATCGAATTTTGCCAATTCGCGAACAAAATGAAAGGGTTCGTGAGATCCTGCCCCTTTGGAAAACGCACTCAGTCCTGGTCGGAGCCGTCGGCCTTCGTCTCGTCCTCGGTGACGGGGATGGCATAGGAGCCGTTGAGCCACCGCGAGAGATCGACGGAGCGGCAGCGATCCGAGCAGAAGGGATAATGTTCACGCAGCGAAGGACGGCCGCATTCCGGACAGGGACGCGTCTTTCGCAGCGGCTCGACTTTCGAACCGACCTTGATCTCTTCAGCCTTCGTCATGACGACTATCCTTCCTGCCATCCGGCATGGACATCGAAGCCCTCGCCTGCCAGCAGCAGCATGGTTTCATAAAGCGGCAATCCGACGACATTGGTGTAGGAACCGACAAGCTTTTGCACGAAGGAGCCGGCAAGCCCCTGAATGCCATAGGCCCCCGCCTTGCCCCGCCACTGGCCGGAGGCGAGATACATGTCGATATCCCGGCTGGAAAGCCGCTTGAAACGCACCTTGGTTTCCACCACCTTCTGGCGGGCCTTGCGGTCGGGAGTGATCAGGCAGATGCCGGTATAGACGACATGGCCGCGCCCGGAGAGCAGATGCAGCGCCGCAGCCGCCTCATCGACGAATTCCGCCTTCGGCAGGATGCGCCGCCCGACGGCGACGACCGTATCGGCGGAAAGAATGTAGCTCCCCTGCCAGGCGGCGTCGCTCTTGATGGCCGCAAAGGCGGCATCACCCTTCTCAGCCGAAAGCCGCCGCGCCAGCGAGCGCGGATGCTCCGATTTCTTCGGCGTCTCATCGATATCCATGGGCATGAGACGCGCGGGCTCGATGCCTGACTGATGCAGGAGCTCGACGCGACGCGGCGATCCGGAGGCCAGTATCAGCTTGTGTTTCAACGCCATCAGATCTCGACCTGTCATGCGGGAATGAGAGCCGGTCCGGAGCATGATGCCGAAAATGTCGGCGGCATCCGGCTCCAGCGAACGGCGGATTACTTGAAACGGTAGGTGATGCGGCCCTTGGTCAGGTCATAAGGGGTCATTTCCACCAGCACCTTGTCGCCGGCCAGAACGCGGATGCGGTTCTTGCGCATGCGGCCCGCGGTGTGGGCGATAATCTCGTGCTCGTTTTCCAGCTTCACGCGAAAGGTCGCGTTCGGTAGGAGTTCGGTGACGACACCGGGAAATTCGAGGACTTCTTCTTTCGGCATTAAAGCTTCTTTTCCTGTCGGTTGGGGCCAGCGCTCCTGTTAAAAGGCTGGGGCGCCGGAAATTTGCGCGGAAACTACACAATCGCCGCGGTTTTGTGAACCACGTTGATAAGGGTTTCTGCATTTGTTTCATTTGCGGCTCTAAAGCGAGCCGCGATGTTCCACAAGCCTGCTCTCTATGAGGCCGAGAAGATAGTCCCTCACCGCGCGATAGGCATCCAGAACCTGCTCACGCGTTCCATCCGTCGGCGACGGGTCCATCGTCGGCCAATAGATGACGTCGACAGCGTTCGCCCGCGTCAGTTCCAGCGCGGCATGATGCGCCTCGGGAGACAGCGTGATGATGACATCGAAGAAATCATCCTCCAGCTCTTCCATGGTCTGCGGCTGACGGCGGCCAAGCGAAAGCCCGATCTCGGCAAGCACCACATCGACGAAAGGATTGCGCTCGCCGGCTCGCACCCCCGCCGAGGCGATATACGTGCCCTGCGGCAGCATGCTGCGCGCCATCGCCTCGGCCATGGGCGAACGGATGGCATTGAGGCCGCACATGAAGAGGATGGCGCCGGGGGATTTGCCCCCGGGCGACCTGCCATTCTGCTCGATCGCCTGCGGCTCATCCATGGCAATCACCCGCGCCAATAGAGCACGCAAACGAGCGTGAAGAGCCGGCGCGCCGTATCGAAATCCACGCTGATCTTGCCGTTCAACCGGTCCATCAGCGTCTGCGAGCCTTCGTTGTGAATGCCGCGCCGGCCCATGTCGATCGCCTCGATGCGGCTTGGCGTGGCCGAGCGGATCGCCTCGTAATAGCTCTCGCAGATCATGAAATAATCCTTCACGATCCGGCGGAACGGCGTCAGCGACAGGATATGAGTTGCGACAACGCCGCCATCTTCCATGCGGATGTCGAAGACCAGCTTCTGGTCGACCAGCGACAAGTTCAGGAGATAGGGGCCGCCCTGATGTCCCACAGGCTCGAAGCTGTTTTCCTCAATCAGGTCGAAGATGGCGACGGCGCGCTCGTGCTCGACATCAGGCGTCGAGCGGCCGATCGTGTCGTCCAGGACCACATCGCTCAGCCGGAAGACGCCCTTCGCCATGCCTTACCCCTCGAGATTGAGGCGGATCGCAACCGACCGCGCATGCGCATCCAGCCCCTCGGAATTGGCAAGCGCGATCGCCGCCGGCCCGAGTGCGCGAAGCTGCTCCGACCCCAGCCGGAGAATAGAGGTGCGCTTGACGAAATCGAGCACCGACAGCCCGGAGGAGAAGCGTGCAGAGCGGGCCGTCGGCAGCACATGGTTCGAGCCGCCGACATAATCGCCGATCACTTCGGGCGTATGACGGCCGACAAAGATCGCGCCGGCATTGCGAACACCGGCCAAAAGCGGCTCGGGATCATCGACCGCCAGTTCCAGATGCTCGGCCGCGATGCGGTTGGCAAGCGGAATGGCCTGCTTCACTTCGGCGACCAGGATAACCGCGCCGAAATCCCGCCAGCTCGTCGCTGCCGTCTGCGAGCGGCTGAGCTGCTTCAGCTGCCGCTCTACCGCCGCTTCCACGGCTCTGCCGAATTCGGCATCGTCGGTAATGAGGATCGATTGGGCGCTTTCGTCATGCTCAGCCTGCGCCAGCAGATCGGCGGCGATCCAGTCCGGATCGTTGTTCTTGTCAGCGATGACGAGCACTTCGGAGGGGCCGGCAATCATGTCGATACCAACAGTACCGAACACCTGGCGCTTGGCTGCCGCCACATAGGCATTGCCGGGGCCGGTGATCTTATAGACCGGCTTGATCGTCCCTGTGCCGTAGGCAAGGGCCGCGATCGCCTGCGCACCGCCGATGCGGTAGATCTCCTTGACGCCGGCCATGCGCGCCGCGGCAAGCACGGCCGGATTGACGGCGCCGCCGGTCGCCGGCACTGCGATGACGACACGGTCGACGCCAGCGACCTTGGCCGGCACGGCATTCATCAGAACCGAGCTCGGATAGCTCGCCGTGCCGCCGGGCACATAGAGGCCGACCGCTTCGATCGCCGTCCAGCGCGATCCGAGGCCGACGCCGAGATCGTCTTCATAGATATCGTCCTTCGGCAGCTGCCGGCGGTGATGCGATTCGATGCGGGTGGCGGCGACCTTCAGCGCGCCCAGAACCTCTGCCGGAACGGCCGCGATCGCCGCATCGATCTCCGCTTCGCTGACGCGCATCGGCGTTACGGCGAAATCGACGCCGTCGAACTTCTTAGAATAGTCTGCAAGGGCGGCATCGCCGCGCGCCCGCACATCGTCGATGATGCCGCGCACGACGGCATTCACATCCTCGGACACTTCCCGCTTGGTCGTCAGGAACGCGGCGAACTGCTGCTCGAACCCTTCCGACGCCTGATCCAGCCAGATAGCCAAACTGATATTCCTCTTTCACTGCGGCCGCCTGCGGCGGCAAAAATCCAACCGTCGCTGCCTATTCGCCCGCATCCGGATGTCGGGGCTTGTGGGCCGTTTCCCATGCGCCGCCGATATCTGCAAGCTGGGCCTCGATGCATTCGACATCGAGCGCAATCGTGGCGTTGGCGGCTAGGGCAAGCTCTATCGTGCCGTCCGGCCCCTCGCCCTTCTGCTCGAAGCGGATGGCGAGCAGCGAGAGAACATCGTCGCGGTTGCGCCGGTCGAAGCCGCTGGAGCGCACGGCCTGCACGCGCTTGAACACCAGCGCGGAACGATGGCGTTCGTAAGGCTTGCTGCGCTGGTCCGATTGTTCCCAGACGAAACGGTTGGCCGCGAGCGAAAACTGCTCTTGCTTCGGCGCATAGGACATGTCGCCGACCTTGAAGACGCTATCCTGCATATAGGCAGAGATGACATCCAGGTCCTCGGTGTCGAGTGCCATTAGCTTGAGATCGCTCATTCGTCCTTTATCCCTGATCGCGCCATTGGAACCCCCGGCAAGCACGATTGCCGGCGTTCCCTCATTCTGGACATAGGATGGGAGCGCAAAAGACGCAACCGAAGAAAGCGGGCTGGCCCGCTCTCTTCGCGCCGATGGATGGAAATAAGCCCGATCATCCAAAATGCTGTCGCGCTTTTGCGACAGCGGAATGCAAAAACCGGAGGACTGCCCGGGAGGCAGGACAATCGCATATGAGCTGAAATCGTTGCCGCCACCCTTCTCCCCTCGGGAGAAGGTGCCATCAGGCGGATGAGGGGGTGCCTGCCAGGAGTACGAAAACTCGTGAATTCAAATCAGCCAGCCCCCTCATCCGACCCTTCGGGCCACCTTCTCCCCGAGGGGAGAAGGAGTTTCCGAAGATGATCCCACCATATGCGATTGTGGGGGGCAGCGATGAGCCTTAGTCGCTGATGCGCTCGACTACGGCGCCGCAGCGCGTCAGCTTGTCTTCCAGCCGCTCGAAGCCGCGATCGAGGTGATAGATGCGCGACACCACCGTCTCGCCTTCGGCGGCAAGGCCGGCGATGACGAGCGAGACGGAGGCGCGAAGATCGGTCGCCATCACGGGCGCGCCCTTCAGCTTCTGAACGCCTTCGACGCGGGCGGTCTGACCGGAAAGCGAGATCTTGGCGCCGAGGCGGGCGAGCTCCTGCACATGCATGAAGCGGTTTTCAAAGATGGTCTCGGTGATGTTGGAGACGCCCGAGGAGCGGGTCATCAGCGCCATGAACTGCGCCTGCAGGTCCGTCGGGAAGCCGGGGAACGGATCGGTGACGACGTCGACCGGCTGGATGCCGCCGCCATTGCGCATGACGCGGATGCCGTTATTGGTCGGCGAAACCGTGGCGCCGGCCCGGCGCAGGCTTTCGAGCGCGGTGTCAAGCAGCGCGACATCGGTGTTTTCAAGCGTGACGTCGCCGCCGGCCATGGCAACGGCCATGGCATAGGTGCCGGTCTCGATACGGTCGGGCAGCACGCGGTGGCGGGCGCCGGAGAGCGAGGTGACGCCCTCGATGGTGATCGTGCTGGTGCCGGCGCCGGAGATCTTGGCGCCCATGGCGATCAGGCAATTGGCGAGATCGACGATCTCGGGCTCGCGGGCCGCATTGCCGATGACGGTGGTGCCGCGTGCAAGCGTGGCGGCCATCATCATCACATGCGTCGCACCAACGGAAACCTTCGGGAAGTCATAACGTGCGCCGATGAGGCCGCCCTTCGGCGCGGTGGCATTGATATAGCCGCCATCGATTTCCATGGTGGCACCGAGCGCCTGCAAGCCCTCAATGAAGAGATCGACCGGGCGCGTGCCGATGGCGCAGCCGCCGGGCAGCGACACGCGCGCCTGGCCCTCGCGGGCGAGCAGCGGCCCGATGACCCAGAAGCTCGCGCGCATCTTAGCGACCAACTCATAAGGTGCGGTCGTATCGACGATGGTGCGGCAGGTGAAATGGATCGTGCGGGAATAGCCGTCTTCCTGGCGCTCGCGCCGGCCGTTGACGGCGACATCGACGCCGTGATTGCCGAGAATACGCATCAGGAGCTCGACATCGGCGAGATGCGGCACGTTTTCCAACGTCAGTGTATCGCTTGTCAGCAGCGAGGCGATCATCAGCGGCAGGGCGGCATTCTTGGCGCCGGAGATCGGAATGATACCGTTGAGCTCATTGCCGCCGACAATCCTGATACGATCCATATAAGCAATACGGGCGAGGCCCGCCTTTCCTGATAGTCCCGGGCGCCTCAAATCGCGGGCGCCAGGTTTCGTGCACCTTGGTAAAAGGCGCTCTTTAGACGAAATAGATTAACGCATCAATTCGATTGATGATGGGCGACATCAATCATTGCGATTCGTCCCTTTTTGCGGCGGAATCGGCACTATCCCCAGGCTTTGCGCCCGGCAGCCCATCCGTCTCGTCCGCCTGCCCGGCGCGCCGCGCCCGGACCTGCTGCTTGCGCCGCGCCAGATTCTCGCGCAGCTTCTGCGCCGCACGCTCGCGCCGCCGATCCGCCTCCGTGACCTGCTGGGCATCCGCCCGCGCGCCCGCCTCGCCGCTCACCCCGCTGGGGGTCGAACCGCCCTGCAAAGCCTGCCCTTCATCGATTTTCGTCTTATCCGCAGCCATGAATTTCTGATAGCCGAAAACCCCGGCCTTCAAAAGACCGACACATTTTTTCCAACGAACTTTCACAGAACTTGCAATTTGCGGCTTGCACTCCGCCCCGACCTATGGCAATAGCCGCCTCGCCCAATACGGCGCACCTATCAGCGCCACGGAATGCTGCTATAGCTCAGGGGTAGAGCACTCCCTTGGTAAGGGAGAGGCCGAGAGTTCAAATCTCTCTAGCAGCACCAGTTTTCCTCCGGAAATCTCTTAATCCGTTGAGCTGCAGCGTAAGATTGCGCGTTACCTGAACTTGGCGTTTGCGCCATAATACACCAATCAGATTCGTTGTGGCCGAGGGTGAAATTCGATCATGATTGGCGGAGAACTTCGAGCGATTTTTGAGACGACGGCTCCGCAAAAGGGAGAATTGCTCTCGGTTGTCCGACAAAATCGCTCCAATAACCTGATCGTCTACTTCAATTCCTATGGTGCGGAGAATCGCCCCCGCAAACAGCCCGGCAGGCCCTTCGGAACAAAATTCCAGAATTATCGAAAAATCATCCGCTACGATGCGCATGCCATCTGGTTCGTGGAAGAGAAGGGTTCCTGGTATCTTGAGCATCAGGACCGCATTCTCGGCATCCTTATGCGTTACATCGTCGAACATGACATTGCGGCGATCAAAATGATTGGCTCCAGCGCCGGCGGATACGCGGCGATCAGAATGGGGTTACTGCTGGATCAACGGCTTAAGCACAGCGGCAGCGACGCCACGATTCTCTCTTTCGCGATCAATCCCCAAACCGGCTTTCGGCCTGAATTGTTCGCCCGCATCGAAAGGACGACACTGGAAAGCCGCTGGCAGGGTGCGCGGCTTGGACAGGATCCCATCGTGCTCGCAAAGGACTATATTGACGCCTACGCACCCATGCAGATCGATCTCGTCGAGCTTGCGCGGAACTACCAACCGCGAAACGTCGGCATCGTCCTGATGTACGATAATCTTAATCCGATCGAGACCACCTTCTGTGGCGACCTTGCAGGTATTGATTTCATTCTGCACTTCCCCGTGCCGCTTGGTCTAAACCACTTCGATGGCGCAACGAAAATCCTACTCAACGAATTGTGGCCGGTCTTCGATCAGGCTCTGCCTTTCCCCAAATTGGACAATGCAGATGGGGAGCTGCGCGCCCTGGCATGATACGAACTCCGGCACGTACAAATCTGTTCTTGTGACAGCACACCTCATCCCTCCCCAATTCCGCTGCAATCCCCCGTTTAAACCTTTCTCTCATCACATCCTTCTTGGCCCGGGAGAAAAGCCTCAATGTCGAAACTACGCGTCGCCGTTCTGTTTGGCGGTCAGTCTACCGAGCATGAGGTTTCCGTCATGTCGGCCCGCAATGTCGTCAAGGCGATCGATGGCGGGCGATATGAGATCGTGCCGATGCTGATCGATCGCGGCGGGCGCTGGCTGCTGGTGGAGGAAAAGGGTGGCGCGCTGCCGGAGCCGGTTGCCTATGAGGGCCGGCAAGTCTGCCTGGTTCCGGGCGGCAAGGGCCGGCTGATGGCGCTGGAGGGGTCTGGCGCACGTGAGCTGCCTGCGGTCGATGTGCTGTTTCCGGTGCTGCATGGGCTGAACGGCGAGGATGGCTCCATTCAGGGGCTTGCCCAGATCGTCGGCCTGCCCCTCGTCGGCTGCGGCATTCTCGGCTCGGCCAACGCGATCGACAAGGATATGGCAAAGCGCCTGCTGCGCGAGGCCGGCCTGCCGGTGGCACGCTCGGTTACGCTCACGCGTGGCGAAAAGCCTGATTTCAATGAGATTGCCGCCACGCTCGGCTCGCCCGTCTTCGTCAAGCCGACGCGCCAGGGCTCGTCGGTCGGCGTCAGCAAAGTGCAGGATGCCACGGCCTTCGGGGCAGCACTGGCCGAGGCCTTCCGGCATGACCGCAAGGTGCTGGTGGAAGAATTCGTGCGCGCTCGCGAGATCGAATGCGCCGTGCTGGAAGAGCCTGACGGTTCGCTCTTCGTCTCCGTGCCGGGCGAGATCGCCACGGCCGCGACCCACGGCTTCTATTCCTACGAGGCGAAATATCTCGATCAGAACGGCGCCGTCGTCACCGTGCCGGCGGATATTCCGGCCGACACGGCAGAGGGGTTGAAGCGCATGGCGGCGGATGGTTTCCGGGCGCTCGGATGCGAAGGGCTGGCGCGCGTCGATTTCTTTCTGCGGCCGGATGGTAGCACCGTCATCAACGAGATCAACACCATGCCCGGCTTCACCAATATCAGCATGTATCCCAAGGCCATGGATGCCTCGAGCATTTCCTATCCGGAGCTCGTCAGCCGCCTGATCGAGCACGGTCTGGCGCGGGCGCGGCAGGTGTAATCCAGAGGGGCGGCAAGCCTCGATGCCGCCTGCCCTCAGACCTTTTCCGTCTTCTTGGTCTTCACCTTTGGCTCGGCAGGCGCATCCGGCGTCGGCGCGAGTAGCTTTCTGAGCGAGGCGATCTTGTCCTTCACCAGCGGGCGGAAGCGGCTGGCGCGATAGGGCATGTCGGCGGCGCCATAGCCTTCCGGGCCGTCGTCATTGCCGCGATGGATCTCCTCCAGCTTCACGCCGATGAACGTGCCATCGACATAATGCGTGTATTCGCCGACCCAGCGGATGGTGTAGATCGTTCCCTTGCGGATCAGCTGATCGATGCTGACATGCTTGAACGTATCGTCGATGCAGACGACCTTCTGGCCCACATGAAAATCGTAGCTCACCCTGCCCTCCTTAAGGCGACGAAACATGATCGCTCCTGCCGCTAAGGCAGGAACATGGCCAGATATCGGCAAACCCGGTGCGCTTCACTCTCCAGAACAAATATCCTGCGAATCTCGGTCATCTGCCGCTGAGAAAGGCCGCGTCCGTCGCCGGCGGCCGACCGAACAATTTGCGGTATTCACGCGTGAACTGCGTCTGGCTGTCATAACCGACCTCAAATCCGATCTCCCGTGCATTGCCCTCGCGAAGAAGCAGCCGGCGACGCGCTTCCTGCAGCCGGATGAGCGCCCGATATTGCAACGGCGTCATCAATGTCACAGCCTTGAAATGCCGGTGCAGCGATGTGGGGCTCATTCCCGCCATGTCGGCTAGTTTGCCGATACTCATGGCCTCGGCGAAATGGCCCTTGATCCAGTCGGTGACGCGGCCGATCTGCGCCAGATTTGTGCCATGCGTGGCAAGCTGCCGCAGCATCGGCCCGAGCTCGCCGCGCAGCAGCCGGTAATAGAGTTCAAGCTTGGCAAGCTTTGCCATCATCTCGATATCGTCAGGCGCGTCGAGACAGGAGACAAGGCGCAATGCAGCACTCACGATCTCCGGCGTCTGCTGCGACACCGCAATTCCGGCGTGATCGCGAGGCTCCGCCGCATGGATCACCGGAGCCTCCGCAAGGAGCTTTGCGATCTCCTCCCTCTCCAGTTCGAAGGAAAGCGCCAGGTGCGGGCTGGCAGGATCGGCCTGCTCGATCCGCGCAGACACCGGCAGATTGACCGTCGCGATGAAATATTGCGAGGAATCGACGCTAAAAACCCGCTCTCCGAGCCGGATCGTCTTCGTCCCCTGCAATACCATGCAGATTCTCGGACTGTAGACGGTATCCGTCGGCAGCGTCGGCTGCTCAACTCTATAAAGCGTCAGCCCCTGTACTTCGGTCGCCTGCTTCGGAGCGGCGGCGTGGCGGCTGATCAGCTCTAGCAGCTGTGTCGACGGGTCCATAAATTCGGCTTTCGATGATGGCGACATTTCCTACACATGATATCGCCAACAGGCAAAATTGGAAGGATCGTAGGAAACTCTGGTCCTTCTGCCCTAACGCCTGGGCATCAGTCGCCCCTAGTTTTGCTCAAGGCAATCCTTCGACGGAAGGCTACCAAAACATGCAAACAAAGGAGCAGACCATGAGCGACACACCCGTATGGCTTATCACCGGATCCTCCGCCGGCCTTGGATATGAACTTGCAAAATCCGTACTCGAGCGGGGCTGGCGGGCCGTCGTAACGGCAAGGCAGCCTGAGAAACTTGAAGCCCTTGTCGCGGAACACGAAGGACGCGCTTTGGCGCTGCGCCTCGATGTCACCGACATCTCCACGATCCGCGCGGCCGTGGCCGCTTCCATCGCCGCTTTTGGCAGGATCGACGTGCTCGTCAACAATGCAGGCTATGGCTATCTCGCCGCCATCGAGGAAGGCGACGATGAGGGCGTGCGCAAACAGTTCGAAACCAATCTGTTCGGTCTCATCAATGTCACCAAGGAAGTATTGCCCGGGATGCGCGCCCGCAGAAAGGGCCATATCGTCAATATCTCTTCATTGGGCGGCTTGGTCGCATTCGCTGCGACAGGCTATTATCACGCGACGAAGTTTGCCGTTGAAGCGATCTCGGAATCCCTGTCCTATGAGGTTGCGCCACTTGGCTTGAAGGTGACGATTGTCGAGCCGGGCGCGTTTCGCACCAATTGGGCCGGAAGCTCGATGGTCGAATCCCCGATCCGGATCGAGGACTATGACGACACCGCCGGAAAGCGCCGCCAATCCACGAAAGCATCCTCCGGCAATCAGCCGGGTGACCCCTCGCGTGCCGCGGCCGCCATCATAAAGGCGGTCGAAGCCGAGGTGCCGCCGCTTCGCTTGCTGCTGGGCGCTCCGGCACTCGATATCGCCTACAAGCGCCTCGAAGCGCTCAAGGCGAATTTCGATGCCTGGAAGGATGTTACGCTGAGCACCGACTTTCCTGACTTGCGGAAGGACTGACTTTCTCGCAGGCGCGAGCCGTCGTTAGCGACACTCGGTTAGGCGCCTGCGAGAACACGATGATTGTCACGGTCCCGATCAATGAAACGATGACAAAGCAAGCGTTGACAAGGCCCCTGGAAGGCTGAAGATTGCGCTTCGTTCAAGCAGCCGTAAGGCCTTGCTTCCATATCCCATACCCGCAAGGCTCGTTGAGTTCATGCCCACCCTCCGCCTCATTGCCGACGACTTGACCGGCGCACTCGATACCGCCGTCGAATTCGTGGGTGTCTACGGGCCGATCGACGTGGAGCGCAGCGATGCGCTTTCCGAGAACCTGCCGGATTGTCTCGCGATCGACAGCGGTACTCGCGAGAAAACGGCCGCCGAAGCAGAAGTGATCGTCGGCGGCATTGCGCCGCTGCTGCAGGGCGCCGATCTCGCCTTCAAGAAGGTGGACAGCCTGTTTCGCGGCCCCTGGGCTGTGGAGCTCGCAGCCTGCTTCCGGCTCGGCCACTGGCGCCACTGCATCCTCGCGCCGGCATTCCCGCATCACGGGCGGCACACGCGGGGCGGACGGCAGGTGCTTTATGCCGGCAAGGACGCCTGGCGCGACATCAGCGGCGATATAACAGCGCATTTGCGCGCCGAGGGTTTGCCGGCTTTTAACACACCACTCGATAGGCTCGAAGGCCAGTCCATCCCGGATGGCATCCATGTTTTCGATGCGCACACGGATGATGATCTCGATGCCATCATCGCATGGGTCTCATCTGAGCTGAAGGGGCCGGTCCTCTGGAGCGGCACAGGCGGCCTTGCCCGGGCTCTAGCGCGTAATATCGAGCTGGCGACTCATCACCTGCCTCGCGCAAACAAGGACAAAGGCGAACGCCACTCAGCGCCATCGGTCCCTATCTCGCGCAAGCTGCGGAGGCCGGTGCTCGGTCTGTTCGGCTCGGATCAGCCAATCACGCTGGCGCAGCTCCAGGCCTGCGGCCCCAATTGGCTGAAGCTTGCGGAAGGGGCCGATGCCGATACTATCGATCATCAAATCCGGCAAAGCGGCGTCGCCATGGTCAGCCTCGACCTGCCGACGGGGCTTGAACGCGATGATGCTGCAAGGCGGATCGCGGCGAGCTTCGGCGGCATGGTCAAGGCACTGCCCGCCCCAGGGACATTGATCGTCGCGGGCGGCGAGACCCTGCGCAATCTCTGTTCGGCGCTCAACGTGTCAGCCCTCAGCATCACCGGCCAGGCAGCACCCGGCCTGCCGCGCTCGACGATCGTCGGCGGTCCCTGGGAAGGCACGACGGTCATCTCGAAATCAGGCGCATTCGGCGGCCCCACCCTATGGCGCGATCTCTTGAGTGAAAACGGGCTGATTGCCGGAGGAGAAGAACCATGACGCAACATCTTGCAATCACCATGGGCGACCCCGCCGGTATCGGCCCGGAAATTATCGTCAAGGCTGCCGCCCGCTTGAAGGGCAGGCTCGACGATGGTAAGTTGAAACTAACCATTATCGGCAGCGGCCCTGCCCTGCGGCTTGCCGAAAAGCAGTTCGGCCTCGATATCGAAATCCCCGAAGCTGAGATGGAGGGCGACTGGCCGAATCTCTGCTTCCTCCAGGCCGATGCGGAAGGAGAGCCGATCCTGCCGGGCCGGCTTTCCGCCGATGGCGGCCGCATGGCCTTCAAGGCGATCGAAAAGGGCGTTCAGCTGGCGCTATCGGGCAAGGTCGGCGGCATCGTCACCGCACCGCTCAACAAGGAAGCGCTGAACAAGGCCGGCTTCCATTATGCCGGCCATACCGAACTGCTGGCGGAGCTTACCGGCGCGCGCGGCTCCGTGATGATGCTCGCCCACGGCAATATGCGCGTCAGCCACGTCACCACCCATGTCGCGCTGGAGGATGTGCCGAAGCGCCTGACGCCCGAGCGGCTGCGGCTCGTCATCGACCTCACGCACAAGGCGCTCAAAAACCTCGGCATCGCCAGCCCGAAGATCGCGGTGGCAGCGCTCAATCCGCATGCCGGCGAAGGCGGCCTCTTCGGCCGGCAGGATATCGATATCTCCGCGCCCACCATCGCCAAGGCGGTATCCGATGGGCTCGATATCGTCGGCCCGGTTCCCGGCGACACGGTTTTCGTCAAGCTGCGCGCCGGCCAGTACGACGCGGTCATCGCCATGTATCACGATCAGGGGCATATTCCGGTCAAGCTGCTCGGTTTCGAGATCGATCCGGCGACGGGCAAATGGATTGACCTTTCCGGCGTCAACATCACCCTCGGCCTGCCGATCGTGCGCACCTCCGTCGACCACGGCACCGCCTTCGACATTGCCGGCAAGGGCATTGCCAATGAGCGCAGCCTGATAGAGGCGATCGAATTCGCGGAGAGGCTGGCAGGCGGTTGATAGGTCCTTCAAGAAGGCTCATGTGCCTCGCCAAGGAGGAGATCCATCCGCTCGGCGAGTAACGCAAGGAAAGCCTTTGTCCGGGCAGCCGGTCGCGGTCCAGGCGGATAGATGGCATGGACACCCACTCGCCTGAACTCGTAGGAAGGAAGTACGGGCACTAACTTGCCATCGGCGATCTCCCGGCCGCAGACAAATGTGAACAGAGCGCCTATTCCCCTTTCCGCCAATACCGCCTCCATGAGGGGCCGCCAGTGGTTGACGCGCCACGCGGTGCGGATGGGCACCTCCACCGGGCCGCCGTCGGGACCGATTAGATGCAGCCGCTCATCCGCCGCGAAGCCTGGGAAACGAATGAAAGGGTGGGCTGCCAACTCTGCCGGTTCGCGCGGCAACCCATGCCGCTCGATATAGCCGGAAGCGGCCAGCATGAGTCGCTGCATAGTCCCCAGTCGGCGGGCGATGAAATTGCCGCTGCCAACCTCACCGATGCGGATGGAGAGATCCACGCCTTCGGTCATCGGATCGACGAAGCGATCGTTCAGGATCACATCGATGGCCAAAGCTGGATGCCGCGTCTGAAATTCGACGAGCAGCCTCGGCAATGTCATCTCTCCAAGCCCATGCGGCGCGGCGATCCGGAACGTTCCGGTCAGCGATGTCTCGGCCGAGGCGACGGAAGCCTCAGCCTCTTCGGCTGCTTCGATGGCGCGCTTGGCATAATCATAGAAGCGCGCACCGGCATCGGTCGCCTGCACAGAACGCGTCGTGCGGTAAAGGAGCCGCGCCCCCAGATGCTTCTCCAGCTTTTCGACACGCTCGCTGACGGTGGGCTGGCCAAGGCCAAGATCGCGCGCGGCGGCCGAAAGGCTGCCGCGTTCCACGACGCGGGTAAAGATGCGCATGGCGGAAAGCATATCCATGACCACATCTATTCGTCTTTTACGATAAATGACATCGCTATTCGCTTTCTTCCCGAGCATATGCCGATCGACGATCTTCCGGCCGGTCAACAACCCAATCGGAGAACCAGTCTTGCAGACCAGCACCATTCAAACGGGCAATCCGCAGCCTCAATCGTTCCAAGGTCAGAACATCGTCATCATCGGCGGCTCCTCGGGGATCGGCTTGGCAACGGCCAGACAGGCTAAGGAAGCCGGCGCAAATCTCTTTCTACTATCCCGCAACCCTGAGCGTCTTCGGGAAGCCGCCGGGGCGATCGGTGGCGCGGTCCAGATCGTCTCTGATATTGCCGCCCCGCAGCCGGCGATGTTTGCGGGGATCGAAAGAATCGACCATCTGCTGATCACGGCGGGGACCGTGCACCTGCAGTCGCTGAAGGATCAGTCCGAGGCTGATCTCTCGAAGGTCATGAACGAACGGCTGATCGGGCCCTTGCTCGCCATCAAGGCTGCTCTTCCCCTGCTGCATCCTGCAAGCTCGATCACCATGACCTCCGGGCAGTTAGCCTCCCGTCCCGCCGCCATCGGTGCGGTCGTGGCGGCCGCCGTTTCCGCGGTCGAAAGCACGGTTCGCGCCCTCGCCATCGAATTGTCGCCAATGCGCATCAACGCGGTTTCGCCGGGATGGGTGGATACCCCGCTGCTCGATGGCCTGATGGGCGAGGCCAAGCGGCAGGTGCTCGAACAGACCGCCTCGACCCTGCCGAGCCGCAATATCGGCCGGCCGGAAGATATCGCGCAGGCGATCCTCTTCCTGATGGCCAACCGCTTTGTGACGGGAGAGATCTTGCATATCGATGGTGGCGGCCGCTTGGTCTAGCCGCTCGACTGTCGGCACGAACTCGAAAAATTCCGCAATCCTGTCGGCTTTGCCGCTCCTCTTTCGTCCTTGGGGTACCCAACGAGAGAGGAGCACCCGATGTCCAAGATTGCCCCATGCCTGTGGTTTGCGCGCGAAGCCGAGGAGGCTGCGAATTTCTATGTTTCGCTCTTCCCCGATTCCCGGATCGATCACGTGCAGAAGAACATTGTCGACATGCCCTCCGGCAAGCCCGATGAGGTTCTGGTCGTTACTTTCACGCTCGCCGGTCAGTCCTTCATGGCACTGAACGGCGGCGACCGCATCGAATATAATCATGCGATCTCGCTGGAGGTGGATTGCGCCGATCAGGCTGAGGTCGACCGCCTTTGGGATGGCCTTGTCGATGGTGGCGCGCCGGTGGAATGCGGTTGGGTTACGGATCGCTACGGCGTCTACTGGCAGGTCGTGCCGGCGGTGCTCCGCAAATATATCGCCGATCCGGATCCCGCCAAGGCCGCTCGTGTCATGCGAGCCTGGATGGGCATGGTCAAGCTCGACATTGCCGGGCTCGAAGCCGCCTATCGCGGCTGAGCGACCGTTCTGGGGATCGCGTTATGGACGAGGTCCGCCGAAGATGTTCTGAATTTCCCTGCAATTTCAGCGGTTCAGACCAATGCCTGTGCCCGTAAGACTTGCGGCGGATCGACGCTTGGAATACCGTCTACTATGGGCTCGCCACAGGCGGGTTTCTCGACACCATGTCAAGCAATTGGACTGCCGCGGCCGTTCAGGCGCGACCCGGCAGGAAACGGTCGATTTCATGCAGCATCAACGAGACCGCATCGATCTCACCGGACGTGATTACACGGCGATCTACGCGCTCAGCGACATCCATGGCTGTTATGATGAGATGATGGAGGCCGAAATGCACATCATCGCGGATGCGCGCACCCTTCCCGGCCGAAAGCTTCTGCTGTTTCTCGGCGATTATGTCGATCGCGGCCCACGTTCCAGCGATGTCCTGGCGCATCTTAGCGCGCCGCCGCCTGAAGGCTTTGATCGCTATGCGCTTTGCGGCAATCACGACGACGTGTTCCTGCGCTTTCTGGACGATCCCGATGGCAACATCCATTGGCTGGAGTTCGGTGCCCTGCCGACGCTCGCATCCTACGGCATCGACGCCAGACATATGCTCTTCGACCTAGGCTACAGCGTGGCGGAGTTGCGCGACATGACGCTTAAGGCAATGCCGGCAGCGCATGTCGACCTGTTGCGTTCGCTAACTATAGCTGTCACTTACGGCTCGATACTCTTCGTCCATGCCGGCATCATACCCGGCCTTCCTCTCAGTGAGCAGACGGATGAAGATCTGATGTGGATTCGTGAGCCGTTCCTGTCGGGCGGACCGCAATTGCCGCTGCTGGTGGTCCACGGCCACACACCAGGTTCGCATCCCGTTTTTGGTCTCAGCCGCATCGGTATCGATACGGCCGTTTCGATGGGCGGAACTCTGACGATCCTCAAGATCGCCGAAGGTAAACAGACGATCCTGCCATCGATCTGAACGGTTCAAACAAATATCCCGGCTCGAAGCCGGGATATTTGTTTCTTTCAGGTGCCTTACTCCGCCGCCACGGCCGGCGGCAGCTGGATCGTATTCTGCTCCTCCGCGTCGGCCTGCTCCTTGGCCGGCGGTTCCGCCGACTTGCTCCTCGGCTCGCGGCCGAAGAACAGGGCGTAGCCGGCGGGCAGGACGAAGATCGTCAGCACGGTCGCGACCAGAATGCCGCCCATCATGGCGTAGGCGAGCGGTCCCCAGAAGACGCCGCGCGAGATCGGGATCAGCGCCAGAACGGCCGTCAGCGCCGTCAGCATGATCGGGCGGAAACGACGTACGGCCGAGCCGATGATCGCCTCCTTCCTATCCATCCCGGCCGCGATATCCTGGTCTATCTGGTCGACGAGGATGATCGAGTTGCGGATGATGATGCCGAGCAGAGCGATGACGCCGAGGATCGCGACGAAGCCGAAGGGCGCACCGCTGATGAGCAGAGCCCCTGCTGCGCCGATGATGCCGAGCGGGCCGGTCGCCAGCACCAGCATTGCCTTACCGAAGTGCTGCAGCTGCGCCATCAACAGCAGGACGATGATGACGAGCATGATCGGCGCCTTGGCGGCGATCGAGGCCTGACTTTCGGCGCTGTCTTCGGCGCCGCCCTGGATCTCGATCTTGTAACCGGCTGGCAGGCTGCTCCTCAGATCAGCCATATCGTTGTAGAGCTTGGCCGTCACGTCGTTCGACTGCACGTTATCAGGCAAGGTTGCCCGCACTGAGATAGTCGGCAGACGATCGCGGCGCCATTCGATGCTCTGCTCCATGACGGGCACGATCTTGGCGACTTGCGACAGCGGCACGAACCCGCCCGAGTCGGTCGGGATATAGACGGAGTTGACCGAGGTCAGCAGATGACGGCTTGCCTCCGGCTCGCGGGCAACGATCCCGACGGTTTCCTCACCCTCGCGATAATTGTCGAGCGTGAAGCCGGACATCGAGGCCTGCAGCATCTGGCGGATGCGCTGCGAGGTAACGCCGAGAGCGCGGGCACGGTCCTGATCGATCACCAGCTTCATCGCCGGCACCGGCTCGAGCCAGTCATCATGGATGGCGCCGAGCAGCGGGTTTTGGGTAAAGCGCTGCTTCACCTGGTCGGCAATACGGCGAACCTCCTGCCGGTCCGGACCCATGACGCGTAGCTGCACGGGCCAGCCTGTGGGCGGGCCGAGGAACAGGCGGTCGACCTTGCCACGGACGGAGGGGAAATCCGCCGCCAGGATGCCTCGCATCTTGGCGATCAGCCGCTCGCGAGCCGGCTCGTCCTTGGCCATGACAAGCATCTGGGCATAGTTCGGGTTAGTAAGCTGCTGATCGAGCGGCAGGAAGAAGCGCGGCGCGCCCTGGCCGACATAGGTAGCGATGAAGCGCTTGTCCGGATCATCGGCCATACGGGCTTCCAGCGCTTGAGCCTCGCGCTCGACCTCCTTGATGCTGGTGCCCTCAGGCAGCCAGAGATCGACGAGGATTTCCGGACGCGACGATTGCGGGAAGAAGTTCTGCGGAATGAACTGGAAGGACCACAGGCTGCCGATAAAGGCGGCAAGCGTCAGCAGCAGAACGATGACGCGATGGCGTACGGCCCAGGCGACCGAGGAGTGCAGGCGGCGATAGAAGCGCGTGTCGAACACATCATGATGCTCGCCGGCATGGTGGCGCTGCTTGAGGATCATGTAGCCGAGCCATGGCGTGAAATACACGGCCACGAACCAGGAGACGACGAGCGCGATGCCGACGACGTAGAAGAGCGTGCGGACATATTCGCCTGCTGTCGACGCTGCAAAGCCCACCGGGATGAAGCCGGCTGTGGTGATCAGCGTGCCCGTCAGCATCGGGAAGGCGGTCGAGGAATAGGCGAAGCTGGCCGCATCGAGCTTGACGAGGCCTTCCTCCAGTTTGCGCTCCATGAGCTCGACCACGATCATGGCGTCGTCGACCAGCAGGCCGAGCGCGATGATGAGCGCGCCGAGCGAAATGCGCTGCAGGTCGATGCCGAACTCGTACATGATGGCGAAGGTCGCGGCCAGCACCAGCGGAATGGCGATGGCAATCACGAGGCCGGAACGCCAGCCGATCGAGAGGAACGAGACGATCAGCACGATGACGAGAGCTTCGCCCAGCGCATGCATGAACTCGCTGATCGCGTCGGTGACGACATCAGGCTGGTTGGCGATCTGATCGACCTGAACGCCGACCGGCAGCGAGGCTTCGAAGCGCTTATAGGTTTCCTCAACCGACTTGCCGACATCGGTCACCTTGAAGCCAGGAGCCATGACGACGCCGAGCTGAACGCTCGGATGGCCATTGTAGAGGAACTTGGCTGTATAGGGATCCTGCAGGCCGGCGGTGACGGTAGCGATATCGCCGAGACGAGTCACCTGCCCGCCGGCGTTGAGCCGCAGGTTCTTGATGTCCTCGATCTTGTTGACGTCACCCTCGACCGAAATACGCACGGAGCGCGTGCTCGTATCGACATTACCGGCCGGATCGACATTGTTCTGGCCGACAACGGCGTTCTTCAGATCGTTGAGCGTCAGCCCGCGCTCCGCCAGAACCTTGGAGGAGACGTCGATATAGATCTGCTCCGCCTGATCGCCGATGATGGTGGCCTTCTCGACGCCAGGCGTCGAAAGCAGCATGTCACGGGCCTGGATGGCGAATTTCTTCAGCTCCGGATAGGTGTAGCCGTCGCCGCTGATCGAATGCAGCGTGATGAAGGTATCGCCGAATTCATCGTTGAAATAAGGCCCAAGCAGGCCGGACGGCAGCTCGTTGCCGATATCGCCGACCTTCTTGCGGATCTGATAGAAGGCGTCCTTCACCTCGGCGGTGTTGGTGTCGCCCTTGATCTGGATGGTGGTGATGGCAAAACCGGCGCGGGTGTAGGATTTGACCCAATCGAGATGCGGCGTTTCCTGCAGCTTGCGCTCGATCTTGTTGACCACCTGGTCTTCCATGTCCTGCAGGGAGGCGCCGGGCCAGACGGTCTGCACGACCATGACGCGGAAGGTGAAATCCGGATCTTCCTTCTGACCCATATGGGTCAGGCCGAGCGCGCCGGCGATAATGATGAGCCCGAACAGGAAGCGCGCGATGCTTGGATGGGCGATCGCCCAGCGCGACAGGTTGAAACGCTTCCTCTCGCCAGAGGTGCTATTGATGGACATGACGTCGTCCCCCTCTATCCGGATCAGCGTACGATATCCGCCGAAGCGGCTTTGGTGTCAGCGGAGGCCTGCTGAGCGCCGACGCTCGGAAGCTTGACCTTCATGTTTTCGCTCATGAACTGGGTGCCGGCTGCAACGACGACATCACCGGTCTTGAGGCCATCGGCCACGCGCACGCCGTCATCGGAAAAGTCCGCGACCTTGATGGTCCGGGAATGCACAGTGCCGGCACTGCGGTCGACAAGCCAGACGATCTGTTGCCCGTCCCTCTGTGCAAGCGCGCTCAGCGGAATGGAAACATAGGGCTGCGTATTGTCGGCAAGCGCCTCGATCGTCGCGGTCATGCCAAGCAGAACGCGCGGATCGTTCGGCACGCTCACACGCACCGCGAAGGTGCGCGACTGATCGGCACTCCCGGACACTTCACGCACCTTTCCATCCAGCACGAGCGCCGCGTCGGACCAGAAGCGCGCCTTGACGTCCTTGCCGACCTTGAACTGGGCGATGTCCATTTCCGGGACAGCGACCTGCACTTCCTTCTCGCCATCGACGGCAACGGTGATGACTGGTGTGCCGGAACTGACCACCTGGCCGACATCGGCATTGATTGCGGTCACGATACCATTCATGTCGGAGGTCAGGTCAGCATAGGCGACCTGATTCTTCGCCTCGGTCAATGCCGACACCGCGGAATCGCGCGTCGAAACGGCCTGCTCATAGGAAAGCTCCGCCTGCTCGAGCTGCGACTTCGAGGTGACATTCTTGTTAAAGAGCGTCTGTGCACGCGTGCGGGCAAGCTCGGTCGTCTGCACCTGCTTTTCGGCCGCATCCAGATCGGCCTGCGAGCGGCGCACGGCGAGGATATAGTCGGTGGCATCTATGCGGGCGATCACATCGCCGGGCTTTACCCTCTGGCCGATATCCACCTTGCGCTCGATGATCTTGCCATTGACGCGAAAGCCGAGATTCATTTCCGTCCGCGCACGAACGGCGCCGGAATAGTCGAGCTTGCGCGTCGTGTCCGCCTGGGCGATTTCGACGACCTTGACCGGCCGGATCACCTCCGCCGTCTCTTCCTTCTTCTCATTGCAGCCCGAAAGCCCGAGCCCCAAGGCTGCAAGTAGAACCGCACCGGCAGCGGCCCGTAGAGTGTTGGTCGTCAGCGAAACCATGTCGCTCTCCTAAAATCGAACAAAAAGTGGAAACACGCCGGCCATCCGGTGCGCGCATTGCTATTTCTTCAAAGCCCTGATGACGAATGCGATGATATCTTCGGGATCTGCCTGGTAGGGCTTGGCAAGGCACTGGGCCACCATTTGCGGGTGACAGAGATCGACGGTCGCCGCAGCGAAGCATTTGGCGGCAAGATGCGGGTCCTGTTCGGCGAATTCGCCGGCAGCAATCCCCTCCGCGATGATTTCGGCGACCAGCGCCTGCGTACGCTCGATATGCTTTTCGATGACATGCCAGTCGCGCTCGATGGCGACGATGACCATCTCGTGAACCTTCTGCTCATCCAGCATGGTCTCCAATATCATCTTGTACTGAGATAGCGCGTAAGCCCGTAGCCGCTCGGTCGCGCTGATCGGCTGATTACGGATACCAAGAGCCATCTGATAGCTCTGGCCGAGCATGCGCCCGCAAAGAGCCTGGTGGATTTCCGTCTTGGAGCCGAAGAACCGGTAGATATTTGCCGTCGACATGCCGAGATCCCGGGCGATATCGGCGACGTTCGTCTTGCTGTAGCCATAGTGGCGAAACAGCTTTTCGGCGGCATCGAGAATGCGCGTGATGTTTTCCTGGCGGGCAGGATCGGCGCTAACGTCGGAAAGATCGAGCATAAGCAGGCCTGATGGTTTACGAGTGACGATTTTCAATTTTCGTCACTCGTAAACCATCAGAGCGCCGATGTCAATAAAGCCGACCACAACTTGGGCGGCTTTTAGATGCTATTCAATAAACCGAGAATGCGCCGAACTACTTGAAGCAACAGTTAAACGATCGACAACAGCCTCGCGGGGCGAAGCCGAAAGTGTCCGAAATTTTATCGCGGCACCGCCGCTGCGTTGTCAGGCGCTCAAGAGTGTCGGATGAAAACGTCGAAGGCTGAAAAAGCCGACGAAGACGATGACCACCAAAAGCGCCACCTGCGCCGCGAGAATCGGCGGCTCGTTTCCGGTGGGCGCCAGCGCATTGAGCTCCGGTATCTTCTGGAACGATTGAATGATGAGCACCAGACAGTTGAAGAACAACAACACGAGCGCGCCGATCACGAAAATGGCACGCCATATGCCGGCAAGGTGGAATGTGTAGCGCGCCAGCGCCGTCGGAATGAAGATCAGCAGACAGATAATGCCGACGATGATCGCCGGCGTCACGCCATGAAACGGGAACAGAAAACCCGTCAAGCTGGTGAGAGCCGTCGTCAGCATGTAGACGAGCGTCGAACGATTATGACGGTCGGCGGTGAGAAAGCCGTAGGCTACCACGATGCCGCTGATGATGGCGACCAAGCTGATGACGACGTGAATCAAGAGAATTCCAGACATTCGCCCCTCCAAGTGAGCATTGCATTTCGATGGAAATGACAGCCCAATGCCCCGAATGCGGAATATATACGAAACGCGCCGCGCCAGCCAGCGCGACGCGAAGACCTTAGAGGCCGCTCAGGCGGCGTGAACTTCCAGAGAGATCGGAACGGAGGCAAGCGCCTTGGAAACCGGGCAGCCGGCTTTCGCCTTGTTGGCAAGCTCGGTGAAGGTCGCTTCATCGGCGCCGGGCACCTTGCCGGTCAGCGTCAGGTGGATTGCGGTGATGGCGAAGCCGCCTTCGACGCTTTCAAGCGTCACCTTGGCCGTCGTCTCCATGCTTTCGGCGGTGAAACCGGCTTCATTGAGGATCAGCGACAGGGCCATGGTGAAGCAGCCGGCATGCGCCGCGCCGATCAGCTCTTCCGGATTGGTGCCGGCAACGCCTTCGAAGCGGCTGGCAAAACCGTAAGGATAGTGATTGAGCGCGCCGCTCTGCGTCGAGATCTGACCCTTGCCGTCCTTCAAGCCACCGGACCATTGAGCCGAACCTGTGCGATTGATCTGCATGTCATCCTCCTTGTCGTTGAATGAATTTCGGGAGCGGAACCGCGCCTCCCGTTGATGATCGACGGCAAGCGGCTTGACCGCCTGCATCGTCACCATAGTTCTTCTATCCGCCCAAGACGACGCCGCCGTAACAGCAGCGAGGCCGATTTCGAAAAGCATGGGACGAGGGATTGTTCCCGGATAGCCTCATCGAAGCCTTTTTAAATCATCATACAAGCATATTGCCAATGTATGATGATTACCATATCATCGCGTTCACCTGGGCGCGAAGCGCGGCAAGGCATCGCCCGCATGGAAGCCCCTCTCGTCGAAAGAGAAGGTATTCGGAAAAGCATGCGAAACGGTGTGGAGGAGATAGGGTGGAATCGCTCGAAAGACAGGGGCACGAGTCATCGGCTCAGCCCGGCCGCCGTCCGCGCGTGCGCAGAAACGTGACGGCGGCGATCGCCGAAGATATCTGTGCCGAACGCTACCCCTCCGGCTCGACCCTGCCGCGCGAAAACGATCTCTGCGAAATGTACGGCGTCAGCCGCACGGTCATCCGCGAATCCCTCAAGGTGCTGGAGTCCAAGGGGCTCGTGCGTGGCAAGCCGCGCATCGGCACCACCGTTTGCGACAAGGACGATTGGAACATTCTCGACCAGGACGTGCTGGCATGGATGGGTCCCTATATCGCCGATTTCGATATTCTCGGCTCCATTCTCGAAGCGCGCCGCACCATAGAGCCCGCCGCCGCAGAATATGCGGCCGAGCGCGCCACGGCCCGCGAAATTGCCGACCTGGAGAGTGCATGGCAGCAGATGCGCGACAGCGGCGATGATCCGGAAGGCTTTACCGAAGCCGACGTGACCTTCCACAGCGTACTTCTGAGCGCCAGTCACAACCAGGTGTTCCGGCGCCTCTCCAGCGCCATGCATGCCGGCCTGAAATATGCTCTGCACGCCTCCAACGTCGCCGCCGATAGCCGCGACGAAGCGATTGCCGTTCACGGCGAACTTGTCGAGGCACTGCGCCTGCGCGACCGCGATGCCGCACGCGCCTGTGCCCATCGCATGCTCGATCTTGCGGCCCGCGATCTCGCTGTCGAACGACGGCTGGACGAAGGCCGGATAACCAATCCCGAAACCCGGAGATCTGCGGCCTCGCGCCGCTGACACAACCCAAAGCCAAACGGAATCATTCCCATGAAAATCACCAAGCTGACGACCTATATCGTTCCCCCGCGCTGGCTGTTCCTGAAGATCGAGACCGATGAAGGCATCGTCGGCTGGGGTGAGCCCGTGGTCGAGGGCCGTGCGCTGACCGTACAGGCCGCCGTGCACGAACTGGAAGACTATCTGATCGGCAAAGACCCCTTCCTGATCGAGGATCACTGGACCGTCATGTACCGCGCCGGTTTCTACCGCGGCGGCGCCGTTCACATGTCGGCGCTGGCCGGCATCGACCAAGCTCTCTGGGACATCAAGGGCAAGGCGCTGGGTCAGCCGATCCATTCGCTGCTCGGCGGTCAGGTGCGTGACAAGATCAAAGTCTATTCCTGGATCGGCGGCGACCGCCCCTCCGACGTCGCCAACAACGCCAAGGATGTGGTCGCCCGCGGCTTCAAGGCGATCAAGCTCAACGGCTGCGAGGAAATGCAGATCGTCGATACCTATGACAAAGTGGAGAAGGCCGTTGACACCATCGCCACCATCCGCGAGGCAATCGGCCCCTATATCGGCATCGGTGTCGATTTCCACGGCCGCGTCCATCGTCCGATGGCCAAGGTACTCGCCAAGGAACTGGAACCCTACAAGCTGCTCTTCATCGAAGAGCCGGTGCTGTCGGAAAACCGCGAGGCGCTGAAGGAAATCGCCAATCATTGCTCGACGCCGATCGCTTTGGGTGAGCGTCTCTATTCGCGCTGGGACTTCAAGTCGGTCCTGTCGGACGGTTATGTCGACATTCTTCAGCCCGATCTCTCCCACGCAGGCGGCATCACCGAATGCCGCAAGATCGCGGCCATGGCCGAAGCCTATGACGTGGCGCTCGCCCCGCATTGCCCGCTCGGCCCGATCGCGCTTGCCGCCTGCCTGCAGGTCGACGCCGTCAGCTACAATGCCTTCATCCAGGAACAGAGCCTCGGCATTCACTACAACAAGGGCAACGACATCCTCGACTACATCTCCAACAAGGAAGTGTTCCACTATGCCGATGGTTTCGTTTCGATCCCGCAGGGACCCGGCCTCGGCATCGAAGTCGACGAAGCCTATGTCATCGAGCGTGCCAAGGAAGGCCATCGCTGGCGCAACCCTGTCTGGCGCCATGAGGACGGCAGCGTCGCCGAATGGTAAGATCAGGCTCGTCTCCTGACGGACGAGAAACCGCATATCTCCAATGATGAAAGGCCCGATGGCAGCAGATCTGCGCTATCGGGCCTTTTCTTTAGACAGTGCTCTTTTAATCCGGCACCTTCCCCTTTGCCGCGTGGCGGCGAATATCGGTGCACATCCCGTGTGCCGTTCTCCCAAAAAAGTTGCGCCTGCAGTATCGGCGCAGATACTGCAGGCGCGTCATGCGTCTCAACAAGCCCCCAGGGAGACGCATTACCGGAGCATGATCACCAAAGGCGTGGAGTGCCCTTTAGCTCTGACCATGCTCAAGCAGGCAATTTCAAACTACTCCCGCTCGCCGGTGAAATTCAGCAGCAACTGGAAGATGTTGACGAAGTTCAGATAGAGCGACAGGGCACCGAAGACGGCGAGCTTCTGCTGCGATTCCTGATCGTAGTTTTCGGCATACTGCTCCTTGATGTTCTGCGTATCCCAGGCGGTCAGGCCGACGAAGACGACGATACCGATGATCGAGATGGCGAACTGCAGTGCGCTCGAACCCAGAAAGATATTGACGATGCTGGCGATGATGACACCGAACAGACCCATCATCAGGAACGAGCCGATGTTCGAGAGATCACGCTTCGTCGTATAGCCGTAGAGGCTGGTCGCGCCGAACATGGTCGCGGCGATGAAGAAGGTACGCGCGATGCTCGTGCCGGTGAAAACCAGGAAGACGGAGGCCAGCGACAGGCCCATGACGGCACAGAAGGCCCAGAACATCATCTGCGCCGTGCTGGCCGACATCGACTGGATGCGGAACGAGAAGAAGAACACGAAGGCAAGCGGCGCCAGCATGACGACCCACTTCAGCGGGCTCTGGAAGATCGGCACATAGAGCGCCGGCGTCGTGCCGACGATCAGCGCGACGATACCCGTCACGACAAGGCCGATACCCATGTAGTTGTAGACGCGCAGCATATGCCGGCGCAGCCCCTCGTCGAAGAGCGCCTGAGAGCCGGCGGCGGCTCCGTAGCCGTATCGCGGATTGGTCGGGTTCATGGTCGTTCTCCTTTAATCCAAACTAGTAGAGGCTGCGGGCAAGCTTTTCGGCATCGCCGTCAAGCTGACCCGCCTTGCCGTTGCCGATCAGCGCATAGGCGACTTCCCCGATCTGCCAATAGGCAGCCTGGACATCGTCACGCTTGATGTGACTGACATCCTGCACGGCGAAATTGCCCGGACGGACGGCAAACAGTGACAAATGTCCGTCTGCGCCGGCATCGACCATCATTTCGACGCTCGGACCGAATTCGGACGGATAGATTTGCGCATCGGTGACGCGCCAGTCGCCCGGCAGCTGCGGCAAAATGATTGCCGTCGATGCGCGGATTTCATCCGGATTGTAATTTGCAGCCGCCGACTGCGGCTTGATTTCTTCGCGCACGGCCGTGGTCTTGTAGGCGCGCACAGCATCGTCGACGAAGGCCGGCGGCCGTGTCGACGCGCTGACCTCGCTCGCCGTAAAGGCGCCGAAGGACGTATGCGCAACCCAGCCGGTCGTGACCAGCACGGCAACGGCCGCAACACGCTGGAAAGAGCCCAGCATACGGCCGTAGACCAGCCCGCGTTCCAGCCGCCGTGCGGCCTCACGCGTTTCCGCCCGAACCACATGGCCTTCTCCGGCCAGCGCCATGCGCAGCTCGCCGCGGATGCTCATATCGGCCATTACCTTGGCGGCGATCTCCGGATGCTCCGAGAGATAGGATTCCACCTCGACACGGCGCGCAAGCGTCAGTTCGCCGTCGACATAGGCGTCGAGATCGGTATCGATGATCGGATCAACGATTTTCATTGCCGCCTCCCTCGATAAGCCTGAGATGTGAAACCTTGGAGGTCGCCTCCTCAAAATTGCGCAGGCTCGCGCGAGCCCGGGCAATGCGGGACATCAGCGTGCCCAGAGGAATGCCAAGTGCTGATGCCGCCTCCTGATAGGAGAGATCCTCGATCGCCACCAGATGCAGCGCCTCGCGCTGCTCCTCGGGCAGACTGAAGAAAGCTTCGCGGACCTGGTTCAGGCGAACCGTGTGATCCTGCGATGCCGGCAATGCCGTTTCGAGGTCGGCCGCAGCCTCCTCGTGACGGCGGTTCAACGACTTCTTCTGGCGCAGGCGGTCGATATGCACATTGTGCAGGATCGATAGCAGCCAGGTGCGCAGATTGCCGTCGCGCCTGAAAGAAGCCTTGCGCTCATAGGCCTTGACCAGCGCGTCGTGCACCAGATCCTCGGCCTCGTCCGCATTGCGCACGAGCGAGCGGGCATAACGTCTCAGCGAACCGAGCTGCCCTAAAACATCGAATGTGCGTCCTTTGCGTTCCATACACCTATATACGGAAGCACTCCGGATTCTATTCCATCGCCCAAAGAATATTTTTTGCCGATTTTCACATCAGCAGAAAGTCCTTGGGCTGCGGCAGCGGCGGCAGGTCGGTTTCTCCCAGCGCTTCGCGCAGATCGATCTCGATCGTATCCGCAAGCGCACCGATGGCGAGCGCATTGGGGCGATGGCCGAAAGGGTCTTCCAGCTCGTCGCCCAGCGCATCCAGGCCAAAGAAGGTATAGGCGATCAGGGCGGTCACGAAGGGCGACCCCCAGCCGAGCGTATCGACATAACCGAAGGGAAGCAGGAAACAGAAGAGATAGGCGGTGCGATGCAGAAGCAGCGTGTAGCCAAAGGGCAGCGGCGTATTGCGCAGCCGCTCGCAAGCCGCCTGGGCCGCACCCATCTGGCCGATCGTGATATCCAGCATCTGGTACTGGATATCCGAAATCGTGCCCAGTGCCTTCAATCGCGCCAGATCGGCAGACATGAGGCGCAGAATGAGATCGGGCTTGTTGCGGGCCGCATGGTAAAACTCCGCCTCGCTCGGAGCAAGCAGGCGAAACACCTTGCCCTCGTCGCTGCCGGGCCGCAGAAGACAGACCAGCGCCTGCGCGAAGGCCATCGTCAGGCGCAGCAGGTCCTTGCGCGCTTCGATGCCGGCCTCCCCTGCACTCTCCAGCACCAACGTCTGCCGGGCGAAGCCACGCGCGAGATGGACGAGCTGCCCCCAGTCGCGCCGCCCCTCCCACCAACGGTCGTAGCAGGCATTGTTGCGAAAACCGAGGAAGATCGAAAGCGCGATACCGAGCAGCGATAGCGCCGAGCCGTTGAAGGAGACGATGAGGTTCGGCCGCTCCTCATGGCCCCAGACGATCAATGCTGACAGCAGAAAGATGGCAATGATCTGCGGCAGGATACGCCGGATGATCGACCCACGAAGGATGAAGAAAAGCTGGAAAAGATTCGGCCGGTCGCGGACGATCATGGCGAAGCGCACTCTCGATGAATGTCAGGTGGCGCAGCAATACACCAGACGCGCTGAGAGTAATGAGCATTTCTTGCAAGGCGGCCGTGACCGGCGGGCATCGCTCGCCGGTTAGCTCATCGGCTATCGGTCAGTTCGCGCCGGCGCTCGCGGTCACCAGAACCGGGTCGGGGCGATAATCCCTAGGAAAGAGATGCTCGAGGTTCTTAATCTTCGGCAGATCGTTGATGACGATGTACGGATACGTCGGATGCGTCGTCAGGAAATCCTGATGATAGCTCTCGGCGGCATAGAATTGCCGCGCCGGCTCGATCTTGGTGACGATCATGGCGTCGAAGACCTTGGCATGGTTGAGCTGATCGATATAGGCCTTGGCAATATCGGCCTGTGACTGGCTGGTCGGGAAAATCGCCGAGCGATATTGCGTCCCGGTATCCGGCCCCTGATAGTTCAGCTCCGTCGGATCATGTGCCACTGAGAAATAGATCTGCAGCAGATGGCCGTAGCTGATCTTGTGCGGATCGAAAACGATGCGCACGGATTCGGCATGGCCGGTATCGCCACCGCTCACCATTTCATAATGCGCCGCATCCTTGCTGCCACCGGTATAGCCTGACGTCGCGCTGATGACGCCATTGACGTGCTGGAAGACGCCCTGCACGCCCCAGAAACAGCCGCCGGCAAGCACCGCCGTCTCCGTGTTGGCAGAGGCTGCCTTCTCGTCCATGCTCGGTGCGGGAATGACACGCGCGTCCTCGGCCGAAGCACGGCCGACAAATTGCAGCGCAACGCCGCCAAGCAATACTGCCGCTGTCAGGCCGGCGAAGCGAACAAAGCGTGCTGAACGGAATCGGATCATGTCCGTCGATAAAATCTTCATGGTGATTTCCTCTCGACCGCGATGCAAATGCTCCGGTCACAAAGAAATACGGGAAGACAGGCTCTTTTGTTACACACGCCCGCGTGTAACACCGAAACGTGAATGACGCGGTGACCTGATTCAGTAATGCGGCGGCTTGGTAATGGCCGGCGCTTCGAGCGATTGTTCCTCCAGCGTCAAAAACCGCTCGGTCAGCCGGTCGAGCTTCTGCCTGGTCTGTTCGACGACCTTCCATTGCTCGGCAATCTGGTCGGACAGTTCCTCGATCGTCTTGGCCTGATGAGCGACCATCTCCTCGAGTTTGGTGATGCGGCTCTCTTCGTATGACATATCGGACCCCTTTCGCAACGATCTATAGCACCGACATCGCCGCGTACAGTGCTTCCATTTGGCACGAAGCGAAAGGCGGCGCCATTTGACGGCGATATGACAAAACTGAAAAACAGCTGAAAAGACCTGTTACCTGACTGACATGGGCGCCTTCTAAAGAGAGCGCATAGACGCGCCCATTTGAAGGCAATCCCTTCCACAGGCGCACCATTCTGAAGACCTCGGAGAAGCGCCGTGAAGATCATCCAGATCACCGACACCCATTTGAGCCCCAACAAGCCACATTTCAACGGCAATTGGGAGCCGCTGGCGAAATGGATCGAGGCAAGCGGCGCCGATCTCGTCGTTCATACCGGCGATCTCAGCGTTGACGGCGCCGATAGGGATGAAGATCTCGTCTTCTCCATGGAGATGATGCGGCAGGTCTCCGTGCCAATGCTCATCGTCCCCGGCAACCACGATGTCGGCCACCTGCCCGGCTCCTATCAGCCCGTCAATCCCGAACGGCTGGACCGCTGGCGCCGCCTCGTCGGCCCGGATTATTGGGCGAAGGATGTCGGCAACTGGCGGCTGATCGGCCTCAACAGCCTGCTCATGGGCGTCGAGGATGCCGAGGAGCAGAAGCAGTTCGACTGGCTGCAGGAGATACTCGAAAGCCGTGGCGAGCGTCGCATTGCCCTTTTCGCCCACAAGCCGCTCTTCGTTGATGCGCCCGATGAGGGCGATACCGGTTACTGGAGCGTGCGCCCGGCCCAGCGCCGCCGTCTCTACGATCTGATCGCGGCCCACGACGTCGCCCTCTTCGGCAGCGGCCACCTGCACTGGACCTGGGAAGGCCGCTTCAATGACACCAACCTGGTATGGGCACCGCCCGGCGCCTTCATCCTCGACAAGATGGAACGCGAAATGCCCGGCGAACGGCTGATCGGCGCAGCGATCCATGAACTTAGCGAAACGGTCTCTACGGAGCTCGTCGCCGTACCCGGCATGACTGCCTACTTCCTCGATGATGTTGTCATGGAAGTCTATCCGCAGGCCGCCCCCAAGGCAAAGGAGCCGACCGAATGAGCGCACTCTCGCTTCGCGGCATCGCCAAATCCTTCGGCGGCAACGCCATCCTCAAGGGCGTCGATCTCGACGTCCAGCCCGGCGAATTCATCGCCCTCGTCGGCCCCTCGGGCTGCGGCAAGAGCACGCTCTTGCGCATCCTCGCCGGTCTCGACCATGCCGACAGCGGCGAAATCATCCTCGGCAGCAGCGACGTTTCCGGCGTTGCAGCTGCCGATCGCAACATCGCCATGGTCTTCCAGTCCTACGCTCTCTATCCGCACCTGACGGCCTCGGAAAACATTGCCGTGCCGCTCGCCATGCGCCGCCTGTCGCGCGTCCAGCGCCTCCCCTTCATCGGCTCGCTCATCCCCGGCCAGCGCGCGGCTCGCGCCGGCATCATCCGCGATGTCCGCGACATGGCCGTCTCGCTGAAGATCGATCACCTGCTCGATCGCAAGCCGGGCCAGATGTCGGGCGGCCAGCGCCAGCGCGTGGCGCTGGCCCGCGCCATGGTCCGCCGTCCCGCCGTCTTCCTCATGGACGAGCCGCTTTCCAATCTCGACGCCAATCTGCGTGTCCATGCCCGCGGTGAGATCGTCGATCTGCATCGCCGCGCCGGTGTTCCCACGGTCTACGTCACTCACGATCAGGCCGAGGCGCTGTCGATGGCCGACCGCGTCGCCGTCATGATCGGCGGGCAATTGCTGCAGATCGCCTCGCCGCAAACGATCTATGACGACCCGGCTCATGTGGAAGTCGCCCGTTTTGTCGGACAGCCGCGCATCAATCTGCTGCCGGCGCTCGCCGAAAACGGCACCGTCGCCTTCGGCGGCATCCGGCTGGCGCTCGACGACAGCAGCTTTGCCGGCAGGAATGTGACCCTCGGCATTCGCCCGGAATTCGTCCAGCTCTCCCAGGACCGCCAGGATGCGCTCGCCGCCCATATCGAGCGCATGGAATTCCTAGGCTCGGAAGTCATCCTCTATGCCAAGCTCGACGCCATCGGCGAAACCATGGTCGTCAAGCTCGCACCGGCAGAAGTCGCCGGTCTATCCGCCGGTGCGCCGGTTGCGCTGACGCTCACGGCCGAGCAAGCCTTGGTCTTCGCCGAAGACGGCCGCCGTTTGCGCGCGAGCCCGACGACGGTCGATGCCACGCGGGAGAAGGCGCATGGCTAGCATCGCTGCCACCTCCCTGCCGATGCAGGCGGCCGCGGCACGCGAACGCAGCGAGGCCCGTACGGCTCTCCTCTTCGCTCTGCCCGCCATCATCCTGATCGTGCTCTTCATCATCGTGCCGATCGTCGCCGTCGTCGTACTCGGCTTCACGGATTTCCAGCTCGGCGACAAGAGCCTGCGTTTCGTGGCTTTTGAGAACTACGCGCATCTGCTTCGCGACCGCGCCTTCCAGAAATCGCTCTGGAACACGGCGACCTACACCGCCATCGTGGCACCCGTCTCGATCGTGCTCGGCCTCGGCGTCGCGTTGCTGATCGAGAGCGAAGGCATCGGCCGCAGCTTCTTCCGCACGGCCTATTTCCTGCCCGTCGCCTCGCTGATCGTCGCGATGGCGACCGTCTGGCAATATCTCTTCCATCCGACGATCGGCCCGATCAACGCGCTGCTCGGCGAGATCGGCGTGCGTGGCCCTAACTGGCTTGGCGCCTCGGCGACCGCGCTCTACAGCCTGTCGATCATCGGCGTGTGGCAATCGGTCGGCTTCAACATGGTGCTGTTTCTCGCAGGCCTCACCGCCATCCCGCGTGAACTCTACGCCGCAGCCGAAGTCGATGGTGCGAAATCGGCCTGGGACCGCTTCTGGCTCGTCACCTGCCCGATGCTCGGGCCGACGACGCTGTTTGTGACCACAATCAGCATCATCAATGCGGTGAAGGTCTTCGACACCGTAAAGGCCCTGACCGACGGCGGCCCGAACCATGCCTCCGAAGTCCTGCTCTTCACCATCTACCAGGAAGGCTTCGTCTATCTCCGCGTCGGTTATGCCTCGGCAATGACCACGGTGTTTCTCGCTATCCTCGTGGTGCTGACCTTCCTGCAATATCGCGTCCAAGACCGGCAGGTGCATTACACATGACCTCGACAGGCTACACTCCCGGCCGCATCCTGCGCCTCTCTCTGCTGATCCTGGGCTCGCTCGTCTTCCTCGCGCCCTACATCTTCATGATCTCGACCGCCGGCAAGGCGCAGGACGATATCTTCACTTCGGCACTAAAGCTGATCCCGACGCATTTCTATTACGTCGAGAACATCGCCAAGGCGCTGAGCAAGGTTTCGATGGGCACGCTGCTGTTCAACGGCGTCTTCGTCTGCGGCCTGATCTTCTTCTTCCAGGTGCTGATCGCCATCCCCTGCGCCTATGCCATGGCGAAGCTGAAATTCCCGGCGGCGCGCATGATGATGGTGCTGGTCATGCTCGGCCTGCTGATCCCGATCCATGCGACGGCGCTGCCGCTCTATGTCGGCTTCAACAGCCTGTCGCTCTTGAACAGCTACGCCGCCCTGGTCGCGCCCTTCTCGATCTCGGTCTTCGCGATCTTCATGTTCCTGCAGTTCTTCCGCGCCATGCCCGACGATCTGATCCACGCCGCCCGCCTCGATGGCATGTCTGAAATCGGCATCGTCGCCCGCGTCATCGTGCCGAATGCCTGGCCGGCAGTCACGGCTTTCGCGATCTTTTCGGTGGTCGCGCACTGGAACGATCTCTACTGGCCGCTGATCGTCATCACCAAGCAGGAATATTTCACGCCGCCGCTGGGTCTCATGTATTTCCGCGCCGCCGAAGCCGGCGACGACTACGGCGCGCTGATGGCTGCAACCCTCATCATCACCCTTCCCCTCGTCGCGGCATTCCTTCTGGCACAGAAGCGTTTCGTCGAGGGCATCACCATGACCGGTCTCAAAGGCTGACCGGTTCGAAATTCGAAAACGGAGAACGAGCGATGAAGCATATCACCCAGATTCTCGCCGCCGCGGTCATTTCGATGGTCGTGTCGGTCCCGGCCTACGCCGAAACAACCCTGACGGTTCACTATCCCATGCCGGGCTTCTTCAAGAACGTGATGGACACGATCTCGAAGAAGTTCATGGAAGAAAATCCCGACATCAAGATCCAGTTCGCCGCTCCTTCGGCCACCTATGAGGAAGGCATCCAGACCATCCTGCGCCAGGCCGGCACCAGCGAGATGCCCGATGTCACCTTCATCGGCCTCAACCGCCTGCGCATGATCGACGAGCGCAATGTCGCCGTCGACCTCGGTCCCCTCGTCAAGAAAGAGGGCAATATGGCCGAGCAAGGCTTTTCGGACACGATCCTGAAGCTCGCCCAGGTCAAGGGCAAGCAGGTCGGCCTCGCCTTCGCGACGTCCAACCCGATCATGTATTACAACGCCGACCTGGTGAAGGCTGCCGGCGGCAACCCGGACAACCCGCCGAAGACCTGGGACGAGGTCATCGCGCTTGCCGGCAAGATCAAGGCGCTCGGCAATGGCGTCGACGGCATGGACTTCCGCTGGCAGGGTGACGACTGGATGTTCTCCGCCCTCCTCTTCGGCGCCGGCGGCAAGATGCTGAGCGACGACGAGACGAAGGTCGCCTTCAACGGTCCCGAGGGCCAGAAGGCCGTCGAACTGATCCAGCGCTTCGTCAAGGAAGGCGGCATGCCGGTCTTCACCAAGGCTGCCGGCGAACAGGCCTTTGCAGCCGGCAAGGTCGGCTTCGAATTCCAGACGACCGGTGCTCTCGTCAACACCATCAAGAATGTCGGCGCCAAGTTCGACCTGCGCACCGCCAAGCTGCCGCTGATCGACCCGGTCAACGGCCGCCTGCCGACGGGCGGCAACGCCGTCGTCATCCTGACCCATGATCCGGTCAAGGAAGAAGCTGCCTGGAAATTCGCCAAGTTTGCCGCTGGCCCCTATGGCGCCTCTGTCGTCGTTCCCGGTACCGGCTATGTTCCGAACAATGAGCTTGCTGCCAAGTCGGCCGAATATCTCGGCGACTTCTACAAGAAGAACCCGCTGTTCCAGGCCGGCCTCAGCCAGATGTCGATCATGGTTCCCTGGTACGCCTTCCCGGGCTCCAACGGCGTCAAAGTCACGCAGACTATCGTCGACAACCTCTCGCGCATCGTCGATGGCTCGGCAGAGCCGAAGGAAGCACTCGACGACGCCGCTTCCGACGTCGAGGGCCTGCTGCCACGCAGCTGATCTTTCGAACCCATCTGAAACATCCGCGCCGCCTCTTAACGAGAGGCGGCGTTTTCATATGCAAAGGTATGTCAGGATTGGAGGGTGAGATTGCGCACCGTTCCGCCGAAACGCAGCCGATAGGGCACGGTCAGATGACGCGGCGGCGCGGCATTCTCAGCCATATCGAGCAGCAGCGAGGCGGCAGCGGCACCCATGGTTCCATCCGGAATTTCCACCGTCGTCAGGGACACCTCACCCAGAAAACCGAGGGAAATCCCGTCGAAGCCGGCGACGGAAATATCGCGCGGGATCGAAAGACCCTGACGCCGGAGCGCGCCCATGACGCCGAGCGCCAGAAGATCGTTGGAGGCAATGATCGCCGTCGGACCGAACCGGGAAACGGCATCCGAAAGATCGAGCTGTTCCAGGCTATTCACGAAGGAAATCTCCAGGGCATCGAGAGGCTGTTGCCCCGCCCCTTCCATCGCCCTGATATAGCCGAGATAGCGTAGCTTGGCTCGATCCGATGCCGCGAAGTGGCCTGATATGAACAGGATGCGGCGGTGTCCCTTGCCCAGAAGATGCTCCGTCAGGTGCCGGCCCGCACCGAAATTATCGGTCGCGACCGCAGCTGTGAAGCGGCTGGTCGGAAGATTTCCGAGCAGCACGGTCGGCGGGAGGGCGGATGACAGGACCAGACTGCGTTCGGGATCGCAGAGCGTGAGGATCAACCCAGTCGGCTGCTTCTGGAGCAGCGAGGCGACGGCATCGACCTCCTGTGCTGGATCGTAGTTCGATTGCGCGATCAGCACGCTATGCCCCGCGTGAAGGGCTCGGTTCTGGATACTCGAGAGCGAAGCTGCGAAAACCGGATTGGTGATGCTGGGAATGAGCACGCCGATCGCCGGCCGGCCATTGGCGCTACGACTGCCGGCGCGATAGCCAAGCTCTGCCGCCGCCCGGCGCACGCGCCGTACCATCTCGTCGCTGACCGGACCGGTGCGATTCATCACCCGGCTGGCGGTCGCGACCGAACAACCGGCGCGAAAGGCGACCTGCTGGAGCGTCGACATGATATCAATCACCTCCGGCTTCGGTGTCAGCCCTCGACTGGTGCAGCCCTAAGGGAATGTCGGGGATTTATATCAGGCCGATGACACTTATTTGACAGCCCTCCGCGCGCACCGCGACAATCCGGCCCTTGATCTTTGCTGCAGCGCAGCAGATGCTCGTCCCGCTCGCAGCCGCCAATGATGCTGTCATCAACCGATGCCATGATTGCCGCGCTGTGATCCGCAGATCCGCCCCTCGAAAGGATGCTCTCATGTCAGAAGCACGGACGCCTGCCTCCACCACCGACAAGATCGAAAGACTGTTTTTCCTCGATATCAACGACGGACGAATCCTCTCCTCCGCCATCGACGGCACCGATCTCAAGCTCATCGTCCAGCGGGCCGGCCGCAGCCCGGACGGCATTCTCGTCGATAGCGAGAACGGCTGGATCTACTGGACGGAGATGGGCAACGACTACAACGCCCATGACGGCTCCATCGAGCGCATGGACCTCGACGGCGGCAACCATATCACCCTGATCCCGCCGGGCAGCACGCTCGTCACGCCGAAGCAGATCCAGCTCGACCGTGACAACGGCAAGCTCTATTGGTGCGACCGCGAAGGCATGCGCGTCATGCGCGCCAATATCGACGGCAGCGATATCGAAACCCTTGTGCAGAACGGCGACAGCCCGGAAGATAGCGCCGATATCGAACGCTGGTGCGTCGGCATTGCCCTCGATCTGCCGCTTGGGCAGATTTATTGGACCCAGAAAGGACCGCCGGATGCCGGTCTCGGCCGCATCTTCCGTGCCGGCATCAATATTCCCGCCGGCGAAACCGCAACAAGCCGCAGCGACATCGAAACCCTGCTCGACAAACTGCCGGAACCGATCGACCTCGAACTGGATCTCGCCACCCGCACGATCTACTGGACCGACCGTGGCAATCTCCCCCGCGGCAATACCGTCAACCGCGCAGCGATGAACGATATCGCCGCAACCTCCGAAGTCGTCCTCGAGGGCCTGGACGAAGGCATCGGCCTCTCACTCGATCTCCCCAACAACCGCATGTTCTTCACCGACATCGGCGGCAATCTCTATTCCGCCAGCCTCGATGGTTCGGGCGAGCGAGAACTGCTGCATCATGCCGGCTCGTTCACAGGGATTGTTTACGCGGAGGTTTGAGAGCTTACCGTGTGGCCGACCTCGTGGTTCGAGACGGCCCTGCGGGCCTCCTCACCATGAGGTCGGAGCGAATTCGGCGGCACCGAGTATGCTTGCTCGTTTTGGCCGCGCGACGAACTGATTAGCCCTCACCCTGAGGAGGGTCCGAAGGACCCCTCGAAGGGCGAGGGCGGATGGAGCTCCCGATCAGTTGCCCCCGCGCACACCATCCAGCAGATGCGGCAGCGACTTCACCCCATCGTCACGCAGCTCCGCCGGCAACAGCCCTTCCGGCAGATCCTGATAGGAGACCGGGCGCAGGAAGCGGCGGATGGCGAGCGTGCCGACCGAGGTCGTGCGGCTGTCCGAGGTCGCCGGGAAAGGCCCGCCATGCACCATGGCATGGGAGACTTCGACACCGGTCGGCCAGCCATTGGCGAGGATGCGCCCCACCTTGCGTTCCAGCACCGGCACCAGCTTGGCGGCCGTCGCATAGTCATCCGCTTCGACCTGCAGCGTCGCGGTCAGCTGGCCCTCGAGCTTTTCCGCAACGGCGATCATCTGGTCGACGTCCTTGCACCGCACCAGAAGGCTTGCCGCGCCGAAAACTTCGTGGCCGAGGCGCTCATCGGCGAGGAACTCCTCCGCTTCTGTCTCGAAGAAGATACCGGGGCTGCGATTGACGCCTTCGGCCGGAGCACCATGAGCGACGGTCTTGACCGCCTCATGCTCCGCCAATGCGGCAACGCCCTTGTCGAAGGCGGCGTGAATGCCTGGTGTCAGCATCGGCGCGGGCGCGCGGCCGGTCAGGGCACCGCTGGCCGCCTGGACGAAGCGGTCGAGATCCGGGCTCTCGATCGCGAAGAGCAGCCCCGGATTGGTGCAGAACTGGCCGGCACCGAGCGTCAGGGAATCGATGAAGCCGGTCCCGATCGCCTCGGCACGCGCAGCAAGCGCGGCCGGAAAGAGGAAGACGGGATTGACGCTGCTCATCTCGGCGTAGACCGGGATCGGCTCCGGACGGGCCGCGGCAATGGCGCCAAGCGCCAGGCCGCCACCACGCGAGCCGGTGAAGCCGACGGCCTTGATACGCGGATCGCGCACCAGTGCTGCGCCGGTTTCGTTGGCACCGGTCAGCAGCGAGAACGTGCCTTCCGGGAGGCCGCAGGCGGCAACGGCGGCGCGGATGGCGCGGCCGACAAGCTCGCCCGTGCCCGGATGGGCAAGATGGCCCTTGACGACGACGGGGCAGCCGGCGGCAAGAGCCGACGCCGTATCACCACCGGCGACCGAGAAGGCGAGCGGGAAGTTGCTGGCGCCGAAGACGGCGACCGGGCCGAGCGGGATCTGGCGCAGACGCAGATCAGGGCGCGGCAGCGGCTTGCGCTCCGGCAGTGCCGGATCGACGCGCAGGTCGAGCCACTCGCCGGCGCGGACCACCTGTGCGAACAGCCTGAGCTGGCCGACAGTGCGGGCGCGCTCGCCCTGCAGACGCGCCACCGGCAGGCCGGTCTCTTCCGTCGCCCGCTCGATCAGTGCATCGCCGATCTCCATGATGTTGTCGGCGATCTTTTCGAGGAATGCTGCGCGCTCTTCGGGGCTGGTCGCACGGTAGACGTCAAACGCCTGCGCCGCCAGTTCGCACGCTTTGGCAACGTCGCTCTCGCCCGCGATCGCAAAGGCCGGTTCCAGGTTTGCGCCGGTCGCCGGGTTGATGGCACGCACGGTTCTGTTGCCGCCGGTGGAATCTGAGCCGATCAGCAGATCGCCGCGAATCTCGAAAGACTGTGTCATGGGTATTCCTTAATGAAGTCGGAGCGCCGGGGATTGCGCTGCGAGAGCAGATAGCAGGATGGGATGACAGATATAAGATGATAATCGTCATCTAATTATCAAGGTACAAGTCCTGAGATCAAGGCGTCCGCGTCAATTAATCATACTTTTTCCAGATATGGCGCTGCGGCCTCTTTCGTGCCAATTTAGCGCCCATCCGAAAGACCGAGTGCGACCAAGTCCCCATGTCCATTGCACTTCTTGGCGATCCGATCGTCCAGTTCTTCATTCTGGTTGTCGTCGGCACATTCGTCAGCCGCGTCATGCTGCGTCGTCAGCGGGCCGGCCGCCTGATCGGTCAGGTCGCCTTTTTCGTCTGCCTGACCGCACTTTTGTTCTATCACGGCATCGTGCCCTATGAGCCGAGCCCGCCGCAGGACTCGGTGACGCTGCGCACCTTCACGGGCTTTGCCAAGATCGTCTGGTGGGTCAATGGTGCCTGGGTACTGATCGCCTGCGTGCGGCTGTTCCTGATTTTCGAGCGCAAGCCCCGCGAAGGCCGGCTGCTGCAGGATCTGATCGTCGGTGTCATCTATCTCGGGGCCATTCTCTCCATCGTCGGCGATGTTTTTAGTGTGCCCATCGGCACCTTGATCGCGACATCGGGCGTCTTCGCCATCATTCTCGGCCTTGCCTTGCAGAGTACCCTGAGTGACGTCTTCTCCGGCATCGCTCTCAATCTCGGCCGCCCCTACTCCGTCGGCGACTGGATCGTGCTCGAAAATGATGTCCAGGGCCGCGTCGTCGAAACCAATTGGCGCGCCACGCAATTGCTGAGCGGCACCAACGATCTGGTCGTCATTCCGAACAGCATCCTTGCCAAGACGCGGCTGACCAATCTTTCCGCGCCCGATGAGAGCCATGGCGCCACCGTCACCGTTCGGATTCAACCCACCACTCTGCCGCGCATCATCGCGGATGTGATGCAAAACGTCTTGATCAGCTGCAATTCGATCCAGAAGAACCCGGAACCCAATGTCGCCATCAATTCCATCGATGGGCAAGCGATCGAACTGCAGCTGTCTTTTCGCGTGCGCGACATGTCGCTGACCCAAGCCGCGAAGAACGAGATCTATGATCTGCTATTTCGTCACGCCAAGGCGGCAAACTTGAAATTCGCCGATCCCCCCGGCACGATCATGCTTCCGATGGAGCAAAAACCCGAGGCGGCCGATGAGAAGCAACATGCACCCGGAACGCCTTGGCGGCTTGTCAGCAATATCCCCCTGTTCTCTTCGCTGACCGAGGATGAAAAGGAACATCTGGCGTCACATATGCAGCGCCGGACCTATCGCAAGGATGCCGTCATCGCTGAGCAGGACGCCCGCATGCGGGCACTCACGATCGTCCGCTCGGGCGTCGTCAGCATCACCCGCCGCGAAGGACATCGCCAGATCGAGCTGACGCGCCTTGCGCCAGGGGATTATTTCGGGGAGAACGGGCTGCTGATGGGGTCAGGTGAAGTCGGGACGGTTCGCGCCCTGACCTTTGTCGTCACCTACGAAATCGGCGAGGAATGTCTGGCGCCGCTATTGCACGATCGGCCGACCCTTGCCGAAGAGCTCGGCGCCATTCTGGCAAAACGCATCGAGGCGGAGCAGCATCTATTCGCCAATGTCGATATGCTCGGCCATGGCACTCACGTGACCTCGCTAAGCTCGCGCATCAAGCATCTCTTTCAACTGCAGCAGCACGATTAGGCCGCGTCCGCTGCCTTCGTCGATCGCGAAACAGCAAAGAGATTTCGCCCGATGGCGCGGGCGGTGTCGAGATGGGAACTCATATCCTGCGTCTCCGTCAGCAACAATTCGGAGGTCGCGACGGGAGCGCCGCAATAACCGAAAATTCCATGATCGATCTGCGTCCTCATGGCGCCGAAATAGCCGTGGCGCGCATAGGTACGCATGGTCGCACCGCCGATAGCGATCAGATGGACGCGGAGATGGCGTAATCTTTTGATCGTTCCGTTACCCGGTATGTCGTCATAGGCCCAGCCATTGCTGAACACTCGGTCGATCCATCCCTTGAGAAGCCCGGGCATGGACCACCAATAGACGGGATAGACGAGCACCAGTGCATCCGCGCGATCGATCCGCGCTTGCTCGGCAAAGACATCCTCGGGCGATGGTCCTTCTCTGAGATGGGCGGTAATATCAGCAGCGCTGAACCTAGGATCAAAACCTTCCGCCGCAAGATCCGCGATTTCATACGAGCCGCCCGAAGCCGTTACACCCTCGGCGACTTTGGCCGCGACGCTGTGGCCGAAAGAAGCCGAATTCGGATTGGAGACGACGATAAGCGCGTGCATGTGAAAAACTCCGGCTGACACATTGTGAGCGGCGGCTCAGTCTTATATACTTTTAGTAGGTTACTTTTGGTATATAGCGATGTCAAGCATGCAGACAAAGAAACCGGAGTCCCGCAGCCGGCTGACGCGGGAGGAGCGCTATCGGCAGCTCATCGAGGTCGCCTGGCAAATCGCCGGAGAGGAGGGAACGGAAGCCCTGACGCTGGGGCGGCTCTCTGAGCGCGCCGGTGTGACGAAACCTGTGGTCTACGACCATTTTGTCACCCGTTCCGGCCTGCTGGCCGCCCTCTATCGCGAGTTCGATATCAGGCAGACGGAGGTGATGGACAAGGCGCTTGATGCAAGCACCCCGACACTGGCAGGTCGGGCGGAGGTGATAGCGGCCTCCTATGTCGATTGCGTGCTGCTGCAGGGGCGCGAAATACCCGGCATTATCGCCGCGCTCGCGGGCTCGCCGGAGCTTGAAAAAATCAAGCGCGAATATGAAACGGCCTTCCTCGAGAAGTGCCGTGCGCTGCTTGCTCCCTTCGCTACTACCGGTTCCATTGCATCGGCGGGCCTCTGGGCGATGCTGGGTGCGGCCGAAGCCCTGTCCTATGCCGCGACGACGGGGGATATCAGCCCGCAGCAGGCAAAGGACGAACTCTTTGAAACCATCAAGGCCATGGTTGCGAGAAACAGATGAAGGCCAGCCAACGCCGCCGCATTCCAGGTAGAGCCCCGCATGGCGGTCAGTTCGATTGCGGTGTCGGCACCGCCTTGACCTGCCCCGTATAAAACGACTTGGCATCGCCCGTGAACTGCTCACGCGACGCTGGCCGCGTGTAGAACATATGGCCGCCGCGATAGAGCTTCATCTCCATGCGATCCGCAAAAACGGGTGGCATATGGTCGAGCACATATTTGTTCACGCCGAAGGGAATGACGAGATCGCTGTAACCCTGCCCAATCATCACCCGGAATGATGGCGAGAGCGACAGCAGCTCCTTGAGATCGTCACCAACGCCCGCGGTCCCGCGCGAGCCGCCATTGCGCCCACCCCATTTCCATTCCCTGTTCACGGATGACGACAGCAGTGTGTAGGTCATGTCGGTATGGAAGCCCAACTCGTCACGGGCATAGCCGGAAAAGGCACCACCATAGGCGCGGACGAAGCCATCCAGAACCGGATCGCCGCCATGCTCGGCCTCCGACTGCGGATAGGGGTCGGGCGCCAGAAAGGAAGCATCATAGGCGCTCGCCACATCCGCGCCATCGCCATCGGAATGCTTGCGATAGACCCCGCCAAGAAAGCCCTGGTTCTTGGCGACGACATCCTGCGGTATGCCGGCCAGCTTCGCCACGCGCCCGTAGAAGGCTTGGCCGGCATCTGCCGAGGGCGGCCGTCCGGCAAGAGTTGGCAGATATTCGTTTAGGGCAAACGCCTCGGCATCCTGAACCGCCTTCTCGCTGAAGGCGTTTTGCCGTTCCAGCTCGGCCGCCGCCAGCGACGGCAGTTGCAAGGCTGCGCCAAGCGCATCCTCACCGCCGCCAAAGACAAACCGGCCCTCCAGCAGGGGCGACAGCATCACGACGCCGGAAATCAGAATGCCCTGATCCTCGCGCAGGCTGTTGGCAACCTTGATCGAACGAAATCCGCCATAGCTCTCCCCGAGAATATATTTCGGCGATGCCGCCCGGCTGTTATGGGCGACGTAGAGGGCAATCGCCTTGGCAAGGCTTTCGGCATCGCTGTCGACGCTATAGAAATCATTCTGATCATCGGGCTTTGCGGTGCGGCTCCAGCCGGTGCCGATCGGGTCGATCAGCACGAGATCGGTAAATTCGAGCCAGCTTTGCGGATTGTCGACCAGCTTGGCATGGGCGCCATCGCGCCCATCCGCGCCGAAATCGACGATGCGTGGGCCGACGAGTCCGAGATTGAGGAAGGCCGAAGCCGCGCCCGGCCCGCCATTGAACACGAAGGTCACGGGGCGGCTCGTATCGCGGTTCTTGGCGACATAGGCAGTGTAGAAGATCGCGGCACTGCGCTGACCATCCTGGCCGAAAAGATCGAGCGTTCCGGCTGTCGCCGTGTAGGGAATGGTCTTGCCATCGGCATTCAGCACATGATCGCTCACCGCGTCAGGCGGCAGGAGCGAGAGCACGCCACCAGCGCTTGGCGCGCCATGGCCTTGCTCGGGCGGAGCGGCTGACGCTGTTGCCGATAGCAGCGAAAGGGCCAGCGCCAGGCCGGGAACCATCTGGCGAAAAGACATGAAATCAAATCCTCCAAGGGGATCGTCGCATAGACGTCATTACCGGCGATACTATGTCACGAACGACAAGCGCCGAAACTCAAGAGATGTTGATTGATGGTCTCGGCCTTTTCGAAGAGCCATGATCTTGAGGGTCTATATATCGTTTGCCAAAGTGGTATGTGCCGCGGGGACATCAGCCGATAATGAGATCGCAAGGGAAACGACGATGAAACAGGATATCGAAATCAAGACGGCCGACGGCACCGCCAAAGCCGGCATATTCCGCCCCGAGAATGGCACGTCAGCCGAGCATGGCGTGATACTCTATATGGATGCCATGGGTCCCCGCGCGGCGCTCGATGGCATGGCGCAGCGGCTGGCTGATGCCGGCTATATCGTGCTGCTTCCCGATCTCTTCTATCGCTTCGGCGCCTATGGCCCCTTCGACGGCGGTGCCTTTGGCAATCCGGCCTCCCGCGAAACGATCATGACGATGCTGCGCGGCACGACGCAGGAAATGACCAAAGTCGATAGTGCCGCCTTCCTCGACGCTCTCTCAGCTGCCGGAGCCAAAGGTGCGGCCGGCGTGGTAGGCTATTGCATGGGCGGGGGCCGCGCGCTGACTGCCGCTGCCTCTTATCCCGATCGCATCGCGGCAGCCGCAAGCTTCCACGGCGGCAATCTTGCGAGCGACGCGGAAGACAGCCCGCACCGGCTCGCCGCCAATATCAAGGCGCGCGCCTATATCGGTGTCGCCGGCGTCGACAACAGCTTTCCGCCGGAACAATCGGCGCGTCTTGCCGAAGCGCTCCGCACTGGCGGCGTCGATCACACCATCGAAAACTATGTCGGAATGGCGCATGGATGGACCGTGCCGGATCATGGCGTCTATGACGAGACCGGCGCCGAAAGGCATTGGAAGCGGCTGCTGAACCTGTTCGAGGAAGCCCTGGTGTAATCGATCGATGACGGCATCCCGTTGGCATCACGAGCGGGATGCCGCTATCCGATCCAGAGATCAGAACTTGATCCTGTCGATGCTGGTCAGCGTCGTCTTCTGGGAGACGCCGGGCGCATTGACCATGTGCCAGGCCACATATTGCTCGCCATAGAGCTCTGTCGATGACATGCCGTCGACGGGCAGCACGATATTCATACCATTCAATGCGGCATCCGTTGCCGTATCGAGCACCGCGCCCTCCGAGGCCGTACCCGTGACGATGACGGTCTTGATGCCTTTGTCGGAAAGAATGCTGCGCAGGTTGGTGCCGATAAACTTGTCCGGGCCGGATTTGACGATCGGTTCGCTCGCCAGAGGCGCCAGTGTCGTTGCTATATCCTGCGCCTCGCCAGCGCCGGCCAGACTGAAGACGACGAGCATCTCCTTGGCGCGCGCCTGATCGAGCAGGATTTTGACCTTGGGGACGGACGCCAGACAACGCGGCTTGGTTTTTGCGTTGCACGGCCCTTTGGTCGGGTCCTGTGTGCCATTGAAATCGAGGATCAGAAGCGCCGTCGTTTTCGGATCGACAGTCACCTGCTTCAGCTCCGGCGCCGCCGGCGGCTTCACCTTCTGCCAGTCATCGATGATCGTCTGGGCGGCTGCCGGCGAGATCAGCGCAGAACTGAAGCCTATGCATAGGATTGCAAAACCCGCACCGAATGCAAAGCTTGTCTTGCCAACCCTGCCGCTTGTTTTTCTGATCGAGTTCCTCTCCTGCATCGACGTCCTCTTGGATTGACGGTGGTGGAAGAGAGATAGGCCATAAATTCCGACAGGGCACCGAAACTCTTCGTGATGCGCCGCCCGCCCAGATCACGGCGAGCAACAGGAGCCGCTAGAGCGGTTCAGTTTTTCACGGAATCTCTGAGCCGCTCTATCCCTTTGTTTTCACGCAATCCCAGACGGAAAACCGCTGCGCATTTTTCACGCAATTGCTTTAGGCGCCGGCATCGTCGGACGGCTGTTCGCTACCTTTTTCGCCACCACGCAGCGTCTCCAGCAGATTTTGCAATCCCTGCCTGATCACTTCGATTTCGCCCGAACCGGCCATGTCGGACCAACGCTGCTCCACCATCTTGCCCGCGGCCATGGCGACCGGCCGCACACCCTTGCCGCGCTCGGTCAGAAACACCAGCCGCGCGCGCCGGTCGTTCGGATCCGGTCGCCGTTCAACATAACCCAGGCGCTCCAGTTCCTCCACCGCCTGCGTCATCGTCTGCTTGCGCACATGAGCAAGCCGGGTGAGTTCGCTCACCTGGATGCCTTCCGGACGCGCGAAGGTGAAGACGTTGGAATGCGGCGGGCGGATGTCACGGAAGCCGGCCTCCTCCAGCGCGGCATCGACAGCCTGCGCATAATGCTGATGAACGAGCCGCAAAAGCAGGCCCAGCGACAGATGGGGGGAAATAGGTTCTTTCATGAATATAGACAGGCGCCTGACTATTATGGTAGATAGACAGGTACCTTACCATTCTTACCAAGGAAAGGATATCCACATGCCCTCGCTTAACGTGCTGGATTCAACCATTTTCTATCAGGACACGGGAACGGGAACGCCTTTCGTGTTCCTGCATGGCAATCCCACCTCATCTTACCTCTGGCGAAATGTGTCGCCTGGCGTCACCACGCCGGGCCGTCGTCTGGCGCCTGACCTCATCGGCATGGGCCGCTCCGGCAAACCGGATATTGCCTACAGCTTCCACGATCACGCCCGCTATCTCGACGCCTGGTTCGACGCCCTGGCGCTCGACGATGTCGTGCTCGTCGGCCACGATTGGGGCGGTGCGCTCGGATTCGATTGGGCAGCTCGCCACCCAGAGCGCGTGCGCGGCATCGCCTTCATGGAAACGATCGTCCGGCCGATGACCTGGGACGATTTTCCGGGCGCGCGTCCTCGTTTTGAAGCGCTCCGGTCGCCTGGTATCGGTGAGACCAAAGTGCTGGACGAGAATTTCTTCATCGAGCAGGCATTGAAGGTTACCGTTCTCAACGGCCTCAGCGAAGAGGATCATGCCGTCTACGCGGCACCCTATCCGACGCGCGACAGCCGACGACCGCTGCTCGCCTGGCCCCGCTCGATGCCAATCGAAGGAGAACCGGCCGACGTGATCAAGCGCATCGAAGCTTATGACGCCTGGCTGGCACAAAGCGCTGATGTCCCGAAGCTACTGCTGACCTTCGAAGGACCGGCAGAGACATTGCTAATCAGCGAGGTGATGACCGCCTGGTGCCGGGAGAATATAGCCGACCTCGAGATCAGGAATTGCGGGCCGGCCAGGCACAATGCGCCGGAAGATCAGCCGGAGGCCATCGCGTCAGCGATTTCCGACTGGGCGGATCGTCACGCCTTCTCCAGATAGGCCTCGTAATCGAACAGGAGCCTTGCGCCACTCGTGCTCGATCACTAACCACCGGGAACAATCCATCGTTGACAAAAACCTGCCAGCCCATAATCTGCGCCTAAGCCCTTGCGATTGCCCATTTTTCTTTTGGAGATCGGGATCATGCCGGCAAACTGCATGAGACGACTGGTTCTGGCAGGCATTCTCCTAGGCATGTCTGCCTATACGGCGGTGGCCGCACAGACACTCGACACTATCGCGCAAAAGGGCACGATCCGCATCGGCTATATCAGCGACGAAGAACCCTTCTCCTTTAAGAAGAAGGATGGCAACCCAACGGGATATGCCATCGACCTCTGCGGCAAGATTGCCGATGCTGTCGGTACCAAGGTCGCCAATCTGAAGCGGGACTATGTCGAAACCACGCTTGCCGATGGCTTCGATGCAGTCAAAAGCGGCCAGGTCGACCTTCTCTGCGGCGCCATCACCATCAATCTCGGGCGACGCCAAAGCGTCGATTTCTCGCAGCCGATCTTCATCACCGGCGCAAGCGCCCTGCTGCGCAAGGATTCGCCCGATTATCTGATGGCTTTGTTCCTCGACAAGCGGCTGGCGCAAGTCTCCGCCAAGCCCGCCCCCGCAACGAGCACGATCGGCGTTCGCGCCGACACGACGACGGGTGCGACCCTGCGCGAGGCGCTAGGCTCCGACGTGCCGAAGACACGGATCGCCGATTTCGCTACGCATCAGGAGGGCCTAGTCGCGCTCGAAAACCACAAGATCGATGCCTATTTTGCCGATCGCGCCCTGCTCTTCGATCTCGCTTCTCATGCCCGCAATCCGTTCACACTCGCCATCGGCAACCGCCTCTTCACACATGAGCCCTATGGCATCGCCCTCCGGCAGGATGACTCCGCCTTCCGCCTGCTCGTTGATCAAACGCTGACCGAGATCTACCAGTCGGATGATTTCGCCAAGCTGCTGACCACCTATTTCGGCGAGGAAGGCCCGATCCTGCGCCGCGAGATCATGATGCAATCTATCCCGCAATAATGCGGCAGCAACTTTCCGGTTGTCACAAAGTCGCCTTTGCGACAGTTCTCCTGATCATATGTCGCCGACAAACCCAGCCACTTCCTGACGGGACAGCGTGACAGTCGTCGTGCAAGCATCTTCAATATGTCGTAGACAGGCTCTGGTCGGCGTCGCACACGTCATAAAATCCGTCTTCAATATCAATCAGGGTCGCACGCAATGGCAGTATTTCCTCAAAAGGCGAAGGTCGTCATCATCGGTCTCGGCGGTATCGTCGGCGCATCGATCGCCCACCATCTGATCGAGCGCGGCTGGGACGATATTGTCGGCATCGACAAATCAGGCATCCCGACGGATATCGGCTCGACGGCCCATGCCTCCGACTTCTGCTACACGACCAGCCACGATTTCCTCTCCTGCTGGACGACCCTCTACTCGATCGATTTCTACGATAAGCTCGGCCACTATGCCCGCGTCGGCGGACTGGAAGTCGCCCGTGTCGGCGATGACGACCGCATGGCGGAAATCAAGCGCAAAGTGACCTCGGGCAAGGCTTTCGGCACGCGCGCCCGCCTGATCGAACCCGCCGAGATCAAGGAGAAATTCCCTCTGATCGAGGAAAGCATGGTGCAGGGCGGCATGTGGGACCCGGATGCCGGCCTCGTCATTCCCCGTTCGCAGACTGTTGCCGGCAAGCTGATCGATCAAGGCGAGAAGAGCGGCAAGCTGCAATCCTTCGCCAATACGCCGGCCCAGTCGCTGATCGTCAAGGACGGTCGCATCTCCGGCGTCGTCACCCATCGCGGCACCATCGAAGCCGAATATGTGATTGTCTGTGCCGGCCTCTGGGGCCGCCTGATCGCCGAAATGGTCGGCGAAGATCTTCCGGTCATGCCGGTCGACCACCCGCTGACCTTCTTCGGCCCCTACAATGAATTCGCCAATACCGGCAAGGAAATCGGCTTCCCGCTGATGCGCGACCAAGGCAATTCAGCCTATATGCGCGACACCGGCGATCCGAAGACCGCCGAGGGTGGCCAGATCGAATGGGGTTATTACGAAGAGAAGAACCCGCGCCTCTGCCATCCCCGCGATCTCCTTGAAAAGCACGAGGCCCGCCTCTCGCCCTCGCAGCGCGATCTCGAAATGGAGCAGATCATCGAGCCGCTCGAGCGCGCCATGGAACTGACGCCGATCCTTGGCGAACTCGGCTATAATGAAGGCCATTCCTTCAACGGCCTTCTGCAGGTCACGACCGATGGCGGCCCATCCGTCGGCGAAAGCCAGAAGGTCCGCGGGCTCTGGTATTGCGTCGCCATCTGGGTGAAGGACGGCCCGGGCTTCGGCAAACTGGTCGCCGACTGGATGACCGACGGCCGCACGCCGATCGATCACAACAGGATCGATTATTCCCGCTTCTACCCGCATATGCTGGAAGAGAAATTCATCGAAGGCCGCTGCACCGAGGCCGCGCAGAAGATCTACAATCCCGCTGTCCATCCGCGCGAGCCCTACGCGACCGGCCGCAACATCCGCCGCTCGCCCTTCTATGAGCGCGAAAAGGAGCTCGGCGGCTACTTCATGGAGCTTGGCGGCTGGGAGCGTGCGCATGGCTATGCCGCCAACGAGCACCTGCTGGAAAAATATGGCGATCGCATCCCCGTGCGCGAAAACGAATGGGATAACCGCCATTTCTGGCGCGTCTCCAATGCCGAGCATCTGGCGCTCAGCGAAGATTGCGGCATCATCAACCTCTCGCATTTCGCCATGTACGACATCGAGGGCCCCGATCATGTCGAGCTGCTGGAATGGCTCTGTGCGGCCAAGATCGGTGGCGATGCCAATATCGGCAAGGGCATCTACACCCACTTCCTCGACGACGAGGGCATGGTGCGGGCCGATTTTACCGTCATCCGCATGGCCGACCGTTGCCGCCTGATCGACGGCGCCGATGCCGGCCCGCGCGATTTCCACTACATGCGCCGCGTTGCCGAGGACAAGGGCTTTGACGTCACCATCACCGACGTCACCGAACGCTATGTCACGATCGGTATCTGGGGACCGAATGCCCGCACCAACCTGCAGAAGGTCGTCGAAAGCCCGGAAAGCCTCTCGCACGAAAACTTCCCCTTCGCCGCGATCAGGCAGATCCGCATTGCCGGCAAGAACGTCACCGCATTCCGCATCTCCTATGTCGGCGAACAGGGCTGGGAACTGCACATGGCCTATGGTGATGCGCTGGCGGTCTGGGATGCGCTGCGTTCGACCGGCGCCATTGCCGTCGGCGTCGAGACCTATGCCAACAGCCGCCGCATGGAAAAGAGCCTGCGCCTGCAGAATGCCGACCTGCTGACGGAATATAATCTTCTCGAAGCCGATCTCGCCCGCCCGAAGGTCAAGGAGGCCGATTTCCGCGGCAAGGCGAAGCACCTCGAATACCGCGCCCGCGAGCATCAGCCGGCCATGCTCTGCACGCTTGTGATGACCGACAATATCGACTCCAACGGCGTGGCCCGCTACCCCGTCGGCATCCTGCCAGTCATGGATCCCGAAACCGGCGAAACCCTGGTCGACGAGCTCGGCCGCCGCTCCTTCACCACCTCGATCGCCTACGGCCCGACCATCGGCAAGAACATTGCGCTCGCCTATCTCCCCTGGTCCTATGCCCAGGAAGGCCGCAAGCTGAAGGTCGAATATTTCGGCGAGACCTACCCGGTCGAAGTCGCCGGCGTCGGCTACAAACCGCTCTACGACGCAGAGAACCTGAAGCCGAGAAGCTGATCTCCAACAGACCGGAAAGCGAGGTCATGCCTTGCTTTCCGGTCGTCTGTCGGGCCGGACGCCTGTCAGGTCGTGTGATCGATGATGGCCTGCGCAATCTCGTCAATATCGCGCTCGTGGATTTCGTGCCCTCCACCCTCGACCCGGTGCAGCCGGGCATCTCGCACGACCTTGGTGAAGGCCTCGCCGTGTCCTACAGGAAACAGCGGATCGGCCGTGCCATGGATCGCAAGCACCGGCAGCTTGATATCGGAAGCTTGAAGTCTTTCGGGCCTTTCCTCGCTCACGAGCGTGAAATGGTTCGTAGCACTCGCAAATGACGGTGCCCGGGCCATGTCACGGGCGATCAGGGCATTTGCAGCGTCATGATCATGCGGGTGCCGGGTGCCGGCAAGCATGGCCGTATCGCGACGCAAAAAATCGGCAATGGCCTTGAGGTTCGACCAGTCGATTGCTTCGGCAGACCTGGAATGCTCTTGATAGGCCTTTGTCGAGGAAGGCAAGCCCTCGACGCCGAGCGGTGATGTGCTGATCAGCGTGAGCGTCCGAACACGCCGAGGATGGCGCAACGAGACTTCTTGCGCAACGACGCCACCCATCGACATGCCCACCACATGTGCCGTTTCCAACCCATAGCCGTCGAGAATGGCGATGACATCGTCGGCAAGATCGTTGAACGAATAACGCGGCTCGCCTTGTGGATAATGTGTCGAAAGGCCCGTGTCACGCTGGTCATATCGGATCACATAGCGCTGGCGGGCGGCAAGCGCCTCGCAGAACCTGTCCGGCCACCACAGCATCGAAGCCATCATCCCCATGATCAATATGATGGGCGGGCTGGAGGGATCACCGAAAGCCTGGGTCTGAAGTTTCGCTCCCTTGACCTCGATTGACGTCTCGGTGGCGATGAATGATCTCGTTTCTTCCATGACAGAATCCATCCGATTGCAAATCGCAACTGGATTGATATTGCATAACTGATCTTATTATGCAATCAGTTTATGAGGAAGCTGCAACACGGTCATCGACGTCCGTCAGAGCAGTTCCAGAAAAGCGCTCAGCAGTTTTCCATTCGGAATTGCGTGGGAATAATGCCGTTGGAGCTGTTGGAAGATCTTGCAAGAACTGCGCCCGATGGAGATCGAGGCGAGACAAGGGAGGCCTGTAGTGCTGCAATGTGCTGATTTTTACGACGCTGAACTATCACGGCATAACCTGCATTTGCGGGCCGCCGCCCCAGTCCGGACGCATGACCGGATACTCGATATCGGCTGCGGCGCTGGACAAACCACTCGCGAAGCAGCTCTTGCCGCAACACAAGGCAGCGCGGTCGGCGTGGACACTTCCGCCGAGATGCTAGAGATTGCCCGCCAGCGTAGCGCTGAAGCGGGATTGCGCAACGTCAGCTTCGAGCTGGGTGACGCACAAAACCACAACTTCCCAGCAGCCGGCTTCGACCTATGCATCAGCCGGTTCGGCGTTATGTTCTTTGCCGATCCGCCGGTGGCATTCGCCAATATCGCCCAAGCAATCCGCCCGGGTGGACGCATCGCCTGGATGGTATGGCAAAGCCAGGAGCGCAACGAATGGTCTGGCGCCATCAGGCATGCGCTGGCTCCGGGAAGCGCAATTCCAGAAAATGCCGGCAAGCCGTTCTCGCTTGGCAATCCCACCATAGCCAAAGAGCTGCTAAGCGCTGCCGGCTTCACCTCGATCGACTTCACCGAGGTGAAGGAACCAGTGTTTTATGGAGCAAATGTCGAGGCCGCCCTCGATGCCCTTGCCGGCCTCTATATGGTCAAGGACGCACTCATGCACACCAACGAGGCACCCGACCAACCACTGCAGCGGCTGCGTAATTTGCTGGAAGCGCACATGACCTGCGAAGGCGTGCTCTTCGACTCCCGCGCATGGATCATCACTGCCGAGCGAGTCCGTTGACTGAGCAGCAGTCTTCGCGCGAGCGCTATCTAATGTATTTTGGAGAGCTTGGTTGCGGGGGCAGGATTTGAACCTGCGGCCTTCAGGTTATGAGCCTGACGAGCTACCGGGCTGCTCCACCCCGCGTTACCAGCGTAAACCCG
>NZ_VITM01000015.1:0-103246 GCF_007828675.1 Rhizobium sp. ERR 1071 | reverse complement strand
ACGCGCTGACACCGATGATGGTGGCGGCATAACCGAGGCGGAAATCCACTTAGCAAAACGCCCGGAACTGTTCAGACAAACCGAGCCACCTCATTCTGCGCGCTCCAGGCCTTGACATTATCACCGAAGGAGGTGCTGCGGCTTCCGGCAACTGTCTTGCCGCAAAGGTCGGTCGCCTGCTTGTAGGTGGCGGCATTGGCATTGACGGTGAAGAGGATCGGGCCGCTGGTGATGTAATCGACGAAGTCCATACTGGCCTGGCGCTTCACGTTGTCGCTCATGCCGGAGATGATCATGTCGGCGCGGCCGGTCTGAAGGCCGCTCTGCAGCTCCTGGAAGGCGGAGGTCACGAACACGGTCGTCAAGTTGAGCTTCTTGGCGATCGCATTCGCCAGGTCGACGTCGAAGCCATCGATCGTGCCGGTATCCGGATTGACGAACTCCATGGGCGGATAGATCGGGTTGGTCATGATGCGTAACTCGCCGTCCTTGATGAGGTTCAGGCTCGAGTCCGCGGAGGCGGCAGTGGCCGCGAGCGAAAGCAGGGCCGCCGAAACGGCGAGACGAATGAGTTTCATGCGATTGTCCTCTGATGATCTTGCTTCGGATTTTTCTTGTTAAAGCACCGCAGAGATGAAGTTCTTCACTCTGGGATTCCTGGGGTTTTCCAATATGTCGTTGGGCGTCCCGGTCTCGACGATCATGCCGGCATCCATGAAGACGACACGGTCGGCAACCTCTCGGCAAAAGCCGATTTCATGGGTGACGACGATCATCGTCGTCCCGGAGGCGGCAAGCTCCTTCATGACGCCGAGGACTTCGCCGACAAGTTCGGGATCGAGTGCCGAGGTCGGCTCGTCGAAGAGCATGGCCCTCGGTTTCATGGCGAGCGCACGGGCAATGGCGATGCGCTGCTGCTGACCACCGGACAACTCGCCTGGATAGGCGCCCGCCTTGTCGGCGAGGCCGACACGCCGCAGAAGAACGCGCGCCTCGGCGAGGCACTCCTGCTTCGGCCGCTTCTGCACGCCGACCGGACCTTCGATGATGTTCTGGAGGACCGTGCGATGCGGGAAGAGATGAAACTTCTGGAAGACCATGCCGACGGCCTGCCGCTGGCGGGCGATCTCCCGATCCGGCAGCGGAAAGAGCCGATTGCCTTCGCGGCGATAGCCGGCGATTTCATCTTCGACCGTGACATAGCCGGCATCGATCTGTTCGAGCTGGTTGATGCAGCGCAGGAAGGTGCTTTTTCCCGAACCGGAAGGTCCGATAATGCAGACGACTTCGCCTTTCTTGATCTCGAAATCGATATCCTTCAGGACATGAAACGTGCCGAAGTACTTCTGCAGGCCGTGCGCCTTGATGATCGCGTCCATCAGCTTGCCTCCCCGGTGAGAGTCTGGTTGGCCGCCTGCTGGGCGCCCGCATCCCGCCTGCCCCAGCCCCTGGAGAAATGCCGCTCGATATAGATCTGTGCGATGCTGAGGATGGTGACGACGACCATGTACCAGATGGCGGCGACGATCAGCAGTTCGATGACCCGCGAGTTGACATAGTAGATGTCCTCGACGTTTTTGAGCACTTCCGAATATTGAATGACGCTGGCAAGCGAGGTGAGCTTCACCATGCCGATGGTTTCATTGCCGATCGGCGGGACGATGACACGCATGGCCTGCGGCAGAACGATTTTCAGTGTTGCCCGCAGTTTCGTCATGCCGATCGATTGGGCTGCTTCCATCTGCCCCTTGTCGATCGACAGAAGGCCGGCGCGCACGACTTCGGCGGTATAAGCACCCTGCTGAATGCCAAGGCCAAAGAGGGCGGCAACGAAGGGTGTCATGACATCGACGGTGCGGAGCGACCACAATCCGGGAATACCGATCGTCGGGAAGATCAAGGCAAGATTGAACCACAGGAGAAGCTGCAGCAACGCCGGCGTGCCGCGGAACAGCCAGATATAGCCGACCGAGATACCGCGCAGAACCGGATTGTCCGACATGCGCATGATTGCGGCAACGACACCGAGAACGATGCCGACGATCATGGCGCAGAAGGTCATGATGATCGTGTTGCCGACACCCGCCATGACGGCCCTGGTGAACAGGTTCTGTCCGACATATTCCCAGGCGATATCGCCCTTCCAGAAGGCTCTCGCCAGAAGAACAAGCAGGATGACGCAGATCGCCGCCATGATCTTCGTGCCTATTTTTCGCTGCGGCACGATCACAAGCGCATTCACGTCCAGTGGCGCTGAATTCATCAAATTTCGATCCCCTGAGCTCGTTGGTGAGCTTCCGTTTTCTAATGGGAAAAGCTTACGTTGCTTTTGAATTCGGCCACAAACGAGATTTGAACATGCAATTTATGCGCCTTCCGCATAAATCCCGGCATTCACCAGGACGTGACGCCGTCTCGCTGCCTTTAACAGAGACGCGAGGAACGACCGACGCGAATAATCTGATCAACCAATTGACGGCAATGCCATACCGGTGCTGTTGCTGACCGGAAGAAGAAGCCGAGGCTGAATGGCGGCACCATGGAATGAGGCAGAGGATCTCGCACGATCGCTTACGGATAATGCGTTGATCGTCATATCCCATCGGCGATCGCTACCAAGGAAGTGCGCTGGTCAATCAACCGGATCCGTCGTAGGGTGGCGGTTCTCAAAGCAAATAGCCTTCCCTTGCGAAACATGCTTATTCCGCGTGCTCTTCCTGTCATATCTCTCATTGGAGAACCCTCATGAACCTCGAGCTTAACGGTAAACTGGCTCTGGTCACCGGCAGCACCGCCGGCATCGGTCATGCCATCGCGGCAACTCTCCTTCGCGAAGGCGCCCATGTCATCGTCAACGGACGAACCCAAGATGCGGTCGATCGCACGGTCGCCGAACTTGCCGCGATCGGAAGTGGCCACGTTGACGGATTTGCCGGCGATCTCGGCACCGAGGCGGCGGCCGATGCGGTCACGAAGCGCTTCCCAAACGTCGAGATCCTGATCAACAACCTTGGCATATTCGAACCCAAGCCATTCGAAGAAATCCCCGATGCTGACTGGCGACGTTTCTTCGATGTCAACGTGCTTTCGGGCGTTCGTCTCGCGCGTCTTTATCTGTCGTCGATGCGCCGGCATAACTGGGGGCGCATCATCTTCATATCGAGCGAAAGCGGCGTGCATATTCCTGCCGAGATGGTGCATTATGGTGTGACCAAGGCGGCTCAGATCGCGGCAGCGCGCGGTATCGCCGAATCCGTTGCCGGCACCGCGATCACGGTCAACAGTGTGCTGCCTGGTCCAACGAAGTCGCGCGGGGTCGAGGATTTCGTCGCAGCGTTGCCCGGATCCGAAGGAAAGAGCTTCGCGCAGTTCGAGACCGAATTCTTCGAGAAAATCCGACCAACTTCACTGATCAAGCGCTTCACAACGCCCGAAGAAATAGCAACCATGGTCGCCTATATCGCGAGCCCGCTTTCCTCGGCCACCAATGGTGCAGCGCTCAGGGTTGATGGCGGCGTGGTGAAGAGCGCGTTCTGACCGTCACGGCGAGAATGCATTGCGCTCGTGAGCAGCTCATCGGCACTCCACCGACCTGAGCTTCAGCACTTGAATGGACTGCAATCATTGCTTTTCATGGTGCATGCCACCAAAAATGGCTTTCGTTATAAAAGCTGACACATCGAAGCTCGGCGCCAGCGGACGTGGTGCCCTGTTGTCGAGGCTCCACGTGTCGGCTCACGAGCCAATGAGGCCGTTGGATCAAGGCGTGCGGTCGAATGCCGGAGCTGATTGATCTATCGTTATCTCATACGCGTAGCGGTAGAATCATGGATAGGAGGACAGACATATTCGTCGGCCATTTGCAAAGAATGATTTCGCGGCATTGCAATAGTTGATAACGCACTGCAATATAGCTGTCACAAATCTGTGCAGTTAGGGTTCCGCGCGATGAGGATTTGTATTTATAAGTCGGAAAGAGCACCTGAGCTCACCCTCCTGCTGCGAGAGGGATTGCCTCTCCCGCACGACACCAAGATAGACAAATGGACCAAAATCAAGGTGGTCACCGATCGGGAAATGAGATCAGACCTTTTGATTGAGATCGGCGGTGCCGGATATGCGTTGGTGCGCCTTGGCGCGACTAAAGCCAACAGGGGCCACCTTTCGGTCGTATTATCACCAAACGACCGTGGCGCGAATTAAGATAGCCAGCGCGTTCAAGTTGGAACTTACATGCGTCCGATCCGGAATTTGTAGCCGTCCGTTTCGGAGCTTCATTGCGAACGCGTGCCGACTATCGGGAAGGCACGCAGGTGTCCGGTTGGAGTCGCCTTCATCTTATTCATGCTTTTGATGGGAGTGGTGCCCTCTTTCCTCTAACACATTGTAATATCGCCACATTCTAGGTGTCTCGACGGCGTCTGCGTGGTAAGCCCGCGCAGTGGCATGAAATTCGGCTGAAAACCGCAGGATATGCGAGGATTCCCGCCTAGAGGGCGGCTCTCAGTCCGAGGCGCTCCTCAGGTGACAGGCGACTTGCCACGGCAATCAAGAGATTGGTCAAAACATGATCATCTGCCGATCGGTTGTTTTGGCTCTGGTAGAAATCGCTGGTTACGCTGATCCGACAGGCTGTGCTCGGCGATTTGCCGTAGCTGGCAAGAAAGGTCGTGAGCGCTTCCGTCAACTCCTGATGAAGATGATCGGCTTGGGGCACGGAGGTCAACCAGGATTGCAGCTGTTTCTCCACTCGACGCCCATCGCGTCTGGCGCGAAGAGCCACTTGCCATCTTCGGTTTGAAGAGCATACCAAGCGCGAGCATGTGCCAGGCGACGCCGAAGGTCGGCGCTGCTGTCTAGCTCTGCCTTGAACCGCTCGATATTTTGAAGCACATGGGAAAGTGTCGGTGCGATTACGGACATTTAAGCTCCCCTTCTGGTAATTCATTCCTTCGTGAATTACGGGATCAAATACGCCGTCAGATTGTGTGCCAGTAGTTCAGGAATAAGATGATTTTGTTTTGCCTCTAAGGAGCTTTGCAGGAAAGCTCAGCGAGAATGGCCGATTGCTTCGAGACGGCAATTCCGACGGCCGCCAACGTCGCCGGCCCAGACAATTAATCCTGCGTTCAGGGTGGTGCGGGTAGTTAAGCGGCAATCATCGCCCCAGTTACCGTCAACTGGGGCGCTGCAATGAAGATCTCAGGCTCCGGGTTGTCGTTTCTGGAACTCTGCATTTGGGAAACGACGAGACAAAAGCGAAAGACACATGTCATCTAAAGATACTGTCAACGATTCTGCTCCAACTCCTCAGATGGCTCATCTGGATCGCGAATTCGGAATTCGCGCCACTCTCTTGTCCAACGATCAGCTGAGAACCATGGCAGCGAAGTTTGCAGAAACTCGCACGCTTGATCTCCTAAAATTCAGTGGCTTCGATTTCTATCTCCGACACAAGGAGAACGAAAACGAGATCCTGCGGGTCTATCGCGCCGCCGCCGCGGATGTCGATGCTGGCGAAAGCATCACGCCAGCTGCCGAATGGCTGCTCGACAACCACTACATTGTCGAAGAGGCAATCCAGGAAGTTCGCCGCGACTTTCCGAAAAAATTCTATCGCGAACTGCGCAAGATCAATCTCGACGGCACGGAGGTGCCGCGCACCCTCGCGCTCGCCTGGCTCTACATGGCGCATGCGCACAGCAATATCAGCAATGCTGGCATGACCGCAGTCACCGAAGGGTTCCAGGACCGCGAAACCTTACGGATCGGCGAACTCTGGGCGCTGCCCTCGCTGGTGCGCTATGTCTTGATCGACAATCTTCGCCGGGTGGCATCGCAGATCGATAAGAGCCGCGAAATGCGCGCGGCGGCCAATGCAGCGGCCACCGAGGCAATTTCGCTCGGTGACGCCGGCGCGGCGCAACATCTGGAAACGCTCGCTGCCAATCTCGACGACACGACCTTCGTCACGCAGCTCCACTATCGTCTTCGCAATGCACTCGAACCAACAGAAGCTGCGTTGAATTGGTTGGAGGCCAAACTTTCCGCCAAGGAAACGGATGCCGAAGCCGTCATGTCGGCTGAGCAGACCCGTCTCGGCGCGGCCAATGCGCTGATGGGCAGCATCATCAAGAGCCTGCGCGAGATCAACGACACCGACTGGTCGGAGTGGGTCGAAGAGGTCAGCACCATCGACAAGCTGCTCTGGCAGCAGACGGATTATGCAGAGCTCGATGCCGGATCTCGCAACAGCTACCGCCGCCAGATCGAAAAGCTCGCGAAGCGGTCCGACAAGACGGAGATGGATATCGCCGAGGCCGCCGTGCGGCTGACCGACCGTGCAAAGAATGAGAGCAGGGACGGATCTGCAAGCAACGTTGGCTACTATTTCGTCGGCGACGGGCGCCCGGCACTGGAGGCGGAAATCGGCTTCCGACCGACGCTCGGCCTGCGGTTCATGCGGATGGTCCGCAAGCTGAACTGGCTATCGATCGCCGTTCCCGTGCTTCTCCTGACTTTGCTGGCGCTCGTCTTGGTCGAATGGGCATTCGTCGACGCGGGAATGCCGCTGTTTGCGACGATCGTCCTGCTGCTGATGTTCGCGCTCCCAGCATCCGAGGGCGCGACCGGCCTCTTCAATTTCTTCGCCACGTTCTTCATCACACCGGATCGTCTCGTCGGCTATGAATTCAAGAAGGGCTTGCCGGCGGACGCCCGCACGCTTGTCACCATTCCTTCCCTGATCGGCAGGCGTGAGCACGTCGATGAACTCGTCCGCAATCTTGAGGTACATTACCTTGCCAATGCTCGAGGTGAGATCTATTACGCGCTCCTGACCGACTGGCCGGATGCCGAGGAAGAACAGACCGCCCGCGATCTCGACGTTCTCGATTATGCGCGCGGCAAGATCGCCGAATTGGAATCACGTTATTCGGAAGAAGGCAGGCAGCGCTTCTATCTGCTCCATCGCCGCAGGCAATATAACCCGGCCGAAGGCGTGTGGATGGGCTGGGAGCGCAAGCGGGGCAAGCTGCACGAGCTCAACATGCTGCTGCGCGGCAGCCAAGACACGAGCTTTATCGCGGGCTTCGATGTCGTGCCGGCCGACGTCAAGTACGTCATGACGCTGGACAGCGACACGCGCATTGTTCGTGATACCGTCACGAAGCTCGTCGGCAAGATGCACCATCCGATCAATCGCCCGGTTTTCGACGACAAGAAGCAGCGCGTCGTCGATGGCTATGGCGTGCTGCAGCCGCGCGTGACGCCGTCGCTGACGACGGGCAAGGACGCATCGACCTTCCAGCGTGTCTTTTCGGTCAATCGCGGTCTAGACCCTTATGTCTTCGCGGTTTCCGACGTTTATCAGGACATCACCGGTGAGGGTACCTTCACCGGCAAGGGCCTTTATCACGTCGACGCCTTCGAAGCCTCGCTGAAGGGTCGGATCAGTGAGAACTCGATATTGAGCCACGACCTGCTCGAAGGCTCGATGGCGCGATGCGGTCTGGTGACGGACTGCGAGCTCGTTGAAGATTTCCCCATTCGCTACGAGGTCGAAGTCTCGCGTCAGCATCGCTGGGCTCGCGGCGACTGGCAGCTTATTCCGTACATTTTCGACGAGCGCCGTGGCATTACCGCGCTCGGCTGCTGGAAGATGCTCGACAATTTGCGTCGCTCGCTGACGCCGATCGCCTGGTTCTTCGCTTCCGTGCTCGGTTGGTACTGGATGGATCCTTTCGGCGCGCTCATCTGGCAGATCCTGCTGATCTTCAGCCTGTTCGTTGCCCCGACATTGTCGCTGATCAATGGTATCATCCCGCGAACCAGCGACATCATCCTGCGGGCGCATCTTCATACCGTCTGGAAAGATATTGAGAATGCCAATGCCCAGGTGGCGCTGCGCATCATCTTCATCGCCGACATCGCCTGCGTCATGGCGGACGCGATTGTCCGCTCGCTCTACCGCATGTTCGTCAGCCGCAAGCTGATGTTGCAGTGGCGCACCGCCGCAAGTGCGCAGGCCATGGCGCAGACGACGATCCTCGGCCATTACAAGGTTATGTGGCGCGCCCCTCTGCTGGCCATTGTGGCGCTGGTCTTCGCCGCCTCTTCCGGCGACATAGCCTGGCTGGTCGGACTTCCCTTCGCGTTTCTCTGGGTGCTGTCGCCAGCCATCGCCTGGCTGGTCAGCCAGACGGCGGAAACCGAAGATCGGCTTGTTGTGCCCGACCACGTCCGCAACGAATTGCGCAAGATCGCGAGACGTACCTGGCGCTACTTCGACCACTTCGTCGTTCCCGATCAGCACTTCCTGCCGCCCGACAACGTTCAGCAGACGCCGCATGCGGTCGTCGCCATGCGTACATCGCCGACCAATATCGGCGTCTATCTGCTGTCGGTCATTTCGGCGCGTCGTTTCGGCTGGATTTCGTTCGAGGACGCGGTCAAGCGCATCGAACAGACGATCGAGACGGTCGAAAAGCTGGAAAAATATCGCGGCCACCTGTTCAACTGGTATCATACGGACACCTTGAAGCCGCTGGGCCGCAAATATGTATCCTCAGTCGATAGCGGAAATTTCGCCGGCCATCTGATCGCCGTTTCATCCGCATGCCGCATCTGGGCCCAGTCTCCTCTTGCCCATATCCACACCGATCTCGACGGCATCGGCGATGTCGCGGCAATTCTGCGCGAGGTGCTTTCGGAGCTTGATGACGATACGCGGTCGAACCGATCCCTTCATGACCGGCTGGACGGCCGTATCGCCGAGCTTGAAGCGGCGGTCGCGACCGGTAAACGCGAGAAGGAATTTTCCTCGGGCCTCATCGAACGATTTGCCGGGCAGGCTCGGGAAATCCGCGAACTTGCCGGAAGCCTTGACAGGGAAGTCAAGACCACGCGGAGCGAGGAAGTCGTCCATTGGGCGGAGAAGCTGGTCGAAACCTGCGAACTCCATCAGGTCGACAAGGCTTTCGATCCCGCCCAGGCACCTGATATCAGCGAAAGGTTGATCCGGATCGGCAATCGCGCCCGTGAAATCGCCTTCGATATGGATTTCAGCTTCCTCTATCGCCCGGAGCGCCGGTTGCTATCGATCGGCTTCCGCGTCGAGACGGAAGAAGTGGATGCCGCCTGCTACGATCTACTTGCTTCGGAAGCTCGTCTGACGAGCCTCTTCTCCGTAGCAAAAGGTGATCTCCCGACCGAGCACTGGTACAAGCTCGGCCGCCACGTCGTGCCCGTCGGCACGCGCGGTGCGCTGGTCTCGTGGTCCGGCTCGATGTTCGAATATCTGATGCCGCCTCTCGTCATGCAGGAGCGCAGCGGCGGGATTCTCAACCAGACCAACAATCTGATCGTTCTCGAGCAGATGAACTATGCGCGCAAGCTTGGCACGCCGTGGGGCATCTCGGAAGCGGCCTTCAACGCCCGCGATCATCAGATGAACTATCAGTACAGCAACTTCGGGGTGCCGACGCTCGGCCTGAAACGCGGTCTCGGACAGAACGCCGTCATCGCGCCTTACGCCTCGTTGCTCGCCAGCCAATATAATCCGGTCGCGGCCCTCGAAAACCTCGAGCGGTTGCGGGCCGTCGGCGCGCTCGGCATGTATGGTTTCCATGATGCCGTCGATTTCACGGCAAGCCGCGTGCCGGAAGGCAAGCAATGCGCGGTGGTTTACAACTACTATGCGCACCATCACGGCATGTCGATCGCCGCTGTCGCCAACGTGGCTTTCGACGGCCTGCTGCGCGAGCTGTTCCATGCGGATCCGGTAATCGAGGCAGCCGAATTGCTGCTGCAGGAAAAAGCGCCGCGCGATATTCCCGTCATGGCCTCGAAGCACGAAACCGACGCGCCCGCGACCATCCAAGGCGACCTGATGCGTCCGGAAGTGCGGCGCCTGGAAGATCCGGCCTCACGCGAGCGCGAATTGCTGCTGTTGTCGAACGGCCGTTACTCCACGATGCTGACGGCGACCGGCTCCGGCTACAGCCGCTGGAAAAATCTCTCCGTCAATCGCTGGCGTGCCGACCCGACCGAGGATCGATGGGGATCGTTCGTCTTTCTGCGCGACACCGCATCGAACGAATGGTGGTCCGCAACGGCGGAGCCGCGTTCGATCGCCAACGAGCATGTTCGGGTGAGCTTCAGTGACGACAAGGCGGAGTTCATCAAGACCGTCGGCGAGCTGACGAGCGAAATGGAAGTCTTCGTCGCAAGCAATTACGATGCCGAAGGCCGCCGTCTGACGATCAGCAACACCGGCACGGAAGATCGAGTGATCGAGGTGACCTCCTATATGGAGCCTGTCGCCACTCTCGATGCCGTCGATACTGGTCACCCCGTCTTTGCCCGCATGTTCCTGAAGACAGAAATCGCCCCGAAAGGTGACGCAATCTTCGTCGAGCGGCAGAAGCGTGGCGTGACGGATCCAGAGGTCGCCATCGCCCATCTCGTCGTCGATACGTCGGGCGAGAGCCTGCAGACACAGTATGAGACGGACCGCATGCGCTTCCTTGGGCGGGGGCGCACGCTAACGGAAGCTGCCGCGTTCGACGCAGGTGCGGAACTTTCCAACTCGAGCGGCTTCACGATGGATACCTGCCTGTCGCTGCGCCGGACGCTTCGCGTGCCGGCCGGTGAGAAGGTCAGCGTAACCTTCTGGACCATTGCCGCGGCCGAACGCACCGAGCTCGAGGCTGCGGTCGAGCACTATCGCCAGCCGGAAAGCTTTGCCCAAGGTCTTGTTCAGGCCTGGACGAGAACGCAGAGCCAGCTGCGCCAGATCGGCGTCAATTCGAAGGAGGCGGCCGCCTACCAACGCTTTGCCCGCTACATCATCTATCCGGACATGGCGCTGCGTGCCGACAATAAGACGGTCCGCGAAGGCCTCAAGTCGCAGTCCGTGCTCTGGGCCGCGACATTGTCCGGCGATGCACCACTGATGACCTTGCGCATCACCGACGAGCTCGGCACCGATCTCGTCAAGGAACTCCTGCGTGCGCAAGGCCTCTTGCAATCGCGCGGCGTCGAGGTCGATCTTGTCATCTTCAACGAGCGCACCGGCGAGGCGGCTGCCGAAATGCAGCGCACCATCGACCAGCTCTGTGACGCGGCGCGTCACGCCAGCGAGGTTGCCGGTATCCAGCGCAATATCTATGTCCTGCGGAGGGATATGACGACTCCGGAAGCCTATGACGCCATCATCGCCGCCTCGCGCGTCGTGCTGCGTGGTCGCGATGGCAGCCTCATCGATCAGGTGCAGAAGGCCCGTTCCATTTCCGGTTCGCCTGCGCTCCTTGGTCAGTGGGGTGATTCTACCCTGGTGCCACGTATGGTTCGCGACACTGCCGGGACGCCCCCGGTCGATGGCAGCGATCTTGCCTTCTGGAACGGCTATGGCGGCTTTGCGGCCGATGGCAGCGAATATGTCGTGCGCCTGTCCGGCGGCGAACAGACGCCGCATCCGTGGGTTAACATCATAGCCAACGAGAGCTTCGGCTTCCATGTCTCGGCGGAAGGCGCTGCCTTCACCTGGAGCCAGAATTCCCGCGATCATCAGCTGACGCCTTGGACCAACGACATGGTCACAAACCGTCCAGGTGAGGCCTTCTATCTGAAGGATCTCGACCGCGGCTCCGTCATCGTGCCCTACGCGTCGCTCGCGCAGCGCGCAGACACGCGCTTCGAAGCCCGGCATGGCCTTGGCTACTCGATCTTTTCGACGGTTCAGGACGAGATTTCCCTGGAGGTCACCCAGACCCTCGACATGGAAAAGCCCGTCAAGCTGACGCAACTGCGTATCCGCAACCATGCAGGCGAAGCACGCAAGCTGCGGCTTTACGGCTATGCCGAATGGATTTTCGGCAACAACCCGACCAAGAGCAAGCCCTTCATCATCTCGAGCTTCGACAGCGCGAGCGGAGCGGTCTTTGCGAAAAATCCGTTCAGCGTAAGCTTCGGGACGCGAGTTGCGGCTTTTGCTGCAAGCGAAGCACCGTCGAGCGTCTCCACCAGCCGTCGCGAGTTCATCGGCCGGCACGGGACGATCCAGCAGCCGCGCACGGTTTCGGCCGGCTCGCGGCTCTCCAATGCCGTCGATCTCGATGGTGATCCCGCAGCCGCTCTGGCATTCGACCTGACGATCGAGTCAGGTGAAGTGCGCGACATCTGCTTTTATATGGGTGATGCCGCCTCGCAGGAGGAAGCCGCCGCTCTCATCGCCGACATCCGCTCCATCGGTTTTGCGGAGGTTCTAGAGAAGACGCGTGAGTTCTGGAAGAGCTTCACCGGCAAGACGCAGGTCTCGACACCGGACAAGCGGCTTGACTTCATGGTCAACAATTGGCTGCCCTATCAGACCTATGGCTGCCGCATCATGGCCCGTACCGCCTTTTACCAATCGAGCGGTGCGTGGAACCTGCGCGACCAGCTGCAGGATTCGCTGGCCTTCCTGCTGCATTCGCCTGAGATCGCCCGCAAGCAGATCCTCAATACCGGCCGCCGTCAGTTCCCAGAAGGCGATTTCCAGCACTGGTGGCTGGAAGATAGCGGTGCCGGCGTTCGCACGAACATCTCCGACGATCCGGTCTGGCTTGCCTATGCCCTCGACCAATATTGCACGGTGACCGGCGACGCCTCGATCATGGACGAGATGCTGCCCTTCGTCGAAGGCGCGCAGCTCAGCCCCGGCCAGTACGACGCCTTCCTGCAGCCACGTGTCTCCGACGAGACCGCATCGCTCTACGAACATGCCGCTCTAGGCCTCGATCTCGCGATCAAGCGCACGGGCGTCAACGGGTTGCCGCTGATGATGAGCGGTGACTGGTGCGACAAGATGGATCGTGTCGGCATCGCCGGACGTGGTGAAAGCGTTTGGCTGGGCTGGTTCCTCGCGGGCGCCTTGCGTCGCTTCATCGCCTATGCGGAAAAGCGCGGCGACACGCAACGCGTCAGCCGTTGGGCGGATCATCTTGAAAAGCTCAAGGCCGCGATCGAAACGGCCGGATGGGATGGCGAATATTATCGCCGTGGTTACTACGACAACGGCGCGCCTCTCGGCTCCAGCCAATCGGCGGAAGACAAGATCGACTCGATCGCCCAATCCTGGAGCGTGCTCTCCGGCGAGGGAGATGCCGATCGCAGCAACATGGCCATGAACGCGGTCCTCGATAAGCTGGTTGATGAGGAGGGCAAGTTCATCCGCCTGCTGACGCCACCTTTCGTCAAGCCGGTCAATGATCCCGGTGTGATCAAGGCCTACCCGCCAGGTGTCCGCGAAAACGGCGGCCAATACACGCATGCCGCCATGTGGACGGCTCTTGCCCTTGCCCGGATGGGCCGCGGCGAGGACGCCTGGCGCGCGGTCGAAATGCTGAACCCCATCAACCACGCGCTCGACAAATCGTCCGCGGAGACCTATCGCGTCGAGCCCTATGTCATCGCCGGCGACGTTTATGGAGAAGGCGACCTCAGGGGCCGCGGTGGCTGGAGCTGGTACACCGGTTCGGCCGGGTGGTTCTATCGCGTCGCAATCGAAGGTATCCTCGGCATTCGCACCGACAGCGGGCGATTGCACATCAAGCCTGCGCTGCCGGCCGGATGGGACGGCTACTCGGCTGCGCTGGAACTGCCCAGCGGTCGATACGAAATTTCGGTTTCGAGAGTTGATCCGACAGGAGGATATGCGATCACGATCAATGGGACCGCAATCGATGATCCGCGGGAGGGATATTTGCCCGCGGCATCGTAGGCGAAATCTCGCTGTAATCCAGCCATCCGCCGAATTATCGAGTATGTATGAATTGGAAATTGGAGGCAGAGCCAATCAGGCCACCTCCAATTCACCAGCTGCGCGCTCTTATCTCCTTCGGAGGGAGTTTATCGAATTGAGTCTGCAAGTGAGGCCAGCGGCTGTTTGACAATAGAATACCTCCGCTATCGTGTTGGGACCGCGGCCTGCCAGCAGAATGAAGCGCCAGATGTATCGATGCGAAAACCTTGCTGATCGACGAGCACCACCATCCAACAGGAGGCCGGTCTCGGTAGCTGGGTATTCGACTAATTCGCGCGAGGCTTTCGCGGGGTGCGGCCTCTGCTCGGCGCGGCGTCAGCCACAGGGCGCCAATTAAATCGCGAAGCAGGTGGCCGAGACCGGGAGCATAGTCACAGGGGCAAGGCGCCGCGCCTCGCCATTCGCAAAGCCGGGGTGCGCCTTCTCTTCCCGTCCAAGTACTCGTGCGGCCTCAGACCGATCTTATAAGCTCTTCGCCAAGCCCAAGCACTGGCGCAGAAAAGCTGGGGGCGCACGATCTCTTGCGGCGCTTTTTCTTCGCGTGCCAGTCCGGCAGAAGTTTAATCAACGACCGTGCCACTCCCAGTGACGTTAGGGATAGATGCTCGCAGGGAGCAATCACCCATCGGCGCTGTTAATCGCAGCGCCGAATGGTTTTAGTGATCTGGTCGCCGTTTTCATCGGTGCGTGTGACAGTCCTTGTCATGCAGCCGCCGCGATCATTATATCGATCGTAACGGTCACGATCGCGAACCGATCCAATGGCAACGCCCCGATCGGTTAAGGCAACATACGGATGGTGATGGCGATGATGGCGATAGCCCTGATCATAGGAAGGCCCATCAATGACGACCTCTTCCGCAACCGCAGCCACAGGTAAACCAGCACCGATGAAGATGGCCGCACAGGCAATAATTATCTTTCGCATTTGCGTATCCTCCTTAATTTCCCTTATGATCAACTGCCAAAGTGAAATAATGTTCCACACGGCTCGCCTAGTGGCCGAGTATCGTCGAAACCTCTTCACATCCGTATGCCAGCGCGTCGCGCATCTCATTTCCCAATATGTCTCGCTGACGGTGCTGGTCGGTAAACATGCGCTCCAGCGTCTGGCCCAACATTTCAGTTTCCGTCCAGCCCAGGATCGACGGTGCCATATGGTCCACGCGGCAACGCTGCTTGGACATTATCCGGTTGGAATAGCCCGAGAGGTTATCTCCGGACCTGGCGCGCATAAGCAAATGCGCAAAGCACACAGTTTCGGTGCGTGGGCGAAACTCGTCTGACACCACTTCTCACGGATTCGATCCCTCCACACCCGCGCTATTGGTGTTCTCGGGAGTTGCTATGCGGGGATTTCATGAGTTATTGCCGAAGGGTCATAAAGTTTTTGGGACAGGAGCCTTGACACTCTAGGACCAATGCAATCTAGTTCCAGTTGTCAGACATCTTACATAGAGTGGAACGAGTGCCTGGCAATGGAGGATCTATGAAACGTTTCGTGAAATGTACGGCAATCGCCGCGGCCGTCCTCGCAATGGCATCCCTCGCGCATGCGGGCGCAACGCTTGACCGCGTCATGTCAAAGAAAAGCATGGTGGTCGCGACGAACAGCGGCTGGCCACCACAAAGCTTCCTCAACGACAATAATGAGATGGTCGGCTTCGATATCGACGTCTCCCGAGAGATCGGCAAGCGCCTTGGCGTGGAGGTCAGCTTCCAGACCCCAGACTGGGCAACCCTCACGGGTGGGCACTGGCAGGGCCGCTACGATGTCGGTGTCGGCTCGGTTACACCCACCAAATCCCGCGCCCAGGTCATCGATTTCGCCGGCATCTACTATTACAGCCCTTATGTCTACGTGGTCCATAAAGACAGCCCGCTGAAGTCCGTTGGCGATCTCAACGGCAAGGTAATCGGGGTCGAAACGGCAACCACTTCGGAAGACTTCATTCGCCGCAATTTGCAGATCGACGCGCCAGGTATGCCGCCAATTCAATATAAGGTCGAGCCTGGCGAAGTGCGTACCTTCGCTGATTCCATGCTTCCCTTCGACGACCTGCGCCTCGGTCCGGGCGTACGCCTCGACGCCGTCATCGCGCCAGAACAGACCGCTTTGAATGCGATCAAGAACGGCTATCCGCTTCGCATCATCCAAGGCGAATATGCCTTTCGTGAACCACTTGTGGTCATCGCGGAAAAAGGTGATTCAGAATGGACCGCCAAGGTTGGCGAGATCATCAAATCCATGAAAGCCGACGGCACGCTCGGAACGCTTACCAAGAAGTGGTACGGCGCGGATTACAGCACCGACTGATCAAGCTCGGGTCAGGGCGGCAGCCCCGACCCTTTTTCTTCCCGATTGCCTTGAAAGATCGACCATGTCGTATCCCGACACCTATTATCGCCGAACGATGAGTGAGACTGCCGCACGGCCCGCGCTGAGTGGCCCGGTCGAATGCGACACGGTGATCATCGGCGGCGGCCTTGCCGGATTGACGACGGCCTTGCAACTCGCACGCGCCAATCTCAACGTCGTCGTGCTGGAGGCCGAATCCGTCGGCTTTGGCGCTTCCGGCCGGAATGGCGGCTTCGTCAGCGCGGGGTTTGCCACCGACAGCGCGGCGATCGCCCGCGTCACCGGCACCGAAACCGCAAAGGCCATTCACCGCCTTTCCATCGAGGGCGTCGACTTCGTTCGCGATACCATCCGCGATCTCGATATTGCCGACGCTAAGCTGACGCCGGGCATCATCAGCGCGCTGCGATATGACGGCGGTGACGGCCTCAAGCGCTATGCCGAAGACATGAACCGCGATTTCGGCAGCGATCTCGAATTTATGGACCGCGATCAGCTTCGCGCCATTTTGAAATCCAATCGCTATTTTCAGGCCCTCCACAGCAAGAAGTCCTTCCACATCCATCCGCTGAATTATCTGCGAGCGATAGCCCGCGAATTCGAGCGCCTCGGCGGTCGCATATATGAAAGTTCGGCGGCGACCGGTTGCCAGCTCGCGGGCGCCCAGAAGATCGTGCAGACGGCGCGTGGCCATGTGAAGGCGCGCCGGGTCGTGCTGACGACGGGCGGTTATACCGGCCAGTTGGTTGGCAAGCTCAAGCGCTCTTTCCTGCCGATCGCCACCTATGTGATGATCTCCGAGGAAAATCCCGATCTGATCGCCCAAGCGATCACGACACGCTGCGCGATCGGCGACAACCGCCGCGCCGGGGACTATTATCGCGTCGTGGAAGACGGCAGGCGTCTTCTCTGGGGCGGGCGCATCACCACGCGCGCCGCCTCGCCGGTAGCGCTCGCCCGCGAATTGCGTCGCGAAATGACTGGGACTTACCCGCAACTCTCCGAACTCAAGACCGAGCTCGCCTGGTCAGGGCTAATGTCCTACGCCCGTCACCTCATGCCACAAATTGGCGAGATGATGCCGGGTGTCTGGCATTGTACCGCGTTTGGTGGCCACGGTCTCAATACGACCGCGATTGGTGGCAAGATCGTGGCGGAGGGGATTCTGGGCCAATCCGATCGTTACCGCCTGTTTCAGCCCTTCGGTCTCGTCTGGGCCGGCGGGATTGCCGGACTCGCGGCGGCACAACTCACCTATTGGAAGCTGCAGGCACAGGACTGGTGGCGCGAAAGAGCCGCCTAGAAAGATCATCAAGGGGAACGATGATGCTTGGAAGATTGATCTTGAATTACCCGGACGCGGCACGACGAACCGGGCTGCTGCTCCTGCTGACGCTGATGACCGCTGTTTTATACGCGCTTGGCATCAGTTCGGCCTGGATTGGCAAGCTGGTGCCGATGACGGTTGGCTGGCTGACGGACAGTCCCCAGGCAAGCCGGCTCGTCTCCGCCGTGCTGATCTCCCTTATCATCGCCGTCAACATCAAGCTTCTGAGATTGTTGCCGCGCGGTCAGCAGATCGTGGGTGTGTGGATCGAGCTCCTCGCGCTCCTGCTGCTCTTCTTTTATACATTCGATCTTTCCTATACCTTCATTGCCAAAAAGATCGGGTTCCTCATCTCACAGGGTGTGGTGACGACACTCTACATATCCGCCATATCGATCATCATCGCCACCGTGATCGCGCTGGCGGGCGCCATCGCGAAATTGTCGCGAAACGGCGTCATCTACGGCCTTGCGACGTTCTACACTTCGCTCTTTCGCGGTCTGCCGCTCCTGATGCAGATCTATATCATCTATCTCGGCCTGCCTCAGGTCGGTTACGTCATCAGCGCCATACCGGCGGGCATCTTGGCGCTTTCCCTGTGCTACGGTGCCTACATGACGGAAATCTTTCGCGCCGGTATCCAGAGCATTCCGCGCGGTCAATCCGAAGGCGCGACAGCTCTGGGGCTCAGCCCGAACCAGACCATGTTCCTGGTAATCCTTCCGCAAGCGATGCGCGTCATCATCCCGCCAACGGGCAATCAGTTCATCGCCATGCTGAAGGATTCCTCGCTCGTCTCGGTCGTCGGCGTCTGGGAGATCATGTATCTTGCCCGCACCCAGGGTCAAACGGAGTTCCGCCACATCGAAATGCTTATCACCGCTTCGATGATCTACTGGATTCTCTCCATGGCGCTGGAATTCCTTCAGGCTCGCATCGAAGAGCGATTTGGCCGCTTCAATGCCCGATAGCCCTCATCCGCCGACCCTCAGGGCCAGCGCCAATCTGCCCGCTATAGGCGGCGTCCTGGCCGCCTTCGGCGTCTTTTCCGGCTGCGATGCGCTGGTGAAACTGATGAGTGCGGATTTGCGGGTGCCACAGGTGACATTCATGACCAGCTGCGCGGCATTTGTGCTCGTCATTGGACGCGCGGCCTCGAACGGCACGCTCAGCGGACTGGTGCCGAAACGGCCGCGGCTTGCGCTTCTGCGCGCCTTGCTACTCGCCGGCGATACGCTCCTCATCCATTATGCTTTCGCGATGCTTCCGCTCGCGCAAGCCTATGTCCTAGCGTTCCTGACACCGGTTCTCGTTGCCGTTCTCGCCTATATCCTTTTGGGAGAGCGGCTGTCCTGGACCGGTCAGTTGGGTGTGCTGCTTGGTTTTGCCGGCGTGGCCGTCGCGCTCAGGCCCGCTGGCGTGATGCTGAACTTCGGCCACGCCGCGGCGATTGGCTCGGCGCTCCTGTTCGCCGCCTCGCTCATTCTGTTGCGCGTCATCGAGGCAGAAGAAAGCGACGATGCCTTGGTCGCCGCCCTTCTCTTCATGCTTGGCTGCGGCGCATTTGGCGTCACCATGGCGACGGGCGGCTTCGGCCGCGTCGCGTTGCCCACCTTGGCGTATGCCGGGCTGGCGGGCACACTGCTCTACGCCGGACATGCATTTCTCGTGCGCGCCTTTCGCAGTGGCGATGCCTCTGTTCTCGCCCCTTTTCAATACAGTCAGATCATCTGGGGCTGCCTTTATGGCGTGATGCTGTTCGGCAATCCGATTGAAACCTATACGATCGCCGGCGGGGTTATCATCATCCTGTCGGGCTGGCTCGTTCTCAAGTCATCCAGGGAGATAAATTGATGTCACAGCCCCGCATCGAACAGCCGGAAATCGAACTGTCAGGCGTACATAAATGGTATGGTCACTACCATGCGCTGGACGATATCAATCTTTCGATCCGCAAAGGCGAGCGCGTGGTCATATGCGGCCCGTCCGGTTCGGGAAAATCGACGCTTATCCGCTGCATCAACCGGCTCGAAGCGCACCAGGAGGGCCGGATCGCCGTGCGCGGCACCGAGCTTTCGGAAAACGAGAAGAACATAGACGAGATCCGTCGCGAGGTTGGAATGGTCTTCCAGCATTTCAATCTCTTCCCACATCTCACTGTTTTGCAAAACTGCATTCTTGCGCCCGTCTGGGTGCGTAAGATGGACAGGTACAAAGCAATCGAAATCGCGAGGCATTATCTCGAACGGGTTCGCATTCCCGAGCACGCCGACAAGTTTCCTGCCCAGCTTTCCGGCGGCCAGCAACAGCGCGTCGCGATCGCCCGCGCGCTCTGCATGCAGCCGAAGGTCATGCTTTTTGACGAGCCAACCTCGGCGCTCGATCCTGAAATGGTCAAGGAAGTTCTCGATACGATGGTATCGCTTGCCGATACCGGTATGACGATGATCTGCGTCACCCATGAAATGGGCTTCGCGCGCCAGGTCGCCGACCGCGTCATCTTCATGGATCGCGGCGCGATCGTCGAGGAAGCGACGCCGGCGGAGTTCTTCGACAATCCTCGGAACGAGCGCAGCAAACTCTTCCTAAGCCAGATCCTGCATTGAAGGCAGGGCCGGCCGCCACTTTCGCGGCGCGAGTTATCGCGCCGCGGACCTGAGCGGCATCGGCGCCTGAGGAAAGCCGCCGACATGGGTGCAGGTGATCGCGGCCCTGTCGCGGCCGGCCGCCATGCAGGCCGACAGCGGCATCGAAGCAATGAAAGACGCAAGGAAGCCAGCAATGAAGCTGTCTCCTGCCCCTGTCGTATCGATGACTTGAACCTTGGAAATGCCGATCTCGGCCCTCTCCGATCCGCGCGAGGCAATCGCCCCGTCGGCGCCGCACGTAACGACGGCACAGATCGCGCCGCCCCTGATCATATGCCACAGCATGGCTTCGGCCTTGTCACCACGAGCGCCGGCGGAAGCAAAAGCGACTGTCAGTCCCGCGACGCCCAGATTTTCAGGACTTGCATTGACGGAAATGTCCTGGGACACGCTCACGCCATCAACGGCGAGCCGGCGACGCAAGGCGCCGCCGTCATCCATCCAGCCGAGATGGACGTGATCGACATCCTTCAGAATAGCAACCTCGCTCTCGCTCGGTCGATAGCCCGCGCAGACGCCGAACTCTTCAAAGACCATGATCCGGTCACCAACAGCGGTCTGCTCGATGTCCGTATAGGCGGTCACGCCGGGACGGAGACGAACATGATCGGTTTTAACGCCATTCTCCTTGAGTATGTGTTTTGTCCGGACACCGTCCAGGTCATCGCCTACCGCCCCAAAATAGGTGGCCGAGTGACCGAGCCGGGCGAGTTGAACCGCGACATTCACGGCGTTTCCGCCGACGAGCGACTGGGCCACCGGCGGCAGAAAGCGATCGATACAATTGTCACCGACGGTCGCAAATCGAAAAGGCGGCATTCGTCCCCCCGCGGAAAAACCAGCTGTTAATGACGCTTGCAGCCGCGAGCGCCTTCAGCGTCCGCGGCTAGGCTGCTTGTTTCGCCGGGTGGCTCAATAGGCAACCCGCTTATAGTACCGACGGGTGGTCAGCGGATGATTGCGCATGATCTCGAGATGCGCGCTGATGCGTTCCAGCACGGTTGCAAGCAGCACCGGCGAAATCAGCGCGCGGACCTCCTTTGATATCCCCGACAACGTGAATTCCGCCGTATCCAGCACGCTGAGCCTTTCCGTGTAGTTCGGGGCGAAGTTCTGAACGCGCTCGGCCACTGGCCGGAAGGCGTCCTCGCCCTTAAACAGGATAACGCTGACGTCCTTGTCGACCAACTCCAGCGTGCCGTGGAAGAAATCGGACGCGTGGACCGGGCGCGTGCGGATCCACTGCATTTCTTCAAGGATGCACATGCCGTAGTAGAAGGCCTCCGGCCAGACATTTCCGGCGCCTGTGATGATGTGATAATCAGACGATGCGAACGCCGTCGCATAGGCTTCGGCCTTGGCCTCGAAATCGCGCTTCACCTCCAGCAGAAGTTTGGGAAGTGTCGTCAGCTCCCTGACTATGCTGTCATAGTTGGAGATTTCACCTCGATGCTTCATGATCGACAGAGCGATAATAAGTGACTGCAGATAGAAGGATTCGCAGGACGTATCATCCTCGGCGAAGTTGACGAAGACATGGTCGCCGCCTTTGCCGAGAGGCGTTTCCTCATGCCCGACCAGCGTCAGCACGGTGGCGCCGATCTCCTTGAGCTTGGAGAGCATGGCGACGCTCTCTTTTGTCGTCCCGGAAAGCGAAGGCATGACGACGATGGATCTTGCAGTCAGGTTGACAGAGGAGGAAATATAAAGCTCAGCCGTCAGATCGATGAAGGTTGGGAAGGACGAATTGCGCTGCAGCAATTGGGCCGCCGGCTGCATGAGAATGGCGGCGCCGCCAGTTCCGAGGAAAAATACATTCTGCGCACCCGCGGCGAGGCAGGTACCAATCACGTGGTCGAGGCGCTGGGCCAGCGCCAAAGCGCCGGACTGAATACGCAGGAACCGCTCTTCATCAAAATTCAGCATGAGTGTCTCTCGGTTGATGACGTCGCATGGACGCGCTTTGGGGTGTAGCTTCGCCGATCCAGCAAAGTTGTAAGACAACTGACATCATCGAGTCTAACTGTCAAGACGTTGATCATGCGATCATTGGTGCCTACGCGTGCACTGGCAGAGTTGGAGAAGCCTTCGACCTTGCATGAAAGCCTTGACCAAGCGATATTTGTCAGACAAGACGGTGGATGTGATGAAATTGTTGTGAGAGGGATGAATTGGACGAGTCTATTCGCGATACGCGCACCATCGTGATCCAGCTTCGCGACCGTATCGCTGACCTCATTCAAAGCGAGGGACTAAGGCCCGGCGAAAAATTGCCAACCGAAGCCCAGCTGACGCAGCGCTTCAACGTTTCCCGACCCGCCCTGCGCGAGGCATTGAAATTGCTCGAGCAGGAGGGCGATATCTATGTCGAGCATGGCCGCGGCCGTTTTGTCTCCGCAATGTCGGCCGTCCACGTCGATCGCCCGATCACGGTCTTCGAAAGCGTCACCGACATGACGCTCGCCTACGGCTATAAGACCGTGAACAAGGTGCTTTCCATCTCCGAGGAAATTGCCGATGCGACGGTCGCCAAGCATTTACGGCTGGACGATAAGGAGACGGTCATCCGTCTGGAGCGGGTACGCCTCGAGAACGATAATCCGATCATGTATTGCCTTGACTTCGTACCACGTCGTATCGTTCCCGCTCGGCTATACGATATCGACTGGAGCGGATCGCTACTGTCTCTGCTGGAGCAATACCGGCACCGCCCCCGAATGTCGTCCGCGTCCGTTAGCGCCGTCATGCTTCCCCAACAGGTGGCTGAGCGCCACGATCTCAAGGATTTCGGCCCTGCCCTCCTCATTACTGAAACCTGCTTTAATGATGTCGGAGTTCCCGTGATCTACGCCGTCGACTATCATCGCGGCAGCCACTTCACCTTCAGCTTGGTCCGGAAATAGCGCGCTATCTTGAGGCCGCTAATGCGCTCAATCCAAGGATAGTCAAACGGCACCCCAATGAAGCGGATCGAAACCTTCGGAGAGGTTGGCGACTTCGCTAAGCGTGAACTTGTAGGCGGCAAGCATAGCCGGCGTCGTGATGCCCGATCAGGCGATCCTCCTGAATTCGGCGGTATAGGGTTGCAAGTCTTCCGCCTTGAGATTCAGGCCAAGGCCTGGCTGGTCCGGCACGCTGATCGTTCCATCGGCATTCAGGACAGGTCTTTGCGCAAGATCGAGCAAGGGATTGGGACCGACGTCGAATTCCAGATAGGGAAAATGCGCTTGCCCACCGCCTCTATGTTCCGGCAATGTCGAAACAAAGTGCAGGGCGGCATGCAAATTGACGATGCTTCCCCAGACATGCGGTATAAGCGGTCGATCGTAAAGGTCGGCGAGCAGGCCTACCTGTGAGACCCCGGTCAGCCCGCCGCAGATCGCTATATCGGGTTGCAGGATATCCAGGCATCCGCCCATTAGGAACGGGAGGAACGCCGATGCATTGGTGAATGTCTCTCCGCCAGCAAGCGCGGTTGCGGCATGAGCAGCGAAAGCATGATAACCGCCGATATCCGTCGGCTTAGTCGGCTCTTCGATCCACAGCAGTTCGGCATCTTTCATGAGATCGGCGGTTCGCATGGCGCGCCGGGCCGAGCAGGACTGATTGAAGTCGACCATCAGATCGCGATCAGCGCCGATTTGCCGTCGAGAGGCGAGGACCGTCTTGGCATCTTCTTCAACCGTGTATCCGCTTCTCAGCTTGATGGCCCGAAAGCCCGCCTCGAGATATCCATCGATCTCCCGCTCAAAGTCGCGGTAAGGATGTCCGCCAGGCTTGAAAAACGGCCCGCTTGCATAGGCCGTCACCCGTTGGCGCCGGGCGCCGCCAATGAGCGTGGACACCGGAATCTTGTAGGCGCGCGCGGTCAGATCGTGCAGCGCCATATCCAGGGCGGCGATGGCAGGTGCGGCGGTTTCTCCCTCGACGGCCTGCCGCAAATTTCGCCACACCGACAATATGTGGGAGGGATCCTGCCCGAGTATCCGCCCCGCGAGCTGAAACTCGATGGCGGCAGCCGCGGTTCTGGGCGCGAGCCACGCCTCCCCCCAGCCCGTCAGGTCACCGGCCGCGACTTCCACCAGCAAGGTTTCCCGCTTCGCAAAGGAGACCAGCGCGTTGCCGATTGGCTCCGGCAACATGGCGACTAGATGATAGAGGCGTATTTCGTCGATTTTCATGATCATGCCTTTGTCGGAGTCCGGCCCCGACCGAGCGGGGAAAGGAGCTCTCGCATGCTTCTGCCGAGAATGAGGATGAGACTGGCGGTGATCGCCATGACGATCGCCAGGAATATGAGTGCTCCCTGAAAGCCGCCCGTCGCGTCGCGAACCCAACCGATAATCGAGGGCCCAAAGAAACCGCCGGTACTGCCGACCGAGTTGATGAGTGCGATTCCAGCAGCGGCGGCGGTGCCCGTCAACAGCGTCGATGGGAATGTCCAGATAGTCGGCGACGCGCCGCCAATTCCGGCCGCCCCCAGGGTCAGGCCCACCACCGAAACAACCGGATTGCCCGAGAAGGCAGCGATCAGAAATCCGAGAGCGCTCACCATAAATGGCCCGGCGGTATGCCAGACGCGCTCGTGCCTGCGATCCGAACTCCGGCCCACCACGATCATTGCAACTGCCATGAAAGCAGATGGAATAGCAGCCATAAAGCTGGTCTGCAGATTGGAGAGGCCGAATTGCTTGATGAACTGCGGCATCCAGATGGCAATGCCGGTCGTGCCCATGACCAGCCCGACGGCAATCAGACACATCAACAATACCTTGGGATCGAAGAGCGCCTGCACGGCGGAAAAACGTCCGGATGCTTCCTGCATCTGCCGATCGCTTCGCAGGGCGTCGACGAGCCAGCCCCGTTCATCGTGGGTGAGAAACCGCGCTGTTTCAGGTAATTCCGGCAAGGCGAAGAGGACCACGAAGCCCATGATGAATGCGGGCAACCCCTCGATGAGGAACATCCACTGCCAGCCATGGAGGCCTGCCACGCCGTCGAACCCCTGCAAAATCAATCCAGATAGCGGCGCACCGATTACCGAGGCCAAAGGAACGGCGACATTGAAGAGTGCGAAGGTCGAGCCACGATATGCTCTCGGAAACCAAAGCGTAATGTAGAAGATGATGCCCGGAAAGAAACCGGCTTCCGCGGCACCGAGAAGTACCCGGACCACATAGAAGCTGGCGGGCGACCAGACGAATGCGGTGAGCGCCGAAAGAATGCCCCAAGTGATCAATATGCGCGCAATCCAAAGCCGCGCCCCCACCTTTGCAAGCATGAGGTTGCTCGGTAGCTCGCAAAGAACATACCCGAGAAAGAATATTCCCGCGCCAAAGCCGAAAGCGGATGCGCTGAAGCCGAGATCGGCGTTCATGGTCAGTGCCGCAAAGCCGATATTCACGCGGTCGAGAAAGGCCGCGAAATAGCAAAGCAGCAGGATCGGAATGACCCTCCTCCTTACCTTGAGAATGATATCCGAACGCTCAGTCATGATCTTGCTCCTCCCAGCGGCCCTTCACATGCCGTCGAGATATTTTTATATAATCATTTATTTTCCTGAGCAAATTTGTTATTCTGAGCTCGTCATATAGGTTTTTTAAATAATGCGGATCACCTTTGCCCAGATTGAGGCCTTCTATTGGACAGCCCAGCTGGGCTCGGTCCAGAAGGCGGCGGACCAGCTTCACGTTGCCCAACCCACGGTATCCCTGAGACTCAAGGAGCTGAGCACGACGCTGGCGAGCGACTTGTTTCACAGGGGAAGCCGAGGGCTGGAAATCACGGCGCAGGGACGCGACCTGCTGCCACGCGCGGCAACCATCATGGCCGAGATGCGAGGCATCAAGGAGCGGGAGTTCGATCCGAAGGTTGTCGGTCCACTGCGCGTAGGTCTTGCGGAAGGTTTCGCCGTCACCTGCCTCGCACCATTGCTTGCCGGATTGTCCGGCGATCATCCTGCCTTGGAGCCCGAGTGGACGGTCACGACCAGTACGCTCTTAGAGGGGATGCTGATCGACAACCGGCTGGACGTGGCGGTGCTGTTGAATCCGCTGGGCGACGAGAAGCTCGATCTGCGGCCGCTCGGACCTCAGCCGACACAATGGGTCGCTCCGAGGGCGTGGCACCTGCCGGGCGAGATCACACCCAAGGTGCTGGCCGACAGGCCGATCATTTCGAACCCGCCACCATCCGCGATGTACCGGCAGGTGACGCATTGGTTTGCACTTGAAGGCTTGAAACCGGAGCGCATTATTATTTGCAACAGCGTCGCGGTCATTGGCGAGCTGGTTGCCGCGGCTCTTGGCGTCGGCATTCTACCTACGTCCATTGCCAACCGCTATGTGGCGGCCGGAACGGTCCAATCCCTTTCCTGCACGCCGGATATCGAGAACGGAAGGCTCTTCATCGGGTTTCGAGCGGATATAATCGATGCCAAGATATTCGCTTTCGAAAGGACGACACAGCGCGTGCTGCGCGAGATAAGATATCTTTCCGTCTGAAATAGTGTCCGGGTCTCGCGCCTGTTATTCGATCGCTGCTCCTCCGTCGGGTCCAGTTTGCTTTCGGCCCTGCAGCAAAACGTCGGGACAGAAGCATGGCGGGTCCGAGATCCAAGAACTCACGCTGTCGGTTTCAATGCGGAACTGAGCCGAGTAACTTCTCGGGGCTCATCCTCGATTTCCGTGATTCATCGGCAGCATTCTCTCTCATCAGTCTGGGCCGCGCGGCCGTCCATGGCTCGCTTCGGCATCTCGAGGCGCTTGATCCGCCCTTCGGATTGACCATTGTTCCAAGGACGTTTCTTCAAAGCATCGACCTTCCCAGCATGACGATCTGTCAGCAGGCGGCGCGGCCTTATGCAAAAGCCGCGATCTCCATAGATGAGATCACATGGCTGGTGTCAGATCGCGAACGGGATCTGAAACATGCGCATCGGGAGGCGGCAGGTGTTCACCTTAGCTTGCCCATCGATGGACCCAAAACGTTTTGACTTGACTCCCAAAACGTTTTGGAGAATCTTTCTTGCTGTTTTGGAGGATGATCTTGGCCAATCTCAAGCAGCTCGCGCAGTCGCTCGGACTGTCGATCACCACGGTTTCCCGTGCACTCGATGGTTATGACGATGTCTCTGCCGCGACCCGCAAGCGGGTCAGAGAGGCCGCGGACATAGCTGGTTACCGTCCCAACGCATCGGCGCGCAGGCTCAGAAAACAACGCGCGGAACTGGTTGCCGTCACGCTGCCGAGCGACCCCGGCCATATCGGTCCGCCGCATTTCCTCGACATGCTCTCCAACTGTGCTGAACATCTTGCAAGTGCTGGCCTCAATCTCGTCATCGCACCCGTGCCACGCGGTGAGAGCGAACTCGACATCTGCCGTCGGTTCGTTGATGGCCGCCGCGTCGACGCCATGCTTCTCGTCCGCACCAGGCGACGGGATGAACGCGTCGAATTTCTCCAGTCGCGTGGCATTCCCTTCGTCACCAACGGCCGCACCGAAAGCCTCGTGCCGCATCCCTATATCGACGGCGACGGCTTTGCCGGGTTCCACGCGGCAACGGTCCGCTTTCAGGCCGCCGGCCACCGCCGCATCGGCCATGTTGCCGGGCCTCAGGAATATTACTTCGCGCATGCGCGCCGCGCGGGCTGGAAGGCCGCGATGGATGAGGCAGGTCTGAATGCCGATCTCTGCGCCGAAGGCGCGCCCACGGAACAGGGCGGTTATCTCGCCGCACTGGAATTGCTACGGCAGCCTTCGCGTCCCACTGCGCTCGTTTGCTCCACGGACGAAATGGCGATCGGAGCGCTGAGGGCGCTACGCGAGATCGACGGCGGCGACGCGATCAGCATTGTCGGTCACGACGACCTGCCGACGGGCGCTTTCACCAGCCCTTCCCTCTCGACCATGCGCATGACCGGCGAAACCCTCGGCGCGAGCTTCGCCTCGCTGCTGTTGCGGGCGATCGCCGGCGAGCCCGCGGAGGAACTGCAGGAGCTTCACGCGATCGAATTCATTGATCGCGACAGTCATCGCCGTCCAATGAAGGCGGCATGATCCGACACAGTGCATCACAGATAAAAACAATGAAGGAGGAGAGAACATGAAACGCATCACGTCATTCGGAATTCTGGCTTCCACTGTGCTGGCCTTTGCTTCGCCGGTGCTTGCCCAGACGGTTTTCGTATCCACCCAGCTTCGCCCGATCGAGGAGGCAACCGTCGTGCGGCAGGACCTGCTGAAGGATGCCGGCAAGGTGGATTATGTGGTCGAGGAACCGCCGCAGTTCGCCGTACGCATGGAAGCGGAGGCCAAGGCCGGCAAGCACACCGTCAGCCTGATCGGCGCGCTGCACGGTGAGCTTTCGCCACTTGCCGACAAGGATCAGCTCGAACCGCTTGATAATCTCGCTAAGACGCTCGCTGCCGGCGGCATGCCGCAATCGCTCCTCGACCTCGGCAAGCTCGGCAAATCCACCCAGCAATACATTCCGTGGATGCAGGCGACCTATGTCATGGCCGCCAAGAAGGAAGCCCTGCAATACCTGCCAAAGGGCGCCGATATCAACGCCATCACCTACGATCAGCTGATCGAGTGGGGCAAGAACATGCAGCAGGCGACTGGCCAGCCGCAGATCGGCTTCCCGGCCGGTCCCAAGGGCCTGATGGCACGTTACTTCCAGGGTTATTTCTATCCGTCCTTCACCGGCGGCGTAGTACGCACCTTCAAGAACGCCGATGCCGTGGCAGGTTGGGAGAAACTCAAGTCGCTCTGGGCCTATGTAAACCCCAACTCAACCAATTACGACTTCATGCAGGAGCCGCTGGCCGCCGGTGAAGTCATGGTCGCCTGGGACCATGTCGCCCGCCTGAAGAATGCCATTTCCGCCTCGCCAGACGACTATGTCGTATTCCCGCCTCCGGCCGGCCCCAAGGGGCGCGGATACATGCCCGTTCTCGCCGGCCTTTCGATCCCGAAGGGCGCCCCGGATGCGGCGGGCGCGATGAAGATCATCGAAACACTGACGACTGAGAAGATCCAGCTGCTCACCGCGTCCAAGGTCGGCTTCTTTCCAACGCTGAACGTTCAGCTGCCGCCGGATCTCGATCAGGGCATCGCGCTTCTCGCCGGTGCCGTCACCAAGACCCAGGCCGCCAAGGACGCGGTGATCTCGCTTCTCCCAGTGGGCCTCGGCGACAAGGGCGGCGAGTTCAACAAGATCTATATGGACAGCTTCCAGCTGATCGTGCTGCAGAATCAGCCCGTTGGCGACGTGCTCGCCAAGCAGGGTGCCGTCATGGCCAAGCTGATGACCGACACCAAGGCTTCCTGCTGGGCACCGGATGCCAAGAGTGACGGCGCCTGTCCGGTTCAATAACCCTTCCTGGGGTGCCTGGACGCGAATGTCCGGTCATTCTTTCCGTAACCCTGCTTTTCGAGGCGGGAGCCTATGAGCCAAAACCGACCCTGGATCCCCTATCTGCTGATCCTGCCATCCGTCGTTTTCCTCGGCCTGCTTTTCATCGTGCCGCTGGTGCAGACGATCTGGCTGGCGGTCTCGGATGACGGCGCGCCGTCGCTTGCAAACATGCAGCGCATGGTAGCGGACATCAATTTCATCCAATCGGTGCGCAACACCTTCCTGCTGACGATCATGGTCGTACCGGTCCAGATCGCCATCGCGCTAGCCATGGGCACGATGGTCGCCAAGATCGGTCGCGGGCGGGAGACGATCCTTTGGATCTGGACGATTCCGCTCGGCATTTCGGATCTCGCCGCCGGCCTCGTCTGGCTGTCGATCCTGCAGAATACCGGTTATTTCAACTCGCTGCTCTTCAGCCTCGGCGTGATCAGCCGGCAGGCGAGTTGGCTCTCCTATCAGACGCCGGTCGCGCTTTTCGTCGCCATCGCGGTGGCGGAGATCTGGCGCGGCACGGCGATCGTCATGGTCATCATCGTCGCCGGCCTCAACCAGGTGCCGAAGGAGTTCAAGGAGGCCGCCGAAATTTTCGGGGCTGGTCCATGGACGCGCTTCTGGAAAATAACCCTGCCATTGATCCGCCCGGCGCTGCAATCGGCCCTCATCCTGCGCACCGTGCTCGCCTTCGAGGTCTTCGCAGTCGTATACGCACTGGGCGGCCGTAATTTCCCGGTCCTCGTGGGCGAAGCCTACAACTGGCAGAACCAGAACCAGAATTACAGCGTCGCGGCCGCCTATGCGGTTCTGATCATGGTCATCTCGCTCGCCGCAACCCTCGTCTATCTCAAGGCCTTCAAGGTCGATCCGGAGCGCCTGCCATGAGTACACAAGCCATCGGTTCCGAAGCAGCAACAGCCAATCCCGCAAGCTTCGTTTCATCGCGCCGCTGGTTGCTCTGGAGCGGTATCGGCGCGCTTTGCGCCTGGGTTCTGGTGCCGATCTATCTCGTGGCGCTAGGCGCGCTCGGCGGACGACAGGGCGTTTACATTTGGCCGAAGACCGGCCTGCCGACCGGTATCTCGCTCGAACCCTTCATGCTCTTCCTGCAGACGGAAGGGGTCGTCCGCTCGTTCCTCAATTCGCTGGGCGCCGCGGGCATCACGGTAGCGCTCTCCATCCTGCTCGGGGCACCTGCCGGTTATGCGCTCGCCCGATACAATTTTCCGGGCAAGGACAGCTACCGGCTGCTGGTTCTGCTGACGCGCGCCTTCCCGCTGGCGATCCTGGCGCTGCCGCTCACCGTCTCCTTCATCCGGCTCGGCCTTTACGATACGATCGTCGGCGTCGGCCTGATCCATACGGTCCTGGCGCTCCCCTTCGCGGCTCTAGTGACCCAGGGCATTTTCCTCGGCGTCCCGAAGGAGCTGGAAGAAGTCGCATGGGTTTTCGGCTGCACCCGCATCCAGGCCTTTTTCAAGGTCGTGGCGCCGCTCGCCTTGCCGGGGATCGTCGCGACGGCGGTCTTCGCGTTCGTCATCTCGTGGAACGAAGTCTTCGCCGCCTCGGTGCTGACGGTGCGCAATCGCACGCTGACCGCCTATCTGCTGACGGTGCTTTCCGAAAGCCCGATGCATTACCGCTTCGCCGGCGGCCTGATGCTCATCCTTCCCTCTGTTGTCTTCATCTTCGCGGTCAGGCGCTACCTTTTCGCGATCTGGGGCATTTCCTCCAAATAACGGGACCAACTCCATGGCCAATATTGTCATCGACCGTGTCCGCAAGAGTTTCGGAACATTCCAGGCCCTGAAAGAGGTCTCGCTGGCGATCAACGACGGTGAATTCGTCTCGCTTCTCGGCCCGTCCGGCTGCGGCAAGACCACGCTCCTTCGCATCATCGCCGGTCTCGAAACCGCATCCGGCGGCGATGTCCGCATCGGCGACAAGTCGGTCCTCGGGCTCGCTCCCAAGGACCGCGGCCTCGCGATGGTCTTCCAAAACTACGCGGTCTTCCCGCATATGACGGTCTATGAAAACGTCGCCTTCGGGTTGCGCATGCAGAAGGCGGACGAGGCACGCGTCAAGGCGCAAGTCGAAAAGGCCGCCGGCCTGCTGCATATCGAGCAATATCTCGACCGTTACCCGAACAAGCTTTCGGGCGGCCAGCGCCAGCGCGTCGCCGTTGCCCGCGCGCTTGCCGTCGAGCCCAAGGTACTCCTCATGGACGAACCGCTCTCCAACCTCGATGCGCTGCTTCGCCTCGAAATGCGCACCGAACTCAAGACGGTGCTGCAGTCGGCCGGCACGACGACGATCTACGTCACGCACGACCAGACGGAGGCGATGGGCCTTTCCGATCGCATCGCCGTCATGCACGGAGGGATCGTAGAGCAGGTCGGCTCGCCGGTCGATGTTTACAATCATCCCGCAACGCGCTTCGTCGGCGGGTTCATCGGCAATCCGCCGATGAACTTCATCAAGGTCCCCGTCCTGAACGGCCAGGTCGCTGCCGGGATCGAGCAACTGAATACACCGCGGGAAGCCGGCAAGGAGATCATCCTCGGCCTGCGCGGCGAGGCGGTCGAGCTCGCGGGCCTGCCCGAGGGCCTTGAAATGAAAGTGCGGGTCGCCGAACCGATGGGCTCGCACCTGCTCCTGACCGGCTCGATCCACGATCAGCCCGTCCGCGTCATCCTGCCTGCCTCCGAAACCGTCAGGAGCGGCGATACGATCGGCCTGAAGCTCGATCGCAAGCGCATCACCTGGCTTTCCGCCGAAAGCGGCCAATCCTTTCCGCCCGTGACGGCCTAGGGGCGTCCCTCCCCAATACCGGAGTACCCACATGAACCTGCATATCGATCAAGCCAAGCGCATTCTCGTCGCCAATGACCGCGGCGGCTATACGGTGCCGACGGACCGGCTCTATCCCTTCCAATGGAACTGGGATTCCGCCTTCGTCGCCATGGGCTTCGCGCTCTACGATACGGACCGCGCCTATCGCGAACTGGAGCGGCTGGTCGAGGGCCAGTGGGCGGACGGCATGATCCCGCATATCGTCTTCCACCAGGCGAGCGATACCTATTTTCCAGGCCCGAACGTCTGGCGCACCCACCACACGATCCCCACCTCCGGCATCACCCAGCCGCCGGTTTTCGCCATCGCGCTGCGCAAGCTGCACCAAGCCACCGGTGACAAGACCCGCACCCTGCCGCTCTACGAGGCGGCCCTGAAATGGCAGCGCTGGTGGTATGCGGCCCGCGACCCGCAAGGAACAGGCCTCGTTGCCCTGCTCCATCCCTGGGAAAGTGGCAGCGACAATTCTCCCGCATGGGACGTCGCGCTCGCCCGCGTTCCCACCACCACCGACACGCCGGTCGTGCGCAAGGATACCGGCCACGTGAACGCTTTGATGCGTCCCCGCAACGAGGACTATCAGCGCTTCATCCACCTGGTTGATACCTATGCCGCCTGCGCCTGGGAGCCAGCTAGACAGTGGGCGAAGGCACCTTTCAAGGTCGCCGAGATCCAGACCACCGCGATCCTGCTCAAGGCCGGCGAAGACCTTGCTGCACTCGCCCACGAATTTGGCCGCATGGAAGACGCGTCCGAGATCGCCGCGCTCAATGAAAAAACTCGTAACGCGATCCTCGCCCAGTGGCGACCCGATCTGTCGCGTTTCGTATCCCGCGATCTCGTTTCTGGCCAGGATATCGTGGCGCCGACACAGGCGGGCTTCATCCCGCTTCTGTCGCTCGATCTCGACAAGGCAGTCGTCGGCGCTCTCGCCGATGAAATGAAGGCTTGGTCCAAGGGGATGAAAGTCGCCTTCCCGACAGTAAAGCCCGGCATCGACAGCTGGGAGCCGAAACGGTACTGGCGCGGCCCGGCCTGGGCGATCATCAACTGGCTGCTGATCGACGGCCTGAAGCGCAATGGCCGCGTAGATGATGCCGAGAAGCTGCGCAAGTCGACCATCTCGGCGATCGAGGCGGAGGGTTTTGCTGAATATTTCGACCCTGTCACTGGTGAAGGCTGCGGCGGCCTTGGCTTCTCCTGGACGGCGGCAGCGTATATGTGGCTTGTGGCGTCATAAATTTAGGTACCAGTCGCGCCCGCGCATCAATCTCAGGTCATGCATCAGCTTAATAGATTTGGGCCAGAAGCAATCGCAATCTCCGGTACTGTTTGCAGCTGAACGGATTCGACCCAGCGACCTATAAATATTCTGTTTTTTCACGCGACCGGGGACGACGGATCGGTGCCCTCACTCAGAATTGCGAGGTACGGGCCATAGCTGAAGACTCTCCCGCGCTTGCGACCCGTTATTTCCTTGATGATGTCGAAGCGCTCCAAGTCTGCCAGCGCCGCTTTAGCTGTGGGTCCGAATAGGCCTGGCGTTGCGACACAGCGCCGTTGACCAACCTCCGAACCGTAGCGATAGGTTGCTCGCCGGAGGTTGCAAAAGCAGTGCCGTCGTGGCCGCGCGTGAGCAGATTCAACGTCTGTTGCTTGGAGTTATTTCGTGCGCCGTCGCCAGTCAAGCAATCGGGCCTCGACAAGTCCAATCGCAACCGCGGTCAGATATCCCAGCACACCGAGCAGGATCACGCCAGCATAGAGGTCCGGGGCACGAAACGAGCGTGCGGCGAGCAGAATCCAGTTACCGAGTCCATCCCGACCTGCAATCATCTCACATACGATTGACAGGATGAGAGCCACCGTGAGCCCGAGGCGCATACCAGCGAGAATATCCGGGCTCGCCGATGGCAATGCAATCTTGCCGATCACGGCCACTCGCGAAAGTTTTAGCGCTCGCCCGACCTCATAGAGGCGCGGTTCAACCCCCGAAAAACCATGCACGGTGGCAAGGAGCACCGGCCAAAGCGCGCCGAAGGCGATCACGGCAAGCACCATGCCGTCCGACAGGCCGAGTATCGCGATGGCCACGGGAATCGTCGCGGAGGCCGGCAGCGGGCGAAGGAACTCCAGCATCGGCGAAAGATAGGCGCGCAGGCGCGGAGAGGTGCCGATGGCGGCGCCTAGAATAATGCCGAGTAAGGAGGCGATCAGCCATCCCCAGAACATCCGCCCCACTGTCGAGAGCAGCTTTCTCCCGAGATCGCCGGTCATGAAGCCTTTCATCAAAGCGCCCCAGGCGCGATCCGGCCCGGGCAGGAAAACGGGGCTGACCAGTTTATATTCCGCCAGCATCTGCCATGCCCAGACGAGGAGAACGGCGATCAGAAAGCTCAATCCGAGCCAGAGCACGCGCCAGGCCTTCATGTAATGGTCTCCACTCGTCCGATGCGGCCAAAAAATTTGTTCTGCACCAGCGACAACAGACCGTTCAGCCCCCATCCCACGATACCGATCCAGACCAGATATGCGAGCATAATGGCTGGCTGCAGGGCCTGCTGCGCGATCAGGATGCCGTAGCCCAGTCCGATTGGATTGACGGCGATTTCGACTGTGACGGACACGACAAGCGCAATCGCCGCCGCCAAACGAAATGCGACCATGATGCGCGGCAGCGCTGCGGGCAGCACGATCTTTCGCATCTGGCTCCAGGTCGACAGCCTAAGTGCTCGCGCGACTTCCATCAGTCGCGGCTCGATGCCACTCATTGCCGAGCGAGTCAGGATCATGATCGGCCAAAGGCAGGAGAAGGCGACAATGGCGATCTCCATGCGATAACCGAAACCAAATAGCAGCATGGCGATCGGCAGAACCGCGACCGACGGAATCGGGCGTACCGCTTCCACAGTCACCTCCATCAGACGATCCACCGTCTCGACCAGACCAAACAGCATGCCGAGTATCAAACCGATCACTCCGCCGAGAAACAGGCCGACACCTGCGGTCACCAGCGTATCACGCGTTGCAGCCAGCAGTGATCCGTCAACCAGAATCCGGACTAGAGCAGCAGCGATGTCGCTCGGTGCAGCAAGCGACAGAGAATCCGATTCACGGGTCCGCATGGCGATTTCCGCCGCAATCAGCAGCGCTCCCGGCACAACGAAACCTTTCCATCGGCTAGCGCTCATGGTTCAGCCTTCTCAATGAAATCGAACAGCGCGCGCCGAAGCCGCAGGAATTCGGGCATTTCGCGGGTCTCGAGTTGATTGCGCGGGCGGGGCAGATCTACCGGCTGGTCGATGCCGATGCGGCCGGGATTAGGCATGAGGCCAATGACCCGGTCGCCGAGATAGACCGCCTCCTCCAGGTCATGGGTCACGAAGAAGACGGTCGTCCCTGTTTCCGCCACCAGCGAGAGCATCTCGTCCTGCAGGCCCTGTCGGGTCATGGCGTCGAGAGCTCCGAACGGTTCGTCCATCAGCAACACGGCCGGCTCCTGGGCCAGACAGCGGGCAATCTGAATGCGCTGCTGCATGCCACCCGACATCTCCCCAGGATATTTATCTTCGTGTCCCGCAAGCCCAACCTTGGTGAGAAGTGGCCCGATGCGGGCCTGCCGCTCGCCACGCGGTACGCCGGCCGCCTCAAGCGCCAGCGAGATATTCGCGGCCGCCGTGCGCCAAGGGAGTAGCGCCTTGGCGTAGTCTTGAAAGACGATCGCCACGTCCTGCCGTGGGGCGGTCAGCGGGGCGCCGAGCAGCCTCACCGTGCCGGCGCTCGGACGCACGAGGCCCCCGGCCATGCGAAGCGCCGTGGTCTTGCCGCAGCCCGAAGGCCCGATGATGCAGACGATTTCGCCGCGGCGGACGTCGAAGCTCAATCCGGAGATGATGACCCGGCCGCCATAGGCAAGGCTAACCCCGTCGAAGCTTATCACCGACTGCGCGGCATCCCTGCTTATCGCCGTTGGATTGGCTGTCACGGCCATGTTCATGTTTCCCCTTATGTTTCTGTTCGGCCGTAGACGACATCGAGGGTCTGGGCGAGATGGCTGGCGAGCTCGGCCTCGGCCTTGTCGAACCGCCGCGCCAGAACGACATCGGCAAGCGCCTTGTGGGCTTCCAGGAAAGCATCGTGATGCGGCGCAAGGCGACTCATCATCACCCGTCGGTAGCGATAAGCCTGGTAATACAGATCATCGTGTATTCGCAGCAGGCGCTCCGAGCCGCAGGCTTCGAGCAACGCCCGATGGAAGGCCTTGTGCAGGCGGTCGAACTCCGGAGTTCCTTCCCGCATCGTCTCAGGATCGCGTTCGACGGACCGGACAAGACGGTGGAGAGCCGACAGGATGCCCGCCTCCCATTCATCGCCTCCCTGCTGCATTGAAAGCCGCAGGGCTTCCAGCTCAGTCAGGGTTCGCACGAGCGTGATGTCGGCAAGATCGGCTTTCGAAACACCGGCGACCCGGAAACCTTTTTGGCCGACGGCCGAAATCAATCCTCTTGAGACAAGACGAGACAGACCTTCCCTGAGCGGCGTGGCACCGATGCCGTAACGCTCGGAGAGGGCCTGAATACCGAGGCGTTCCCCGGGCGGCCAGATGCCCGACAGAATATCCTGCTCGACAACCGCCGCGGCGCGCTCGCTCAAGGTATCGGAGGCCGTCGCAGCCTCCCCGAACAGTGGATTGATTTTAGCTTCGATCATTTCTGGATAAGTGTCGCCGTATCCGGCTTTCCCTGCAGCATATTCTGCTCGCTCATGGTGCTGACCCACCAATCAAGTTGTTCCTGATCGATCCCTGGATCCGCAACAGAAAGCTTCATCTTCGAAAGCACGTCCATCGAAATCTTCGTGAAATTGGCGATGGCTTTCCGGCCCTTGTCGGGATACTCGTTGACGATCTTCGCGCCTTCCTGGATGGAGGCCCGGAACGCCTTCAAGGCATCCGGATTCGCATCCGCCCAGACACGAGTGGACGCATAAAGGATCTGCGGTCGGCGCTCCGGCAGCTTTTCGAGGAAATAGCCCGCGATCTTGCCTGTGCCGCTCGCCAGAATGCGCGACATGAACGGCTCGGCCCCGACCACGGCATCCACGGCTCCGGATTTCAGTGCATCGCTCATCGTCGGAAAGGTGACCTCGACGAAATTCACCTGTTTGGGATCGACGCCGTTATCGATCAGCCACTTGGAGAAAAGGACCTGGAGGAAGGCCCCTATACCGGGTGCGCCCACCTTCTTGCCAACGAAATCCTTCGGGCCCCTGATCCCGCTTGCCGGCGCGGCGATCACCCCTGCCGAGTCATAGGTACTGTTGGCGGTGGAACTGGCTCCCGCCACCGCGACGAGATCGAGCCCGCCATCGATGGCCTGCAAGAAGACGGACGGCGTCGGCCCCCCGATCTGGATCGAGTCCGAGAGCAGGGCCGCGGGAATGTTGGAATTCAGCCCTATCAGCGTCAGACTGACGTCCAGACCGTTCTTCTTGAAGATGCCCTCCTGCAGCGCCACCGCGGCGGATGCGCAATCCGTCGTCGCCGTGCAGCCGATATTGACCTTCGTCTGCGCCGTAGCATTGTCCGCCCACGCAGCAAGTACCAGTGCCGCTCCGAACGCGGCCCTCGCGAAAACCGTCATTTAAATTCCTCCCAAAATCCCGCTTCCCAATCGGGATGATATCAAATATCGATATAGTCACAAAATATATATGATCGCAAGTCGGAGGAGACTGATGAAACTGGCGACTTTTCGAAACGCGGACGGTTCCCCACGTGTCGGAATCGTGCATGAAGGCGATACGCGCCTATTCGACTTGACACACGCGGCCGAGCTTCACAGTGACAATGCGCGAAGCTTTTCTTCGATGCTGGCGCTGATCGACGGCGGCGATGGCGCGCTTGAGGAAGCCCGGCGCCTGTTTGCCGAACACGGCGACAACGCCGCGCTCGGGCTGCCGGTCGGTTCGGCCGAATTGCTGGCGCCGCTTCCCGAACCGCGTCAGATGCGCGACGGCATGAGCTACGAAACCCATATACGGCAGTCGGGCCGAGGCATGCGGCGGCTGATGGCCGCGGGCGACAGCGAGGCCATTGCGGCCATAGACGCCGAACCGCTTGCGCCGCTTGCGGATATCTATCGTCAATTGCCGATCTACTACATCACAAACCGGCTGATCGTGGGCGGCCCCGGCGCCACGGTGGCATGGCCCCGTTATTCCAGGGTGATGGACTACGAGCTCGAATACGGCATCGTCGTGGGCAAGACCGCCGCCAATATCAGCGTCGAAGACGCCCGAGACCACATCTTCGGTTACACGATCTTCAACGACTTTTCGGCGCGCGACCAGCAGGGCAAGGAAATGCCGGGATGGCTCGGCCCGGCCAAGGGCAAAAGCTTCGACGGCGCCAACGTTCTCGGTCCTTGGATCGTGACCCGGGACGAGATACCCGATCCCTATTCGCTGAAGGCTGCCGTCCGAGTGAACGGCGAGGTCCGTTGCGAAAGCACGACGGCTGGCATGCTCTTCAGCTTCGAGCAGATCCTGGCGCATATGTCGCAGGACGAAACCGTCCATGCTGGCGAATTTATCGGCTCGGGCACGATCGGCAACGGATGCGGCCTGGAAACCGGCCACTTCCTGGAGGACGGCGACATCGTCGAGTTGGAGATCGAGAAGATCGGCATCTTGAAGAACAAGGTCGTCCGGCAATTCGCCTGACGCCATATTGCGCGAACGCATCGCCTTGGGAGGAAACAATGGCGCACCGTATCATCGACCTTTCAGTCCCGATTGCCAACGACATCCCGGCCGACCCGCCGATCCAGATTCCGTCCGTGAGCTATATCGACCACGTCCAAAGCCTCGACCAGATCCTGTCCTTCTTTCCAGGGTTGAAGGCCGAGGACCTGCCCGAAGGAGCAGGCTGGGCGGTTGAAAAAGTGGTGCTTTCGACCCACAACGGCACGCATCTTGACGCGCCGTGGCATTACCATCCGACGATGAACCATGGCGAACCGGCCTGGCGTATCGACGAGGTGCCGCTCGAATGGTGCTACCAGCCGGCGGTGAAGCTCGACTTCCGCCATTTTCCCGACGGTTATGTCGCCACGGCGGCCGACGTCGAAGCCGAGCTGAAGCGTATCGGCCACGTGCTGAAGCCCCTGGAAATCGTCGTCGTCAACACATCCGCTGGCATCAAGTTCGGCCAGCCGGACTATGTCGCAAGCGGCTGCGGCATGGGCTATGAAGCGACCATGTACCTTCTGGACCGGGGCGTCCGCGTCACCGGCACGGACGGCTGGAGCTGGGATGCTCCGTTCGTGCATACCGCAAAAAAATATATCGAGACCGGGGATGCATCGCTGATCTGGGAAGGCCACAAGGCCGGCCGGCACACCGGCTATTGCCATATCGAAAAGCTGCACAATCTGGAGGAACTCCCCTCGGCCGGCTTCACGATCAGCTGCTTCCCCGTCAAGATCGAGCGAGCATCCGCCGGCTGGTGCCGCGCGGTAGCGATTATCGATAACTGATACCGGATCGCTTGGGTGCTCGTCGGCCGACGAGGAGCGGAGTTGACGAAGTCCCTTTCGACGCCTCCTACTCACCGCTTATTTTTAAACTCGTCTGGTGTTGTGTAGTGCGGAAAGCCTGCATTCCGGTCAGGTTGAAGCACATTATACCTACAGGGTATTATAATAAACCTATTCAGTGTTGGACGATCCTTCGGCCGCGGCGCACATTTGCGTCATGAACACGGTTTTCGCACCCATTGCTCAGAACGCACCCATAGCCCCGGTCATCGACGGGGTGGAAACCTTGCTGATCGACCTGCCGACCATCCGGCCGCACAGGCTCTCCGTCACGACGATGCATGGTCAGAGCCTGATGCTGGTCAAAATCCATTGCAGCGACGGCATCGTTGGCATTGGCGAGGGAACGACGATCGGCGGGCTCTCCTACGGCGGGGAAAGCCCGGAGGGTATGAAACTCGCGATCGATACCTATTTTCAGCCGGCTCTGATGGGCCAGGACGCCACCCGTATACAGCTCCTGATGGCGCGCGTCGGTAAAAGGATCAAGGAAAACCGCTTCGCCAAATGCGCCGTCGAAACGGCACTGCTGGATGCGCACGGCAAGCGTCTCGGCTTGCCGGTCAGCGAACTCCTGGGAGGACGCGTACGCGACCGGTTGCCAGTCGCATGGACACTCGCCTCCGGCGATACGGCCACCGACATAGCCGAGGCCGAGAAGATGCTCGACCTTCGCCGCCACAGGATTTTCAAGCTGAAGATCGGCGCCAGGACGCTCAGCGAAGACATCGCGCATGTCGCGGCGATCAAGCGCGCGCTTGGGGACCGCGGTGCGGTTCGCGTCGACGTCAACATGGCCTGGAGCGAAACCGAAGCGGCCTACGGCATGGCCGCGCTTGCTGATGCGGGCTGCCAGCTGGTCGAACAGCCAGTCGCTTCCGCGGCGGCATTGACGCGGCTCGTGCGCCGCTTTTCCATCGCCCTGATGGCCGATGAATCCCTACAGGGTCCAGAAACCGCTTTCGAGCTCGCGAAGACCAACGGCGTGGATGTCTTCGCCATCAAGATCGAGCAAAGCGGCGGCCTCTTCAATGCGCAGCGCGTCGCGTCCATCGCCGATGCAGCCGGCATCGAACTCTATGGTGGCACCATGCTCGAGGGCGTCGTTGGGACCGCCGCTTCCGCTCACGTCTTTTCCACTTTCGCCAATCTGCAATGGGGAACGGAACTCTTCGGGCCGCTGCTGCTGACCGAGGAAATTCTCGCGACGCCGCTAGACTATGGCGAATTCGAGCTCGCCGTTCCAAATGGGCCAGGCCTCGGCATCGCGCTCGACGATGAGCGCGTGAAATTCTTCCTGCGCGATGGGCCGCGCAAGACCGTCAGCGTCGCTATGTAAAGGATAGGGGTCATGCTTTTTCTCGTGCGAATGGACGTTAACATCCCCTGGGATCTCCCGCAGACCGACGCGGGTGAGATTATCGCTAGAGAGAAGGCCTATTCTCAGGAACTGCAGCGCAGCGGCAAATGGCGGCATATTTGGCGCATTGCCGGCGAATACGCGAACCACAGTATTTTCGATGTGAAGGACAATGAAGAGCTGCATGCGATCCTGAGTGGATTGCCGCTGTTCAAGTTCATGACCATCAAAGTCACGCCGCTTTTGCGGCATCCGTCGTCGATCCGCGACGACGACACCTGAGGCGACGACCCGCAAGAGGGCCTTGCCGCTCGCAGGGTCTTCGAAGCGGCTATCGCAACGATCGGAAAAGAGGAGGAGTACGACATGAGTGTGAGGATTTTTGACAGGCCTGACGTACAGGATTTCCTGAAGGTGCTCAGCGGCCTGACCAATGATGGCGGCAATCCGCGCGTCAAGCAGGTCATCCACCGGCTGGTGTCGGATCTGTTCAGGGCGATTGACGACCTCGACATCACACCCGACGAATACTGGACGGCGATCGCCTGGCTGAACGAACTCGGCGCGGCCGGCCAGGCCGGCCTCATCTCGCCCGGCCTCGGGCTGGACCATTTTCTCGACGAACGCCTCGATGCCATCGACGACGCGCTCGGCATCAAGAACGAGACGCCGCGCACGATCGAAGGGCCGCTCTATGTGGCCGGCGCGCCGGTCGCGCACGGCTTTGCCCGCCTTGACGACGGCACCGATGCCAACGGCCACGCGCTCATCATGCACGGCACCGTCCATGGCGCCGATGGCAAGCCGCTACCCGGCGCAAGCGTCGAGGTATGGCACTGTGATACCCGTGGCTTCTATTCGCATTTCGACCCCACGGGAAAGCAGGCCCCGTTCAACATGCGTCGCACGATCATCGCCGACGTCAACGGCTGTTACAAGTTCCAGAGCATCGTGCCGCATGGCTATGGCGTGCCGCCGGGCAGCCCCACCGAAAAGCTGCTGTCGGCACTCGGCCGCCACGGCCAGCGCCCAGCTCATATCCACTTCTTCATCAGCGCCGACGACCATCGCAAGCTGACGACCCAGATCAACATCGCCGGCGATCCGCTCGTCAATGACGACTTTGCCTATGCGACCAGGGACGGCCTCGTGCCCGAGGTCACCGAACGCACCGACGAGGCCGGTATCAAGGCCAATAATCTCAGTGGCCCCTATGCCGAAATCAAGTTCGACTTCCATCTGACAGCCCTCGTCAACGGCGTCGACAACCAGATCAACGAGCAGCGCAAGCGCGCGGCAGCCTAACCGCATGACGCGGTGGCCGGGACGGCCACCGCCCCTCTCTTCATCATCGACATTGTTGCTAGTGCCGCGCCGAGGCGCCGCGAGCGGGAGAAAAACCATGTCTGCGATCATCGATAAGGCCCGAGATCTCGATCATCTGCTTGCAACCGCGGTGCAGGATGACAAGGAGGCGGGAATATTCCGCTGCCGCCGCGACATCTTCACTAATGAAGACCTGTTCGAGCTGGAGATGAAGCATATCTTCGAGAGCAATTGGGTCTACCTGGCGCATGAAAGCCAGATTCCAGATAACAACGACTATTACACCACCTATATCGGCCGCCAGCCCGTGGTCATCACTCGCGACAAGACTGGAGAGCTGCATGCCGTCATCAATGCCTGTGCTCATCGCGGCGCCATGCTCTGCCGCCGCAAGCATGGCAACAAGGGCAGCTTCACCTGCCCCTTCCACGGCTGGACCTTCTCCAACACCGGCAAGCTGCTGAAGGTCAAGGACGAGAAGACGACGCAATATCCCGAGCAATTCGCAAAGGATGGCTCGCACGATCTCAAGCGGGTTCCGCGTTTCCAGAGCTATCGCGGCTTCCTCTTCGGCAGCTTGAACGGAGACGTTGCCTCACTGGAGCATTATCTCGGCGCAGCCAAGGTCATCATCGACCAGGTCGTGGATCAGGCGCCCGAGGGCCTGGAAGTCCTGCGTGGCAACTCGTCCTACATCTATGACGGAAACTGGAAGCTGCAGATGGAGAACGGTTGCGACGGCTATCACGTCAGCTCCGTCCACTGGAACTACGCCGCCACCATGGGACGGCGCAACGAGGAGGGCACGAAGGCCGTCGATGCCAATGGCTGGAGCAAGTCCATCGCCGGCGTCTACGGTTTCGAGAACGGCCATATCCTGTTGTGGACCCGGGCGATGAACCCGGAGGTCAGGCCGGTCTATAACCGTCGCGACGAGATCGAAACCCGCATGGGCGCCGACAAGGCGGATTTCATCATCAACCAGACCCGCAATCTCTGCCTTTATCCGAATATGTTCCTGATGGACCAGTTCAGCACCCAGATCCGCGTGACCCGCCCCATCAGCGTCGACAAGACAGAGATCAGCATCTTCTGCTTTGCGCCGAAGGGCGAAAGCGAGGCGGATCGCACGCTTCGTATCCGGCAATATGAAGACTTCTTCAATGTATCGGGCATGGGTACCGCAGATGACCTGGAGGAATTCCGAGCCTGCCAGGCCGGTTACGCCGGAACGACGGCACTATGGAATGATCTGTCGCGCGGGGCGCCCCTCTGGATCGACGGCCCGGACGAGAATGCCAGGCGGATGGGCCTGGAGCCGCTGCTGTCAGGGGAACGCAGCGAGGACGAGGGACTGTTCGTCCGCCAGCATGAATATTGGGCGAAGGTGATGCGCGAGGCGCTCGCGGCCGAGAAGGAAGGAGTCCTCTCATGAGCATTTCCTATGACGAGATCCGCGCCTTCCTCTATCGCGAGGCGCGACTGCTCGATGATCGCGAATGGGATGAATGGTTGACCTGCTATGCACCGGATGTCGAATACTGGATGCCGGCCTGGGATGATGACGATCAACTGACCGAGGACCCGGATAGCCAGATATCGCTGATTTTCTATCCAAGCCGGGACGGGCTGGAAGACCGGGTGTTCCGTATCAAGACCGAGCGCTCCGGTGCATCGACGCCTGAACCACGCACCAGCCACAACGTCACCAATGTCGAGGTATTGGCTCGCCGCGAAGCGGAGGTCGACATTCGCTGCAACTTCCACACGCTCAATCACCGCTACAAGGTGACGGACCAGTTCTTCGGAACCATGTTTGTCACCTTGCGCAGGAGCGGCGATCAACTGCTGATCTCAAACAAGAAGATCGTGCTGAAGAATGACTACATTCGCCAGGTCATCGACGTCTATCACATCTGACAGGCATCTCCTGACGGCATTGGAACGCATGAGGAGGCTTCCATGACCAGCTACAACATCGCTTTGAACTTCGAGGACGGCGTTACCCGTTTCATCGGATGCAATAGCGGCGAGAAGGTTCTCGACGCTGCCTATCGCGCCAAGATCAACCTCCCGATGGATTGCTCCGACGGCGTGTGCGGCACGTGCAAGTGCCGCGCTGAAAGCGGCAGCTACGACCTCGGTGATGATTTTATCGACGACGCCCTGACCGCGGACGAGGCGGAAAGCGGTCTGGTGCTCACCTGCCAGATGAGACCGACATCGGATTGCGTTCTTTCAGTGCCCGCGACCTCGCTTGCCTGCAAGACCGGCCATCAGAAGTTCGCGGCCACCGTTACCGCCGTGACGCCGCACCTAGATGCTGCGATTGTCCTTGAACTGCGAGTGGATGCGGCATCCTTACCGGCCTTCCTGCCCGGCCAATACGTCAATATCGACGTTCCCGGCTATGGTCAGAACCGCTCCTACTCCTTCTCCTCGGCTCCGGGTGATCAGCGCGTCGCCTTTCTCATCAAGCGGATTCCCAACGGTGCGATGAGCGGCTGGCTCGCCGGCGCGAAGCCTGGCGACAAGCTTGACCTGACGGGCCCGCTGGGAAGTTTCTATCTGCGTGAAGTGAAACGTCCCCTGTTGTTTCTTGCTGGCGGGACAGGGCTCGCGCCCTTCCTCTCGATGCTTGAAACGCTCGCTCGCGCCGGCTCTGACCAGTCGATCCATATGATCTATGGGGTGACGCGAGATCTCGATCTCGTTCTCGTCGACGTGATAGAGGCTTATGCCGATCGCCTGCCGAATTTCAGCTTCAGCACCGTCGTCGCCGAAAACACGTCCAGCCACCCGCGCAAAGGTTGGATAACGCAGCATATGCCCGCGGAAGTCCTGCACGGCGGTGATGTCGACGTCTACCTTTGCGGCCCGCCGCCCATGGTCGATGCGGTGCGCAAGCACTTTAATGACAATGGTGTCAGCCCTAGCAGCTTCTACTACGAGAAGTTCACGCCCAATGCGGTTGGGAAAGAGGCGGCATAGCGATGACCACCTATCGAGACCGCTTTGCTCGCAAGGTACTCGTTGTGACGGGCGCGGCGCAAGGCATTGGGCGTGCCGTGGCCATACGCGCCGCCGAAGAAGGTGCTCGCGTCGTGCTGGTGGATCGCGCCGATCTTGTCGGGGAAGTGGCGCGCGAGGCAGGCACGCACGCGGCGTCGTTCATGGCCGATCTGGAGACCTACGAAGGCGCATCGGCTGCGATGCGTTTTGCCGTAGAAACCTTCGGCGGCATCGATGTATTGATTAACAACGTCGGCGGAGCGATCCGAATGCGTCCCTACGAAGCATTCCAGCCGACGCAGATCGACGCGGAAATACGTCGATCCTTGATGCCGACGCTCTACGGATGCCACGCGGTGATCCCGCATCTGCTGGCGCGCGGCGGCGGCACTATTGTCAACGTATCATCGAATGCCACCCGGGGGATTCATCGCGTGCCCTACTCGGCGGCCAAGGGCGGCATCAATGCCATCACCCAGTCGCTAGCCATGGAGCTGGCTGAACGGAACATCCGTGTCGTGGCGACCGCGCCCGGCGGTACGGAAGCTCCCGCACGGGCTATCCCTCGGAACGCTGAAGGCGACACCGGCGAGGAAAAGGCCTGGATGGGCGAGGTCGTCGCGCAGGTAAGGCAATCAAGCTTCATGAAGCGTTATGGCAGCATCGCCGAGCAGGCCGCGCCAATCCTATTTCTGGCTTCCGACGAGGCCTCATACATTACTGGAAGCATACTGCCGGTCGCGGGAGGCGACCTCGGCTGACCTCGTGTTCTTGAATGCGTAGCAACTCGGGAGGAGACAATGTGCGACTTTGGTGTGAATGACACAATAGACAACGCTCCGCTTAGTGCGTTTCAGTGGGCGTTACGTTGATCTAATGTCATTCCTAGACCTACCAACGCATCGCCTGCATTATCGAGTTGACGGTACTACTAGCGAGACCTCCGACAAGGCCTGGCTTATATTTTGCAACTCGCTTGGCACGGACCTGCGCATGTGGGATCGCCAAATTCGCGAACTCGCTGACAGTTTCAGGATTCTGCGCTATGACCGCCGGGGGCACGGGTTGTCATCCGCACCCCCTCGGCCCTATACGCTTGCCGACCTCGGCGGTGATGTGATCTCGCTAATGGACGCTCTCGGTATCCCGCGTGCCCACTTCTGTGGTCTCTCCATCGGTGGCCTGACGGGACAGTGGCTCGGGATCCATCATCGGGCTCGATTTGAGAAAATAATACTTTGCGCAACGGCGGCCAAGATCGGGAGTGCCGAAGGTTGGACAGCGAGGATCGATGACGTCAGGGCCAGCGGCTTGGAGGCTTTGGTGCCCGCCACGGCCGAGCGCTGGTTCACGCCGGAGTTTCGCGCCTCCCACCCCGACGCAACCGCGAGGGTACTTGATAGCTTTTCGAGGACCTCCAAGGAAGGCTATCTCGGCTGCTGCGAAGCGTTGCGGGATGCAGACCTCCGAGAGGATATTGGCTCGATCTCGAACCCGATCCTCACTCTGTCCGGTGCCGATGATAGTGTATGTCCGCCGAACGATCTGGAAGCGATAGCAAAGGGGGTGTGCGACGGCCGTCATCTTTGCCTACCAGGCCGACATATTTTAAACGTGGAGAGTCCAGACGCTTTCAATGCGGCGGTTTGTGATTTTTTATGCCGGTAACGGCCGATGCAATCCGGCTGGACGGCCTGGCGATCGCCAGCGATAGTCCCAAAAGATGCATCGGGAGGCCAGCGGATGGATCTTCGCCAACTTAGATATTTCGTAACGGTGGCGCGTGAGCGGAACTTCTCACGAGCTGCCGATCTGCTCCATATAGCCCAACCGCCGCTTAGCCGACAAATTCAGCAGCTTGAGGAAGAACTGGGCGTACAACTGATCGATCGCAATCAACGTCCGATCGCGCTGACGGAGGCCGGGCGGTTTCTCTATGAGCAGGCTCGCCATATCCTCGTACGGACTGAGCATATTATTGATCAGACCCGCAAGATCGGCAGCTCGAAACGCGAGCGGTTTGTTATCGGATGCGTGGGCTCAACGCTTTACGGCGGCATTCCTGATCTGGTTCGGCGTATGAGGCAGGTCTGGCCCGATCTTGATATCGAAATTCGGGAGATGATGTCGACGGAGCAGGTCAGCGCTTTGAAGGAGCGACGTATTGATCTCGGCTTCGGTAGGGTCAGGTTCAACGATAGGGAGGTCGAACGTCTTACGCTTCGCGAAGAGCGCCTTGTCGCGGCGATACCCAAGTTTCACCCCTTGTCTGTTTCCGAAGAGCCAATTGACCTTGCCTCGCTCTCGCAGGAAACTGTCATTCTTTATCCTTCTGCGCCGCGGCCGAGTTTCGCCGACGAAGTTCTATCTCTGTTTACAGAGTTCGGAATTGGGATCTCGAAGGTCGAGGAGGTTCGCGACATCCAGGGTGCGCTAGGCATGGTCGCCGCCGGCGCCGGAGTCTGTCTCATCCCTGCTGCATCTCAACGGCAGCGGCCAGATGACGTGTGCTATCGGACAATCGCGGAGGAAAGAGCGACCTCCCCGGTGATCATGAGCTATCGGCACAATGAGCCCAACGCCCGGATCGAGCAAATCAAGCGTTTGATCCGCGAGATGTACGCCGACAATCCTCCTTGGCTCCAATTGTCCAATGTGAAACTTGACGGCAAAGGTGAGTAATTCGATAAAATGCTTGCGTTTATGCTCGATCTTGGGCGCAATTAAGCGTGCTTTGAGGCCGTGAATTCCGCCGCTCGAGCTACGCGCCGCAATATCTTCTCGAGGGTACCGCGAACGATAAGGACGGCGAGTCCCTGTCCTGCTAGGGTTCATGCGGGACTAAAAGCGCGAGCAATCGATACAATGAGCATGCCCAATCATGAGATCGACCACGGACGTGCGAGGCCAAAATTCCGCCGACTCTAGTCGAGCCTTAGCTCTTCCTTGGCCGCCTGGTCATCACCAGAGACGACAGGACGGTGCGCGGCTTTTGAGGCGAATAATCCTGGATCCAAGCCATCGGGTGACGACATAGAACTGACCGAACCCGAAAACCGCTTCGAGCTTTCCTGGCACGCCTCCCGCTACCCCTGATTGCCGGCGGTATCGGGATTACCCCGATCTACGGCATGGCAAAAGTACTCGCCTCACGGGCGAAGACGCTCCGGCTGGCCTATGCCGCGAAAATCCGCAACCAGATGGCTTTTCTCGACGAGTTTGCCGCACTGCTTGACGAGCGGCTGCAGGTTTTTGCTGAAGATGACGGCGAAATACCGGATCTCGATGCCGAATTCGCGGCCCTGCCACCAGATGACGAGGCCCATATCTGCGGCCCGCGCGGCCCTCCTGGAAGCGGCGCGCCAGGCTCAGCATAAAGGTGGCCGCTCCATGAGCCGGCTGCGCTGCGAGGTCTTCGGCGATAATGGTCGCTTTGCAGAGCACGCCTTCCATGTCGAAGTCGCGGAGCTCGGTGCTCCTGTTCGGGTTCGGGCCGATCAATCGATGTTAGACGTATGGCTGGAGGCGGGCGTCGGCATGGTTTTCGATTCCCGATGGAGAATATGGGCACTGTGCCGTCAAGATCGTGGAAACAGATGGCGTGATCGACCATAGAGATGTCTTCTTTTTCGAAGCCGAGCGGCAGGAAAATTCACGCATGTGCGCCTGCGTTTCGAGGGCCTCCGGCGGACGAATCGTCATCGATGTCGGCTATCGCCGTGAGCTTGCCGCGGCAGGATAATTGGTACAGCGCCCCGACGGCCAGCCGTCGCGGCTCGAGCCCCATCAAGCACCGGCCGGCGGTTCCCGATCATACTGGCGCGAGACCCCTTCGCCTTCTTGCCGGATGCCTCGCAGGACTTCCAACGCTGCCTCCCTAAGCTCGGGCGCGAAAAGACGCCGAAACCGCGCCTCGTGCGCCTCGATGATGGCGTGCACCGTCTCCAGTTTCGCCGAGCCGGTCCTTGTCAGGCGAAGAGCCCGCGATCGGCCGCCGACCGGAGCCCGGTCGACAAGCCCGGCCTTGGTCAGCCCGACCATCAGGGGAACCATGTTGGCACGCTGGATGCCGAGGCTACGTCCAAGATCGCTCTGGGTACAGCCGGGATTGGCATCGATCAGTGTCAGAATGGAAGCTTCGACCGGCCTGAGTTCAATGGCCTGAAGCCTTGAGCCCAGGTCGGCCATCATCACATTGGATGCCCTCCTCAGCTGATAGCCAAGCAAAGCGTCAAGCGGGTCGCTCAATCTTGATGCACGGGTGTCGATATCCATAATTCGCCTATAATGCTATTGCACATAACAATCAAACAATGCTATGAGACATAACATTATCGGCGAGGAGGTCATATGCCGGTATTGGAGGAATTTTCTTTTGAAGAATATCGGCAGCAGCGCCGCGATCCGTTGATCAGCGACGCTACAGCGCGCTCCACGTCTCGTTAACCGCATTGCCGCCGGCGGAGATGAGAGGAATTTCATTTCGATCGCGCTGCCGTCAAACGGCCCCGGTACAGCTTACCGCATTCGATGCGGGTCACCTCCTTGCGGCCCGCTCCCCTTGATGTGCAGGCCCTGGCGGCAAGAAGGACACCATCATGACAACAGAGCATCCCGAAAAAGATACCGTCGCCTTTACCGTTGAAGCCGGCATCGCCTGGGTCAGCTTCAATCGCCCGGAGAAACGCAACGCGATGAGCCCCACGCTCAATCGGCGCATGACGGAGGTTCTGGATGGGCTCGAGTTTCGGGCCGATGTCGGTGTTCTGGTTCTTTCCGGCGAGGGCACGGCCTGGTCAGCAGGTATGGATCTCAAGGAATATTTCCGCGAGACCGAGGCTTACGGTCTACAGGGTACGCGAAAGGCGCAGCGCGAAAGCTACGGCTGGTGGCGTCGGCTGCGCTGGTATCAGAAACCGACCATCGCCATGGTGAATGGCTGGTGCTTCGGCGGCGGTTACGGACCTCTTTTCGCCTGCGACCTCGCCTTTGCCGCCGATGAAGCCAGATTCGGACTGAGCGAAATCAACTGGGGCATCCTGCCCGGCGGTGGCGCCGCCAAGGTGGCGAGCGAACTTACATCCTTCCGCAACGCCATGTATCACGCGCTGACCGGCGAAAACATCGGCGGCAGGAAGGCGGCCGAATGGGGCTTCGTCAACGAGTCCCTACCGCTTGCACAGTTGAAAGCGCGGGTAACCGATGTCGCCAACATCCTGCTGCAAAAGAACCCCGTCGCGCTCAAAGCCACCAAGGATGTCATTCGGCGCGTGCGGGAGATGACTTACGACAATGCGGAGGATTACCTCGTCCGCGCCCAGGAAGCGGCCAACAGTTATGATAACGAGGGACGCAAGGAAGGTATCAAGCAGTTCATCGACGACAAGACGTACAAGCCCGGTCTGGGTGCCTATGACAAATCCAAGCATCAGGCCTGAGGAGAGCCTTACATGACGGTCGAGATCACCAGCGCACACCCATCGGCTCTTCCTAGCGGCTCCATGGAACGGCTGCTGCGCCCGAGATCGGTGGCGATCGTCGGCGCCTCCGACAAGCCCGGCGCGCTTGGCGCTTCGGTACTTTCCAACCTCGATCGCAGCGGCTATGCCGGGGCCATTCATCTGATCAACCCCAAACGGACCGAAATCGGCAACCGGCCCTGCCTCGCCTCGATCAGTGACCTTCCGGACGGGGTGGATGCGGCGGTTCTTGCCGTTCCGCGCGCTGCCGTGCTTTCCTCGATCGAGGCGCTTGCCCGTCGCCGCGTTGGCGCGGCGGTGATCTTTTCGGCGGGCTTTGCCGAGGGCGGTGAGGAAGGGGTGGCCGAACAACGCGAGATCACCCGCATGGCGGCGGAAGTCGGAATGGTGATCGAGGGGCCGAACTGCCTCGGCATGGTCAACCATGTTGACCGCATCCCCCTGACCTTTATCGAAACCGCTTCAAAGGCACTGGGCGATCGGCCGGGTATCGCGATAGTCTCGCAGAGCGGCGCCATGGCCGCCGTCCTCGGCGTGACCTTCGCCAGCCGTGATCTGGGCCTCTCCTATTCCGTCTCCACCGGCAACGAAGCTGCAAGCGGCGTCGAGGACTATGTGGAATTTCTGGTGGAGGATGCCTCCACGCGGGTCATCGCGATGATCGTCGAACAATTCCGCAAGCCCGCCCGTTTCCTTGCCGCGGCGCGCGAAGCATATGCGAGGGGAAAGCGGATCGTCCTTCTTCATCCCGGCCGGAGCAGCGCGGCGCGTGAATCCGCCGCGACCCACACCGGTGCCATGGCCGGCGATTATCAGCTCATGCGCGCCAAGGTCGCCCATGCCGGCGTTATCCTGGCCGAAACGCTCGAGGAACTTGGTGACATCGCCGAGATCGCTCTGCGATGCCTGGCGCCTCCGGCTGGAGGCCTCGCGGTGCTTGGCGAATCCGGCGCGTTCAAGGCGCTGACGCTCGACCTGTGTGAGGAGCTTGGACTGGATCTTCCTCCAATTAACGATGAGACAGCGCCAGCGCTGCGCGCTGTTCTGCCGCCCTTCGTCGGTGTCAGCAATCCGCTGGATCTGACGGCACAGGGTCTCGTGGAGCCGGACCTTTACGACAGAACGCTCACGGCCCTCTTCGACGATACCCGGTTCGCCAGCATTGTCGCTTGCATCATCCAGACCGATCCCGTCACCCTAGCCATCAAACTGCCGCCGATCCTGAAAGCCGTGCGAGAGCGCAAGCCGACAAAGCCGCTGATCTTCGCCGGGCTTGATGAGGGAGCCCCCATCCCGGCGAACTATATTGCGCAGTTGCGGGCGCTCGGTATCGTCTATTTCCCATCGACAGAACGGGCCTTCCGCGCGCTGAAGCGCATCGATGCGTTCGCGGCGAGTGACATTGCCACCTGCACCTCCGCTCCGCTCGCGATTGCCGGCCTCCCCTGGCAGGGAGGTGTCATTCCCGAATATCAAGCCAAGCAAATGCTAGCGCCGCTTGGAATTCCGTTTCCTGAAGGCCGCCTGGCAACAACCCTCGAACAAGCTTTCACCGCAGCCGGCGCGATTGGGTATCCGGTGGTGCTGAAGGCGCAATCGCCCGAGCTCAGCCACAAGAGCGACGCCGGCGGTGTCGTCATTGGATTGTCGGACGCAGCCAGCCTCCAGGAGGGCTGGAGCAAGCTGCATGCCGATATCGCGCGCCATCGCCCAGGCCTTACCCTGGACGGCGTACTGATCGAAGCCATGTGCAAACGCGGCATCGAGCTGATCATCGGAGCACGCAACGACCCTGACTGGGGACCCGTGATCCTGGCGGGCTTTGGCGGCGTTACGGCTGAAATCCTGAAGGATGTTCGGATTCTGACGCCCGATCTGCCTGAAGACGCTATCAGCCGCGAGCTACATCGGCTGAAGAATGCGCCTCTGCTGCGCGGTTTCCGCGGCTCGCCGCCGCTCGACGTGAATGCCGCCGCCCGCATCATCGCTGCGCTCGGCCAGCTGCTGCTGGCCGAACCGGCTATCCGGGAAATAGACCTCAATCCTGTCGTGATCTATCCCGACGGCGAAGGTGCGGTGGCGCTGGATGCCTTGATGTTGGCAGTAACCAAGCCTACCGACGCTTGAGCCGCAAAGCCTGCCCGCTCGAAATTACGGCCAATCGGCATAGCCCGACGAAAGCGTGCTTTCCGCGACCTCGCTACTACGGGCAACCTCACGATAGGCCGCCGGCGAAAAGCCGGTCTTCCGTTTGAAGAAGTGGCTGAAATAGGTCGGGTCGCGAAAGCCAAGCCCGTCCGAGATTTCCTGCACGGTGCGGGCCGAGCGCTCCAGCCGCAACTTTGCCTCCTGCACCACCCGCTCATGCAGCAATTGCACAGGGGAGCGCCCGAGCGCGCCCTGGCAGATGGCGTGCAGGCGATCGGTCGTGACGCCGAGTTCTCGCGCATAGTCCGTGATCGGCCGATGCTGCCGGAACCAGGCTTCCACCAGCTGCCGATATCGCTGCAGGATCGACGCATTGCCACCGCGCCCGCGCTGCTCCGATGTCTCTGCTCCTCCGGCCCGCCAAAGCGTCAGAAGGATCAGGCGCATATAGGCCGAAATCGCCATCCAGGACGCGCGCGCGGGATCGCCGAGTTCTCGAACGAAGCCGGCGACCAGCGGCTGTACCTCATTGACGGCGTTGATATTGCGTTCGATCATGAACCAGGGGCGCTCGCTGAAAATTCTGAGCGCGTAGGATTCTGCTCGATTGCCAATCGCATCGACCATGATCTGCGGCGAGGCGCCGACGAGGAAGCTCGCCGCGCCGGCGGCCATATGCAGCTCGCCGCGCGCCTGTGGCGGCATATAGGCAATGGTCGGCCCCCGCAGGGTTCTCTCATCTTCGGCGTCAAGGACAAATGTGGCTCTGCCCGCCTGCAGCAGGACGATATGGTGGAAGGAGACGTAAAGACCTTTTTGGAAGCGGATCGTGCGGTGCGTCAGGGATGGCTCGTGCCATTCACCGCGGGCATGAAGATGGATGCCGCTGTCGAAAACCAATGCATTCTCCTTGGCTTGGGGTGACGAAAACGTGACATGATTGCCAGATAATTGCAATATTAACCCAGAAAATCACATTCAAAGCTCTCGGTAACCACGTAATCTCTTCCCATGAGCCTTTGGGAGGAGGTCTCCACACGAAACATATGCTCGACGAGGCTGCATCCCGGCCGCGTGAATCCGTGTGCATCCCTTCCCAGTCAGATGATGGCAAGCGTGGCCTGCCAGAGAGCGGATGATCGCGATGTTGGTGGCGAAACTGCTGATCAATGACAAAGCGCTCGACGCATCGGATGCGTCGACATTCGAATGCATCGATCCGGCGACGGGCGATGTCGCGACGATCGCACCGGCCGCCTCTCTGGCCGACGCGACCAGCGCTGCCAATGCCGCCGCGGCCGCCTTTCCCGCATGGTCCGAAATAGGCCCCCATCAACGAAGGGCGCTGTTGAACAAGGCCGCCGATATTCTGGCGGCCCGAACGGCAGGCTTCGTCGAGGCGATGGTTGGCGAGACCGGAGCGACCGCGCTCTGGGCGCGGATCAATTGCGATCTCGCCGCCGACATGCTGCGCGAAGCCGGAGCCATGACAACGCAGGTTGCCGGCGAGATCATCCCGTCCGGCGAGGCAGGGAGCCTCGCCATGGCGGTTCGCCAGCCTGCCGGCGTCTGTCTTGGGATCGCGCCGTGGAATGCGCCAATCATTCTCGGCGTGCGCGCGATCGCCATGCCGCTTGCTTGCGGCAATACGGTCATTCTGAAGGCATCCGAGCTTTGCCCCAAGACCCATTGTCTGATCGGCGAAATCATGCGCGAAGCCGGATTTCCAGCCGGGGTCGTCAATGTCGTTACTAATGCGCCGAAGGATGCCGCCGCCATCGTCGAGGTCTTGATCGCACATCCGGCCGTGCGCCGGATCAATTTCACCGGCTCGACCCGCGTCGGCCGCCTGATCGCCGAAACGTCCGCGCGTCATCTCAAGCGCTGTCTGCTCGAGCTTGGCGGCAAGGCGCCCTTCATCGTGCTTGCCGATGCCGATATCGATGAGGCCGTTCGCGCCGCCGCCTTTGGCGCCTTCATGAACCAGGGCCAGATCTGCATGTCGACCGAGCGGATCATCCTCATGGAGGAGATCGCCGATGAATTCGTGGAGAAGTTCAGGGTCAAGGCCGAGACGCTCGTGGCCGGCAACCCGCGCGACGGCAACACGCCGCTCGGGACGATGATCACGGCCGAAGCCGCACGCCGTGTCCGCGCGCTGGTCGAGGATGCCTCACAGAAGGGCGCGGTGGTCGTCTGCGGTGGTCACGCCCGCGGCACGCTGATCGACGCGACCGTCATCGATCACGTAACACCGGCCATGCGCATCTATCGCGAGGAAAGCTTCGGGCCGCTGGCGGCCATCATCCGTGTCGACAGCATCGACGAAGCCGTGACCGTCGCCAACGACAACGAATATGGCCTGTCGTCAGCTGTCTTCAGCCAGGACATCAACCAGGCGTTCGCCGTCGCCAGACGCATCGAGACCGGCATCTGCCACATCAACGAGGCAACCGTCGCGGACGAGCCGCAAATGCCGTTTGGCGGCGTCAAGTCGAGCGGCTATGGCCGCTTCGGCGGCCGGGCGGCGATCGACGAATTCACGGAACTGCGCTGGATCACGCTCGCTTCCGGCAGACGGAACTATCCGATCTGACGCCGCGGATCGGCAAGAAACGAGGGAATACGGAGTTAAGAGGGCTCCGCCAAAAGGGAGGAAATGGCATGACTGGTTTCAGGGAACGAATTTTGGGCGGCGGACTGACGCGGCGCGATTTCATGGCCGCGGCCGCGGCGGGAACAACCGCATTGGCCTTTGGCGGCCGCGAGGCCTTTGCCGCCGACGACACACTGAAGGTCGGCTTCATCAGCCCGCGGACCGGGCCGCTTGGTGGCTTCGGCGAAACGGATGGCTATGTGCTCGATCTCGCGCGCAAGGCGCTGGCCAATGGATTGCGGGCCGGTGGCAAGACATGGAAGGTCGATATCCTCGACGGTCATGCCGTGGGAAGCCTGGTATTTCGGTCGCGGAGCCAAGCCCGGGGCTCCCTCGCCATTCAAATGGACCTACCACTTCGGCTTCGGCGTCGGCGAATTCCTGAAGACCTATATATCGCAATGGAACCTGATCGAGACCAACAAGAAGGTTGGCGTCATGTATCCGAACGATGCCGATGGCAATGCCATCCGTGCCAATTTGGCGCCGGCGCTTGCCAAGGCCGGTTTCACCATCGTCGATCCCGGCGCCTATGAGACCGGCACCACCGATTTCTCCTCGCAGATCGCGCTCTTCCGCCAGGAAGGCGTCGAGATCTTCAACAGCTTCCCGATTCCGCCGGATTTCGCCGCTTTCTGGCGCCAGGCGGCCCAGCAGGGTCTCATCCAGCAGTTCAAGATCTGCCAGGTCGCCAAGACTGGGCTCTTTCCCTCCGACATCGAGTCGCTTGGCGACCTCGGCGTCAACATCGCCAGCGCCGCCTATTGGCACAAGGCTTTTCCCTACAAGTCGACGCTGACAGATGTTTCGGGGTCCGAGCTCGCTGGAGTTGCCCCCAAAAGACCGGACATGCTCAGGTTTGAGATTGCGAGCTGATGAACTCGCGCGGCGATTGATATCCTAACGCACTGTGCGGGTGAAGATTGTTGTAATGCTCGAACCAGAACGGCAGTTGAGCGATGACGGTTTCAGCATCCGGGGTGGGGTTCACCGCGACGTAATCGCGCTTGAAGGTTTTGACGAAGGCCTCGGCCATGCCGTTCGATTGCGGGCTGCGCACCGGCGTCGTGCACGGTTCCATGCCGATGTCGCGGAGCAAGGACGCGGTGTCCTTGGCGATGAAGCAGGAGCCGTTGTCGGTGAGCCATTCGATGGGTTCGGACAGCATGTTGATGCGGCCGAAGCGGTTCTCCACGGCGGTGATCACGAGGTCCTGCACGTCCTGGCTCTTGATGCCCTCCGTGGTGGCGACATGGGCGATTGCCTCGCGGTCGCAGCAGTCGAGGGCGAAGGCGACACGGACCTTCTCCTTGTTGTCGCAGCCGATCTCGAAGCCATCGGAGCACCATCTGATGTTCGAACGTTCAACGGCGACCTGGCCGTCGTGAAGGCGATCATCGACCGCTCCGGTATGACGCACCAGCAGCAGGTTGTGCAGCTTCATCACCCGGTAGACGCGCTTGGCATTGGGCCACGAACGCCCGTCTTTCCGGGCATTCCGGCGCAGGATGGCATGGACACGCCGATAGCCGTAGGTGGGCATGTCGGCGATGACGGCCTTGATGTCCTCCACCAGTTCCCGATCCGGGAGTGGCGGGCGTCCTCTGGCTCTGGAAGGGGAGCCTGCGGCACGCGCGGCGATATTCGAGCGGGCGACCCCTAAAGTTTCGCAGACGGTCTTCATTCCAAAATCCCCCTGGGAAGAGAGAGCGAGCGCAACAGATGTTTTTTTGGGCCACCGGCGATTTCGAGGGCTTCCTTCAGGATTTCGCTCTCCATCGTCTTCTTGCCCAACAGGCGTTGCAACTCCTTCACCTGGGCCTGAAGCGCCCGGTATTCGGAAGCCGGAACGACCTCCTCTTCGGCGGCCGTCGCCGTCAGTGCCCCTTGGGACGCCAGCTTGCGCCAGGCGAACAACTGGTTCGGCTGGATGCCGTGGCGTCCGCCTCATAGGTCTCGTGGATGATTGCCAGCTTCTCCGCTGTGCTCCAGCGCCGCCGACGTTCCGGCCCGGAGAGGACTTCCATCTTAAAATTGCTGCTAGTCATATTACCAACATTATTCCTACCCACTTAGCTAAGTGGGGGAGCATGTCCGAGCCTTTCGGGGGCTAATTCATTGCGGAACAACGTTATGTCCTGCATGTGGAAATTAAAGTTGTCATAATACCATTGTTCGCCAACTTTACCGTCATGCTCAAAGCGATAAATTCGGCAATCAGGATCATAAGTGTCTGATATCTCCTGCACTGCGTTGACAATCACGACATTTTCGGACCGAGCGCAGGCGCGGGTAAATTCGATCACTCTCAGAACGTTGCTCCACTAAAATTCAAATCAACTATATATGCAAATTACAATGAACCCTATGGCATATGCAGTCCCTTGAGTTATGCATCGGTTGCCTCGCCATAATCAATGAAGCGCCACGGCTTAAGGCAATGGTATCAAACCCTGAAAGTCTCGCTTCAATAACTCCTTAGGTATTTGAATCCAGGTCCAAGAATCGCCGTCCCAATGCGCAACGCCATGTTTTGCATCGAAATAGATGATCCTGTCGCCAATTGCCTGTACTCGCAAAGGCACGGGCACATTGCGATTGACGAAGGCATTATCCAGCACTGGCTTTAAACTCTTGAGCTTGTGTCCATCGAACCGCCGCAAGCCATCATCTGTCGCCAAGATGAGCTCGTCGTGAAACCATGCTGCTGAGAACAGTGCTTCGGTGTCACCATGGAAGCCTAGTCGCTCGAAGCCGGATTGCGGGTTGCCGCGCAAAATCAATCCACCGAAACCTAACAGCCAGACCCGGTGCTGTGGGTCAATATACATATCCTGAATGCGGATATCCTCAGGCAACTCAATCTTGTTGAACTGCCCGCGGACGTAGGTGTAGAGACGCTGCACAGGCTGACCACCCGCAAGCTTTTTTTGCTGACTGAGCATCATCTGTGTCACCTCTTCGACACTCATCTTCGCCCAGAAGGAAGGATCAAATTGAGCTGGATCTCGGCTCGAGTAAGGCCGCTGGATGCTTTCAATAAGTAAATCTCCACTCGGGAGACGGATTGCCTTGCCAAAATTTTCCCGGCCATATCCCGGCGGCTTCGCCGCGTCTGCAGATACGCAGTGCCATGCACCAGGGATCTGTCGTTGATAAAGCTGACGACCATCGCCGAGAACATATTGCGTCGATCCATCCAGCAACAGTGTATGTACCGCTCCTAGCCCCTTTGAGTCATTGCTCAACACACCCGCTCCAGGTATCTTGGACCACTCTGCACGGTCGTCGACGAGCGTATAAACATCGCCTTCGTTACTGAGCGCTACGGGAATAGGGTCGGCCTTTCCATCGAAGTTTCCGTAACCGACATCCACAATTTCTCTTCGCACGTCGACGCGGCTCCATGGCTGAGCGGAGCGACCATCATAAGAGATTATTGCGGTGAAGGGATCATCGTACTCCAGTTCACCCCAACACATTGCGAAACGGTCCATGCTGAGCGCACTGGCCGCGCGCATGATTGGCTTCCAATCACTAACACTCATCAATAATGCCCTCGTTTGAGCACAACTTCCGCCTCACCGCTCGGCAACGGCTGCTCCTTTGTTCTTCCTGGCGCCAGCCGGTTGATTAATATCGCCCAATGGACAGCCTCCCATAATCGGAACCAGGCCTGACCTTGCGAAATTCCACACCAGATAATTTGGCGGAAGCAAAGCGGCGCTTAACGCTGTCTCGCACGAATACTACCTCGCCAGCATAGTTCGGCGAGCTAAAGATATTGCGACCCAACAGATTTTTGAATGCTGGGACACAAGCGATGGGCCGGCAAATTTGGACCGCTCGCCATCAAGGATATCTGGGTCGCGGAGAATATGGAGGACATGGTAAGGTCGAACATCATCCGCATCGTGCACATCGACCGCGAACCGCTCATAGCGATCTTCCGCCCCCAATTCGCGTCGTTGAACGCACGAAAGCGGTCGGAGCACAAGAAATGAGCGACATCCAATGGCATCAAATCGCTGAACTGCGCTTCGTTCAAATCGAAATTCTTAAAGGGATAGGAAGCTGTTTCTAAAACTTTTCAAAGTAAAATGTGTCGCTATACTCTGAAGCTCGTGAGTTAGAGTTTAGTCAGCGCCTGCCCTGACCTTGCGAAATTCCACGCCAGATAATTTGGCCAGTGCAAAGCGGCGCTTAACGCTGTCTCGTATGAAAACTACCTCGCCAGCATAATTCGGCGGGCTGAAGATATTATGACCCAACAGATTTTTGAATGCTGGGACGACAAGCGACGGACCCGCGAATTTGGACCGCTCGACATCAAGGATATCTGGGTCGCGGAGAATATGTAGGACATGGTAGGGTCGAACGTCAGCTGCATTATGAACATCCACCGTAAACCATTCATAGCGATCTTCCGCCCCCCAATTTTCGTCGATGAGCGCACGAAACCGGTCGGAGCACAAGAAATGAGCAACATCCGATGGCATGAAGTCGCTAAATTGACCATCCTTCAAATCGAAATTCTTAAAAGGGTAGGAAAATTGCTTCTCAAATTTCTCAAAGTAAAATGTATCGCTATATTCTGTGGCTCGTGAGGTAGCGACACCAATGGGGAAAGAAACCTTACCTGGTTCTGGATGCGATATCCTAAAAACATCAAATTCGGCAGTCATTGATAGCCACTTTTCCTAAGTAAGTCTGGATTGTTACGCACCGGCTCTTTCACAAGCCTATCAAATTCTTGCAAGAAGATATCTTTGTTTCCTCTAGCAAGGCTATCAGCCTCACGCAACCCGTCAAGAACAAACTCATGATACTCGTTGGGATGTCTACCTAAATGCGGCAACAACTCCTTATTCCACGTATCATCCAAATCGAGTCCATATTTATCTGCTATTTTCTTCATCTCAGCTGAGTAGAATTTATGTTTATTCGTAGCATAGTGATGAACTTGCTTTGGTCTCTCAGTAACTCTGGCGCCTTTTGCACTGCTTTCGGTAGCAGCTTCTGCAGCCTCTTTTGCTGCACGCTCCTCCGCCAGTTTCTTCGCAGCCTGTTCTTCCAGCTTTTTTGCCGCAGCCCGTTCAAGCTGCTTCTCGACGATGTTTTCCGCGCCCTTCTCCAAACCTTTTTCGGCCAGCCGTCCCGGGCCGAAGCCAATGACAACACCGACCGACTGAATGCTTCCCAGCAGATAGTTGCCCGAAGCGAAGGAGCGGCGGGCATCGTCATACGAAAGTCCGTTTCCAACAAGTGGCACAAAGCCGGCCAAGCCGCCTACCTTCCGGCCATATTCGCCAGCCTGGTATGTGCCCATGCCCATGGACATAAGCCCATCTTGAACAGAGCCCTCGATCTTTTCCGTCCATGAGGGTGTGTAGGCCTTTATCTCCGATGGGCCTGAACCGAGTGAAAGCGGTTGGATATTGCCTCGCCCGCTGTTCACATAGTCCATTTCCTCCCCAAGTTTGTCATTGGAAACCCAGCCATTCGTGCTGCTCGGATCGGTATACCAGCCGCCATCCGGAGCACGGCGATAATGCCTGGAATCCGCATAATCCGCGATTTTTTCGTCCCGCGTCTTATCTTGCTTGTCCTTTCCATCAGGTGCCTTGTCGGTCTCAGTCGACTTGACATAAACATATTCGCCGGGAGCGTTACCCTTGTTAAGCGTACAGCGGTCGGTGTGACGCTGAACCCATTGACCATTCGCTTTCACGATCGTGGATGACGTTACGGGCTCGACGACATCGCCCACGGTGTTGGATTTTACGCCGCGTCCAACGCCCGGCTCATCCCCGTAACAACAAGAAAACTTTGAGTTCTGGAGCTTGATCACCTGGCCATTGGCGCGCACATCAGGCGAATAGTTTTGATTATCGGAGCCCTTTCCCCATGTCATGTAGGGGATTGGATGCTCCGGCGATCGGCATACGTCCGGTGAAGTGACGATCGCCAATGCGGTATCTTCTTTTGGGATGATCTCCGGTGGCGCCGGATTAGGCGCTGTCGGCTTTACCCTTGGCCCCTTTGCGGCTTTCTTGCCGGTGTGCGGTAACGGGTTCTCATTGCTCGGGACGATCCGAACATATTCTAAAGGCTCCGGTTCCGGCGGTCTTTCTGCGGGTTGATTGTCGGCCATCAGCTAACACCCTCGGAAAGATCAACCATACTCATCCTGGGGAGTCCTTTTCGCTCCGGCCAAGGAAAATTGCAGCGCCATGTGAGAAAAACACGACCAATACCGGGACGCATATCGAAATGAACGCCATCGAGCACCATCCACCCTTGGGCGGCGTTTGGCTTCTGATCGATTTCGACATAAAGACCGAGGCGCGGTAGGCGGCCTTTTAGCGTTTCTCGCCCCGGAAGGAGGTTTTCCAATTCGAAATCTTCATCGCCCTGAAGCCACGGCTCAGCTACCAAGTCGGGATGCGCAGCCTGCCAGAAATGATAGTCGAAATCCCTGGGAAGCAGCGGATGCCGTTCTTTCAACCATACATCATCATAGGTTCCGGCGCGTTCTGCCCGATCCTTCCAAAATGGAGATAGAAACCCCAATCCCGCCGGTGCTGGTCGATCATCGACCGACAAAATAGGCCTCGCCGCGTCTTCAATCTGTGGCGCCGGCCATTCCGGCCCATTGAGGTAGTCTTGGTGAGCGACAACACCCGTTCCTATCGGGTTGTTCGCCAGCAGTGTCCCTTTGTCGTTCGAGCCGGAGCCGCCAAAAGCAAGCCTCCAGTCCAAGGGCAGATACTCAATCGGTTCTCCCTCGGTCAGCTCCCAATGATCAAGAGCATCCTCCTTGGCGCTATCGAGAAGGCCACGCCAGGTCTTGCGAATATGGGCACGCCACACACGAGGGCCATGCACACGCAATCGCTTGCTAACGGGGCCGACCCTCAAACCGCAATTCCAGGATGACGAAGCCTTTCCGCCCGGTGGAAAGGCGGCACCAAGAAAAGTAACATCGGTTCCCGGCTTGAAAGGCGCCAAGTCGGTACAAGCCAACTGCTGTGTTTTGTGCGGATCCCCCTCGTAAGTGTCTGACATAACTAGAGGATATTGCTCTTCGGCAATTACAAGCGGACCGCCATCTGTCAACTTGAACGTGCCTCTGGCCACGACGATGCCTGCAAGTTCTCCTTCCAAATTATACTGCCGGAAAGCGAGCGCCGGGAAAGGTGTGCGATTGTCGACCGACATAGCGCCTCAGCCCTGTGCTGTCGTATCCGACGATGACGGGGAGGCTTCGGCAAAGCCGCCGCCCGGCTTATTGAGATCGACAACCTTGCCATTGATCTGCGTCGGCCCCGATGCGGTGAAGTTGAAATGTGTTCCCAGAATGATGACCGTGCCGTCCTGGCGCATGATGAATTTGGAGGCGCCGCATTCGATGACGAACTCGTCGCCAACGATCACTTTCTTGAATTTTCCGACCTTTTCGAGCGAGGTCTGACCGACGTGCGTGACCTTGCTCATGCCGATCTGCTCGGCGCGTGCGATACCGATTGTGTCGGACTTGAACGACCCCACGACAGTGTTCATGATGCCTGGGAGCGGAAAGAGGCCGCTTGCCGCTTCGCCCAACCCACTGCCGGAACCGGACAGATTCGTTCCTGCGTCCGCCCTCGGATTTGGCCCCGAGACCACACCTTCGCGGCTACCAAGCCCTCCTAATCCGAGGAAGCCCAAGGCGGAGGAGGCAATGGTGCCAGCGAATGCGGCAAGTCCTTCACCACCCCCGCCTGCGATCTGACCCGCCTGAGAAAGCAATCCGGCCGTCTGCCCCGAAAGTCCCTGCACCGCCCCCATCAACGCCATCGCCATCGGTCCCGTGCCGCCGACCACCGTATTCACCGATCCACCGATTTCGTGCTTCTGGTTGCCGCTCACCTCAACGGCGCGATTGCCGCCGATGGAGGCGACTTCGTGGCGGTCGACGCGTTTGGTGCGGTCGTTGCGCACGCGCGTCGTCTGGTCCTTCTGGGCGTGAAAGAACATGTTTTCCCGGCCGGCATCGTCCTCGAAGGTCATCTCGTTGAAGCCGGTGCCCTTATGGGTATTGGAGCGCAAGACCATGCGGGTCTTGTTGGCGGGAAGGTCGTAGGGCACGCCGTTGCTCGGGTTCGGCACCACGCCCGTCACCAGCGGGCGATCCGGATCGCCGTCGATGAAGGAGACCATGACTTCCATGCCGATGCGGGGAATGACCTGGCCGCCCCATGTGCCGCCGGCCCAGCTCTGGGCGACACGCACCCAGCAGGTGTCGGATCCATCCTTCTTGGCGCGGCGGTCCCAGGGATACCAGAGCTTGATGCGGCCATATTGGTCCGGATGGATTTCCTCCCCGGGCGGACCGGCGACGATTGCGACCTGCGTGCCGCGGATGCGTGGGCGCTCGGTTGTGCGATGCGGCGTCATCGGCACGCGCGACGGCACGGCTTCGAATTCGTTGGTATATTCCGGCTGATCCGCATTGGTTTCGTAAGAGGGATCGACCGCATAATGAGTGGCGCGAATGATCACATGCTCTTCATAGACATGTTCGGGATGCGCCACTTCGTAAGGCGTAAATCGCCGGCCGGCCTCTAATATGCGCGATGACGATCGGCCGACGACCCGATTATGGTCGGCCTCGCTCGCCTGCATGCGCAGCTTCTGCGCCCTCTCGGCTTCCGCAACGGATGAAATGCGGGCCGGATATTCGTAAAGCTCCCGCTTTATCGCGCCGGGCATCTGCACCAATGACGGCGTGGTGGTGCCCGGCACCATTTGCGGTGTCTCGAAGTTCCAGTCGGCGCCGGCACGCTGGCCTGGAACATAGGCGTAATGCTTCGTCCAATCGCTGATGTGATTGCGGTCTGTCGAGCCTTGGGCAAGGCGCACGCGCCCCTCTCCCTGCGCCGACGGAGACGGGCCGGCCCATGAGTTGGCGCCATCGGCGACATGCAGCCGGTGGCTACCCTCTTCATGCGAAAACCAGTAGAAGAGACCGTCTTCCTCGAAGCGGCGCGTCAGATAATCCAGATCCGTTTCGTTCCACTGCACGGAATAATGTTGTGGCGGCGGCGGTGTGACGACGCCGGACACATCCGGGGCGGGAATTCCGTGTTCGGAAAACAGCGTCTCGACAATATCGATACTGGTCTTGTCCATCCAGATGCGGCAGTCGGAGCGCTGCGATAGCAGCCACATCTGCGGTTTCAGCACCATCGAATAGGAGCGCAGGCCGCGCGTGATCGGTGGCCCCTCCTGAAGCGCGGTGACCAAGCCGTTGAACGGGCGGCGAACGCCATCCCCACCGCCGTCATCCTGCTGGACTTCCAGGGATATATCGATCAGTCGACCGATCAGCTCCTCCGGCTTGATGACTTCACGCTTGGCGCGTACGGAGAGGCGGATGTCGAAAAGCGACGAAACGCCTTCCGTGATCATCACTCGCTCCGGCAGGAGTTGGTCCGTTCCAAGCGGTGAGGAAACCCTGAGGTTTCGGGTCGCCTGGATGAAATCATTGGCCGAGGGCTGATCGTTCATCTGCGCTTATCCTACCAATGAGCTTGCCGACCCTACGGTGCCGGTACTGCCGATCTGCTGTTTGCGGCCGCCAACCAGATAGACGATTTGGAACAGGGTGCCGTTCGGCAGCGTCTCGTGCATGCCCGGGCCATAGAGTACTTGCGGGGTCAGGATCTTGCCGATATCGGCGCGGTTCGGCACTGTGCCAAGCAGATAGGCACCGCGCGCCATCAGGACCCGTGTTTCGCCGTCGGTGACGGAATAATTGAATTGCGCAACGAACACCGAATGATGGTTGGTATCCATCTCGCGAATGATATGCGCCTCGTTGTTGCGCAGCCATCGCTGGAGCCAATGCGTCAGCGACATCTCGTTGGCTTTTTCGGAGAACATCCGGAAAAGCGATGCGGCGGCTCCCATCGCCTGACCACGCGCCGCGAATTCGCGCGGGCCGCTTTGATAGGAAAAGTAGTCGTAGGACGGCCCGCGGCCTGCGCGCTTCACGGGCGGAAGATCGGCCTGCTTCACGGGCTCCATTTGCAGTGCCGCTGACGAAACGGAAAAATCTACCATGGCGATCTCTTTTGATGGACGTTTGCCGAGACATGCCGATCGCGCCAAAGCACGATCTGGCAGCGGACGCGATTCCGGCGCACTGATGCCAGCGCGCCGGAAAACGATACTGATGTTAGGCAGCCTTGGTCGTTGCCAGGTCGTAGGATGCGATCATCGGCGACTGCGGCGTCTGCGAGTCGTCGTAAGGCGTGTACTTCACTTCCATCTTGGTGAAGTTGAGCTTGATCGTCTCGACCGGGCGGTCGCCGTTGGAATCGACCGAGTAGCTGGCGATCAGCGTGTTGGTGAGCGTGTACTCGATGTAGGTATCGCCCGGGTTGCCGGTCGTTACCAGATGGATGACGGCCTGCTTGCCGGTGCGGCCCGAGCATGCTTCCTGGAACAGCTTCGTCGACGAGGAATCGCTGACCTTGGTCAGGATAACTTCCGAAACGGTCGGCTCGGAAGCTTCGCGGTTGGCAGCCGAACCGGCTGACGTCTTCATGTTGCGCGAGACATTCCAGTGGATGACTTCGATGTCCATCCACTTCTTGTGCTGCTCGTGGGTTGCATCACCCTGAATTCCGTCGATCTGCAGATAAATCGGCATGCTCTGAACTCTCCTGTTGAGATTTGAATTCGCCCTGTCGCTGCAGGGCGGGGTTACCCTTCCGTCTAATGCCGCATCCGGGCGCTGTGTTCGTCCGGGGCTGCTTTATTCGCCGTGCCGCCTTCCTCGGGGCCAGCGAATTCGTGGTCGCCCACCGGATCCTCCTCGACGAGAAAGCGGTGATCGTGAAAGCTGATGGTGATGCCGCCAACCTTGCGCCCCTGCGCAACCGCATCTAGGAAGAAGGTCGAAAGCTCGGGCAGAAGATCGCGGCCAATCATGGTTTCGATGGCACGCGCGCCCATCTCGCTCGCCTTGGCGCGGCCAACCAGCGCCTCGCGGGCTTCGGGGGCGAGCGAAACACTTGTGCCGTACGAGGCGGCGACGCGATCACGGATGCGGCCGATCTGAATGTCGACGATCCCGCTCAGCGTCTCGCCGTTCAGCGGCATGAAGGGCAGAACGGTCGCGCGGCCGATAAAGGCCGGCTTGAAGTGTTTCTGCAATTCGGGAAGCAGTAGTGCTTCCAGCGCCTCGCCCTCAGGCATAGTTTCCGGGTCTGCCGCCAGGGCCGCCAGCAGTTCGGAGCCGGTATTGGCGGTCATCACGATGGTGGTGTTCTTGAAATCGATGTCCCGGCCCTCGCCGTCGCGCAGCGTTCCCTTGTCGAAAACCTGGTAAAATACTTCCTGGACGCCCGGATGCGCCTTGTCGATCTCATCCAGCAGCAGCACGCCATAAGGACGACGGCGAACGGCCTCGGTCAGGATGCCGCCCTCGCCATAGCCGACATAACCGGGGGGAGATCCGAGCAGCAGCGAAACCTTGTGCTCCTCCTTAAACTCGGACATGTTGATGGTCGTCAGATACTGGCTGCCGCCATAAAGAAGATCGGCGAGCGAAAGCGCCGTCTCGGTCTTGCCGGTTCCCGACATGCCGACGAGTAGGAAGACGGCGGGCGGACGACGTGGGTCGGAAAGGCCGGCGCGGGCGGACCGCATAGCGGCCGAAATCCGTGCGATCGCGTTATCTTGTCCGAGCACGCGCTCCTTCAGCCTTGCATCGAGCGTCTTGACGGTCTCGACCTGATCAGACAGCAGTTTGCCAACGGGAATGCCGGTCCAGCGCGCGACGATCCCGGCTATCACTTCCTTATCGACCACGCGGGGAACCAGAGGCGCCTCTCCGGCAACGTCGGCAAGGCTGCGCTCGGCCTGTATGAGAGCCGCGCGAGCGACCTCGACGGATGAGCCATTGGGCGGGAAAAGAGCGACGTTGCCGCCGCGCTGCCGAATGCCCTCTTCTACCTGCTGATCATCAGGACCGCCGAGCGCGGCTTCGATGCGATCGGCCTCAGCCGATAGCCTGATTTCGGCGTCGAGCTTGGCCTGTAGCCGTTCGATCTCACCTACCACCTCGACCTTTTCGCGTTCGATGATCGCAAGACGCTCGACGATATCCGGGCTCGGCGGCTCGGCTGAAAGCGCGGCGGCTTCAACCTCGAGCATCTGCTGCTCGTTACGCAATTCCTTGAGCGCCTCGGGAACGGTCTGCCGAGCCAGCGAGACGGCTGCCGCCGCGGTATCGATGAGGCTGATTGCCTTGTCGGGCAATTGCCGCGCCGGGATATAGCGCGCCGAGAGGCGGACGGCTGCCGCGAGCGCCTCGTCGCGAATACGTACCTTGTGATGAGCCTTGAAGCTGCCGACCACGCCACGCAACATGCGGATTGCCGTTTCTTCGTCGGGCTCAAGCACCTGAACGACCTGGAAGCGCCGGGTCAGCGCCGCATCCTTCTCGATATAGCGCTTGTATTCGCTCCAAGTCGTGGCCGCGATCGTCCTGAGCTCACCGCGCGCCAGCGCCGGTTTCAGAATATTGGCGGCATCCCCCTGCCCGGCCTGTCCGCCGGCACCAATCAGGCCATGCGCCTCATCGATGAAAAGGATGATCGGCTCCACGGAGGCCCGCACGGCCGCGACAACGCCGTGCAAGCGGCGCTCGAACTCGCCTTTGACGCCGGCGCCGGCCTGCAGCAGGCTGAGGTCGAGAAGAAGAATCCGTACCGGCTTCAGCATATCAGGCACGTTGCCGGACGCAATTTCCAGTGCCAGCGCCTCGGCAACGGCCGTCTTGCCGACACCCGCTTCGCCGACCAGCATCGGATTGTTCTGGCGGCGGCGCATCAGGATATCGATCACCTGGCGCAGCTCGCGATCACGTCCGACAACCGGATCTATACGGCCAAGCCTTGCATCCGCCGTCATATCGCGTGTGTAGAGGCGCAGGAATTCGTTCTCGCCGGCGGCGGTAACGGTTTCGGAATTCTCTGACAATGACGATGCGCCATCGGAAGCGGAAGTCGCGTTCAATTTTTTTTCGAGCGCGTTGCGATCAAGGCCGCGCAGCGAAGGCGCCATGCCCCGCGCCATGATTCGCAGCGACTGGTCGTCGCTCAACGCGGTCAAAAGATCGGCGACCGTGATGTGGCTCCGCCCACATTGGAGCGACGCGACAAGCCAGGCCTCGCGCATCAGAGCGAGCAAATTTTGAGAGAGCACCAGTGCGGCACCATCGCCTCTCGGCAGGTCGGCGATGGCGCTATCAAGCTCGGCGCGGAGCGCCGCGGAAGAAACGCTAAGCTCTTCAAACAAAGAGCTAACTTCGGATATATCCAGCAACGACAATATCCAATGTGCGACATCGACATTCGCATGGCGATCACGTGCTGCAAGCGATGCTGCAGCCTCGAGACCGACGCGCAATGCTGGCTCAAGCGTTCTGATCAGACGATTGAGATCGATGTTCGACACCTAGAAGTTTCCTCCCTCTGGTTACATTTCAACCACACGCTCCAAATCGCGGCAACAACTAGGGCGGTTATTTCCATACGTCCAGATGGACTACAAAAAATTTTTCATGTGGTCAAAAAATGGAATCGTCATAAATCTGTTGCAGAATAGACATGGTTGACAAAGGAATATATCGATCTAACTATCACGCCCTCTAACGATGTAGTGCATGATATGGAGTTAATTCCCTGCTGAACGTTCGCGACATAGAAAATCCATTTGAAGAAAACGCGCCTTGCGGAGAAAATATTCGCAATAACACTTCTGCGCGCGAAATATACTACAGAATAAAGGATGCTAGAAACCAAGCTCGCGCAGCGGAACGAGGTATATCTCCGGGTGAAAATATTAGCATCTCGCCTCTTTGGACAGATGTCAGCAATCTCGGATTGCAGATTATTTCTTCAAAAAGTAAGGATCTCGAAGTATTAGCATGGTTGGCTGAGGCAGAATTACGGCTGCGCGGTTTCGAAGGGTTGCGGGACGTCTACCATGCAATCGCGTCGCTTTTGGACAAGCACTGGGAGAAATTTCATTCCGTCGGCGTCGACGATATCGAGGAACGACTTGCCCCGCTTTCGGGCCTCAATGGCATCGGCGGCGAAGGAACCATCATCCAAGCGATCAGGTTGTCGCCGCTCATTCCTGGCGCGAAATTCGGCCAGTTTTCCCTCTGGGACTTTCAGCTCTCGCAACGGCCCAACGAAGTGAAGCGGCGTGACGAGTTAAGTCAGGCAGTTCTCGATGCAGGCACGGCGGCGATGAGTTCGCATCTTGAAACGGTCAATGGCTGCATTGCCGCCTTCGGCCGGCTCGTATCGGTTCTGAACGAGCGCTGCGGGCAGATGGCACCGCCGAGTTCCAACACGCATAATGTTCTGCAGGAGGCGGCCTTGGCGCTTCGCTCTCTCGCCGGCATTGAATCGCCTGAGTCCGTGGCTGCGATGGAACCGCAGCCGGAGGACGGCGAGCAGGCGCAAACACGTCCGCGCGCGCTAAGTGCTGAACAGATCGGCTCGCGCGAGGAGGCCTTCGAGCTGCTGCTTGCCGTGGCGCGCTACTTCCGCCGCACTGAACCCCACTCTCCGATCTCGATGTCGATCGAGACGATGGTCAGGCGCGGTCGCATGGATTTTTCCGAACTGCTGGCCGAATTACTGCCGGAGCAGCAGGCTCGCAACGCCGTGCTGACGGCGGCGGGCATCCAGCTGAAATCGAATAAGAATGGGTGAGAAATACAACCTTCTTCTTAACTTTTTGCAACCGGCCCTTTCCAAAGTCGAGTTGCGCCACATCTGTAGAGCGAATTTGCCGCTGGCATGGAAGGAGAAACTTTATGGCGAGTGTTCACGAAAAGCTGGAGCGAGTGCGCAAGCCCAGGGTCCACATCAAGTATGAGGTGGAGACCGAAGGTGCGATGGTCGTCAAGGAATTGCCTTTCGTCGTCGGCGTTCTCGGCGACTTCTCGGGTAACCCGACCCAACCGCTGAAACCGTTCGGCGAGCGCAAATTCGTTCAGATCGATCGCGATAATTTTGACGATGTCATGCGCCGCATGACGCCCGGCTTGAACATCTCTGTCGAAAACACGCTGGAAGGCGACGGTTCGCAGCTTCCCGTCTCGCTGAAATTCGAGAGCATGCGGGATTTCGAGCCGGGTTCCATCGTTAGTCAGGTCCCGGCGCTCAAGGCCCTCCTCGATGCGCGCAACCAGCTCCGCGATCTCATGAGCAAGGCCGACCGTTCGGAAGAGCTGGAGCGGCTGCTGGAAGACGTGCTCCAGAACAAGGCTGATCTTTCCAAGCTGATGTCCGAGCTCGGATTGGCCGAAAAGCCCGCCGCAAGCTGATCGTCGTCGGCGATCAGCCTAAGCCGATCGCCCAGTTTCGTTTCAAGCGGCCGATAACGACAGATTTGAACTCCATCGGTATCGCCCGCATTTCCGCAAGGATCGAAAAATGAGCGCTGAAAGCCAACTGAAGACCAAAGAGGCCGAGTTCGCGCCCGAGGAAAATCTGCTGTCGCAGATCGTGGCGGCCACCAGGCAGACCGAGCCCGATCGTGCGCAGGATCTCCTTAGAACGCTGACCGATCAGGCACTCAAGGGCACCGTCACCTATGACCGCAACCTGACGGTAACGCTCAACAAGGCCATTGCCGAGCTCGACCGGAAAATCTCCCGTCAGCTTGCCGCAATCATGCAGTCGCCCGAATTCACCAAGCTGGAAGGCAGCTGGCGCGGCCTGCAATATCTCGTCAAGAACAGCGAGACCAGCGTCAACCTGAAAATCCGTGTGCTGAACGCTTCCAAGCGCGACGTTTCCAAGGATCTCGCAAAGGCAGTGGAGTTCGATCAGTCGCGGCTCTTCAAGTCGATCTACGAAGACGAATTCGGCACGCCGGGCGGTGAGCCCATGGGCGCCCTTATCGGCGATTACGAATTCGACAATTCCTTCGATGACGTGCAGACGCTGCAGGCGATTTCGTCGATCGCGGCCGCCGCTTTCGCGCCGTTCATTTCGGCCGCAAGCCCGCGCATGTTCGGCTTCGACGACTATCGCGAACTCGCCCGTCCGCGTGACCTGGAAAAGATCTTCGAAACGGTCGAATACGCCAAGTGGCGCAGCCTGCGCGAGAGCGAGGATTCGCGCTTCGTGACACTCGCCCTCCCCCGCGTGCTTGCCCGCATGCCCTATGGCCCGAAGACCAATCCGATCGACGACTTCGCTTTCGATGAAACCGATCATTCGAAGACCGGCGAGCTCGAGCACAATTCCTACTGCTGGATGAATGCAGCCTACGTGATGGGAACGCGGCTGACGGATGCCTTTGCCCAGAGCGGCTGGTGCACGGCGATCCGCGGCGCGGAAAACGGCGGCAAGGTCGAAAACCTGCCGATGCACATCTTCTCGAGCGACGATGGCGACCTCGACCTCAAGTGCCCGACCGAAGTCGGCATCACCGACCGTCGCGACGCCGAACTCGGCAAGCTGGGCTTCCTGCCGCTCTGCCATTACAAGAACACCGATTACGCCGTGTTCTTCGGTGCGCAGACGACTCACAAGCCGAAGGTTTACGACAAGCCTGAAGCAACGGCCAATGCCGCGGTTTCCGCGCGCCTGCCCTACATGATGGCCACCTCGCGCTTTGCCCATTATCTGAAGGTCATGGGCCGCGACAAGATCGGCTCCTTCATGGAAGCGCAGGATTGCGAGAACTGGCTCAACCGCTGGATCGCCAACTACGTCAACGCGAACGACGATGCAGGCGAGGAATCTCGCGCCAAATATCCGTTGCGCGATGCCAAGGTGACCGTCCAGGAAGTTCCGGGCAAGCCGGGCTCCTACAACGCCGTCGCCTGGATGCGCCCCTGGCTGCAGATGGAAGAGCTGACCACGTCGCTTCGCATGGTCGCGCGCATTCCGAGCAAGAACTAGGAGGGGCGGCGCGGCGATCTCCTCGCCGCGCGCCTTCAGTCAGCGCCATGACCGTGACAACGACGGAACCGAGAGCAGCCTGGCCGCGTCAGGTGCATCGCGTGATCGCCATGATCGACGATGCGCTCAACAAGCAGGTCAATGCCATCTTGCACCATCCGGACTTCCAGGCAATGGAAGCGCGGTGGCGCGGACTTGCCATGCTGATGCGCCACACCGGCCGATCGGAAGAGGTGAAGGTCAAGATCCTCAGCGTCAGCTGGGCTCAGCTGACGCGGCATCTGGAGCGGACGACGGAGTTCGACCAGAGCCATCTCTTCGAGCTGATCTACAGTCGCGAATTCGGCATGCCCGGTGGAGAGCCGTTCGGTCTGTTGATCGGCGACTACGAGCTTTCTCCACAAGATCGGGTCAGCAGCGATACGGTCGGCGCGCTCACGCAGATCGGCATGGCCGCCGCCGCTGCCTTCTGCCCGTTCGTAGCCGCCGCCGCACCACAGGCCATCGGCCTGCAGGATTTTGACGAGCTCAATCGCGTCCAGGATTTTTCCTGGCTGGCCTATGATCCCACCCGCATCCGCTGGAATGGGCTTCGCGCGCGCGAGGATTCCCGTTTCCTCGGGCTGGTCGCCCCACGGATCCTGATGCGCGCGCCCTATGAGGCGTTTTCGCGCGAGCGCGACGATCGGTTCCCTTTCCGCGAAAGCATCGCAGCCGATGGCAGCACCTTGCTTTGGGGCAATGGTGCCTTCGCTTTCGCGATGATCGTCATCCGCAATTTCATCGAAACCGGCTGGTTCGCCGATATTCGCGGCGTGACGCAGGACGCCATCGATGGCGGCATGCTGAGCGCGGAGGAGCTCGCTCCCTATGATCTCGGCATCGAAAGCAACGGGTTGTCGCAACAGGCTCCCGTCGAAATACGTCTGACCAGTGGACAGGAGCAGCAGTTGTGCGAGCTCGGCATCGTCCCTGTAGCTACGACATATCTCTCCTCGTCGGCGATCTTCAATTCCAATCAGTCCCTGCATGCGCCGCCGCATTATTCGAGCGAGCACGCCCGGCAAAATGCCCGCATCGCAGCGATGCTGCAATATGTGCTGTGCGCCTCGCGCTTCTCGCACTATCTCAAGGTCATCATGCGCGATGACATCGGCAAGCTCGCCGATAGTGCCTCCATTGAACGCAAGCTGAACGATTGGCTGTCAACCTACACGCTTGGCAACGACGACGCCGACCTGTCGCTGCGCACGCGTTTCCCGTTGCGCTCGGCCGGCATCAGCGTCGATGAAATTCCCGGCAAGCCGGGCATGTTCGCCTGCACGGTACGGCTGCAGCCGCATTTTCAGCTCGACGACGTCTCGACAAGTTTTCACCTCATCGCGGAAACGGCGAATGCGACCTATGCATTCTCCCGCCCCGCGAACACGCAAAGGATGTCCGCATGACGCTCTCCGCCAGGATCGCCGAAGCTCTTAGCGAAAACGCGCTCGACGACGCAATTGAGCAGGCGAAGGCACATGTAAAGGCAGCGCCGACGGACAAGGATGGCAGGCATATTCTGATCGATCTTCTGATCCTTGCCGGTGATTACGCGCGAGCCGATGCGCAGTGCAATATCGCGGCAACATTCGCGCCGGAAGACATGATGGGCTTCGCTATGCTGCGCAACCAGCTTCGTGCGATGGCTGCACGTTTGGCCTGGTTCGAGGAAGCGGCGGTGCCGGAATTCCCGAACGGCCCGACGGCGCTCGATCAGGCGACCATGAAGGTGGCGATCGCCCATCGCGACCATTCTTCGGATACGGCCGCGGCACTGCAGTCCCTTGAGGCGATCAGGGGTGAACGGCCATTGCGCTGGAATGGTCAACTCGTTTCGGACCTTCGCGATCTAGATGATCGGATCCCGCATGCTCTTGAGGTCATCATGACCGGCGGCTCCTATCTGTGGATCGACTTTTCCAGGATTGCCGCGCTTCGCCTTGAGCCGATTGCCCGCCCCCGCGATCTCGCTTTCCGCAGGGCCGAGCTTGAGCTCCTGGACGGCGCTAGCGCACCCGTGCTGCTGCCGGCGATCTATCACGGCACGACAGGCGCCAAGCTGCTGCTGGGCCGCGAGACCGAATGGGTCGACGAGCCGACGGGCATTACGACCGGCCGCGGCCAAAAGTGCTTCCTGGCGGGCGACGATCTGGTTTCCTTCCATGATCTGAAGTCGCTGGAAGTTGCTGCAAACTCTGCCGGGACGAGGCGCGCTGCCCATGGCTGATCCGTTGGAGCGCTACAGGCCGCGAGAAAGGATCGTCGCGAGGTCGATCATCGATCGACTGATCGACGGGGACCCCGATCGCCTGCAGGATCCACCGCTGACGGCGGCCGAGCAACTGCGCGAACTGCGCGAATGCATTCGCCGCGATCTCGAAGCTCTACTCAACACGCGCCGCCGGCCGACTGCTCCGCCCTCCATTTACGATGAACTCGGCGATGCGCTGGTGTCCTTCGGCGTCGATGGCATGGTCTCGGCAAATCTCGTCACCGATGAAGCCAAGAGCCGTCTCGCACGCCTGATCGAGCGGCGCATCACGCTGTTCGAAACGCGGCTTTCCGATGTGCAGGTGAGTATCCTCAAGAGCCGCGGAAATGGCGAACGAGCCTTGCGGCTGCGCATCCACGCGACCTTCCGCGTGCATGAGGGTATGCCGCCGATCAGCTTTGAATCGACGATCGACCCCTCCACTCAGCGCTTCCTGGTGGAGGCCAATAATGGCTGACGGCTTCCTGCAGCGTTACAACGACGAGCTGGCCGCGATCCGTCGGCGTGCGGCACGTTTTGCCGACGCTTTCCCTAAAATCGCTGGTCGTCTACGCCTGACGGGCGAGGTTGCGGACGATCCGCATGTCGAACGGCTGATCCAGAGCTTTGCCTATTCCGCCGCCCGCGTGCGCCAGAAGCTCGACGACGAGTTTCCGGAACTGACGGATGGGTTGCTGGAAACTCTTTATCCGCATTATCTCGCGCCATTGCCCTCGATGAGCATCGTGCGCTTCACGCCAAGCAGCACGCTAACATCGGTGCAAACCCTGCCGCGTCACACCGAAATCTTCGCGGAGCCGATTGGCGGCGAGAGCTGCCGCTTCCGCACGACACAGGATACGCTGGTCGCGCCGATCGAGATCGTCTCGGCTTCGCTGACTGGCCACCCGATCAGCGCGCCGCCCTCCCCTCATGCAGGTGCGGCCGGTTGTCTTCGCCTGTCGATCCGGGCACGAGATGCCAACAAACCGCTCAGTGAGATCGGCGTGGACAGGCTGCGGCTTCATATCGGTTCGTCCTGGCAGCAGGCCGTCGCCATTTACGAGCTTCTCGTCAATCACACGCTCGGCATCGCACTTGCCCACCACGCCGATGATCGAGCGCCGGTCACGCTGCCGGCGGCCGCGCTCCGCCCGGTCGGCTTCGAACCGGACGAGGCGATCCTGCCCTATCCCAACTCAAGCTTCACCGGTTATCGTCTGCTGACGGAATTCTTCGCCTTGCCGCAGAAATTCCTCTTCATCGATATCGTCGGCCTGAAGGCCTGGCGTGGCGAAACGCTGGAAATCTTCATTTATCTCGATGAAAGCAGCGTAAAGCTGGAGCGCGCCATCTCCGCCCGGGATTTCGTCCTGAATGCCACTCCGATCGTAAACTTGTTTCGCCAGAGTTGCGAACCGATCGCACTCGACGGTGCGCGCACCGAATATCGCGTGCTTCCCGATGCTAGACGGCAGAAGACGCGGGAGATCTATACGATCGAGAAGGTGGTCGTGTCGGCGCGCACTGGGGACGAGGAAGAGTGCCAACCCTTCTTCGGTCGCAGCCTGAAGGGCGGAGCCTCTACGCTCTTTTGGCAATGCACGCGCCGCTTTGACGCCGATGACCATACCTCGGACATGGAAATCGCGTTCGTAGACCGCGCTCGCCGGGCAAGCGGTCCGCTTGACAAGATCGCCAGCATCGACGCGCTGTGCCTTAACCGCGAACTGCCGGAGCAATTGCCCTTTGGCGGCGGTCATCCCTATCTGCAGCTGGCTTCCGGCAGCGAGGCAGTCGGCTCAGTCGAAGCCTTGATGGCACCTACGCCTTCCGTGCGAATGAACGAGCAGCAAGGGCGCAACTGGCGGCTCATGTCGCATCTCCAGCTCAATCATCTTTCCATATTCGACAATGATGGCGCCGCGCTGAAGGATATTCTTGCGCTCTATGCTTTCAGGGACAGCCGCGAAACCAGACTGCTCGCGGATGCTCTTGTGCGGGTCGACGCCAAAAGCTCGATGACGCGGCTTGGCGGCGGCGGGATGGTGACGGGCACCGATATCACCCTGGAGTTTGATCCGGCCGCCATCGACAGGCCTTCGGCCTATCTCTTCGGCAGTGTCCTCGACCGGTTTTTCGGGCTTTACACCTCGATCAACAGCTTCACTCGCCTTTCCATCTCGATGAAGGGGCAATCGAAACCAATCGTCGTCTGGCCGGCGCGCGCCGCCGAGCGGCCGCTATTGTGACGAGGGAGATGAACGCAAGCGATGGACCAGTTTCGGCCAAGTGATAGCGAAATGCTTGCCGCGCTGCTCGAACGCGACCCCGGTCGTTTCGAGCCATCGACGGCGTTTCGTATCGCCCAGCACGCGGCCGGTGATCATTTGACGGTGTCCTCACCCGTTGGCGTTTCGCCGGTGCCGCTTGCCATGAGCGACTTCAAGCGAAAGGGCGGAGCGGGATCGATCAAGGCAAGCATGGCCGGTCTGCTCGGGCCACTCGGTGCCATGCCGCCGAGTTACAACGAGCTAGTCATGCGCGAAGAGCGCAATCGAGCTCATGGCCTTTCAAGCTTTTTTGATCTCTTTACGAGCCGCCTTGCGGAGCTTTTCGTCGATGCCTGCGAGAAATATCGTCTTGCGCGCGGATTGCGATGGAGCCGGGACAGAAACGGAAACGCCTTTATCAAGACCCTGTTCGCACTGACGGGTTTCGGTACCGCCCGGCTGAGGGAGCAGGTACGCCCCGATGACGAACTGATCCTCCGATTTTCCGGATTTTTTTCGGCCAGAAACCGCAATGCGGTCAATCTGCAGGCCATGCTGCAGGAGTTCAGCGGCCTGCCGGTTGCGATCGAATTATTCAAAGGCAGATGGCTTTCCATTCCCGAGGGCGAGCGCAGCCGCATGGGGCAGCCGCAGGGTGTGCAGCTTGGCGTGAACTCGACCGCGGGCGCGGCAGTCCATGATTTCGGCGGCAGTTTCCGCGTCGTGATCGGCCCGGTCGATTATGAGGATTACCGGTCTCTTTCTCCGGGCAGCGCCAGTATAAATGCGCTGTTTGCCCTGACGCGCCTTTATGTGGATCCGTCGCTCGATTTTGACATTCAGGTGGTTCTGAAGAAGGAACACATCCCATTTTGCAGGCTTGGCGACGTCGATGATCCGCCGAGGCTCGGATGGAATAGCTGGGCGCGCGTCGCGGCGGCGGATAGAGACAGTGGCGATGCCATTGTCGCCGAGCCACGCAAGGTGAAGCGCCAATCCGATCAAGGAGTCCCCCATGCGGCTTGAACTGCGGCAGACAGCCGGAGAAGGTTCCAGCAAGGGGTGGTTCTTCGAGCGGGGCAAACGCACACTCGGTCGATCGCCCGATTGCGATTGGCAGGTTTCCGATCCAAAGCGGCTGATTTCGAAAATTCATTGCGCGATCGAACGCGATCGCGCCGGCTTTTTCGTGCGGGACCAGAGCGCCAATGGCACTCGTGTGGACGGCGCGACCATTTTCGAAGGCGAGACGGCGAGACTTACGGATAAGTCCAAAATCGCATTCGGCGACGTCGCGTTCACCGTCGTCATTACTGGGGAAGCTGATCGCGAGATGGACGATCCGGCAGCGGATCTGCGCCTCAGCGACGAAAGGTTGACGATCTCGTCGATCCTTGCCGACATCGCGCCCGGCGGCGGCACGGCAACCGGCGTACTCGGGCAGCGCAATGGCGACGACTGGATCGCCGGGCTGGCGCAATCGTCGAAAAATGGCAAGTCGCCAAGTAGGAATGTCGACATCGGCTGGAACGGCCCGCCCGATGTCAACGGCATCAAACCGATACTTCCGGATGATTGGAATTCGGACTTCGAGCTGGGCAGCCAGCTGGAACATGGCGCGGCAACCCATGTCTCCGTTGCCGTTGCCCGCGATTCCGGTTCCGAGACGGTCGAAACTGCAAAGACGATCATTCCGGCCAATGATATGCGCGCCGCCGACAATACGGATCAAGGCCTAGACGATGCGAGTTTTGCGCTGCAATTCGATCCGCTGCGGCAGCTCGAAGCGCTCGTTTCGACGCTGGAGCAGACACTCGACGACGAAGCCTCCATCTTCGGAATTGAGGACAGCCGGGCCGGTGCGTCTACGTCATTGTTCAGTCGCGAACGGACGGAGCAATTGGCCGACCGCCTTCGATCGCTCATTTCGAGGCAATCCACGCTTAACGCCGGTCTTGAAAACCTTGTTCGCGAAGCCAATCGGATGTTCGAGCCCCGCATGATCGAGGCGCATGTCGATGCCTCCCAGCGCAAGGCTCTTTGGCGCGGCAACGGCGATTACTGGAAGGCTTACCGCGCGCAGTTCGAAAGAGGCGGCAGAAGCATCTCGGTCCGCGACCTGCTGGCCGAGGCGTTCAGCGCCCACGCCCATGGCCGCGACGAAGACGATACCGCCAGTTTGGCAGAGAGGACGGGCAACACCCGATGAAGAACGAAAATCGCGTGGCTTGGAGCGAGGGTATGTTCCTTCGCGTGCAGCATTTCCAGCAAGCCGACCGCTGGACGGAGAGGTTGGTCCGAACGACCGCGCGGGGGCTCGCACCTTACCCCTGGGGCATCGCCGAGATCGGCATCGATCGCAGCGCGCTCGCGATCGGCCAGTTTGCTTTGTCGAACCTGCGCGGCATCCTGCCCGATGGCACGCCCTTCGAAGCGCCTGTTGATGCGGATCTGCCGCCCCCCTTGGAACTCGACGATTCAACGAAGAACGCTATCGTCTATCTGGCCCTGCCCAGCCGTCAGCCTGGAAGAGCCGACGTCGCCATGAACGGCAGCGCCATGCGCAACAGCGTGCGCATAACAGCCTCGCAATATGAGGCGCCGGATGCGAATGTGGAAACCGACTTCATGGCGCCGATCGATGTCGGCCGCCTGAACCTGCGCTACCTGAAGACCGGCGACGAACTCGCTGGATACGACTTGATCGGCCTTGCACGCATCATCGAGGTTCGCTCCGACCGTTCGGTCATTCTCGATCCGGATTATATCGCCCCGTCGCTGAATTGCGCGGCCGAAGCACGTTTGAATGAGCTCATTACCGAATTGCTCGGAATCGTGCGGCATCGCGCTGAAGCAATCGCCGAGCGCATTGGTGACCCGACGGTGCGTGGAACCGCCGAGGTCGGCGATTATTTTCTGCTGCATATTCTCAATCGTGCCGATCCGATGCTGCGGCATATCGCGGCGAATGCTTCGCGGATGCATCCGATCATCTTCTACGAGGAATGCATCCAGCTAGCCGGCGAACTCGCCACCTTCACAACCGATCGCAAGCGGGCGACCGATTTTCCGCCCTATCGCCATGACGATCTGAAGGCGACGTTTGCCGCTGTGTTCAACGATCTGCGCGCCTCGCTTTCCGCGGTGCTCGAGCAGGCCGCCGTTGCGATCGAACTTATCGAACGGCGTCACGACGTGCGCGTCGGCACCATCAACGACCGCTCGCTGCTCAAGGATGCGGGCTTTGTGCTTGCCGTTCGCGCCGAGATGTCGGCCGAGGATGTCAGACGCAAGCTGCCCGCGCAGATCAAGATCGGCCCTGTGGAGCGGATCGCCGAACTTGTCAATGTCGCACTACCCGGCATTCCCGTCAGGCCCCTTCCCGTGCTGCCGCGGCAGCTGCCATACCGGTCCGGCACGATCTACTTCGAACTCGATACGAAGAATCCGCTTTGGAAACAGCTTGATACCTCCGGCGCGATCGCGCTGCATCTCGCGGGCGACTTCCCTGGTCTGGAGATGGAACTGTGGGCTCTCAGAGAATGAACACACCACGCTCAACACCCTGGCACGAACTGCCGACGATCATCGAGCTGACGGAGGACGGCGCGCGCAAGAACGAAGCAGCCCGCAAGGTGGCCGATATTCTCGACGAGGAGCTGGATAAGCAGCCGAACGACAAATCGGGCAATGCAGCCGGCGGCTGGTCCGTCGATGCGCTGATCCGCGGCTTTCGCTTTGGCGGTGATGATGTTCCAACCATCGTGCGCTCGGCCGCACCATTGCTCAATCTCGCTCACAGCCTGCGCAACACCGAACAACAGCCCGACATTGCCGAGCTCAGGCAGGTGACGATCGATGCGGTTGGGCGCTATGAGCGCGATCTCGCGGGTGCGCGCATCAGCCCGGAACGAGCACGCGCGGCGCATTATGTCATCTGCGCGACCATTGACGACGTGGTTCTGAGCAAGCCTTGGGGCGTACGCGCCGGCTGGGCGCGATCCGGCCTCGTCTCGACCTTCCACATGGACGTGACCGGCGGCGACCGGGTTTTCGATCTCCTGGACCATTTCCAGCAGAGCCCGGGCACCAACAAGGACCTGCTGCTTCTCATCTATCTCTGCCTGTCGCTCGCCTTCGAAGGCCGCACGCGCGTTTCGCCGCGCGGATCGCTGGAACTCGGGCGTATCCGCGACAGTCTCTACAAGACGTTGCTTGGTCAGTATGGTGTTTTCGAACGCGAGCTGTCGCCGCACTGGCGCGGCGTTTCGGCGCGCCACAAGCCGCTGCGCACGGCTGTCGCGCTTTGGACGATCCTTTCCGTCCTCGCGCTTCTGTTCGCGCTCGGCTACATGTTCTTCACGCTTTCGCTCAACAACGCCTCCGACGCCACATTCGAGCGCCTGGCCAACCTGCCGCCACGCGATACGCCGAGCGTTCTGATCGACGCGCCGAAGCCGAAAGAAGTCGCACAGACGCCCCCTCCCGCGAAGAAGCAGCCGGAAATACCGCCGCAGGTCAAGCCGCAGCCGACGCCGCTCGACAATCTGCTCGCTTTCCTGCAGCCAGAAGTCGACCGCAAACTGGTCACGCTGTCGAATTCCAATGGCAGGCTACTGGTGCGCATCAACAATTCCGGCCTGTTCGACACGGGCAGCGCCGAAGTCAGCGCTAAATTCCGCGATCTCCTCCAGCGCATCGGCGGAGCGTTGGCTTCGGAAAAATTCCGTGCCGTCGTCGTCGGCTATACCGACAATGTGCCGATCCGCACGGCGCAGTTCCCGTCGAACTGGCATCTTTCCGAGGCTCGCGCCCGCGCCGTCGGCGATATTCTTGCCGCCTATACCGGCAAGGAGGCCATTCTCACGGAAGGGCGCGCCGACAGCGATCCGCTCGCAAGCAACGACACGGCGGAAGGCCGCGAAGCCAACCGCCGGACGGAGATCCTGGTGCTGACCGACCCAACACAACGTCTTGGCGATGCAGCCCTCAATCCGCAGGCAACACCACAAACGCCGAGCGCTAATGCACCGGCTACATCCGCGACGACGGGAGGAGTTCGATGAATCCGCTTGGCGCGTTTTACACGCTTCGCTCCTATGTCTCGGCCTATGCCGGTCTTCTCGGTCAGCGCTTCATCTCGCTGATCTGGGTCGTGGCGATCTGCGTCGTCATCTGGTTCTACGGTTCCATGGCCGGCTATGGTGCTTTCAAGCCGCTGTCGAGCAGCACCGCCCGGATGATCGCGATCGGCGTGATCGTAGCGGGTTGGCTGATCTACATGCTGGTGACGACCATGCGCGCGCGCAAAAGGGACAAGGCGCTCGTGGAAGGTATTGCCGACGATGCCGCCAGCCAGCAGGCGGAAGTCGGCGAAATCCATAGCCGCCTGAAGGAAGCCCTGCTGCTTCTGCGCCGCATCAGCAAGAAGCGTTTCGGCTATATCTACGAACTGCCCTGGTATGTCATCTTCGGCGCGCCGGGATCGGGAAAGACGACGGCGCTGACCAATTCGGGGTTGAAGTTCCCGCTCGGCGATGCCATGGGCAGCAATTCCGTGCAGGGCGCCGGCGGCACCCGCAACTGCAATTGGTGGTTCGCCGACGAGGCGATCCTGATCGACACCGCTGGCCGCTATACCACGCAAGACGATTTGAATGGTGCGTCCAAGGCCGGATGGGAAGGCTTTCTCGGGCTGTTGCGCAAGTACCGCCGCTCGCAGCCGATCAACGGCGCGCTCGTCACGCTCTCGATCAGCGACCTTCTCAGCCGCGATCATGAGGCACAGCTCGAAGAGGTGCGTTCCATTCGCAAACGCCTGTCGGAGCTCGACGAGTTCCTGCATGCGCGCGTACCCGTCTACGTCGTCCTGACGAAGGCCGATCTTCTGACCGGCTTTGTCGAATTCTTCGACGGTCTTGCCAAAACCGATCGTGAGCAGGTCTGGGGCACGACCTTCAATCTCGATGAAAGCTATAAGGGCGAGAACCTGCCCGAGCGTTTCATGGAAGAGTTCGCGCTGCTGCAGCAGCGCGTGGATGCCATGCTGATTGAACGCCTGCAGCAGGAGCCGAATATCGAGGTTCGCGGTCGCATCTTCCGCTTTCCTGCGGAGCTTGCCTCATTGGGAGAGCGCCTGCAGGAGCTGTTGACCGAGCTCTGTGCATCCTCCAGCCTCATCGAATCCCCTCTCGTTCGCGGCGTCTATTTTGCTTCGGGCACGCAGAGCCGCGCGACGGACACTCCGCGCACGCGACGCAGCTATTTCCTGTCGCGTCTGTTCAAGGAGGTCATCTTCGGCGAGGCGTCGCTGGTCGCCCGCGACAGGCGCCTTTCGGGCCGGCAAGCCATGATCAGACGGATCGCTTATGGCGCGGCGGCCGTCGCGCTTGCGATCGTCTTCACCGGCTGGACGGCAACCTACTTTCAGAACTCGCGCGCGATCGCGGCAGCAGAGCGGCGGATCGACAATTACGAGAAGCTCGCAAGCGGTATTCAGGTGCGCGATGTCACCGACGCGGATTTTCTGCGGGTCCTGCCGGCGCTCGACAATCTGCGTGCGGTCAACAGCGGCTTCGATGAGGCGCGCGTCTGGCCGACCAGTTTCGGCCTGGACCAAGGTGACAAGATCGCCAGCCGCCAGCGCGGAGCCTATCAGCGCGCCTTGAACGCGCTGCTTCTGCCTCGTATGCTCGTGGCACTTCAAAACGAGCTCAAGCAGACATCGGACGTTCAGAAGACTTTCGACGCCTTGAAACTGTACGGCATGCTGGGTGGATTGGGGCCGTCCGACAGGGATTTCGTCGCGCAGCAATCGGAAGACATGTTTGCTGCACTTTACCCCGGCGAAGGACGCTCGGCCACGCGCAAGGCGCTCGCTGCTCACGCAGAGGCCATGGCAGCGGGCAGCCTGCCCGCGATCGAGCTGGACAATGCCCTGATTGCCAAGGCACGGGAAACGATCCACTCGCAAAGTCTTGCGGCCCGAGCCTATGATATCCTCATCCATTCCCGGCAGGCTCGCCAGCTTGATGCCTGGCTCCCTACCGACGCATTGGGGCCGCTCGGAGCCCAGATTTTCCAACGCAAATCCAAGACAGCGCTGCGGGAGGGCATTCCGGGAATTTTCACGGGCAAAGGTTATCGTGACGTGGTGCTGCCGATGGTCGCGACCGCAGCCTCCGAAGCGCTCAAGGAACAATGGGTCCGCGGTGACGGCGGCGCGGCTCCTTCGACAATGACCACGGACGCGATTTCCCAGGCGACGCTGCAGCTTTATTTCGACGCATTCCAGCAGCAATGGTCTTCGTTGCTGGCCGATCTTCAGGTGCGCCCATCGAGCAATCTTGCCGATGCGACCGAGACGGCGCGCATCCTGGCGGCCAATCCAAGCCCAGTGGAGATGGCGCTGAAATCCATAGCAGCCGCCACCGACCTGCGCCCTCACGTAAGTGCCGAGATTGCCTCGCTCGACGACGTGCCGGACGTGGCGCTGACAGCCGCCACCACAGGCGCGGTCAGCGCGCCCGATCCTTACGGTCCGTTGCGGGCCGCGCTCGAGGCGAATGCCGTCAATGCGCAACCGGCATCCCAGGACGGCAACGCCAATGGCAACGATAAGCCGCGCTCCCAGATCCAAAGTCTCCAGCCGATCCTCCAGAATATCTACGGCCAATTGTCGCGCGCAGCGAACTCGACGGCGGAAGTGGCACGTGTCTTCGACGCCGGCGGCCAACTCGCCAATGCCAATCAGGACTTGCTGCAGCAGGCCCGCGGGCTGCCGGCGCCGGCCGATGCATGGATGGTGGCGGTTGCCGCAGATATCGGCTCGCTGGCGGTCAAGACGGCCCGCGCCCGCATCAACGATCTATGGGCTGCGGAAGGCGCCGATCTCTGCGCCCGCATCGTAACCGGTCGCTATCCGTTCGACCGGAAATCCAGCCAGGACATCGCCATGGCGGACTTCATCCGATTGTTCGGACCGCAAGGCCTGTTCCAGTCTTTCTTCAAGAACCGGCTGGATGCATTTGTCGACACGAGCGCTCAGCCTTGGGGCTGGCGTGGTACTTTCGGCGGCGACAGCATTCCGAGCCAGGCAATCGCGCAGTTCGAAAATGCCAGCAAGATCGAGCATGCCTTCTTTCCGGCCGGCAGTGAGAAACCCTCGATATCAATCAATATCAAGCCCGTTTCGTTGTCGGACAATGCCAATTCAGTGATGGTTGATATCGTCGGCGAGCATGTCCTTTATAATCACGGACAAATAGTGCCAAAATCCATAACCTGGCCACCCGCTGGCGCAGTGAACCAGTCCAATGTCAGATTTTTCCCGGGAGATCTGCAACCGGCCATCACACAGACCGGCGACTGGTCGCCCTTCCGCCTGTTCGATGCCGCCAAGGTGACGGTCCAGGCCCCCGATCTTTTCCGGGCTCGATTTGAGGACAAGGGCCAGACGGCGGAATTCGACGTCCAATTCGGCTCGGTGCTTAATCCCTTCCGGCTGCAGGCATTGTCCGATTTCAGCTGCCCGGCGCAATTCTGACGGTCCGCCGATGAACGAGCCGCTCGCCCGCACCCAATCGCCGATGCAAGCAGATGCGGTCGGCTTTTTCGGAAAATTGCCGACGCATGGAGATTTCGTTTCCGCCGCGCTCGGCTCGCGTCTCCAGAGCGAACTCGACCAATGGGTTCACAATGGCCTGATCGCACTGGAAGCGACATTGGGATCGGATTGGCGCCGGCTGTTTCATGCGACGACCGCCTGGCGCTTCGTCGTCGGCAAGGGCGTCTGGGGGCCGTCTGCTGTCGCAGGCGTCCTTCTGCCCAGCCGTGACCGCGTCGGCCGAAGTTTTCCTCTGATTATCGCCGCTCAATTGCAGCGCTTCTCCGGACAGCTGCGTGATCTGTGCGAAGACGATAGCTGGTTTACCGCTGCCGAAGCCCTGGCGGAGACCTCCGACAAGGCCGATTTCGCGATGAGCCGTTTCGTCGAGGGCATCAAGCGGCTTCGCCCGCCATTCATCGACAAGCACTCAAGCGTGATGCAGTCCGCCGCAATGAGCAATGCTCCCGCACCGGGCTCGCTTTGGTGGCGTATCAATCCCGGCACGCGCCAGGGCAAAGGGTTCCGCACCGCGGCCGCTCCCACCGCACAGGATTTCGTCAAGCTCGTCACGGTAGAAGCCCCGAAAACCCCTGTCAGCGTCGAGCCGGATATATACTCTGCTGCCGCAATCGAAGCGCCACAAACGGCGAAGACTGAATCGTCAGATTTTGCGATAGCGTACAGCCATGCCAGCCATGCCGGAACGCGTCTCTCATTGAATGCCGATGCGCTTCTTATAAGCGCCGCACCGCATATCTTCGCGATAGCGGATGGTGTCGGCGATGGCATCAGCGCCATCGAGGCGGCAAGAATAACGACGGGAATCCTTACCGGTATTTCGCAGCGTGAAGCGCTGCAGCCGCTGGTACAGGATATCAAGAGCAAGCTCAACCATGCCCATGCGATCCTACGCGCCAAGGCTGCCACCGCCGAACGCGAGCCTCTCGTCGCCAGCGTCGTGACCGCGACCTTGCTAGATGGCGAGTTTGTGGCGATATGGGCGGGAGATGCACGCTGCTATCTGCTTCGCGACGGCATGATGCGGCTGTTGACCCACGACCATATCGACATAGGATTGCGGCGCACACTTGGCCGAGCTCTGGGGCTGAAGGATCAATTCGTCTCGGAAACCGTTGGCGACCAGCTTCAACGCGGCGACAGGCTCCTGCTTGCAAGCGGTCCGCTTTCGCGCACGCTGACCGATCGCGTCATCGCGGAAATCCTGATCGAGACGCCGCTGGAACAAGCGGCCGAGGCGCTGATCCAGGAAGCACTCATCGCCAATTGCCGCGAAAATGTCAGCGCAATTGTCATCGGCGCGACATGAGTGGCGATACCAACGACGAGGGCATTAAAAGGATTGCGGCCAGCTTTGCTGAGCTGCTGCATCTCCTCACCCATGATGGCAATGTCGAGCGACCGAAGATGATGCGCGATCTTCTGATCGATCGATTGCGCGATGCATTGGACCGACGCCTGCCATCCCTTCCCGAGGGAGAAACGGCTATGATCGGAAATACCTTTCTTGTCGAAGCAATTGTACACCGCAACGACCGGACCGAAATCAGGCGGTTGCGCCATCGCGATCTCGGCACCTTTCATGTCATGAAAACGATCCCGCCGGATCGGATGAATGAGGCAACCGCCAAGGCCTTGCTGCTGCGGGAAGCGAGCATCGGCATGTCGCTACGCTGCAACGACCTTGCCACTACTCAGTGTGCCATCCGCCTGCCCGATGGGCGACCGGCGCTCATTATGGAATGGATTGGGCCATCCTTGTCTCAACGATTGGCGGAAGTTTCCCTGTCGGAGGCGGATGTCAGGGCCGCGGCGAAGTCCATGCTCGCCGGACTGAGCGCGATCCATCACGCCGGTTATGTCCACGGAGATATTTCGCCGGCCAATCTTCTGCTTCAAGATGGTGATCTCAATCAGCTGAAAATCGCCGATTTCGGGACAACGGTAGAATGTGGAAGCCGATACAGCGATCTCGACATCGCCAAAGCGATGACGCCTGGCTTCACAGCGCCGGAGGTTTCAGGCGATACCGCCATGCAGATCAGCGCCGATCTTTACTCGGCCGGATGCGTCATCAACCTGCTTCTGGACCATTGTGACGAGGCCCAGGAATCAATCGCTCAAATCAAGGCCGCTGCCCGACATCTGGCGGACCCGGCGCCTTCCCAAAGGCCGCCAAACGCTATGGCGGCCCTTGCCTTGATAGAGGCGATCTAGTTTCAGCCCTGTCAATTCGAGGAGGAACTACCTGGAAGCGGGGCCGCAGCTGTCGGCGCGCTCTTCTGATAGACGGTCAACAGCTTGGCAAAATCGACCGTGTCCGCATTGCTGGCGAAGATCGTGTCGCCATCCTGCATCTTGAACTGCTGCATCAGCACGAAATTCGAGACTTGCTTGAGATTGACGCTGTAGATGATCGGCTTGACCGAAACAACGGCCGGAGCGCTGGAACTCTTGGCTGCGCCCGACGCAACCTGCGAGTAGCTCTTCTGGTTTCGGAAAAGATAGAAGTTGCGGGAGTCCGCGCGGTCATCGAGCAGGCCGCCGGCACGGGCGAGCGCCTGCGCCAAGGTGGTCTGGCCAGGCTCAAGTGGGAACTCGCCGACGCTCTTGAAGGCGCCGAGCGCCGTGAACGTCTGCAAAGAGCCACTGACGAACAGCTGATCGCCAGGCAGGAGGCGCACGTTCTGCTTGCTATCCTGAAGGATGCGATCCAGAGGCGCGCTTGCTCTTTGCGAACCGCGCGTCAGCGTCACCGTCGTGTTGGCCGGCGCGGACGATGCGCCGCCGGCGAGCGCAAGAACGTCAAGCACGCGCTCCCCACGGGCTGTCAACGGGAAGCGGCCGGCGGAGCGCACCTTGCCATCGACTGTTACGGCGCTGGACGGCTTGTCGACGACCGTCACGACAGCCTGAGGATTGACCGAGGAGCCTTTGAGGGCGGTGACGATCTTCGACTGCAGGCCTTCCGGCGTGGAATCGATGACGCGCTGCTTGCCGACGTATGGCATGGTGACGAAACCGCGAGAATCGACGGTGAAGCGGCCGAGATTGAGGGACTTGCTTTGGGTGGCGGACAGCAATCCGTCCTCGCCGGTATCCAGCACCGTTACGTCGAACACGTCGCCCGGCCGCAGGCGTGCATCCGAAACGCCGCCCGAGCGTAGGCTTGCCAATCCCTGATCCGTGTACGCATGGGACGATGCGACGATCTGCGCACCCATCGGAGCCTCCGAGAGCGGCACGACCGGAATCTTCCGCTGGGTATCGGGCATCCTTGCGTTGCGAATATTGAGGGCGCTCGGTCCATCGGATGGTCCCGCGCAGGCGCTGAGTGCAACCAAGGGTAAAATCGCCGCCCATTTCCGCATTCCGGAATCTCCTTCGGATGTTAGAAGCAAGGCAGAAATATCAACCAGAAGGCGGGAGGCAATATCCGGACCTAACAAATAGTGAATTGTGACAGTTCGGTTGTTTACCATTGTGTCCAAATGGCAACCGAATAGGAGTTCAGCACCTCTTTGACGGCTCTCTGAACAGCCTCATTCGGGCCGCTTAGCGCCTGAAATACGAATCATCAGAGCGAATTGAATTTCGAAAATCATGCGATGTGTCGATCAAGGAGACGGGCAGCCCAACCGTTTACGCGATTGGATTTTCTAATCGGGCAAATATCGCCGTGCGTGTATTCACAACCTCTGAAGTACTGATCATTCCCGCCTTCCCCCGCATTATGGTCTTGAGAGCGCCTGCTACCAAGAGATGTCGTTGGCCGATCGCTTTTTGCGGCTAAAGGAGATGATGAGATTCGAACGCACGACCATTTGGCCGTTCACCAGCTCCCTGAAATGCATGATAATGTCCTTTATCATCGATATGGGAGAACACGATGATGCGCGTATCGATCTCGAATGAAGATGCTCCGGAAGGAGGCAATGTTGCCGTGCAGCGTCATCTCTTTCTTGCCACTTTCCGATCTCACCTCGCACATTCGGAATGAAGGTGAAGGATTCATAATAGTTGATAAACCCCGACCTTCTTCCGTTCGATGGTGTACAGCATGATTAGTGCCGATCTGGGAAAGCAGCGCATGCGAGAGCGTCTGCTCATCCATAAAACCTCCTTGTTCGAAGTCTGGGCCACCCCAGCGGTTCAAGCAGGAGGTCTCTCAAATACCGTGTAGAACTCGTCCAGCCCTCCGCCGCAGGTGGAGGTTTATTATCGAAATAAAAAACCCCGGAAACAAGGTCCGGGAGTTGGGCTGGGAAAAATGCGCGCGGCGGCGAAGAGATCTAAGTCGCGGCTGGCGAAAGAGATGCGAATGTAATCACTGCGCGGCCAAATCAATCGCGAGTTTGGAACCCGGTGGAACAATCCTGACAATGAATTCGAAATCTGCAGGCATGCGATGCTCGTCCGAGCCCAGACAAGCAACGGTCCAATATTCTGGGTCCTCACCAAATATTGTGGACACTTGAACAATCTGCGCTCCTTCCTCCCGATCGTCTTTCCGCGTCGCCCAATAGAAAGCGCTCGGCTTCAATTTCGTCAGTGGGATCATCCCTTGTCTCCCAGATCGAGCAGACCAGCCTGTTGAATATAATAGGACGTTTTGAGATCGTGCAAGTAGGTTGCTCGACGCGCCGGCGTCACGGCCACGTCGTCGGATATCCCACGCCGAAAACAGTCTGACCACGTCCCGCGTGATTAGGCTATAATGCCGACCCTTCCCAGCCTATTACCGATCATTCCGTAGCGGTCATCGCCGGTAAGCCCACTTAGCGCTCGGCGTAATGCGCGATGCCTCTGAGAAATATCTGAAAGCGCTGACGAATCTCCTGCTTCCGCTGGTCTCTTGCTTCGTCGCCCTGTTGTCGCCTTCTGGGCAGCAGCGCTCCAAAGGCGATGTCCATCAGCATGCCGGCGCACAGCACAACATCATTCAGCTCTATGGCACCACGATCACGCTCGGCCTCCAGCCATTCGATTAGGTCTTCACGCGTCCGGAGTATGTTTTGCCCGTAAAGATAGTCCGCCAACTCGGGAAAGAGGACGGACTCTCGCAAGATGAGGTTCAGCAGCGCTTCCCGTTCCTGGTCGCGTCGGCTGTCCAAATCGAGGCGGAACACCTTCACAAGCTTGTCGATCATCGGAAGGCCTTCGTCGGATGGGCGTGGCAGATCGATGAGCAGATGGCGGTTGTTCAACACTACTGCCCCGAACAGCTCGATCTTGCCCGCGAAGTGCTCATAGATGGATCGCTTCGATATGCTCGCTTTGGACGCGACCATCTCGGTGGTCGTCCCCGCAAAGCCGTTTTCTAGAAAAACCGTGTAGGCCGCATCGACAACGAGAGCGCGACGCGCCTCTGGCGCCATCGTTGGCGGGCGACCTCGTTTCTTACGAGTTGGAGGCTGGTCGGTGCCATCGCTCAAGAAGCCTCTCCTCGTTACCCGTCGAACGTTCGCCACAATTATGGTACCTATAAGTACCTATAAATTGCACTGTTGTCCAGACGAAGAGACGGCGCCTGTCATGCATACACTGCCCAAACTCAACGCCCGATACTGGCTTACGCTGGTGCCAGCCAGTACCTTCGGAACCAACACCGGGGATGTTATGTCCGACGGTCTTGGCCTTGGGCATGTGACCGGGCTTCCCTGGATCATCGGCGCTCTGCTTCTAGTATTCATGGCCGAGCATGCGAGCCCCCGGAAAACAGCGCTCTTCTTCTGGGCCGCAATCATCATAATTCGCGCCGGCGCTCCGACCATCGGCGACGCATTCCACGACCACAAGATCGATTTCTCTATATCCGCGGCTGTTGTCCTAGGTTTCTATGTTGTGAGCGTGCTTCTTTATCGAGCCTATTGGCTGCGTTCGGGAGCTACGTCGGTAGGCGTCAACCCGATGTACTGGATTACAATGGTTGGCGGGTGTACTGGGCACGATCGGGGGAGACGCAGTATCATTCAGACTTGGTTTCACGCCGATCGGTACCGCCGTCGTGCTCTTTGCCCTGGTCGCGCTTGCAACGACCCTTTGGAGGCAGGACGGCAAACTAAGCGAGGCAATACCCTACTGGACGACACTAGCCCTTATTCGCACTGGCGGCCAGGCGCGGGCGATGCGCTTGCCCACAAAGTCGACCTGATCCCCAGCACGCTTCTCACGGGAGTGATTTTCGTGGGCATGCTCATCTATTTCTATGTCATCGAAACCGACAACTCGGCCCGCGTGTCCCAAGACGCCCCAGCCTGACATCAAGAGGAGACTCTCATGGCCAATCTATCGAGACGGGATTTTGTTGCAATTGGGACGGCCTTGGCCGGCGCCGCCTCCGTAATAGGTCTCGGAGGCAGGGAGGCCCGCGCAGAGGTTGGAAACGGCTTCGCGGCGGCCGCACCAGACGACTTCGGGAGATCAAATAGCCACAAGGGTCCAGGTCTTCGGAACATTTATGCACTCTGCGAAGTCACCGGCGGTGGCGAACAGGTTTATGGAATTGCGGTTGAATATGACGTCGATATCGATCCAGCCAGTTTAACGACTGACACATACGCTACTGCTGTCTTCCCGGCCGCCGAAGGATTTTTCCCGGGAATGCCGCGGGAACCCGACAAAAACGCTACGACCGCCCCCGCCAAACCAAGGGCGATCGCCACCATCTATACCAATGCAGAGCCGGCGCTGCGTCCTGACCAAAAGAGTGTTGCCGGCCGGTACGTTATCACCGAATTCGAGCATAACCCAGACCTCAGCCTTCCAACCGCAGACAGCGACAAGGTCGCGCTGACACAGGCCAAGAACGTCAGAACAGTGGGCGGGTCGGTCTACGCCGCAACCGGAACTGTATGGACGAATGCCGGCCGGCGCGGAAACAGCGTCGTGATCCGCGGCGTCGACGCCTGGGAGCAGAACCATTGGTGGTGGGACGATACGCGTTCCGCTTGGCTCGAATATAGTATCTATCTGCCGAAGTCGTTCCTGGAAAAAGGCGGCGAGAACAAAGCCTACCCTCTCCTCCTCGCTATCACCCATTCGGGAACGAGCTACGACGGCACATGCGCTCAGACGCTGACTGAACAGTGCATCGCGAGCATATGGACCTTACCGGAGGAGCAAGACAAACATGAATGCGTGGTTATCACGCCGCGCTACGAGCGCACCACGATGAACGACTATTGGGAGCACACTTGCGACGTTGAAAATACGTATCGGCTGGTCGAGTCTCTGCTGAGCAACACATGGAACTACGGCAACCCGAATTTAGACGACCGGAGAGACAAGGTGCTGAAGATCGACCCAAAGAGGGTCTACTGCACCGGATGGTCGATGGGCGCGATGAGTTCCCTCTGGCTGATGGCAAAACATCCAGAGACTTTTGCAGCCGGGCTCATAATCGCTGGCCAGCAGCGACCTAGCGATGTTGTCGCGCTTGCCAAGCAGAAGGTCCTGATTATCACGGGTACCGAGGACAACAAGGCGACACCCTGGAACGAGAAGTGCGTGCCAGTATGGAGAAACGCGGGTGCCAAAGTAACTCGGCCAGCCGAGCAGCTCGATCCAGCACTTATATTCCCAGTCAATAATCAGAAAGTACTGAGCAATCAGATCAACGGTTACCTGAATGAGGACAGCAACATTACATTTCTCACATTCAAGGGTGTCGACCACATGGGTTCCGCGCGGAAGTTTTTCTACATCAACGCTGCTAGAGATTGGCTGTTTAGACAGGTGAAGTCGTAGGCTTCGCGACACAAGGCCGAGCCGAACGCGAAACTCATGCCCGCTGAATAAAAAGTGACCGTTTTCCAGACTCACTTTTAAGATCGCTCATGACCGAGTTGCCCCTGCAACACGGCTCGCCTGGGTCGCCCGGTCGAAGCCCGCCCAACGCCGTGACCCTGCCCAGCCCAAATCTTCCCTTTGGCTAAATGTCGGACCGTATCGAGCCGTGTCTCGCTCTCTTGAAGACGGATCCGCCGGAAGGCCCTGACCGGGCGTTTAAAGTGAAACGGCTATCGCCCATATGTCCATATTGAGCGGAAACGTATGCGCGTCATTACACGCGGAGGCCACGATTGGACCCATCACTTTCCAGCTATCACCAATGCCGCGCGGAAACTGGATGTCGACACCGCCATTCTCGATGGCGAGGCCATTGTGTTCGATAACAAGGGGTACTCGGACTTTTGGGGCGTTGCAGCGCTCGCTCGTCGGACGCGGCGGCAAGCGAGCCCCGGCGGAAGCGGTCATTTTTGCCTTCGATCCGCTTTATTTCAACGGCCATGATCTCACGGGAATGGAACTTTCCGTCCGCCGGCATCTGCCTGAGGATTCTCTCGATGGCGCCGCAGGCGCAATACAGCTCCGAAGAATTCGAGGCGATGGCGCGGCACTTCTCGCCAAGGCCTGTTCCAGGGTGCTCGAGCGTATGATCGCGAAACACTGGGATCGACCCTATCGCTGCGGGCGAACTGGGGACTGGATAAAGATCAAATGTGTGCAAAGCAAAAGCTTAATGATCGTCGGCTATGAGCAATCAGCCTCCGCCCGCGGGGCATCGGAAGTCTTCTTGTTGCCGGCCACAAGGGACGCGACTGGATCTATGTCGGTGGGTGGGAACCGGCTTCGATGCCAAGGATGCCGCCTACCTCAGGAAGACACTCGACACCCTGAAAACCAGCCGACTTGCCGTGCCGCTCAAGGGAAAGAACCTGGCCTTCGTATGGCCGACCCTCATCGCCGAGTTTCGCGGATCGACGTATGACGGCAACCTGCGTCACGCCTCCTAGCTCGCGGCGGATCTAGAGCATACGATATCATCGCTCGGTTATGCCCTTGTCGGGCTCGCAAGAAGCTTCAATGAAGAGCAGGCCCTCGGCGCAATTGCCGATATAGCTCTGATCGATGTCCATTTGAGCGACGGGAGAAGCGGTCCGATGGTGGCGGACCATCTCGTTCAGGAGTACAACGTTACGGTGATCTTTGCGATCGCGAAGCCGGAGGTGGTCGCTACCAACAAATCAGCCATTGGCGTCATCGAAAAACTCTTGAGCAAAGCCGATGTCGAGCGGGCACTCATCTATCCGTGTGAATTTCGCCCGGGAGAGATCGACCACCACCTAACGGGCTAAAGACTCTCAATCGCTCAAAATAACGACTTCCGGTCGTTTTTTCCCGGGCTCGCATAGCTGGCATGCTTACCGACAATTATTTCTGAGTTCGGTCAACGAACATGGGCGGAATTAAACCTAGCGGCCAAGAGAGGTTCGCGCGGATTGCTTCCGCCTGGTTCATTGGCCAGCCATTTTTGATGAGAGCCGGAACAAACCTCAGCCGCTGGTGTTCGAGCGCGGCAACCAAGGAGGACGCCGCCCGTGTATCATCATGTCAAGAAGCTTATGTATACCGTTCGTGTGGACGAACCGGACCCGAAGTTCGGAAACATGCTGCTGGAGCAGTTTGGAGGGGCAAACGGCGAACTGGCCGCAGCGATGCAGTACTCGATCCAAGGCCTTAACTGCGAAGACGCTGGTCGCAAGGACCTGTTGATGGACATCGGCACCGAGGAGCTCAGCCACCTTGAAATTGTCGGTACGCTCGCAAGAATGCACCTCAAGCCACTGAAGTCAGTGCGCGAAGAAGCCGAGGCCGATCCTCTGATCGCTATCGCTGGAGGTGGTGGCGTGAACCTGTTTAACTCGATGGGTAATCCGTGGACAGCCGATTATCTGAAGATCACAGGCGAACTCGATGTCGACCTCCGAAGCAATATTGCCGCGGAAGCGCGCGCCAAGATCGTTTACGAGCGCCTGATCGATTTTTGTCGCGATCCCGGAACGAAGGACGCTCTTCAATTCTTGATGACCAGGGAAATCACTCACATGCGGGCATTCCAGCTTGCGCTCGAAAGCATGGGAAAGCCGCCGCTCAGCGTCGGCAGGATTGCGCCCACGGCCGGGCTGGTTGATCAGTTCTTCAACGATTCGACCGGGGAAGGCGATCTTGGCGAGGTAGACACGCGCGGCCCCTGGAACGAGGGCGAGCCGTGGAAGTTTGTCGAAGCTCCGGCCTTTCAAGACTTGAGAGGCGCCCCGGACAAAGCCACGAAGATCGCGGCCCGCAGCGCCCCGCCAGAAGCATCAGAGGCGATTGAAGCCGTGCTTCTCGATGAACTACGAGATCTCTTGCATGCGGAGAAGCAGTTGGTGAAGGCGCTTCCCAAAATGCAGAAGAGTGCACGCTCAGTACAGCTGCAGACTCTGTTGGAAAAACATCTGGCCGAGACCGAAACTCAGGTGGAGCGCCTGAACGAATGTCTGCGCATCCTGGGATCATCCGCAAGGGCGAAGCCCTGCAAGGGGATGATGGGATTAGTGGAAGAGGGTGAGGAAGTGATGTCGGAGGGAAAAAAGAAGGACGACGCGCCGGCGGATCTTGCGCTTATTGGCGCCGCCCTGCGCGTCGAGCACTACGAGATCGCCGCCTATACCGCGGCCCGCAACCTCGCCCTTCAGCTCGCTCAGCCGCGCATTGCCCAATTGTTAACGTTATCACTGGGAGAGGAACAAAATGCCGGCCAACTACTTGACCAGGTCGCGCAGCCACTGATGTCGGCGGCAAGAATGCCGGCCAATATTCGATAGGATGGGCTCGATCATCGGCGGAGTGATTCCGTCGATGATCGCTTTCAACGTCCAGGTTGAGAAAAGCAACAGATCACACCGGTTGACGCGCGTTCGTCTTTCCGTCGGCGACTTCTTCGATACAGTCAGCTTCTTCGGCCAGCGTTTTGCTCATCCTCCGCAAGGATTCTTCGTCAAGCTTCTCAATGCCTACGAATTTGTTATGGGCCTGTGACGTCAAGATCAACTCATCGAGCTTAGCTTGAAGTGCCTTTCCGTCGCGGTTTTGCGAGTTCTGGAGAACAAAGACCATCAGGAAAGTGATGATGGTCGTTCCAGTGTTAATCACCAACTGCCACGTCTCCGAATAGTTAAAAATCGGGCCAGTAATTGCCCAAGCCAGAACAAGTATTACGGCGAGCACGAAAGTTGCTGGACGACCAGACCAGTCGGCAATCGTTGTCGCGAATTGGGAAAAGAAATTCGATGCAGTGCTTTTGCTCATATTGGCCTCGCGTTATCCGGCAAGCAATAACGCGAATGACATCACGTACGTTCCAATGGCCGACCAAAATACACATATCCGATCGGTGGCGATGGGCCGCGGGGAGAGCCAAATCATTGTCGTTACCAATGAATGTGCCTCCTAATAACTTCGCTATGCGTCGCTTCCCCTATATTTTCGAGACTCTGAGCTTCGACGTGGTTGAAGCTTTTCGTTTCGTTGCGCAAGCGAAGTAAAGTATCGCGAGTGATTGTCAGCCGCGGATGTTCAAGCTACTCTATCAAGAGTTGATCCAGACTCGCACAGGCGAGCATTAGCCGATCCTCTAGTCATATTGCTCCCCGTGACCAATCTGCTCGCGTGCGATATCGCTGATGGCCGGATCTTCGGCGGGATCTGGATCGGCGGCATTTGCTTTTTCGAGGAACCTTCCTGCTTCGAGGATCGCGACAACGATTTCGCGCGTGCTCCAGCCCGCTTCATTCGCCGATGCAACCAGACTGTCCAAAGCATCGCGCACGACGGACCGCGCTTCCTTGGCGCGGTCAGCCTCTGTGTTGGCGGTTGGTGACGGAAACACAGGATTCGCAGCGCCATGACTGACCACAGGTTTCAGCTCTTCATGATCGCCGGCACCTGTCTCGCCATCCGAGGGGGAGACCACGACATCAAGACCCTCCGAAAGTTTGGTCGCTTGGCTGGCGTTCATGATGCCCATCGGCACCGCTTCGCCCTCGTCGGTCCTCACCTTCACTTCAACGATCTTCTTTTTCTCAGTCATGGCAGTCTCCTTCAAAGGGAAACTTCTCGTGCCGTCGTCGGTTCCAACGAGCGGGAATCGGATCGGGGCTCACAAAGCGACGATTATCGATCCTCCAGCGGAACCTCAAAGCGACCGAACAACCTCCACAAGGTGTTTCATGTCCGTGGTTTCCCGAGATTGAGCACCTTGGCGAAGATATCATGCCGGGCAAGTTCGGCCGCATCGCTCGCGCTGGCGAGGACGAACGGCACGCCTCAGGACTTTAAAAGGAGAGCGACGGGCGTAACCTTCTCGCCATTGAGAGTGACATCCGGCACGGCGGCATCCGGACGTTGGCTCTTCAACAGTTCAAACGCCTGGTGCACGGAGCTCGCCGGCCCCAAGACCTCAAATCCCTCTTTGGTCAAGACGCTTTCCCGCTCTATCGCGATGAAAAACTCGTCTTCGACTACGAGAACGATCCTGCGCATGACCTCGCCATTTTCAGGTTCGCTCACAAGCGTGTCCAGGGGAGATTGATAATTGCTGTCAAACCTTTTGGATCGAAGTTAAGTTCCGCGGTTCCACCAAGATGCCGGCAGGTACCTTCGATCAATTCGGTGTCGTACCCTTTTCTCTTCGGCGGCGGGACCCCAGGGCCACCCGCTTCACGCCACCGGCATAAGAAATCCGAGCGGTCCCCAGCCCCTCCTCCAACGACCATTGAACCTGCAACTCACCGTCCGGAGCGGATGATGCGCCATATTTCAACGCATTCGTTGCCAGCTCGTGGAACATCATGCTGTGCGGTATAATAGATTCACGCGCACGGGGAGCGGTGGGGCCACAGCGCGTTCATGTACGCAGTTCCCATGAGTCTGAATGAAGCGGCGGAAGCAGGTTTAAGCTAACTTTTGCCGCTTTTTCGACTGCTTGGCGGGTTCCACGACGGGCTGCGCCAGGCGGAGCGCACGGAGTTTTTCCGTCTTTTTCTCGCGGCTAGCGGTTTCAGCAGCGGTAATTTCCCTCGCCGCTAAATCGGTCGCGGATATCTTATCCTGAGGCGAAACCCTTGCCTGCTTGAAAAGCTTCTCTTTCGTCACGGTCATGACATCTCCTAACGAGGGATGGCGAAAAGAATCGGTTAGCGTGAACTTGCGACCGCTTTCTTTTTGCGGACGGAAAGCAACCCCTCACGCTGGGCTTGCTTGCGGGCGAGCTTGCGGCTCCGGCGGATCGCCTCGGATTTCTCGCGGGCGCGTTTTTCTGACGGCTTTTCATAGGCGCGGCGCGCTCTCATTTCCCGAAACAGGCCCTCGCGCTGCATCTTCTTCTTCAAAATGCGAAGCGCCTGATCGACATTGTTGTCCCTTACATCTACTAGCAAGATTGCTCCTTCGATTAGTTTTTCTTGATACGAATTGCGTGTGAATTGAGCCAGTTGGACGGCTTTCCTTCTCGCGGGGAACTTTTCTCCAGCAGCGAGGGTGGCGATGCGACAACATCAATGTCGATTTGGAGGATCCGCCGTTCGAAATTCTCGAATTCAAACTGCACGCGATATTGCACACTGCCCTGGGAGTCGGGCAAACGACAGACAATTCGACCGCGCCCCGATGGGCCGGAAGCTCCAAGAACACCGTGTTTCAACAGGATGGTGTCGCCGATCCGGTATTGCCGGTTTTTCATGTCCCGCTCCGTGAAAAAATAAAAGGCCGGGCGTTACCCCGACCTCTCAGCACCATTCACCCCAGCTGCCAGTACATCCGTGGTCAGCAAGAGAGAATGACAATATCAAGCAGCCTGAAGATTGTCGGCCGAACTCTTGCCCGACCTTCGGTCCTGCACGATGTCGTAGCGGATCTTCTGACCATCATTCAGGGAATTCATTCCAGCACGTTCAACGGCGGAAATATGCACGAAAACATCCGTGCTGCCATTATCGGGTTGAATAAAGCCGAAGCCTTTTGCGGAATTGAACCACTTAACGGTGCCAGTGTTCATAACGATTTCCTTTCGAAGCAATCGTTGTTGTTCCCGCGATACCTTGCGGGATGAGATCGATTAGTTGAGAGGGAATCCGAGGAAGAGCACGAGGCTCTTGAGCGACGTCACAAGCAATGGTCGATGGAGGTAACATAGGCTCTATTTCCGATATGACAAGTCATGGCGGAAAATATAATCAGGAAGCAGGCAAATGACTTCCGCAGATGAGGCGTCTGCACAGACTATTCCGACAGTTTCGCCGTGATCGATGAACGCGAAGACCAATTCGGCCGTTGCCATCTTTCACGAAAATGCGATGGGGCCAACGACAAGACGATATGCCCTCCGCCAGGAGCCGGACTTCTCCTGGACCGTCTAGGATGTGTTTACCGGCAAAACCGCCAAGCCCACGACTTGGGAGCTCGACAACTTGCCGGAGAGAGGAGGCGCGCATCTTCTGTGCTATTCTCAACGAAAATGATGCAGCGCGCCGCATTATCAACGGTCGGACGTAAGATCGCTGATCAGTTCGGCACGCCTGGATAGATCTTTCGCGGCATCTAAATGAAAGCCGCATACGAGCCGACCCAGCTAGCTCCGGTTCTGGCATTGTCACAGGCGGAGATAAAAGACTCGCGAGCAATTTCAGGAGCGGAGCGATAGCGAAGGGCGGTTTGGCAGGAATATGCCGCGTGCCAATAACGTTGGCCCGAATGTCGCTCAAACCCATTCTGCAGATACCGCAGCGCCCCTCTTGGACCGTTTATGGCCTGGTACAAAAGCCATCCCAGTGAATGAGAACTGGCATCTCCCAAATAAGTGAAAATCCCATATTGATGACGGCGCCCACCGGCTTCCCTCGGCATCGCGGAGAAAACCTCTGCGGTGCCTGCGAATACCATGAATCATGATGAAGAATCTCAAGGAATTCTCTGACATCTCAAGGTCCGACCGTTCAAGCTGGCGAACATGTCCTATTGCCGTGCCTTTTGACCATTAAGATAACCATGCTCGAAGACCTTGGTGCGCGTGCTTCCTTCCGGATAGAGGTTCTCTTCATCGTCCATGTCGCGCATGCCCGCGTCGTCTCCGCGCTCACAAGTCTTTCTGACTACCTCTGCGGAGGCTTCCAAATCCGAAAATCCAGTTACTCCCCGCCCGATGCGAATACGGTCGCGCGGGCGTCAAGCTGAGGCCAGCCGGAGGCATGAGAATTTGATTGCGCATCACCTTTTCTCCTCAGGTTAAGCCGGCAGGCAGGCGATGTTTCGGCTCGCTCCTAGGCTGGTTGAGCGTCGACATCGCCGGAGGTCGGCGGCAAGAAGGCTATGGCTGATGCCGTATCAGACAAGGGGGCGCCTCGGCGGGCACGCCGTTGCGAAGGGCGACGGCATACTCTATGGTGTTAAGGAGATCGGAAGCAAAGACAGGCTTCACAAGCACCCCGATGGCGTGAGGATCGGCGGCGACGATTTCCGGATTGGCTGTTGCGAATATAACGGTGACACCGTGCACCTGAGCAAGATCTGCTGCCAGTAACGGACCTGTCTTACCATCGCTGAGATGAACATCGACAAGGGCGATATCGACGTTGGCTCCCATCCGGGACGCATCCTCTCGATTGCCGACCGGCCCCGCAACGTCATAGCCGGACGAGCGCAGGACATATTCCATATCAATGGCGATCAGGGCTTCATCTTCAACCACAAGAATTCGCATGGAGGTCCCGAAGAGGCTCTTGTGCACCTTGCTGGACATCATTGGTCCGGCAGGCGGCGGCGCTTTTAGGCATTACAACATCTCATCAATAGAAAGGTTCCGGATGCCAGGCTATGAGGGTTGCGCATTCTAAATGGACAATCGCCATGTCCAGCGGGAGACTCTACCGCGCGCCCGCTGGAGACATCATCAATGTTGAAACTTCTGGGCCCGGTAGTCATTATACAGTGGAAATAATCATGCGGTTCCTCCGATCGATCCAAGGAGTCGAAACGCGGTCAATCGGAGAGACGGAAAGGTGAATTGATTCTCGCAATCTGCGACAGCGCAAGAGAAGGAGAAGCAATTGTCACAGGAACGCAAAGATGTTCATTCGGCCGCCCTGTCCCTATCGGCTGACGCTTGGCTTGCCGCCATCGTCGAAAGCTCCGAGGACGCCATCATCAGCAAATCCGTCGACGGCGTAATCACGAGTTGGAATAAGAGCGCCGAGCGGTTGTTCGGTTTTCTCGCCGCCGACGCAATCGGACAGCCCATCACCATTATCGTGCCACCCGATCGACTGAACGAGGAAGCGGCCATCATCGCCTCAATTCGGGCTGGCAAGCGGATTGAGCATTATGAAACGGTGAGGCGCCGCAAAGATGGTACCCTTGTTGAGATTTCACTGACGATTTCACCCGTCCGTGACAAGGATGGCGTAATTGTCGGCGCTTCCAAGATTGTCCGGGACATCTCGGAGCGAAAGCGGTTGATTGAGAGGCAAGATCTTCTGTTGCGCGAGATGAGCCACCGGGTGAAGAACCTCTTCGCCATCATGCATTCGCTCGTGTCCCTGAGCGAACGAACAACCACGAACGCTGGCGACCTTGCCGGTGACCTACGCGCGCGTATCAGAGCACTGTCCGTCGCCCACGACCTCGTTTTGGGCAAGGGCGGCGGCGTGGCACACTCCAGCGGTTCGGCCAGCCTCTTTGCGCTCATTCAAGCCATTTTCGCAGCCCACCTGGACTCGGAGAGCGTACGCATCACTGCCAAAGGCAACGACATTGAGGTCGGTGCGGTTGCACTGACGTCGATCGCCTTGGTTCTTCACGAATTGGTCACGAACTCGATAAAGTACGGCGCGCTATCGTCACCGGAAGGCCAAGTCAATGTCGAGGTCCGGGACGAAGATGGCCTCGACTTGAATTGGGTGGAAACCGGCGGCCCCCCTGTTCAGGCGCCGACCGGCACAACTGGTTTTGGCTCGCAATTGGAAAGTGTCGCAGTGGAAGCCCTCAAGGGCTCGATTACACGAGATTGGATGTCGGACGGCTTGCGCATCCGCTTGAGGATCCCGCAAGAGTCGCTTGGTTGAGGACCGCGTCGCGGAATATGATCCCGCCGCTTTTGACGAGTGCGTATTCCGACGAAGCCGGCCATCGATTCCGATTTGAAGCCGGCCAGTCATTCCGATTTCATTCCGGCCGGCGTTCCGATTTGAAGGCGGCC
>NZ_VITM01000014.1:0-115344 GCF_007828675.1 Rhizobium sp. ERR 1071 | reverse complement strand
CGTCTCGTCATGGTATCTCCTGTTCCCGGCATTTAAGCCGAAGCCAGGCAGAAATTCCACTTATCCCCGCTGTTCAAATTTCCCGAGCCAACTCTGAAAAGCCGGGCATGCGAAGCCTTCGTCGCCGTCCATCGGACGCATCGATCATCGTTCGACACGTCTCTCTGCTAATCCATGAAAAGCCCTCGCATTGCTAAATGAACACGTGCGAGATCATCGCTCGCCATTGTGTGGCTACGACCGGATCTTTTGACCATCAAGGTAACCGTGCTCGTAGGCTTTGGCCAGTTCGCTATTGTCAGGATAAGGGTTCTTTCTATTCTCGGCTTCACATTTTCCCGCCTTGACTCCCTCTTCATACGCTTCCTTTTCACTTTCTGAAGCGGGAAGACGAGGCGATTGCTCGGGGTAATATTGTATCGGATTCGGCAGCCCAAGCGCGGGTGCGAAAAGCGAAGCTATGATTGGCTTTTGCGGGCACATGATGAATTCCTCCTGATATTGAAACGCCATTTGCGATGGACGAGTTCCCTGGAGCCGTCTCATCATTGGCGCGCTGCCATCCGCGCGATAGCGCCGGCCAACACAAGCCAAGGGCGCGTGGTGCGCCCATGGGGTGCATTCTTCCTTGACCGAGGTGCACCTTCGTTCCTAGGGATAAGATACAGTAATCAACCGACTTACGCTTTTACATGAACCTTCCGTTACATGCCGAGGGTTCGCGCGACGACTGCCTCATTGTCCCGACACATGGCCGCCACCATCGACGACATTCCTATTGTGAAACTTTTTGAATTTTAGTCCGTTGTCGTGCTTATGACCGACGCTAAATCCAATCCGAAATCGGTCGACGGCGCCAAGTCGCCTGGGCGTGAGAGGTCGCGCCGGGAGAAAGCTCCGACTATTGATGTCGAGCCACCAGCAAATATTATTGAATCCGATCCGGACATGACGCCCGAGGAGGCCGAACGGGCACGCAAAGGGTACTTGCTTGCACGTTTCTGGATCAGCGCGCGTGGCTACTGGAGTCGCCGCGGAGATGGCTTCGCGTGGCCGTGCACGATCGGACTACTTGCGCTGATCGGCCTGAACGTCTGCTTCCAGTATGGCATTAACATCTGGAACCGCGCGATTTTTGACGCCATTGAGCAACGCAACGCCCACACCGTTTATGTCCTGAGCGCGGTGTTTCTGCCGCTGGTGCTCGGAAGTGTCGCCCTTGTCACGGTACAAGTCTACATTCGCATGATGATCCAGAGACGGTGGCGCTCCTGGCTGACGACCGGGCTCATCGCTCGCTGGCTCGCGAACGGCCGTTATTATCAGCTGAACCTGATCGGCGGCGAAGGCCACAAGAACCCCGAGGCGCGTCTCTCCGAGGATTTGCGCATCGCCACGGAGTCCCCGGTCGATTTCCTGGCCGGCGTCATTTCCGCGTTCTTGTCGGCATCGACCTTCATCGTCGTCCTGTGGACGATCGGCGGAGCCCTGACGTTCCAGATCGCTGGTTCAGTCATCACAATTCCCGGCTTTCTTGTCGTCACCGCGGTTCTCTATGCCGTGGTCACGTCCACCTCGATGGCAGTTATCGGCCGGCACTTCGTCGAGATTTCCGAGGTCAAGAACCAGGTGGAAGCGGAATTTCGCTATACGCTGACACATGTGCGCGAAAACGGCGAGAGCATCGCATTGCTCGGCGGCGAAGAGGAGGAGCGTAATGACCTCGAACGAACTTTTGGCAATGTGCTGAGGCAATGGGCGCGGTTGGCGCATCAATACATGCGCACGACGCTTATCTCGCAAGGGTCGATGCTGATCGCGCCCGTCGTGCCGGTCCTGCTTTGCGCACCGAAATTCCTCGAAGGCAGCATGACGCTCGGTCAAGTGATGCAGTCTGCCTCTGCCTTCGCCATCGTCCAGAGTGCGTTCGGATGGCTGGTGGACAACTATCCGCGGCTTGCCGACTGGAATGCCTCCGCACATCGCGTCGCATCGCTCATGACGTCACTCGACGGATTGGAGCGTGCCGAAAAGAGCGATTCCCTCGGACGCATCAAGCAGGGTGAAACAGAAGGCAAGGTGATGCTGTGCTTAAATAATCTTTCCGTGACGCTCGACGACGGCACCTCCGTGGTCAGGGAGACGGAGGTCGAGATCGAGCCGGGCGAACGCGTGTTGGTCGCCGGAGAATCCGGCACGGGAAAAAGCACGCTCGTACGGGCCATTTCCGGTCTTTGGCCTTGGGGTCATGGCAGCGTCAATTTTCATCCCGGTAGCCGATTGTTCATGCTGCCCCAGCGACCCTATATCCCATCGGGCACACTTCGCCGGTCCGTGGCCTATCCGCGAGCGGCCGAGGACTGGACGCTGGATGAGATCAAAGCGGCCCTTGAGAAGGTCGGGCTTGACTATCTCAACGACAGAATTGAGGAAGATGCGCCTTGGGACCAGACGCTCTCGGGCGGCGAGAAACAGAGGCTCGCATTCGCGCGTCTTCTGCTACACGATCCCGATATCATCGTCCTGGATGAGGCCACATCAGCGCTCGATGAAAAAAGCCAGGACAAGATGATGGAGATGGTGATCCGCGAACTGCCGAAGGTCACCATTATCAGCGTCGGGCACAGAGCCGAGCTGGAGGCCTTCCATAGCCGCAAGATCACCCTTGAGCGACGTGAGGGTGGCGCGATGCTTGTCAGCGACATTGATCTCGCCCAGCGCGGGAAAAGACGGAACCTGCTTTTGCGCCTCTTGGATGACCAAAGGCCCGCAGCAAGAGGCAACTTGGCTCACGGGAAACAGCACCGTTAGGAAAGACTGACATTTGCCTCATCATCAGTCCGGTGGCACCGAGGGCAACACATGATCTTTCGTGTAGTCTGATAGAGCGCATGGCCGCTAGGAATATGGCTGTCATTACAAAGTCGGATCGAGCGCGTCGTGCTCGCCCATCACGCTTCAAATATTTGGATACCGCTTTCTTTAAGCGCGGCGAGGAACGCGGCTCTTGCTACCAGGGCCTCCACGTGACCTTGGTGCGCACTGATCAACGTTCGCTTCGCATTCTTGAAGGCGATCCCGTGCGACTTTGCGGGCCAGTTCCGCAGCAGGTAATAGGTGGCGGTCTCCGTGTTGGCGATCGTCAGGCGCTGACCGGGTTTGCGCGTCTCGACGGTGATTGGCTTGTTCCACAATTGTTGTGTCATGATTGTCCTCTTGCGGCGAAACGGCACCGCGATCCGAATGTTCCGCCGAGGTTGTCACCAAAGCCGCAAGCCAAAGCCACCCAAGCTCGAGCTTTCACCTGAGCGAACTCGGCGGAGCCTTTCCCCGCCACATGGACCGTGATCATTCCGACCGAACGGTCGCTCTGACCGACAGGCAAATCCTTGGCTTCAAAGGCGGGCACCAAATCTAACATTCCTTCACCACTCACAGCGGCTATTTTTCCGCTCGTTGCAAGAGAACGCGCATTTCCTCGAAGCGTCGCTTGCGGTCCGCATCGCTCTCATTCGCAGTATAGCAAGTGGTTGATACGCAGAACTTAGCGAGATTATGGGGTTTGTCGGGCTTGTCGAATTCACATTCGAAGGTGTCGGTCATTTCCGCGGGAGATGTTCCCTGACGGGTGGAATAGGCCATGCGCACACCAGGCGGCTTCAGTTCCGGAAAGGATTGGATAGCGCCGATCGCGAGGCTATCCGACAGGAAGAAGTTCTTGGCTACGATCTTGCAGGTTGCCTCAAGATCGGCCGACTGCGCGAAAGCCGCTGCCGGCATCAGCGCGAGGCCAAATAGAATCAAAGGTTTGATCACGGTAAGCTCCTTCAGCGAGGTTTCCGCTGTTTCAGAACGCAAATAACAAAGAAGGGAATGCCGATCGCGTTGCAAAGTTCCTTTAAAGAGCCCGCTCGGAGTGATCAAAGTTGCGCCATGCCGACACAGTCCGACAAGGCTTACCCACCGCAAAAAATAGCTGCGGCATGTTGGAAGCTCACGGCCGAGCCTTCAGTCGGATGCCCGTGCGACTGAAGTCCAATGCCGGAACATGGAGGCCCGTCACCTTGTTCGTCCTATAGCGGCGGATAAACGCCGTTATGTACTCAACAGCGAGAAAAGAGAAAATCATGAAGACGACGAACAGACTTGCCGTTCTGATGACGGCGCTTTCAATCGGTGTTTCCTTCGCAGCCATCACACCCGCAAGCGCGCAGGATACCCAGGTCATCCCCAAAAGCGGCACGACGCGCGACAGCAAGCCATCGACCAGCGAGCAACAGCCACAGTCCGGAACATCCACCAAGGACTTGAAGGGAAATTCAGATAATTCTCCCGGCCAGGCACCGGCCCAATCCACTCAAGGCAATCAGGATTCGAAGTCGAATGGCAGTCAGAACAACAGCTCGACAAACACCGGAGCAACAGGCCAGACAGGAAGCCAATCCGGAGACCAAACTCAAGAAGGCAATGGTACCAAGGCAGGAACCAACAACAAATCAGCATCTCCCCAGTCCCGAGGCACCAACAGCTCGAACGATGAGCAAGGGACTGGTCAAGGTGGTACAGACACCAACAAAGCGGGTTCCGCGGGAAGCTCCGGCAGCAATATGAAAGCCCCTAGCGGCACCAAGCAGAATCAACAGACGGACACGACCGGAGGTGAGACGGGAAGCAAAACCACGACAAAAACAAACACGCAGGGCGGCTCGCAAGTCCAGGTCTCCGTTGAGCAACAAACACAGATCCGGCAGGTGGTTAAAGAGGTCCATGTCACCCCCGTTCGCGAGACGGATTTCTCGGTATCGGTAGGCGCAACAATTCCCCGGAAGATCGAGCTGGAGCCGCTGCCGCCGCGCATCGTCCAGATCGTTCCGCAATATAAGGCGTATCGATTCTTCGTCCTAGCGGACGGACGGATCGTCATCGTCGATCCCTCGACATTCACGATCGTCTATATCATCGATGCCTAGTTCTGGATGTTTGCGGGCGCCAGAGTTTTCATGGCGTCCGCAAACATATGTCTTGCCCGATGCCGTCAGGCAGGCAAGGCAGAAGTTGCAGGAATTTCGATCCGGCCGCTCATTGCATCAACAGTGGGCGATTGAACGTGTCCGCGGGGCCAAGATCGAGAACGGTCTCGAGAACAGCAGCCGAGGAACCGGGTTTAGCTGCTTGATACATTGAAGCGCATGATGTTCGCAGCCTATACGGTCTGCTTAGGCCGCCAGCGCAACAAATAAGCTTCAAGCGCGGAGGCAAGGCGATTTAGTGTAAAGCCGACGAAGCCGAGCACCAGGACGCCGACCATGACGAGCGCCATGTCGAACCGCTCCCGACCGGCGATGACCAGGCCGCCGATGCCCGGACCGACGGCCAGGAAATATTCCGCGCCGACCGTTGCCAGCCAGGCATAGATCAAGCCGAGATGCACGCCGGTGGCGATCGACGGCATCGCCGCCGGAATATAGATCCGCAATGCCTTCTGCCGCGCATTGAACCTTAGCGCCGTTGCGACCTCAAGCAGTTCGGCCGGCGCCTCACGCATGCCATCATAGGTATTGAGAACGATAGGAATGAAGGCGGCGAGCGCGACGAAGACGATCTTCGCCTGTTCGCCAAAGCCGAACCAGACCGAGATCAGCGGTATCCAGGCCAGAAGGGAGATCTGCTTCAGTCCATTGAAGGTCGGCATGATCAGGCGGTCGGCAATCCGGGAGAGCGCCAGCAGGCTCGCAAAAGCGATGCCGAGCACGCATCCAATCAGGAAGCCGGCAATATTGCGCATCAGGCTGAAACCCAGTTCGCCGATAAGATCATTGTCGATCAGCTCACGCTTGGCCGTGCCGACGACATCCTCTAGCGACGGCAGAAAGCGCGCGTCCACGAGACCCGTCCGGCTTGAAACCTCCCAGGCCACGAGGAGGAGGATCGGCAACGTCATGCCGCGCCGGAAACGTACGAAACGGCTTGCTCTTGCCATTGTCAAAGCTCCCGCCGCTTCCACCGCTGGATCAGCAGTTCGGTGCGATCCAGCCCCTTGTCCATGACGAAGCCGACAAGTCCGATGGCAATCATCGCGACGATGACGGTATCGAGCCAGAACATCTGCCGCCCCCAGACCAACAGGTAGCCGAGCCCTTCGGACGAGGCGAGCAACTCGACACCGACAAGCGATGTCCAGGAATGGGTAAGGCCATAACGGATACCGGTGAATATCGAGGGAACGGCAGCCGGCAGCACGATCAAGCGCAGGGTTTGCCAGCGGCTGAAGCGAAGCGCTCTGCCGACCTCGAGATATTTCGGCGGGACGCCGCGGACCCCGGCGAGCGTGTTCATCGTCATCGGCACGATGGCGCCCTTGGCGATGATGATGATCTTCAAGCTCTCCTCGATGCCGACAAGCAGCATCAAAAGCGGGATCCATCCGAGCGTCGGGATCTGCGCGAAGGCGAGGAAGAGCGGCTTCACATAGTCCTCGACCCTTTCGGAAAGCCCCATGGCAATGCCGAGCAACAGGCCGAGCCCGGCGCCGATGGTAAAGCCAACGACGACACGGCCGAGACTGACCCCGGTGTGATAGAGAAGCTCGCCGCTCAGGATCATGTCGCGGCCGGCCTGGTAGACATAGGCTGGCGGCGGCAGGATCTGCTCCGGCAGCCAGCCCCTGGCGGAGGCAACCCACCAGAGGCCAAACAGGCCAAGCGGAAAGATCAGGCCCGTCACGAAAAGGACAAGGCGCTGGAGCCTTGCTGGCGATAGCGGCAAGCCGGCCCGCCCGGTAGTCTCGACAACAGCGCTCACGCCAATCTCCTAGTCTTGATCGCGTCTCCGATCAGGAGGCGACCGGCTTTCCGTCGGCGCCATAGGGCTGCCAGAATTTCGTCAGCCCGAGCTTTTCCAGCGCATTGTTGAGATATTTCGGTTCGAACCAGCCGTTAAGGTCGACATCGCGCCGGATCAGGCCGTATTCCTTGCTCTTGATCGCCTGCTCCTTGTACTGCGAGACCAGGAGATCGTCGATCAGCGGCGAGTTGCGATAGGTGAGCGTATCGTTGCGGAAATATTCCTCCAGGATCGGAACGGGCGTGCCGGACTTGTGCCAGAGTTCGAAGAGGGCCGCACGGTTCTGCTCTTCCGACGACCACTGCGCCGCCTTGACGAACGCGTCGACGACACGCTGCGTGATCTGCGGATGGGCGTCGATGAAGGCCTCGCGGCCGATGATGCCGGCATTGCGCCCGAAACGCGGATCGTCACCCTTCGTCGTGTAGATGACATCGGCGCTGTCCTTCGCCGCGAGATTGATGAGCTGCGTGTCGCCAAAAGCCGCATCTATGTCCCTGCTGGTCAGGGCCGCGACCGTGCCGGCGGTATCCAGATTGACGACCTGGATGTCACGCTCGGTCAATCCGTGTGCCTGCAAGATCTTGATTGCGGAGAGGTGGCCGTTGGTACCGCGCTGCAGCGCGACCTTGCGGCCCTTCAGATCCTCGATCGTCTTGACGCCGGATCCCTTGGCGACAGCGAGATAAAGCGGCTTGCGTGCGCCGCTCGCCAGCAGAAACTTCGTCTTCAGGCCGGTTGCCCGCCCAATCAGCGCCGGAAGATCGCCCTGATAGGCGAAGTCGAGCTGGTCGTTGGCGAAGCCCTCGTTCACCGCCGGCCCGGCACCCTTGAAGAAAGTCCATTCGATCTTGACGTTCGGATCGTTGGCGAATTCCTTTTCCAGAAATTCGCCGGCGCGAGCCGTCGCAGCCGACGTTCCCTCGGCATAGGGTTTGTTGTCGACGCCGATCGCGGCGTAGCCAACGTGAATGACGAGGGGATCCTGCGCCCAGGCCGGGGCGGATAACAGGCCCAGGGCGACCGTCGCGCCGGCGACCAAGCGGGAAATAATGGACAGTTTCATCTGTTGCTCCGTGATTATTCTGCTGCGACGACCGCAGGCCGGATTTCAACCGCCGGACTTGTGATGCTCGCTGGCGGGCGAGGCGTTGACGTCGTGGCGTTGAGGCTCTCAAGCACCCGATTGCGGATTTCGACCAGCATCGGGGAGGTGCGATCGCGTGGGCGCGCCAAGTCCACCGGAACGATGTCACGGATGCGACCCGGCCGGGGTGACATGACGACGACGCGATCGCCGAGATAGACGGCCTCCTCGACGTCGTGCGTCACCAGAACCATGGTGATGCGTTCCTTCGCCCAGATCGTCTGCAACTCGTCCTGCAGCCTTGCTTTGGTGATGGCGTCGAGCGCGCCAAAGGGTTCATCGAGAAATAGGACATTCGGGCGATTGACCAATCCCCGCGCGATGCCGGCGCGCTGCGCCATCCCACCGGAAAGCTGGTGCGGATAGGCCTTTGCGAAGCCGGAAAGCCCGACAAGTTCGAGGTGGGATTCGACGAGCCTGTTCTTCTCTGCCTTGGACAGCCCGGAATTCTCGAGCCCGAGCGCGATATTGCGGGCGACGGTCAACCAGGGGAAAAGCCGTGGCTCCTGAAAGACGATGCCGCGCTCAAGGCTCGGCTCCTTGACGGGCCGGCCTGCGTGACCAACGAATCCCGATGTCGGAAGATCAAGGCCGGCACCAAGGCGCAACAGCGTCGACTTTCCGCAGCCGCTCGCTCCGACGATCGTCACGAATTCACCCTCGGCGATATCGAGGCTGACATCGTCGAGCGCGGTCAAAATCTCACTGTTGACCTTGAACTGGCGGGTGACATGGTTGATCTGGAGATGCAGGGAGTTGCCCATGGCCGACTACTCCGCGGCGACGGCATGCCGCGCCGGATGCAAAGGTACTCTCAATCCGAGGTTTTCGCGTAGTGTCGAACCTTCGTAATCGCCGCGGAAGAGGCCGCGGCGTCGCAGCTCCGGCAACACATGTTCGACGAAATCATAGAGACCGGTCGGCAGTTGCGGCGGCATGACGTTGAAGCCATCGGCAGCACCCGTCCTAAACCATTCTTCCATCTGATCGGCGATCTCGATCGGCGTTCCCACGATCTGCCAATGACCACGCGCGCCGGCGATACGGAGATAAAGTTCCCGGATCGTCAGGCTTTCGCGCCTGGCAAGATCGAGCAACAATTTCTGGCGGCTCTTGCTGCCATTGGTCTCAGGCAGATCCGGAACGGGGCCGTCGAGCGGATATTGGGAGAGATCGACACCGCTTGCCATGCCATTCAGCATTGAGAGGCCGACCACCGGATGGACGAAATCCTGAAGTTCGGCGTATTTTTGCTGCGCTTCCTCGCGCGTTCTGCCGACGACCGGGAAGATGCCCGGCATGATCTTGAGGTCATCTCGGTCCCGACCATATTTCGCGAGGCGACCCTTGATATCCGCGTAGAAGGCTCTCGCATCCTCGATGGTCTGATGGGCGGTAAAGACGACTTCCGCGGTGCGGGCGGCGAGCTCCCTTCCCGGCTCGGACGAGCCTGCCTGCACGAGCACTGGGTGGCCCTGCGGCGTGCGCGACACGTTCAGCGGCCCCCGCACCTTGAAGTGCTTACCCTTGTGATTGAGGATGTGCTGCTTCTCAGGCTCATAAAAGACGCCGCTCCGTTGATCGCGGGGGAATGCGTCTTCCTCCCAGGTGTCCCAGAGCCCAAGCACGACGTCGGCGAACTCCTCGGCGCGTTCGTAACGCTCCGCATGGGCATAATGCTCGTCCCTGCCGAAATTATGCGCTTCGTGATCGCTGGACGATGTCACGAGGTTCCAGCCGGCGCGGCCGCCGCTGATATGATCGAGAGAAGCGAATTTGCGGGCGATGTGATAGGGCTCGTTGAAGGAGGTCGAGGCGGTCGCCACGAAGCCGATATTCTTCGTCACCGCCGCGAGAGCGGAAAGCAGGGTGATCGGCTCGAACTGGGCGACATAACGCTGGGCCGTGCGATGGAGCGCCTCCGTATCGGATCCGCGCGTTCCCACGCCGTCAGCCATGAAGATCAGATCGAACTTCGCAGCTTCGGCGACTTGCGCCAGCTCGACATAGTGGGCGAAATTCGAACCGGCGTCGGCCTGCGTCAGCGGATGCCGCCAGGCGGCAATGTGGTGCCCGGTCGGATAAAGAAAAGCCCCGAGCTTCAGTTGCCTTTGTCTGTCCGTCATCGTCTTCTCCATCATGGCTGCGGAAGAAGGCTAAACGTTAAAGATTATAATCTATAGAAATTATATTCTATTTACCGCCACCAGTTCGGATTCCTTCGTCACGCGACATGTCGAACCGACGGAGATCATTTCGCGGCGACACGTAACGGCTGGAAACTGCGGTCGCCTAAGTTTTTCGATAAGCGGGGAGAAGAATTTCTTCCCGACGGATCAAATAGATATTGCTGGACTTGGGCCCGCAATCACCGAACCCTTCAGGCCTCAAAGCGGCGATGCGCCGTTCAAATCCATAGGCGTGAAGCAGACATGTCTTTCCCATCACACACATCCGATCCCCTTGTCGCAAAAGCCGTCGAGCTCCGGCGGGCATTCGACCGGGATGCGGTCGAGCGCGACAAATTGGGTGGCAGGCCGACCGAACAGATCCGCCTGCTGAAGGAGAGCGGATTGCCTTCGGCGCAGATTCCGACCCGATATGGCGGTCGCGGCGCTTCCTGGCTCTCCATCTTGCGGATCGTGCGTGAATTCGCGCGTACCGACGGCTCGCTGGCGCATCTCTTCGGCTACCACCACCTCCCCTTGAACCTCGTGCTCTTTCGGGGGTCGGACGTGCAGCGGGAGCGCCTGCTCAGGGCATCCGCCGCCGGCAATTTCGTCTGGGGCAATTCCGGCAACGCCATGTCGAAAACCTCGTCCGGAAGGCGGATCGGCCGCGGCTGGCTGGTCAACGGCAAGCGCCCGTTTTCCTCCGGCTCGCACATATCAGACTATATTCAAATCTCCTTCGAAAATGCCGAGGGCGAGCGCCTGACCGCGGTCGTTCCCGCCAATCGAAACGGCATTGTCATCGAGGACGATTGGGATGGCATCGGCCAGCGCCAGACCGGCAGCGGCACGGTCAGCTTTCACGACCTCGAGATTGGGGATGACGAACTCATCAGTTCCCCGGCGGTCCCGCTGACACCCTATACGTCGCTGACCTCCCTGCTGCAGCAAAGCGTGCTGCTCAACGTCTTCGTCGGCAGCGCCCAGGGCGCGCTGGAAGAAGGCCGGGCTTACACGACGACATCGTCTCGGCCATGGATCTATTCCGGCGTCGACAAACACACCGACGACCCCTGGATCAAGCGGCAATATGGCGATCTCTACATCCGCACGCTCGCTGCCATCGAGCTCGCCGATAAGGCGGCGCTGAGCCTTGATAAGGCCTTTAACCAGGGACCGGGCCTGACGCATGAAGATCGTGGCGCCGCCGCCATCGATATAGCCACGGCCAATGTCTATGCCGGCGAAGTCGGGCTTGCCGTCTCCAGCGAGATCTTCGAGGTCATGGGCGCGCGATCGGCAACGACGGCAAACGGTTTCGACCGCTTCTGGCGCAACGTGCGGACCCATACGCTGCACAATCCCGCCGAGTACAAGAAGCGCACGCTTGGCACATGGCTGCTGACGGGCGAGTTCCCCGTTCCGGCGATGTATCGCTGAAAGGACATTCCATGGCTAGACGCAAGGATCAGATCAAGCTCGGCGCCTTCCTGCTCTTCACCGGCCACCATGTCGCCGCCTGGCGGCATCCGGAAGCATCGGTGGGTACCGAGTTCGAGAACTATCTCGAGCTCGCCAAGCTCGCCGAAGCCGCCAAGTTCGACACCATCTTCTTTGCCGACGGTGTTGCCGCTCGTCTGAGGGACCTGGATGCGGCAAGCCGGAAGGCGCATAGCGGCATCTATCCGTTCGAACCGATCACGCTGCTCTCGGCGCTTGCCAGCGTCACCCGCAATATCGGCCTGATCGCAACCGCCTCAACAAGTTTTTCCGATCCCTTCAACCTCGCGCGCCAGTTCGGTTCACTCGACCGCCTAAGCGGCGGCCGCGCCGGCTGGAACCTCGTGACCTCCTCCGATCCGGACGCCGCCTTCAACTTCGGCCATGACGCGCAGGTTCTGCATGCCGACCGCTACGACCGAGCGGAAGAATTCGCCGATGTCGTGCTGGGCCTGTGGGACAGCTTCGAGGACGATGCCTTCATCCGCGATCGTCAGAGCGGCCGGTATTTCGATCCCGAAAAACTGCATAGGCTCGACCATAAGGGGCGCCACTTCAAGGTGCGCGGGCCGCTGAACATTCCACGTTCGCCGCAGGGGCGGCCGGTTGTCGTGCAGGCCGGAGCCTCCGAGCCCGGCAAGGAACTGGCCGCGCGCACCGCCGAGGCGATCTTCGCCGCGCAGATCACGCTTGGCGAAGCAAAAGCCTTCTATGCCGACGTCAAGGGCCGGCTCGGCAAATATGGCCGTTCGCCTGACGACTTGAAGATCCTGCCGGGAATCTTTCCTGTCGTCGGGCGAAGCGAAGCGGAAGCCGAAGACAAATTCCAGGTCCTGCAGAACCTCATCCAACCGGAAGTCGGTCTTAATCTCCTCTCGCAATTGACCGGCGTCGACTTGAGTTCCTATCCACTTGACGGTCCCGTGCCCCCCGAGCCGCCTGTCACCAATGCCGGCAAGAGCCGCCAGGAACTGGTGCTCGATCTCGCGCGCCGCGAAAACCTGACCATCCGCCAGCTCTACCTGCGCATCGCGGGCGCACGCGGCCATTGGCAGGTTGTTGGGACGCCCACACAGATCGCCGATGTCATGGAAGAACGCTTCGAAAACTTTGGCGCCGACGGCTTCAACATCATGGCGCCCATCATGCCCGGAGGCCTTGCCGATTTCATCACGCTTGTCGTGCCGGAACTGCGCCGCCGCGGCCTGTTCCGCAGCGACTATGAAGGCGCGACGCTGCGCGAAAATCTCGGGCTCAAGCGTCCGGCCAATCGTTTTTCCGCAGGCAATGCGGTCGCGGCGCAATAGGAGAAGATCAAGTGGCTCGTGACAAATTGTTCCTCATTTCCCCCGGCTTTGCCGATCCGAAACATCCAGGCGTCAGCTTCGTCTGCCCCTATTGCAACGCGATCGAGGGACTGCTCGCCTCATTCCCGGATCTTGCTTCGGCGATCGATGTCGAAAGGGTCGCGTTCCCGCGACCACGCCAAAAGGTGATCGAGGTTGCCGGCGAGGAAAACCAGTCGCTGCCGCTTCTCATTCTCGCGGAGAACCCGCCTGATGACGCCAGCGACTGGAACGGAACGCGCTTCATCAATTCGACCAATCGCATCCTCGAGCTGCTTGCCGAGCGGCACGGCTTTCCGCGCCTACATTAGAATGAGGCCGTCATGACCATGAAACCAGATGGCTTCGAGCCACCCTATCCTCCACCCTCCCTTTTCGAGGCGGATCAATCGAATCCCCATCTCGCCAAAGCCGTGGAGCTTCGAGATATATTTGCCCTCGATGCCATCGAGAGAGATCAATCTGGCGGCAGGCCCGCCGAGCAGATCAGGCTCCTGAAGGAGAGCGGCCTCGTCAATCTGGTCATCCCGAAGGAATTCGGCGGTGCCGGCGAACCCTACTCCACCGCCATGCGCATCGTGCGTGAATTCGCCAAGGTAGACGGTTCGCTCGGTCATCTCTATGGCTATCATTTCAGCCCGCTGCAAAACGCCGTTACCACGCTCCGCGATGAGCGATCCCAAGACATCCTGCGCCGCTCCGCGACCGGTCGCTGGTTCTGGGGCAACACGACGAACAGTTTCTCGAAAAGTCTGTTCGGTCGAAAGAAAGGGGAAAAGGTCATCCTCAACGGCTTCAGGCCGTTCGCCTCGGGTTCGCATGTCGCCGACTATCTGATGGTCGCCTGGGAAGACGAGAACACCAACAAGCGGAGCTTTGCCTATATACCGGCCGACCGCAACGGCATCACCATCACGGACGATTGGGACGGGATCGGCCAGCGGCAGACCGGGAGCGGCCGTGTTCTCTACAAGGATGTCGAGATCAGCGACGAAGAGATCCTGCCGGAGCGCCCGCAGGATCCGATCGCCCTATTGGCACCATTGCAGCAGCAGAGCGTGCTCCTCAACGTGTTTGTCGGCTCCGCACAGGGAGCATTGGCAGCGGCGCGCGACTATACCGTCACGAAATCGCGGCCTTGGATCTATTCCGGTGTCGAGCGCCATTCCGACGATCCATGGATCAAGAGGCAATATGGCGAGCTGTGGATCAAGGTACAGGCGGCAACGGCGCTTGCCGACCGGGCTTTGGCGGCGGTTGATGCCGTTTATGCGAAGGGACACGATTTGACGGCGAAGGAGCGCGGTGAAGCGGCGATCGCGGTCGCCTCCGCCAATGTGCTTGCCGGACGCGTCGCGCTGGAGGTGACGAGCGAGATCTTCGAGGTCATGGGTGCACGATCCGCCGTCAGGCCACTCGATTTTGATCGCTTCTGGCGCAACGTGCGCATCCACACGCTTCACAACCCCGCCGAATACAAGACCCGCAATGTCGGGACCTGGTTCCTCGACGGCGAGTTTCCCGAACCGGGGATATTCCAGTGAGCAGAAAACGCGAACTTCATCTCAACATCAACATATTGCACTCAGGATTTTCGCCGGCGGCGTGGCGTATGCAGGGAAGTGATCCGCGCGCGTCCTTCGATATCAATCACTATATCAATGTCGCTCGAATCGCCGAACGCGGTACCTTTGACGCGATCTTCCTTGCCGATCAGGCAGCCATTTCCGATCGCGTCGATTTCCGCCCGCTGACGTCTCTCGAGCCGACCATCGTGCTGGCCTCGGTGGCGGCCCATACCGAGCATGTCGGCCTGATCGCTACCGCATCGACCACCTATAACGAGCCCTACAATATCGCTCGCCGCTTCGCGACCCTCGATCACGCCAGCGGCGGCCGCGCCGGCTGGAACATCGTCACCAGCGCCGATCTCTCGCAAAGCCGGAATTTCGGCCTGGAAAAGCCGGTCGCGCATCACGGCCGCTATGAGCGCGCCGAGGAATTTGCATCGGTCGTCAAGGCGCTATGGGACAGCTGGGAGGAAGATGCCTTCATCGGCGATGTCGAAAGCGGCCGGTTCGTCGATACCAACAAGGTCCATGCGATCGCACATCGCGGCAAGCATTTTTCCGTTCATGGCCCGCACAACGTCCCACGCCCGCCGCAAGGACATCCCGTCATCGTGCAGGCCGGCGGCTCGGATGATGGGCGGGGGTTGGCAGCGAGGCACGCTGAAGCGGTGTTCTCAGCCTCGCAATCCCTGGAGGAGTCGCTCGATTACGCGCGCGACCTCCGAACAAGGGCCGCCCGCCATGGCCGCGCGCCCGACAGCCTGCTGGTGCTCGCCGGCCTCGCCACCATCATCGGCAGCACGGAGGCGGAGGCCAGGCGACGGCAAGAGGAGCTGCGGGACCTCATTCCGCTGGAATACAGCCTTGCGCGCCTGTCCGGCGTCCTGCAGGTCGATCCAGGCAAGCTGAAACTCGATGAGCCCCTGCCCGACGATATTCCCTTGCCGGCTGACGGCGGGCATACCTTTTTCCGGGCAACGCTTGCTCTTGCCCAGCGCGAGAAATTGACCGTACGCGGCCTCATCCGCGCCTTGAATGGCGGGACCGGACACCGCACCATTGTCGGCACGCCCGACGCGATTGCCGATGATATCGAAAAATGGTTCGAGGCGGGCGCGGCCGATGGCTTCAACCTGATGCCCGATGTGCTGCCGCATGGCCTGGAGGTCTTCGTGGACGAGGTGGTGCCCATCCTGCGCCGCCGCGGCCTGTTCAGGAAAGTATATACGGGGCATACCCTACGGGACCATCTCGGCCTTTCCCGGCCGGCCAACCCCTATGCCGTTGCCGCCGAATAAAGGAGAAACAGCATGACATCAGCAACGACGGCGAAACTTCCCGACGATGATCGGCTCGCCTCTCTCGTCGGCGAGCGCTATCGCAACAGCCATCATATCGGCGCCGACTGGAATGAGACGATCGAAACGTTGCTGTCCCATCGTAGCGTGCGCGACTATCTGCCAAAGCCGGTTCCGGACGACATTCTCCACCTCGCGGTCGCCGCGGCCCAATCGGCGCCGAGCTCGTCCAACCTGCAGGCCTGGAGCGTCATTGCCGTCAGGGACGATACGCGCAAGGAAAAGCTGAATGCCGTTGCCGGAACACAGAGGCAGATCACGCAGGCGCCGCTCTTGCTGATCTGGCTCGCGGATCTTTCGAGGCCACGCCGCATCGCGGCGGACCAGGGTTCAGCCGCCGATGGCCTCGACTATGTCGAAAGCTTCCTGCTCGGTGTCATCGACGCCGCGCTCGCGGCGCAAAATGCCGTCGTCTCCCTGGAATCGCAGGGTCTCGGCACCTGCTATATCGGCGCCATCCGCAACGACCCGGAGACCGTGGCGCGTGAGCTGGAATTGCCGGAGGGTGTCTTTCCAGTTTTCGGCCTGACGGTCGGCTATCCCGACCCGGCCATACGGGCCGCCGTCAAGCCGCGGCTACCGCAAACGAGCGTGCTCCATAGCGAACGCTACGATCACCGCCGGCGGTCGGAGGACCTACGACATTACAACACGGTCCTGCAGGACTTTCAGACCGAACAGCGCATGCCGCGCATTGAGTGGACGGTGCAAGTGAAAAACAGGATCGGATCCGTCGAAGCCCTGAAGGGACGACACCTTCTCGGCGTGGCGGCTCGCCGCCTCGGCTTCAGACTGAAATAATCGGCCGGCTATTCGGCGGCGGCAATGTCGAGCCCGCGCAATATATCGCGCGACAGGATCTCGCCGATCGTCCGCACGACCTTGGCCTCTGCCCGCAGCCAGTTGCGGAACAGTTCGACGCGCATCAGGCGCTCCTTGGCCGGCGTCGTGACGAAGAAATAGGAAAAGCTCACGGCTTGCGAACCGCCGAAGGGCGTCACCAGACGTCCCGCCTTCAGCTCGGCCTCCGCCAGGCGGATTTTCCCAAGACCAAGTCCTTGCCCCGCCAATGCGGCATCTATGACGAGAGATGATTGACTGAGGCGGAAGCCGCCCTGTGGCAAACGCAGGGATAGTCCTTCGGCACGCAGCCAGCCATTCCAATCCGGGCAGGAATGATCATGCTCCGCGCCATCCTCGTGCAAGAGAGGCACCCCTTCGATCGCCCGCGGGCCGTTCCACAGCCAATGCCGCTCGGCGAATTCAGGGCTGCAGATCGGCACGACGGCCTCGGAGAAAAGGTGATCGACGACAAGGCCGGGATAAACGCCGCTGCCATAACGGATGGCGCAATCCGTGTCGCCTTTATTCAAATCGGTCAAATGCGTCGAGGCATCGACCAGAATCTCCAGGCCAGGGGCTGCTTGCCTCAGACCATCCAGTCTCGGGATCAGCCATTTGCTGGCAAAGGACGGCGCGACCGATACGCGGATCGGAAGATCGTGATCGCTGGCGATGAATTGCGTCATCGTCGCCAGAACCACGTCGAACGCATTTGTCAGTCCCGGTACAAGTGCCATGCCGGCAGCCGTCAACTGGAGTTGACCGCGGACCCTGTGAAACAGCGACTGCCCCAGATAGTCCTCCAGAAGCCGGATCTGTTGGCCGACGGCCGCCGAGGTGACGTGCAATTCCTCGGCGGCGCCAAGGAAACTCAGGTGCCGCGCTGTCGCCACGAAGGCGCGCAACGAAGTCAATGGCGGCAGCCGCGCCAAGGTCGGCTGCATGGGTTTTCTCCGAGTGTCGGCAATCGTGTTCATTAGCCGATTGCAGCACAATCGGCCATCTCAAGACGAGAACGCGCTTTGCGTTTACCGGTGAGCGGATGGATATTTTCTTCCATGCCCAGACGGCGTGGGGGAAGCAAAAACTAAAAATGCGAAATAGTCTATATTTTTAATGGACAAAAGATTTGACCGGCCCGCTTCAGGCGATCCGGCGAAGCTTTTCTTTCGCGGGCGATCAGAAAAACATTCTTCCGTTTTACCCGCCCGGCGCCCGAAGATGCGCCGATCGCGGACATCTCCGCCAGCGGTTCACCGAAGGACCGATCCGTTCAACCGGCAAGGAAAGCGAATGACCATCAACCGCCGCCGTTTCAACCAATTGCTTCTGCTGTCGACCGCAGCAACCCTTCTGCCAACCGCCGCGATGCGCGCGGCCGAAACACCGCCGCGCGGCGGCACGCTTAATTTCATCGTCGAACCCGAACCGCCTACCATCCTGGCGCTCGCCCATACCGCTGGCGGCACGCAGAAGATCAGTCCGAAGATCACCGAGGGGCTGCTTACCTATGATTTCGGTCTCGTGGCGAAGCCGCAGCTTGCGACCGAATGGTCGGTGGCCTCAGATGGCCTCACCTATACGTTCAAGCTTAGACCCAACGTCAAATGGCACGACGGCAAGCCATTTACCTCGGCCGATGTCGCCTATTCGATCGAGCTCCTGAAACAGGTTCATCCGCGTGGACGAGGCACGTTCGCCAACGTCATCGCGGTCGACACGCCAGACCCCCTGACGGCGATATTCCGTCTCTCCAAGCCAGCGCCTTACCTTTTGAAAGCGCTCTACGCGGCCGAATCTCCGATCGTGCCGAAACACATCTACGAAGGTGTCAAGATCGCCGATGTTCCGACCAATCCGAACGGTAGCGCCCCTATCGGTACCGGTCCCTTTGTTTTCCGGGAGTGGGTGCGCGGCTCGCATATCATCCTTGAGCGCAATCCCGGTTATTGGGATGCCGGCAAACCCTATCTCGACCAGGTTGTGGTTCGCTTCGTGCCTGATGGCGCCGCCCGCGCGGCGGGCTTCGAGACCGGAGAGTTCGATCTCGGTGGCGACAATCCCATTCCGCTTGCCGATCTCGAGCGCATCAAGGCGCTGCCGAATATCGGCATCGATTCCCGCGGCTACGAGACGAAGGGCGACCAGACGCAGCTCATCCTCAACCTCGATAATGAATACCTGAAGGATGTCCGCGTGCGTCGCGCGATCGCGCATGCCATCGACCTCAACGTCATCCTCAATACGGTCTGGTATGGCTATGGCCACGTCTCGCCAACGCCTATCAGCACCTTCCTGCCGCAATATCTCAATGCCGCGATCAAGCCCCATGCCTTCGATCTCAAGGCGGCGGAGCAATTGCTGGACGAGGCCGGCTATAAGCGAAACGGCGGCGGCACTCGGTTTGCGCTTCGCCTGACGCACAATTCCTACAATGAAGGCTTCAAACGCGTCGCCGAATATCTGAAGCAGAACCTCGCTCGCATAGGTATCGACGCGAGGATCGATTCCTACGACTTCTCGACCTATATCCAGAAGGTCTATACCGAGCGCGCCTTCGACCTCACGGCGGAATATCTCGGCAACCAGTTCGATCCGACGCTCGGCGTGCAGCGCATCTACTGGTCGAAGAACTTCAAGCTCGGATTGCCTTTCTCCAACGCCAGCCACTATCAAAATCCGGAGGTCGACAGGTTGCTCGAGACAGCTTCGATCGAAGTCGACGAGGCAAAGCGCAAGCAGGAATTCAACGACTTCCAGAAGATCATCGCCGATGAGCTGCCCGTCATCAATCTGATCTCGCTCGAAAACGTCACGGTCTTCAATAAGCGCGTCAAAAACCACACGATCGGCGCGGAAGGCGTGCAATCGAATTTCGCCGATGTCTATATCAAGGAGGGCGAAGGCTGACACTAAAAGCAGCCCGTTCTGCTTGCGGGGGCGATGCGGCGCCCCCTTCCTTTATGTCGGATTACGAGGCGGCACGGGCGAGCGGCGTCAGTTTGGCGAGAATACGATCGGCCAGCGCAATCGCCTGCGCTCGTTGCTCCGAGATCGAGCTAGACTCCCAGGCAACGCCGCGCAGCGGATGGCCGATGGCGCTGATGTTGCGGTGAACACGCCCCTCTTCCGAAATGACATCCCCTTGCTCCGTGGCATCGATGCCGAAACCGGTGCTGTGCGGGCGAACCTCTCCGCTTTCGATGAGGCTCCTGACGAAGGGATCGGAAATGCGTCGCCAGTCGTGCAACTGATGGCCACGGCAATCGATGACGCCGCCGAAAGAATGGGACTCGGTACCCGAACGCGTCTTCAACGTCGCCGTGATCAAGCGGCCAGCGGGCTTCATGGAAAGCAATCGCGCGGTCCCGTGCCGGAGCCTGCCATCGGCAATCGCCTTGGAGACGGCGCGATAGCTGTCAGGCGCGGCGCGATGCGCCGTAACATCCCAGAATGCCCGCAGATGACGTGCGAACCGCGCTCTCTCGACATCGTCAGCCTTTTGCCACAAAGGCAAAATGTAGGGCCGGATGGCGAGCGGCAGCGCCTGCCAATCCTTGGCCTCGGCCGCCAGTGCGCGACGTTCGGCCTTGACGATCGAGAGCAAGGACCGCGCTGTGGTCGGTAGAGGTCTCTCTGCGAGGAAATCACGCTCCAGCGCGACATTGCGCCGATCCTCTATGAATTGACCACGCCTGGATATGACCTGATAGCGGCCCTGGAAGCCTCGCGCTTCCATGCTTGCGACCGCATCGACCATCGACAGGCTCGAGCCGATGAGCAGGATTTCGTCTGCTTCCACCAACCGATCGAGAGCTGCGGCATCCCACGGAGATGCCGCAAAACCTGGATGACGGGCGACGGCGGCTTCCTGTCGCGCAAGATCGGGCTGGAAGACGCCGAGGGCCAGAACCACCTCGTCCGCTTCGATAGTCTCGCCTGCACTTGTCGTGATCTCCACCCTGTGTGGAGCGGAAACGAGACGGCTCGCGATGGCCCTGACATGCCGGAATGTCGATGCGGAGCGTGCTGTCGATTTCGCCCGGCGCAACTCATCGCGGACATAGGTTCCATAAAGGTGGCGCGGCGGAAAACTGCCTGCGATATCGGCGGGCGGTGCCCAGCCGTAACGTAACGCGTTCTCCGCCAGCCAATGAGTGAGATGGTCGGGCTCTTCCGGATGAAGGGAAAAGGTACCGGCGGGGCCATTGACGAGATGCACGGCCTCGGTCGTGCTATAGGCGACCCCACGCCCAAGCTCCTCGCGGGGCTCCAATATCGTGATCGAAAGCGGTACCTCCGTCTTGTCGAGCAGCTTTATCGCGGTCAGCGCACCGGCAAAGCCGCCACCGATAATGACGACGGATTGGTGGGAATGCAGGTCGATGTACATGGCTCAGAAGACCTTGCCTTCTTCCAGATGGGTCGTGGTGCCGTTGATGTAGTAATCGCCCACCACCCGCGCCTTGTGCAGCAAAGGGTTATGGTTCAGCACCGTGCGAATGTTGCGCCAATGGCGATCGAGATTGAGATGGCGCGACGTCGCCGACCCGCCGCCGAGCTCGAAGACGTTGGTCGCGGCGGTAAGCGCGAGCTGCGATGCGACGATCTGGGTGCGCGCCGTCGTCAGCGCGCTTTCGACCAAAGCCGTCTCCAAGATCCGCGGATCATCCCCTGCGAAGGTCGCGGCCGTCCGATCGAGCGCGCGAGCGCTCTCGCGGATCAGCGTATCGACGGCAAAGGAGTTTGCTGCGATCTCGCCTAATATCTTCTGGACGAAAGGATCGGCATTGGCCGTCTCGGCGGCGCTGTGGGCTGCCGAACGCGCCTGCCTGCGCACGTAATCGGTGCCTTCTGTCAGCGCGCCGCGGACCGCGCCCGCCATCGAGGCGGCAAGATGCAGCTGACGTAGGGTCGAGGTGTGCCTGCCGACCAGCGTGCTCAGCCCGCGCCTCGAAATCTCGTGCGGCAGCACTTCCACGTCATCGAGCAGGACGCCACCGCTTGCCGTCAGACGCTGACCCATGCCGTCCCAATCGTCGAGGATGCTGATCCCCTTACGGTCGATGGGTAAAAGCACGCTGACGAGCTGGTCGTCATCATCCTTGGCACTGAAGGAGGCGAAATCGGCGAATGCCGTGCCGGTCGCATACCATTTGCGCCCGTTGAGCCTGTAGCTCTCGCCGGATTTCGTCAGCCGCGTTGTGACATCACCAGGACGCTTCGTCCCCTGCTCCGTATGAGCGCCGCCGAAGAGCTTACCGCTAAGGACGCGGGCAAGCTGCGTGCGATCGACCGAACTGTGCGGATTGAGCAGCAGCGCTTCCGTGAAGTTGAAATGACTGCGGAGCGCGTGGGCAACATTGGAATCGGCCGCGGCGAGCGTCATCACCATCTCGATATAATCGAGCACCGATCCGCCCGGCCCGCCAAGCGCCGTCGGTATACGCAACGCGCCAAGGCCGGCCTCCTTGAACAGCTTGAAAGCCTCATGGGGCAGCTCGCGTTCGAGGTCTCGACGCGCAGCGCCTTTTGCGATCTCCGCGGCAAGATCGGGTATTCTTGCAAGCAACGTCGTGCGATTGGTCTCAACGGGTACGGAGGGCGCGGTTGATGAAACTGTCATGGGCATGAAGAGGCTCTTTGCGCCGGAAGGGAACGGCCCCGCTCAAGCGGGGCTCTAGGCTTGGCAATCAGGCGACGGCGCGAGCAAGCGGCACGACGTTTTCATTGTCGCGGGCGGCGCTGACGGGAACGCGACCCTCGACCGGGTGGCTCGGATCGTTGAACCCCGGGGTCGATGGATGGCCCGTCGTGACCAGACGGTCGACCAGAGCTTCGTCCTCGGCGGTCAGCTTGACGTCGAGAGCACGGATGTAGCTATCCCAATGCTCTTGCGTGCGTGGACCGGTGATCGCCGAGGTGATCAACTTGTTGTTCAGTACCCAGGCGATCGCGAATTCAGTCGGCGTGACCTTCTTGGCGGCGGCGTGAGCGGCGATTTCCTTGGCAATGGCGATCGATTCCGGACGCCATTCGGTCTCAAGAATGCGCTTGTCGCCGCGGCCGGCGCGGGTATCAGCAGCGGGCTCCTTGCCCGGCTCATACTTGCCCGTCAGCACGCCACGCGCCAGCGGCGAGTAGGAAACGACGCCTAGACCGTAATGATAGGCAGCCGGCAGCTGCTCGGCTTCGGCGGTGCGGTTGACGATGTTGTAGAGCGGCTGGCTTGCAACGGGGCGATCGATGCCGAGCTGATCGGCGAGATGCGAGATCTCGGCGATGCGCCAGCCGCGGAAATTCGAGACGCCGAAGTAGCGCAGCTTGCCCGCGCGGATGAGATCGGCGATCGCGCGCACCGGCTCCTCCAACGGCGCGTCGAAGACAGCGCGATGGAAATAAAGGATGTCGATATAGTCGGTGTTGAGACGGCGCAGCGAATTTTCGACCGTCTCGATTACCCATTTGCGCGAATGACCGCCGAGATTGGGGCCCTTCTTGTGCGAGTTGACGAACTTCGTCGCAAGCACCCAATGATCGCGATTTGCCTTGATGCCGCGGCCGACGACCTCTTCCGACTTGCCATCATGGTAGACATCGGCGGTGTCGATGAAATTGATGCCCTGGTCACGGGCCTTGTCGATAATGCGGAAGGCGACGTCGTCAGGCGTCGGCCCTCCGAACATCATCGTCCCAAGGGTGAGAGGCGATACCTTCAGGGCGCTACGCCCGAGATAGCGATAGTCGACCATGTCATTTCTCCATTTCATTGTGCGTGATGGCAGGCGACCATGTGGCCACTGCCGATTTGCCGATAGACCGGATCGTCGCTCCGGCAGATGTCTGTTGCGAGCAGGCAGCGCGTATGAAAGCGACAGCCGGATGGCGGGTTGTGCGGGCTCGGCAGATCGCCTGTGATCGGGGCGGCCTGCTTGCGCCGCGACGGATCAGGCACGGCGGTAAGCAGCGCGCGCGTGTAGGGATGCTTGGCATCGCTCCAGAGCCTTGCCGTCGGTGCGCTTTCGACGATGCGGCCGAGATACATGACCAGCACGCGATCGGCGAAATAGCGCACGACCGACAGGTCATGGGAGATGAAGAGGTAGGAAAGCGAAAGCTCCGTCTTCATCTCGACGAGAAGATTGAGGATCTGCGCCTGGATCGACAGATCGAGCGCGGAAACGGGCTCATCGCAGATGACGAGCTCCGGCTGCAGGATCAGCGCGCGGGCAATACCGATGCGCTGGCGTTGGCCGCCGGAAAACTCATGCGGATAGCGGTCGAGCGAATCCGCCGGCAGGCCGACATGGGCGACCATCGCGGCGGCGATGGCGTCCCGGCCCCTGCGATCACCGATGCCATGGACGGCGAGCGGCGCCGTCAGGATCGAGCGGATCGTCTGGCGCGGATTAAGCGAGGCGAACGGGTCCTGAAAGATCATCTGGATATGCCGGCGGATCGACCGCAACTCCTTGCCCGACATCGCGGCGACATCGCGCCCCTTGAAGGCGATACGCCCGGATGTTGGATCGACGAGGCGCATCAGGGATTTGCCGAGCGTCGACTTGCCGCAGCCGGATTCGCCGACCAGCGCCACGGTCTCGCCCGCAAGGATCTCGAGCGATACGTCATCCACGGCCCGCACCGTTCCGGCCCCGGCCGGATAATGCGTGGAAAGCCTATCGACCGACAGAAGCGACATGGGCTTTCTCCGTAAGGCCTGGAACATGGGGGCAGGCCACCTCGCGGCTGGCCGACACCTCGACGAGCGCCGGCACGGACTGCCCGCAGGCCGCTCGCGCCACCGGACAGCGCGGTCGGAAGGAACAGCCCTGTTCGCCGGTCGCCGAAACGATCGAGCCGCGAATTTCCGTCAATGGCCCATCGCGATAATGATAGTCGGCCTTCAATCGCGGCGAGGCCGCGAGCAGCCCCTGCGTATAGGGATGATACGGCGTCTCGAACAAGGCACCGGGCAGGCCCTGCTCGATCTTTCGCCCCGCATACATCACGACGACGCGGTCGGCCCATTGCGCGACGATGCCGAGGTCGTGCGTGATGAGGATGACCGCCATGTTGAGCTGACCGCGCAGGCGATCGAGCAGTTGCAGCACCTGCGCCTGGATCGTGACGTCGAGCGCCGTGGTCGCCTCGTCGGCGATCAGGAGCCGGGGACTGCAGGCGACCGCGATGGCGATCATGACGCGTTGACGCATGCCGCCCGAAAGCTGGTGCGGATAGTCGTCGATACGTTTTGCCGCCTCTGGAATGCTCACGAGATCCAGCAGGTCGATCGCGCGCTGGCGCGCCTGCCTGCCACTCAGTTTTTCATGGATGCGCAGGACTTCGACGATTTGGGCGCCGATCGTCAGCACGGGATTGAGCGACGTCATCGGCTCCTGGAAGATCATGGCGATGTCGTGCCCGCGAATGCTCCGCATCTCCCGTTCGCGCAATTTCAGGAGGTCGCGGCCGTTGAACAGGATTTCGCCCGCCGTCTTGGCGTGCAGGGGCAGGAGCCCCATGAGGCCGAGCGCGGTCAGCGACTTGCCCGAGCCCGACTCGCCGACAACAGCCAGCATTTCGCCGGCCGCCACGGTGAAACTGACGCCCTTGACGGGCTGAGCGCTACCGAAACCCACCGAGAAATCGCGAACGTCGAGAAGTCCCGTCATCGACGCTCCTCCGAAAAACGCGGATTAAGGGCATCGTTCAGGCCATCGCCAATGAGATTGAGCGATAGAACCGTGAAGACAATGGCAAGGCCCGGCAAGGCGGTGAGATACCAGGCCGTGCGGATGACATCGCGCCCCGCGCCGATCATCGAGCCCCAGGAGACACGATTGGGATCGCCAAGCCCCATGAAGGAAAGCGCCGATTCCATCAGGATCGCGCTCGCCACCATCACGGATGATGTGACGATCAGCGGCGGCAAGGCATTCGGAAGGATTTCTCGAAAAATGATGCGGGCATGACCGAAGCCGAGGCTGCGGGCGGCGAGAACATAGTCTTTCTCCTTTATGCCGCGAAACTCGGCGCGCGTCAGGCGCGCGACCGTCGGCCAGCTGACGAGCGCGATCGCGATCGTCACCGTCGTCGTGGTCGGCTGTGCGATAGCAACCAGCACGACAAGCAGGACGAAACTCGGCATGGTCTGGAAAATCTCGATGAGCTTGACGAGGAGGTCATCGACGACGCCACCGAAGTAGCCGGCAAGCGCGCCGATCGTCACGCCGGCGCCCAGGCCGAGCAGGGTCGCGGCGATGCCCACGGTCAGCGAAATCTGGGCACCATGAAGAATGCCCGCCAGCACGTCACGCCCCATGGAATCCGTTCCCAACGGATAGACCGGATTTTGGCCCGGCCAAAGGAAGGGTCGCGCCACCATCTCCAGGGGATCACCAGGATAGAGGATCGGCGCAAGCAGGGCCGCAAACACGATTGCCGCCAGGACAGCGATGCCGAAGAGCGCGTTGGGGTTGGAAAGAAAGATCCTGAGCTCACGCCGACGCCCTTGCCAGCGCGGGGCCGAAACAGCCGTCGTGCGGGCATCGGGCGCATGGATGTGGGTCCAACGGCGTTCGGGAACGGGCGCGGCCTTTGCCGCTGTTTCGGGCTCCTCGGCACTGAAATCACGCGCCGTGTCCGCATAGATCTTGAGTTCCTGCGCTTTCATCGGCTTGCTCCGATCCGCGGGTCGAGCCAGGCTTGTAGAAGATCCACGGCAGCGTTGGCGATGATGACGAGAAGTGACGAGAGCAAAAGGATGCCAAGCAGAACGCTGAAGTCGCGAGCCATGACGGCCTCGAAAGCCAACCGTCCAAGGCCGGGCCAGCTGTAGACCGTCTCGACGACGACGGCGCCGCCGAGCATGCCGCCGAAATGCATCCCGGCCATGGTCGTGATCGGGATCAGCGCGTTGCGCAGCACGTGTCGGGTTGTCAACATGAAGGGCGAGACGCCCTTCGCCCGCGCGGTGCGAACGAAATCCTGTGACTTGACCTCCAGCATGGCGGCGCGTGTCAACCGTGCATAGATCGCCAGGTAGAAGAGGGCGAGCGATATGGCCGGCAGCACCATGTAGCGCGCCCGGTCAAGCAGCGCCGGCAGGCCGGTGAGCCGTGAACCGATGGTGCTGTCGCCGCCGCTCGGCAGCCATCCGAGCTTGACGGAAAACAGCAGGATCAACATCAGCCCGATCCAGAAACCCGGAATCGAATAGAAGAGGAGGGAGATGATCGAGATCAACCGATCCGGCAGCCGCCCGGCAAATGTTGCCATCAGCGATCCGAGGATCAGACCGATCGCGATCGCGGCGGCGAGCGCGGCCACCATCAGCGTCAGGGTACCAGGCAATCGCTGGCCGATCAGATCGGCGACAGGCATGCCGTAGCGCGGCGAAAAGCCGAGGCTGAAATGCGCGAGATTGTTCAAATAGTTCGCGAGCTGCACGAGGATCGGATTGTCCAGGCCGAAGCGCTCACGCAGCGCCGCCATCGTCTCGACCGTTGCCGACCCGGCTTCGGCCGCCATGACATCAGCCGCATCGCCGGGCGCCAGCTTAAGCAGGAAGAAATTCAGGATGACGATGCCAAGTATCGTCGGCACCGCCTGCGTGGCCGTCCGACGTAGCGTTCTTCCTATCCGCATGTAAGCCGACATCGAAACTCCTCGGCAGCGCCACCGAAATTCCGAGCGCTGCATCGCAATAGTAGTTGACTAAATCTGTAGGTTTTGTCAAATCGTTATTGGTAGATATTTCCGAAATTTGTCAGATCAATGAGGTAAATTAGAAAATCTTTGCAGAAAGATAAAATTTACGCATCAATTTTCCCAAGAAGTGAGCACGAGGCAATAAAGCAACCTACGAGAACGGCTCCCTTAGAGAACATAAAGCCAACGGCAGTTCAGACACGGCAACACGAGTTTAGACGGGTGAGGCAACTTCAGATGACCAGACTTTCCACGATTACACGCCGGAGTTTCCTGCTCTCGTCGGCAGCGCTCGGTGCGATCGCCGTAACGGGAACAGCCGTCCATGCGGCTCCGTCACGTGGCGGCACCGCGACGCTTCTGCTTTCGGCCGAGCCGCCGGTCCTGACGACGATCGCCCATACGGCCTTCAACTCGGTTTATGTCTCCCCGAAGGTAACAGAGGGGCTGCTGACCTATGATTTCGATCTTAACCCACAGCCGCTGCTGGCCAAGCAATGGTCCATCAGCGATGATGGGCTACGCTACACCTTCAAGCTGCGCGATGGAGTCAAATGGCACGACGGCAAGCCTTTTACCGCCGATGACGTGGTCTTCTCGATCAGGACGCTCAAGGATGTCCACCCGCGCGGACGCAACACCTTTCTGAACCTCCTCGACATCGAAACACCCGATCCCTTGACCGCGATCCTGGTCCTGTCCAAACCGGCTCCCTATCTGATTACCGCGCTCGCCGCATCGGAATCGCCAATCGTTCCCCGCCATCTCTATGAAGGCACGAAGGCCGCCGAAAATCCCGTCAATCTGGCGCCAGTCGGCACGGGCCCCTTCAAGTTCAAGGAGTGGGTGCGCGGCAGCCATATCGTCTACGAGCGCAATCCCGACTACTGGGATCAGCCGCGTCCCTATCTCGACCAGCTGATTGTCCGCTTCATTCCCGACGCCGCCGCGCGCTCGATCGCGATCGAAACAGGCGAGATCGATCTGGCGCCATCGACGCCCGTCCCCTTGAGCGATCTCGATCGCCTCAAGGACGTGGCGAGCCTCGCCTTCGAAACAAGGGGTTATCAATATTCCAACGGCGTCAGTCGTATCGAATTCAACCTGGAAAGGCCGGTTTTCAAGGATATCCGCGTCCGGCGGGCCTTCGCGCATGTCATCGACCGAAAGGTGATCCGCAACACCATCAACTACGGCTATGGCGAACCGATCCCCGGCCCGATCAATCCCAATCTGGCGAAATGGTTTGTCGCCGATCTCAAGACCTATCCGATCGACCTTGCCGCGGCGGAGAAGCTGCTCGACGAGGCCGGCCATCCGCGCGGTTCGGACGGTGTGCGCCTGCGCCTCAATCTTGACTATGTGCCGAGCGGCGAACCCTACAGCCGTGGCTCGGAATATATCCGCCAGGCACTCGCGAAGGTCGGCGTCGAGGTGACGGTGCGCAGCCAGGATTTCGCGACCTACGCCAAGCGCATCTACACCGATCGCGATTTCGATTTCGCCTATGAGGGAATGAGCAATCTCTTCGACCCGACGGTCGGCGTGCAGCGGCTTTACTGGAGCAAGAACTTCAAGCCGGGCGTGCCCTTCTCCAATGGCTCGGCTTACAGCAACCCCAAGGTCGACGCCCTTCTCGAGGCCGCCGCCATCGAGGTCGATCCCCAGAAGCGGGTCGAGCAATGGCGCGAGATCCAGAAGATCCTCGTCGAGGATCTGCCTGCTCTCGACATCGTCAGCCAGCCGGAACTGACCATCTACAACAAGCGTATCGCCGACCACACGCTCGGCGGCGAAGGCATCGCCGGCAGCCTTGCCCATGCCTACATCGCAACCGCCTGAAGCACCGAAAGCAAGGAAACGCCATGTCCATCCAGCACCGTCCCGGTTCCATCGTGGGCCTGCCGAAATTCGCAGCACCTACCGATTTTCCAGATAGCCCGCTGTCACAGGCACTGAAACAACCCGTTCTGCTCGGCCTCTTCCTGCCGATCCAGGCCGGCGGCTGGACGCAGTCGACCCTCGAACGCTCGACCGACTGGCGCTTCGACTACAACAAGGCGCTGACGCTGCGCGCGGAGGAACTGGGTTTCGATCTGGTATTCGCCCTGTCGCAATGGCTTCCCAAGGGTGGCTATGGCGGTGTCTTCGACGGTCACGCACTCGACAGCTTCGTTTCGACCGCAGCGCTCGCAGGCCTCACCAAGAAGATCATGCTCATCTCGACAATGCATGTTCTCTATGGTCCATGGCATCCGCTGCACCTTGCCAAGTTCGGAGCCACGCTCGACCACATCACCGGCGGCCGCTGGGGCATCAACGTCGTCACCGGGCACAGGGCCGTCGAGCACGAAATGTTCGGCTGGCAGCGCATCGAGCATGACAGGCGCTATGAGCTCGCGGCGGAATTTCTCGAGGTCGTGCAGCGGCTTTGGAGCGACGACGAGAACTACTCCTTCGAAGGTGAAAGCAGCTGGAAGCTCGGTGGCGGCTACGTGACACCAAAACCGAATTTCGGTCGGCCGATCCTCGTCAACGCCACCGGCTCGGATGCCGGTATCGCCTTTGCCGGGCGCTACTCGGATATCGTCTTCATCACCAGCCCGACCGGTGCTGACATCGACAGTGCCCTCGCCTCCCTCCCGGCTCATAGCAAGAAGGTGAAGAATGCCGCCGCCGATGTCGGACGCAACGTGCGCACCCTGCTCAATCCGATGGTCATTTGCCGTCCGACCGAGAAGGAGGCATGGGAACTCGCCGACCGGATCGTCGCCCATGCCGACCAGCGTTCCCGTAAGGGCTTCCAGTCGCTGGATTCCGACGCCCATGCCTGGAAGGGTCGCGACGCACAGGATCCCTATCGCTTCATCGGCGGTAACATCCGTGTCATCGGCTCGCCGGAGCAGGTGGTCGACCAGTTCGTCAAGCTGAGGGCGGCCGGGATCGACGGCCTGCAGCTCAGCTTCTTCGATTTCCGCGACGATCTCGAATTCTTCGGCAGCGATGTCCTGCCGCTGATGAAACAAGCCGGCCTGCGCCACTGAAAGGAACGATCATGACCAGCAATGCCATTTCCGAAATCTGGTACACGCGCTGCCCCGTTCCGACCCCTGTGGGCCTTGCAGCGCAGCTCGGCTATCTCGAAGACGGTTTTCGCGGCGAAGGCGTCACGCTGAAATCCATTATCGACTCTCCGGATCGCAACATCCGGCAGAGCCATTTCAACCATACGCTCGATTGGTCCTTCCGCCATGGCGGCAACGTGCCGCCCATTCGTGCGCGCTCCGAAGGCCGGCGCACGCGCCTTGTCGGCATTACCTGGACGGATGAGTTTCAGGCGATCATCACACTGCCGGGAACCGGCATCAAGACGACCAGGGATCTCGAGGGCCGACGCTTCGGCATCGCCCGCCGCCCCGAAGGGATCGTCGATTTCATGCGTGCCACGGCGCTCAAGGGATTGATCTCGGCCCTGTCGCTCGAAGGCTTATCCATCAACGATGTTGAGATCGTCGAGATCGCGCTAACCGATTCCGTGCTCGCCAGCCAGGAAGGCCCCTCCCTCTTCGGTCTTAAGCGCCGACAGGCCTATGGCGAGGAGATTGCCGCTCTCCTGCGCGGCGATGTGGACGCGATCTACGTCAAGGGAACCGCCGGTATCAATGTCGCCAATCTCATCGGCGCGGTGCAGGTCGCCGAGTTCGGTTTTCATCCCGATCCGAAAATCCGCATCAATTCCGGCTCGCCGCGCGTGCTGACCGTCGATGATCGATTGGCCGACGAGCGTCCCGATCTCGTGCGCAGATTGATCGACGCGATTTTCAAGGCAGGCGCCTGGGCGGAAGCCCATCCGGAAGAAACCCGCCGCTTCGTGGCGCGTGAGTCCGGAGCGACGGAGGAGCAGGTTCTTGCCGCCAATGGGCCGGAGATCCATCGCCATCTCGGCCTGGGATTGGAACCGGAACTCGTCAGCGCAGTCGAACACTACAAGAATTTCCTGCGCGACTTCGGCTTCCTGGCCGGCGATTTCGATATTGGCGAATGGGTGGACCGCCGTCACCTCGAGGGTTTCGCCACACGCGCCGTCGCCTGAACCACGTTGTAACGAAATGACAGAGACCATTGATGATCTGATCGGCAAGGCGAAAAACCTTGCCGAGGACTTTTCCAGGAGGGCCGCGCATCACGACGCAACGGGCGCCTTCCCTTTCGAGAATTTCGACCGGCTTTTCGATGCCGGCCTGCTCGGCCTCGTCAGCGACCGGGATCATCGCGGCCACGGCGAGGGCCTGACATCGGCGCAGGCCATCATCAGCGAGATCGCCCGTGGTGAACCCTCGACCGCGCTGGTGCTCGCCATGCACTACACCTCGCATTTTACTATCCGCCGCCTTGGCAAATGGCCCCGCCATCTCGCGGAGCGCGTCCTGTCGGCAAACAGGCAGGGCGTGGCGCTGATCAACAATGCGCAAGCCGAGCCGCGCATCGGTTCGCCCGCCCATGGTGCCCTGCCCGAGACGATCGCGCGCCGTGACGGCGATCGATGGCGCATTTCCGGCCATAAGAGCTATGTGACCGGCATGCCCGTGCTGAAATGGGTGTCGCTTCTGGCCGTTACCGACGAGGAGGAACCGCGCCTTGCTTCGTTTCTGGTGCCGACCGATGCCGCCGGCTTGCGGATCGAGAAGAGCTGGAATGCGGCCGGCATGCACGCCACGGCGAGCGATGACATCATTCTCGAAGATGTATCGGTACCGCTCGATGATCTCATCGAGGCGCAACCGGCCAGCGAACCGATCCGCCGCGACGAGCATGCCGCCGCCTTCTTCTTCGGCTTGATCGGTGCGGTTTATCATGGCGTTGCCAGAGCAGCGCGGGACCGCGTTCTTGGCTTTGCTAGCACGCATAGCCCTGCCAGTCTTGGCGCACCAATCGCGACGGTGCCGCGCGTCCTGGACGGCCTCGGTGAAATCGAGGTGCGGCTTGCGACGAACGCCCGGCTGCTGCGCTCGCTTGGGGAAGATGTCGATGCCGGCCGGCCGGTGGGAATGGACGGCATGCATGTTCGCCATGTCGTCATCGACAACGCCGTCGCGGTCACCAGTCTTGCGCTGGAGCTCGCCGGCAATCCCGGCCTCAATCGCGACTTCCAGCTTGAACGCCATCATCGCGATGCGATCACCGCCCGGGCGCACGCACCGCAAAGCCATATGATCCGCGCGATCGCGGCCAGGAACGCATTGAACCGGCCTGGATAAGCCAGCTCCCGTTCACAATCGGCCCTGCCTACCTGTTCAGGCATTCGGGCTCAGCCATATCTGGCCGAAACTGTTGTTGATGCCCTGTGCCCCGGGCGCGAAATTCTTCACGCGCTTGTTGGCAACGATCTGCGCGCCTGCCGCCACCAGATCGACGGAAACCACGTCGTCGTGGATGATATGCTGGAACTTGTACCAGAGCTGCCGGCGCTTGGCCTCGTCCGGCTCGATGGCGGCCGCTTCAAGAACCGCGTCGACCTCCGGGTTTGAATAGTGGCTGGCATTGGAGAAGACCAGGCCGATCTTGAAATTCTTCGACCAGTAGGCGCGCTGTACGCCAAGCGTCGGATCGAAGGTGTTGGACAAGGATTCGATCACCAGATCCCATGCACGATCCGTATAGACCGTCTTCAGGAAGGTGGCGAGATCGAGCTTGAGGATCTCGGCATCGATGCCGACCGCGGCAAGCGACTGCTTGATGAAGTCGGCATAGGAGGGCTGCAGGAATGAATTATAGGCGAGCCGCAGCTTGAAGCGCGTGCCATTGGCACCGCGCGGATAGCCGGCATCGTCGAGCAGCCTGTTGGCGAGCTTGGGATCGGGCACGCGGGCCTTGATGCTGGGATCGTACCATTTCGGCAAGGCTGTGCTGATCGGGCTCGGTGAGACCTGCGCATAACCGAAGAGGGCGATGTCCACGAGCTTCTGCAGATCGATGGCATGCGCGATCGCCAATCGCACATCCTTCTTCTTGAGAATCTCGTTCTCATAATTGAAGAACAGCTGCTGCTGTGGCCCGGAATAGGCGTAGGTCGTGGTGTCGACAACGAGGTTGGTATTGGCCTTCAGCCGCTCGATGTCGGATAACGGCACGGGATTCGCGCCAATATCGATCTCTCCCGTCTCCAAAGCCGCGGCCCTTGCCGCTGGATCGAGGATGACGCGCAGGACGACGCGGTCGAGATAGGGTTTCGGCGCGTCCCAATAATTCGGGTTACGGTCGAAGATCAGATGGCTGCCAGGCACCCATTCCTTCAGGATGAAGGGACCTGTGCCGATCGTCTGCGCGAGGGTCGGCTGCTCGCTCGGCTTGAAGGTCTCGTAGACATGCTTCGGCACGATCGGTGATTCCGAACTGCCGAGCGCGGAGATCAGATAGGGAGCCGGTTTGGACAGAACGATGACGGCTGTGAGCGGATCGGGCGTTTCGACGGATGTCACGTTCTGGAACGTAATGCGCCCGCGTGGATGCGCCTCCTTGAGGCGAAGGATGGTGAACTTTACATCCTCGGAGGTGAAGTCCTTGCCATCGTGCCATTTGACGCCCTTGCGAAGCGCGAAGGTGTAGCGCAGACCATCGTCGCTTGCCGACCATGACGTCGCCAGAAGCGGCTTCGGGTTGAGATCGTAATCGAAATCGAGCAGTCCCTCGTTGATCTTCGGTCCGATCGCCTGGCCCGTACCGGAGGACGTGTTGATCGCGATCAGCGCCGTCGGATCGGGATAGTAGGCCCAGTTCAGGGTTCCGCCGCTCACCGGCGTTTCCGCGGCGCTTGCCCATGACGGAGAGCCTCCCCAGGCAAGACCCGCGCCGCCAAGGAGCAGCAATTGGTTGAAGTGACGGCGATTGATCGACATTTGCTCGCTCCGAAAATTGGCGTTACCGGGCACCAGTCCCGTCGCGGAAATGATCGTGTCGAAACCCGAAGATCCAAAGGCAGTTTTTCTAGCGTGAGGCGAAAGCAATCCTTCCCGCCAGCATTATCTGGCGTCCGCCGCATGGAGCGGTGCAGACGTCCACTCCCCTTCCGATCACAAGAAATCATGTGGGTTGGCGGCCGCATTTCATGGCGTTCGCGCGGCCGCGTCAGGTTTCCGCTACTCAAAGGCGTGGCTTTGTGCCAGGCGGCGATCCAGTCCGCTTCGTTGCATGGGCAATTTGAGGAAAAGTGCCCGGACCTTATTCAACCCGCTGCCTTCTTCACATCATCGCGAGGCCAATGTGTCAGGATGGCGCTCGCCACGAGGTGAACGAGATGATCCGCCCGTGGCGCGAATGAGGGTTGATCGACCGCCCAGCCGAGAGCCGTTATCAAGGCAAACAGGTCGTCCCCATTCATATCGGGGCGCGCCGTTCCCTCGGCCTGGGCACGCAGCAGTAGTCGCGCGCCCGCCGCGTGCACGGCCGCGCACGAGGCATAAAGGGCGGAGTCGGGGTTCGTGTGAGCGGCCGCCATCATGGCGACAACGCCCCTAGAGCTTTGGGTGAATTCCACCAATTCTCGAAACCAGGAGAGAAGTGCTTCGTCGGCCGAAGTCGACAGTTCGAGTTCGGCTGCCCTCCGGGTCAGTGCGTCCAGATGGGTACACAGCAGCGCTTCGAACAACGCTTCCCGCGTCGGGAAATGACGGAGCAGCGTGGCCAAGCCGACGCCGGCCCGGCGGGCAATGTCACGCATCGACGCGTCCACACCATGCTCGGCGACAACGTCACGCGCGACGGTGAGAATTTGGCTGCGATTTTTTTCCGCGTCGGCTCGCATGGACTACCTTGCTAAATGGATCAGTGATCCATATATGTGGATCGGTGATCCGGTTATGAATCGGATCAGTGATCCATTAGATAGCGTCCGTCGGCGCAAATGACAACAGGCGCTGTCGACAGGGCGTAAGGAGACGTCATGGGAAAGCTTGAGGGTAAGATTGCAGTCATTACGGGTGGCGCCACCGGCATCGGTCGCGCCGCGGCGAAGCGGTTCATCGAGGAAGGCGCCTTCCTGTTCATTTTCGGCCGCCGGCAGGAAGCGCTCGATGCCGCCGTGGTCGATCTCGGGCCGAATGCCCGCGCGGTGACGGGCTCGGTTTCCGATGAAGCCGATCTGGATCGGCTCTATGCGGCGGTAAAGGCGGAGCGCGGAACCCTTGACATCGTCTTCGCCAATGCCGGGGCGGGCAGCTCGCTTCCGCTCGGCAAGATCACCGCAGAGCATATTGACGAGACTTTCGACACTAATGTGAAAGGCACGATTTTCACGGTCCAGAAGGCGCTGCCGCTGATGGGCCGGGGCGGTTCGATCATCCTGACCGGATCGAGCGCCGGCACCACGGGCGCTCCGGCATTCAGCGCCTATAGCGCGAGCAAGGCGGCAGTGCGCAATCTCGCGCGGACCTGGGCCGAGGACCTGAAGGGCACGGGCATCCGGGTGAACGTGCTGTCGCCCGGGGCGACGGCGACCGAACTCGCGAAGGAAGCGCTCGGCGAGGAGGGCCAGAAGGCCTTCGCCGCGATGACACCGCTCCAGCGCATGGCCGATCCGGCGGAGATCGGAGCGGTGGCCGCCTTCCTCGCATCCGACGACAGCAGCTTCATGACCGCCAGCGAAGTCGCCGTCGACGGCGGCCTCGCCCAACTCTGACGTGCCACACACTGCCGGGTCAGTCACCCAATTATGCATACATCCACGGAAGGAAATGAAATGGCACATCCTCTCAAAGGAAAAGCCGCTCTCGTAACCGGGGCGTCGCGCGGCATTGGTCGTGCCATCGCCGAGCGCCTCGCAAAGGATGGCGCGACGGTCGCGCTAACCTACAACACCTCCAAATCTGGCGCCGACGAGGTGGTGGCGGCCATCGAGAATGCTGGAGGCACCGCGTTTGCGATCCACGCGGACCTCGTTGACCCGGCGACCGTCCCGATCTTATTCGAGAGACTCGACAACGAGTTCACCAAGCGAAACGGAAGCAAAGCCCTCGACATTCTGGTCAACAACGCCGGCAACTCCGGCTGGGTTGGCTTCAAGGACGCGACGCCGGACAGTTGGGACACCCTGATCGCGGTCTATGCCCGAGCGCCCTTCTTTATCATTCAGGCGGCCCTGAAGCGTCTCGCCGACGGCGGATGCATCATCAACATCTCTTCCGCCGCCGCCACGAAGCCCGTGACGGCCGCGCCTGTCTACTCGATGGCCAAGGCGGCCATCAACAACCTGACCCATGCGCTGGCGGCGGAACTGGGACCGCGCGGAATTACCGCGAACGCTGTCGCGCCCGGCTACACGCGAACGGATGTGAACGCCGCCATTCGAGAAAACCCCGAACTCATCAAGGCGGTCGAGGCCGAAATCGCGATGGGACGCTTTGGAGAGCCTTCGGAAATCGCCGCCGTCGTCGCGTTCCTGGCCTCCGATGACGGCCATTGGGTGACGGGCCAGACGATTGAAGCAAGCGGCGGCTACAAGCTCTGACCGCGCCGAACAATCGAAGGAGAATGTGATGAGCTACGCGATTATCGGCTTCGGCAATATCGGCCGAGCTCTGGCCAAAGCGTTTTCCCGCAACGGCATCGAGGTGTCCGTTGCAACCACGCGCGACCCTGCAAGCTTCGCATCCGATGCAGCCGCGATCGGGCCCGAGATTATTCCCAAGACCCTGACGGAAGCTATAAGGGCGGATGTTATCTTTCTAGCTGTCCGCTTCGAACAGCACCCGGACGTCGCCAAGGTGCTGTCCACGTGGCAGGGGAAGACGATCGTCGATGTGACCAATGCCTACGGCGTGCCTCCCGAGAAACTGGGAGGGCAGCCGTCGTCCAAATTCGTTGCGCAGGCCTTCTCCGGTGGAAGACTGGTCAAGGGCTTCAATCATCTGGCTGCCGCCGTGCTCGGCCAAGATCCGGCCGTGCATGGTGGCAGGAGGGTCGTGTTCCTGGCGAGCGACGACGGCGGCGCGACAGCGGAGGTTGCCGCGCTTGCCGAACAACTCGGTTTCGCGCCGATCAACCTTGGCGGCCTTTCGGAAGGTGGGCTGCTCGTTCAGGCGCGCGGCAACGACTGGGGTCATCTGATCTTTAAGGATCTGGTCAAGTTCGATTGAGGAATCATGCATGAGCACTATCAGCATCATTGGATCCGGCGGCATGGCCGCGGCAATCGGCGGCCTTGCCGCCAAGGCCGCGCATACCGTCGAGGTGGCCAGCCGCGATCCCGCCAAGGCGCGGGCGCTCGCCGAGCAGATCGGAGCCGGAGCGACGATAGCGACTTATGGCGCCGCTCCGACCGGGGATATCGTCGTCCTGGCAGTGCCTTACACCAGCGCCGCGGCTGTGATCGCCGATTACGGGAACTCGCTTGACGGCAGGGTGATCATCGACATCACCAACCCCCTTGCCCCCAACCTTTCGGGTCTCGTCACTCCGCATGGCGGTTCTGGCGCGCAGGAGATCGCCAAGCGCCTCCCCGCCCGCGCGCCTGTCGTGAAGACGTTCAACACCATCTTCGGTCACGTGCTGGCCAAGGGTGAACGCCTCGACGCGTTCATCGCAGCCGACGACACGAAGGCGAAGGGCACGCGTCTCGACCTTCCTTGAAAGTCTAGGGCTCCGTCCGTTTGACGTTGGTGGCTTGCACATGGCCCAGACGCTGGAAGCGCTCGGCTTGATGATGATCAGCCTGGCCAGGAACGGCGCCGGTACCTGGGATTTCGCCATGAAAATCGATCTTGGCTGAACCATCGGCGGCGGGCCGGATATTGGGAGCCCGCGTTTGACGGCATTCGTATGATTGAGACAGCGTTCCTTGCTGGCTAGGAGCGATCACATTTGCATCGCTGACCCGCTTGAATGCTGGACGCTTGGGACCTAAATTGGCTCGATGCTTGATCATTCGTCTCAACCATTGTCGCCGTCAAATGTCCCAATGGACGCCCTAAGCGAAGTCCTGCAAGACTTTCGCTTGAGTGGCGTCAATTATGGACGCTGCGAACTCAGACATCCATGGAGCATCGCCTTTCCGCAACAACAGCTGCTTCGTTTTCACTTTGTCAGCCAGGGTCCGTGCTGGATCCATACCGAAGCGCAAGGATGGCAGGAGTTGAACGATGGCGATCTGGTTCTGCTGCCGCAAGGCGTCGCGCACCGGTTGGCCAGCGCGCCAGATGTCGAGGGTGACTCGCGCAAGAGCTGCCAGATAACAAGATTGGGAAGCAACGTATGCGACGTGGTGCGGGACGGAACGGGTGCGACGAGCACCCTCTTCTGCGGCTCCATGGTCTTGGGGGCGCATGCACTTAATCCCTTGGTCGCCTTGATGCCGCCAATCATCAAGGGCTGCGATGTGGCCGGCAATGACCCGATCGTTGGCCCCCTGCTGGCGGCCATGTCGGCGGAGGCGACACAGCCACAGATGGGAAGCGCGACCGTCTTGTCGCGCATGGCCGACTTGCTCGCGGCACGGCTCATCCGCTGCTGGGTCAATTGCAGCGGGGGCTCGACCACCGGCTGGCTCGCCGCCATCCGCGATCCCCATGTCGGACGTGTGCTGGCGGCCATGCACCGAGACCCCGGCCGTAACTGGACCCTCAAAAGTCTCGCGGGCTTGGCGGGTCAATCGCGTTCGATCTTCGCCGAGCGCTTCAACGCCATGTTAGGAGAAGGCGCGGCCCATTATCTCGCCCGTTTGCGGATGCAGCTTGCCCGCGACCTGTTGGGGCAAAGCGGCATGTCAGTCGCCGAAGTTGCTTCTCGGTTGGGCTATGAATCCGAGGCATCCTTCGCTCGCGCCTTCAAACGCATCACCAGCGTCTCACCGGGCGTTGTGCGACGCACAAGTTCCGGACGAATGGACATGGATTTCGGATTTTAGGACACATACCGTCCCGAATAGTTCGTCTATGACCTCTCCTAACTTAAGGAGATACCTATGACGGACACGACATCGCAACTTGATGGGGTAACGATTGAACCGGATACCCCGGAACCATCCACGTGGAGCGCGGCGACCTGGTTCGCCGTCCTTTCAATGGCGGCCACCAGCTTCGCGCTGGTATCGGCTGAATTCCTGCCGGCGGGTCTGCTAACCCCGCTGGCGCGCGATCTTGCGATTACCGAGGGAACAGCCGGACAGGTCGTCACCGCCACAGCTTCCGTCGGCGCTGTCACCGCCCTATTGAGCAATGTTCTGATCGGCAGGCTGAACCGCAAGACGGTGTTGGTCGGCCTCAGCGCCTTGGCGATCGGCTCCAATGTCCTTGCATCATTGGCGACGGACTTTTGGCTATTGTTGTTGGGCCGGGCTGGGCTGGGCATCGCGCTGAGCGGTTTCTGGGCGCTTTCAGTCGCCGTCGTGGCGCGACTGGTCGGCGCCAATTCGACGGGTCGGGGCATGGCCATCGTCACCCTCGGCGTCTCGCTCGCCACCATAGCTGCGCCCTCGGTTGGAGCTTTGATCAGCGACTGGCTGGGATGGCGCGTGGCAATGGCGATGACCGCCGGACTTGCCGCGCTCGCCTTGCTGCTGCAGCTACTGAGCTTACCGACACTGCCCGCGAGCACAAGCAACAGCCTCGCCGATGTTTTCCGGCTGACGCGGCGGCGTAGCGTTCAGCTGGGGATGCTTGCCATTCTTTTGCTGATGACGGGCCATTTTGCCGGCTCGGTCTATGTGCGTCCCTTCCTCGAACAAGTGACGCTCCTTGAAACCAGATCGATCGCCCTGGCTCTGCTTGGGTTTGGCATCGCTTCCGTGATCGGCAATGTGGCCGGTGGCCGAATGGCCGACGCCAGCATTCGCCTGGCCCTGGCTCTCACGGCGGCGCTGATGGCGTTTGCCGCGCTTGCCTTGGTGCTTTGGGGCGCTCAAACCGGTATTGCCTTCGGCCTCGTGGCGCTTTGGGGCTTCGCCTTCGGCATGGCACCGGTTGTACTGCCGACCAATCTTTCCCGCGGGGCAACCGACGCTTTGGAGGCTGCCGGCAGCCTGATGGTCGTCTCTTTTCAGGTCGCCATCAGCATCGGCGCGGTTTTTGGCGGCTATATCGTCGATCGCTATGGCGCTGTCGGCCCTCTGACGCTTACCGCCATCCTGGCCGTATGGACACTCGCCTTGGCGCTGACACAACCTCGCGGCTAATCTGTTTTTTGAAAAACAGTATAACAATCGAAGAAAAAGTCGCGAGATGTCGTCAGTGGCGGCATAGCCATCCTGACGATCCGACAATCATTGTGCTGCGGCGAGAAACAATTCTCTGCCGTTGTTCGTACCTTTGTTGGAGGCCTGTGAATATCTTGCTGATCAGGATAGTGTGGGTCGGTTAACCACTTTATTAGCACATTCAAACGCGGTTCTGGCTGTCAACAAATCCGAATTTGCATAAGGGCCAGTCTCGCCTCCCGGCGGAAATGATCAGCCATGAAGAAAAGCGCTGGCATCTTAATGTACAAAGAGGCGGAAAGCGGTTTTTTGATCCTGCTTGTCCACCCAGGCGGCCCCTTCTGGCACAAGCGAGATGAGGGCGCGTGGTCCATTCCCAAGGGCGAGTATAAGGAGGATGAGGAAGCTGAGGCCGCGGCCCGGCGGGAATTTGCCGAAGAAATGGGACACGTGCCCGAAGGCAAGCTGCAACCGCTTGACGGCAACAATGTCATCGCCATCGAGCCCGGCGTTGTCATCGGCTACGACCGTAACGTCTATACCAACACGCTACTGCGTCGTGCAGGTATCGAGGTGATCACCATCGACGGAGCGGAACTCAGCCGTGGCCGCGGCGGCGGTCATTGCATGACGTGCCCGATTGCTCGTGCCCCCCTTTAGTTGCGAAGGAACTTGTCATGCCTATCAATCTTCATGGTCGCAGCGTTCTGTCCCTCGATGATCTGGATGCCGAGGAGATTCGGTATCTGCTACGCCTTGCCGCCGATCTCAAGGCCGCGAAACTGGGCGGTTACGAAGTGCCGCGCCTGACGCGAAAGAACATCGCACTTATCTTCGAAAAGGACTCGACACGCACCCGAACCGGGTTCGAGGTGGCAGCTTATGACCAGGGCGCCCACGTCACCTACATGGGTCCCACCGGCAGCCATATCGGCCACAAGGAATCGATGAAGGATACTGCACGCGTTCTCGGCCGCATTTATGACGCCATCGAATATCGCGGGTTCGCGCAGCGTGCAGTCGAGACGCTGAAAACCTATTCCGGCGTGCCCGTCTATAATGGGCTGACCGACGTTTCTCATCCGACGCAAATTCTCGCCGATCTCATGACCATGCGCGAATTCACCCACAAGCATCTGTCTGACATGGTCGTGGCCTTCCTTGGCGACGGGCGCGACAATGTGGCGATGTCGCTGGCGCTAGGCGCCGCCAAGGTCGGAATCGATTTTCGCCTCGTCTCGCCGACGGCCTTGTGGCCGGACCAAGCGTTTGTCGATCATGTGAAATCGGAGGCATGGAAGAGCGGCGGCAAGTTCGCTTTGATGGAACATGTCGGTTCAGGGGTACTGGGGGCCGATTTTGTCTATACGGACGTCTGGCTTTCAATGGGCGAGAGTGAATCGGCTTGGGAAGAGCGCATCGGGCTTCTTTCCCCATTCCGGGTTACCGCCCAGGTGATCGAGGCGACCGAAAACCCCTATGCGAAATTCATGCATTGCCTTCCAGCGTTTCACGACACCGAGACGGAAGTCGGCGCCCGCATCGCTAAGGAATATGGCATTGATTGCATGGAGGTGACGAACGAGGTTTTCGAGTCTCATGCCTCCATTGTTTTCGATCAGGCCGAAAATCGCATGCATACGATCAAGGCCTTACTCGTCGCGACGATTGGAGGCTGACATGCTGATCGTCGCTGCGCTCGGCGGGAACGCACTTCTGCGCCGCGGCGAGCCGATGACCGCTGAACATCAGCGCGCCAATATCCGGGTCGGTGTTGCCGCCTTGGCTGATCTCATTCATGCCGGTCACTCTTTGGTCATCACCCATGGCAACGGTCCCCAGGTCGGGCTCCTTGCTCTGCAGGCGGAAGCCTCCAACGGCAATGGTTTCCCCTTGGATATTCTGGGCGCCGAAACAGAGGGGATGATCGGCTACATGATCGAACAGGAGCTAGGAAATCTCCTGGAGAACAATCCAATCGCAACCTTGCTGACCATGGCACGGGTAGGCGGGCGGGTCGTCCTCGACATGGCTATGGACACCGCTGAAGAGCTATCCGCAAGGAAAGCACTTCAAGTCTGAGCTTGGCGCATGAGACACCTCAGCATCTCGCATCGTCCAGTTTCATCGGCCTCCGACATCGAATCGAAGCGGCAAAAAACCGCGGAGGCATTGATGCATGTCACTGATGTTATGGTTGAAAAATACAAGAATAATCCGTCACCATGGAAGATTTTCCATACAGGAACCACGCTGGCAAAACTGGTTCGGCCTTCTTCTTGGAACGTTTATCTTCCTGACGCCGTGGTTGGCGCCTGATCTTCTTTCGGTGGCTACCGCATCGACGATGGTATATGCAACCGGAACAACCGTCGGTCTGACGATTGTGAACGTCTCCATCCTCGGGATTTTCAATCCTGAAGCCTGGATCGACTGGTTGAAATTTTGGCTAGGCCTAGCCCTGCTCGCGGCACCGTGGTTTCTTGGCTTCAGTGGGCTGATCTTCTTCACCTCAAGTTTCGTTTGTGCGGCGATGCTGCTGATCATCGTGAGTGGACTGGCCTTCGCGTCAAGAACTCCAAGGATAGGACGCAAGTAGTGAGCATTCGCGATCCTGCAGCGCGTGACAGGATGACCGCGGAGCGATTGGCCCTAGCGAAGGGCAAGTTGCCCGCTACATCGACTTTCTACGCAGCAATCGAAATGACTATGAGAATGTGACGATGCAAACCGTGCGCGCCAATGAAAGTTTACTTTACCCCGGACAAATTCTGGCAATTCGAGGTTCTACCGGGGAGCTCCATGACGCACTAGATCTCAGGGAGGGCGGGCGTCATGACGGTGGAAGAGCTGACGAAGACTATTACAAACGCGAACAACAATATTGCGTTCTGTGGGATTGCGCCTGACGTTATAAAGACACCGCCACGTCGTGCGACAACGCGAAAGGCGGATAACGATGCTTCCGCGGTCGGGAAAGTACGAAGCGGCGTCTCAACGGCCGATGAGGGCGAAAGCAATCGTTCCACCCCTTGCTGCAACACCACTTTTACAGATCACGACCCACGGTCAGCAAAATCGGAGCCGTTGATGTGATGAGATTCGAACGCGCAATCACTTTGGCCGCTCGCCAAGTCCTCGAAATCCCTCATAATGTCCTTTATCATGGAAATGGGAGAACACAATGGCGCGCGTATCGATCTCGAATGAAGATGCTCCGGAAGGAGGACAATGTTGCCGTGCAGCGTCATCTTTTTCTCTTCCTTGCCACTTTCCAATCTCACCTCACACATTCGGAAGGAGGGTGAGAGGGAAGAGGATTGATAATAGTTGATAAACGGCCTATCTTCTTTCATCACATTCGATGGAGTACAGCATGATTAGTGCCGATCTGGGAAAGCAGCTCGAAAGCTATATCCAGCAGCTCGTTGACACAGGTCGCTATGGCTCGAAAAGCGAAGTCCTGCGGGAAGGTGTGCGACTGGTCCAAGACCGCGAGACCCGACTTGCCGCGTTGGATGCTTCCGTCATGCGCGGCATTGCCGATGCCGACGCGGAGCGAACGAGGCCAGCGAACGATGTGTTCGAGCGACTTGAGGCAAAATACCGCGCGATGGCTGACCAGGCCGAATAATCGGTATGATCCTTGAGTTTTCCAACGAGGCGGAAAGCGATCTTGAGCAGATCGCCGACTATATCGCACGGGACAATCCCTGGCGCGCCCTTTCATTCGTTCGAGAGCTGCGGAGCAAGTGTGAAGATCTCGCCGATAATCCGAACGGCTTCGCGCTTGTGCCCCGCTACGAACACCATGGTATCCGCCGCCGCGTTCATGGCAATTATCTGATCTTTTACCGCGTCGAAAACGCGAAGGTGGTCATCATCCATGTGTTGCATGGCGCTACCGACTATGGCGCCATCCTGTTGGGTGATTAAGTCCGGTCGGCCTTGGACAATCTCTCTCCAAACCGCTGGACTATGCGGCGATTTTATACGTCCCGGCATCCTCCCGCGCTAAGGTGGCGAGCGCCCCCCCCTCGACCTCACGCAATGCTTTGCGCTTCTTCGCGTGTTCATCAATGAAGCCGAATGCCTGGCAGCGATCCCGGACACGTCTATCTCTGGTCGACGTGTCGCCCGAGAACTGACGACGCTGATCGAACGACGCGGCAAGCCCGGAATGATTGTCTCCGACAACGGCACCGAACTCACGTCGAATGCCATTCTCGCCTGGTCGAGGGATCACAAGGTGGAGTGGCACTACATCGCGCCGGGGAAGCCAATGCAGAACGGCTATGTCGAGAGTTTCAACGGTCGGATGCGTGACGAGTTGCTCAACGAGAGCCTCTTCTTCGGCCTCAATCATGCCCACAACGCCATTGCTGAATGGGCGGACGATTACAACCATTTCCGGCCGCACTCATCGCTCGGATACAAAACCCCGGCAGACTTTGCCGGGACCATCGCCGCAACCGGCTCCAACGCTGCGCAAGATGAAAGCTTCGCGTTTCCGCCGGTTGCTCACACCGCGCCACTTGGCGTATTCAAAACCGCCGGGGCTCTAGTCGCCACTGGGTGAAAGTTCAGTGGCAGGTCAGGGGCGATAAAGGGTGCTCTGGGCGGCGAAGCAACAGCCTTGATGGCACCGGCCATCGCCGCTCTCGTAAAGGGTATGTTGAAGGACAGCACCTTGTCCGATCAGGACAAACAGACTCTCGCCACGTTAATCGGAACGAGTCTTAGCTCGGCGGTCGGTGCGGCAGTTGGTGGGGGAGAAGGAGGGTCCGACGGGGCTGCGAATTATCAGTATAACTATCTCACGCACGAGCAGGCCAAGGAGCTTACGGACGCCGAGAAGGCTTTGGAAGCTTGCAAAGCATCCCCCACTACCTGCTCCGATACCTACAAAGCACAGCTTCAGTCGCAGGTAGAGACCCTAAAGAATCTCGACTACCAAACCACCATGTCTCTGCTGCTAGTGTGGTTTTGCCTGCCCGGCGCGGTCCTACGATCAGGACCACCGGGGTATCTGAAAGGCTTCCTCCACCCGGTGCGCGACGAGACGTTCGTACATGCTTTCTCCGAATCTCTGACAGTTGGAAATTTGCACCATGATAATTGGAAGTCAACGTCATCAGGATTGGAAATTACTAAACCGTGATCTGGGAATGACGTACGTCGAAAGTCTTCCCCTGACGCGTCGAAATTTCCACTGTGCTGACCGCCGTTCAGGGAGTCCCCTTGATCGCTACCCTGCCTACAAGGATCGTCAAGCGATACGCAGGGCATTTAGCCTGGCACCGGTAGAAATCCCCTTAGTCGTCTCCCGCAAGCGACAACGATCCGGCCAATCGTTGGAAGTGATCTCAGATGGCGCAGCTTGCTTCTTCTTACTGCTAAGTTAGCCGACAGCCCTGAAATGCCTCTGCCTTCAGTCCCTCCTACTTTTGCTCTTGAAGAGTATCGAACCGCAGATCCCTATCCATGAAGCGATGCCTGAATAAGCCGGCCCACAGGGACCACCGCCCGCCAACCGACCGAAATCGTTGCCTATTCTGTCTGGCTCTGCTTCCGTTTTAATCTGAGCCTGAACGCCGTCGCGGAAACGCTGCTCGATCACGGGATCGTCGTTTCTTATGAGACTATCCGCCGATGGTGCCGACGAAGAAGATGTCTGGTATTTCGATGAAGTCGCGGTACCCGTCAATGGTCAGAAATGCTGGTTGAGGAGAGCGGTTGATCAGGATGGTTTCGTTCTGATGTCCTGCTCTAACGTTGCCGGAATGCCGACGCGGCCAAACCCTGGTGTGCTACCACGCGGCAAGACCGGGAAGGGTAGCTCCAGCACGGTGCTCAATTGAAGGTTTGTCCGTTTTTTGGCGGAGTCTAAATATCCTCCGCTTGCAGATTCCTCGCGAACATCACCATAATTTTTCAAAGGAGCAGTGCATATTACAGTGCTACGCGATCACCGCCGGCATCTGCGAGAGCAAATTGTCGAACTCGCCAATTTCCTGGGCCGACACCTCATGGGCACGATCGGGCAAGACCTCGCAACGTAAGCTCGCCCGTGCTCGGGCAAGACTTTCGGCAGCTTCGGCAAAGGCCCCGACTGGTATCCAAGGATCCTTGTCGGACCCGGTTAGATAAACCGGCATGCGATCAAGGTCCGCAAAGGGTCTGTCGCACTCCGAGGTGCCAACACGGCAACCAGTAAGATTGACCATGGCACCCCGCCATGGTCCATATTTCATCGCATATTCCAAAGCCAGGCACGCACCCTGACTGAAGCCTCCGATCACCAGCGGCGTCCCATGACGGCGATAAGTCAGGTCGCCTGTGATGCCACGTAGATAAGCCAGGGAGTCTTCCAGTTCCTTCCGCGTTGTCGATGTCAGCCGCTCCGTCGCCCGCGCTCCGTACCAGCTCTTGCCGGTGGCGCGCGGTAGAATAAAGGCCACGCCCGATGCTTTGAGCCTGGCGATCACCTGCTGGTGCATGTCTTCGGGCGACTGGGTACGCCCATGGATGAAGATGCAGTGGACTTGGGCCTCCTCGGGCGTAGCGCCGAGCAGGAGAGATTCATGATGCATCGCCATTGCCCCGGCTCAGAAGTTCGCCGGTTCCAGGCCGGCGATCAGCTCTTCGCGACGGTTCTCGAACCACGGCGGGAAGACCAGCGTGGTGCCGATACGGTCGGCCGGCTCGTCAAGCGCCCAACCGCCCTCGACCGACCAGGCAATCTCAAACAGCGCGCCGCCCGGTGAGCGGACGTAGCAGGACTTGAAATAGTTACGATCCTTCTGGTCGGAAACGTCCGTGAACCCCAAACCCTCCAGATGCGCCTTCAGCTGCAGCTGGTTCTGTTCGTCGCCAGTGTTCAGCGCCAGATGATGAATGGTACCGCCAGCAAGCGTCCAGGTGCCCTGCGGGCTATTTGCTTCATGCAGGATTTCGACCATGCTGTTGGGACCGTTTGCGTTCGGGACGGAGAACATCAGTCCCTCATTGCTGTCAGCCTCCTTTTTCATCGACAGGCCAACTGTCAGGAAGTCATCCATGGCGGTGCGATCGAACACGGCAATCGCCGCGCCGTAAATGCCCTTGATACCATGCTCCGCCGTAACGCCTTGCGCCTCGTTGACGATGGGCGGCCGGTTGTCTGCAGGGCTTTCGACAAGTTCATGCGGAATGCCGCAAGGGTGTTTGAAGGCCACGCGCGCGATACCGAAGCGCGATATTTTCTTAGCCTCGATACCACGGGCATTGAGCCGCTCGACCCAATAGCCGGACGCGCCGGCAGGGATCGCCTGCTGGATGATCTTCGACTGGTTCGTTCCACGTCGGCCAAAAACGGCGGGCTTACGGAACGGAAAGGTCGTGATGATCGTCGAAGCCTCGCCGCTGCGGGATCCGTAATAGAGGTGATAGACGGGGATGGTGCCGTCGAACAGCACGGTGCGTTTGACCGAATAAAGGCCGAGCGCTTTGGTATAAAAATCGTAATCCTCTTGCACGCCATCGGTGCAAAGGGTCAAATGATGATAGCCGCTGACAAGTGCCATCGTTCTCCTCCCGTGAAACAATCGATCGTCCCGGGGCGCGGCCCTCCTCCGCTTTCTCCCCGTCGATTGGCAATCAGGATCTCAGCCGCTTGCCAATCACTCAACACTTGCAAAATATAGCCGATCTAAAACGACTGTTGATGAGATTGTTCATAAATACTATAGCATTTTGCTATGAAGATTGTGGAACATCACCTTGTTCAGCTTGCCGCCGTCATCGAAACCGGAGGCGTGACGGAAGCCGCTGCCATGCTTGGCATGACACAGTCGGCCGTGTCGCGGACCATCTCCATCCTCGAAAAGCGTGTAGGTGAGCCGCTGTTCGTTTCCGGGCGCCGGCCGATGCAGCCGACGCCCCTTGGCGAACAGCTTGGCCTGCAAGGCAAGGCTATTCTCGCGTCCTCGCGCAAGGCGATGGAAATCATCCGCAGCTTCAAGTCGGGTTCGTTCGGCCGCGTGCGGATCGGCGGCGTTCCTTTCTTCATGGATGCGGTTGTCTCGCCCATGATCGCCTCGTTCCAGCACGATGAACCGGGGATCATGGTGCATCAGTCTTACGGCAACTATTCCGACCTTGTAAGCGAGCTCGAATCCGGCCAGATCGATGTCGCGGTTACACCGACGGGCTCCACCGACCTTCGCGCTGACCAGCAGTTCGAACCACTGCTGCCTGCGCGAAACGTGCTGGCCTGCGGTGCGGGCCATCCGCTGATGCGCAAACGCAATCTGGCGACGGAGGACATCCTCAATTATCCATGGGTCGCTCCTCTGCCCGGCTCGCCGCTGGTACTGGACCTGCACAATATTCTGCTCACGCTGGGAATTGAGGAAGTTTCGATCCGTTACGCCGGAGGCTCCCTGATGAGCGTCTTGAACTATCTGGTCGGAACGGACGCCCTGGCAATCCTGCCGCTTTCCGTCGCTCACTCGTTCCGGCGTGAAAACAGGATTAGCGTCATTCCGCTTGACATCCCGCAGCCGCAGCGCGCGCTCGGGATTATGACGAGAACGAAGCCCTATTCAAATCCGGCCGCCCGCAAGCTTATTGGACATCTGCGACGCGAATTCTCCGAGCTGCGCCGGTCGGTCGAAAAGCACGAGCAGGAAATCCGCTGGGCCCACGGCCCTTTCATGGCCGAGCGTGAATGAAAGGGTCCGGCCCGAGCGGCCGTCGCCGCAATCGGCTGCGTGAGGCCGAAGCACAGGTTGTCGCGCTCCGGCCTTTTCGCGTCGCCGGCAAAGCCTAGCCCGGTTTCGAGGGTGCCAGCACGAAATCGTATTCGACCTCCCAGAACCAGCCCGGAAACTCCAGCTCGTGAGCCCGCGCCGCATCGTCGACGCGTTTGAATTCGGCCAGCAGGCTTTCCTTGACGCCGAAGACGGCGTCGGAGTTGATATAGGGATCGTGGGGGTCGAATATATGTGTCGTCAGCGTCTCGAACCCCTCGGCCTTGAGGATGAAATGCAGGTGGGCCGGGCGATAGGGATGGCGGCCGAGTCCCGCCAGGAGCTTGCCGACCGTGCCGTCATCGGGGATCGGATAGAACTTCGGCTTGACCGCCCGGAACCAGTAGCGGCCGTCCGCGCCGATGCGGAACACGCCGCGCAGATTGAAATCGGGCTGAATGCCTTTCTGCTGCACGTCGTAGAAACCTTCATCGTTGGCCTGCCAGACGTCGAGCACGGCATTGGCAACGGGTCGGCCGTCGATATCGAGAATGCGGCCATGAATGACCATATCCTCGCCTTTCTGATCGAGGCAGATATTGGCCCCCATCGGCAATTCGGGCGCGTCCGCGACATGGAATGGTCCAAGCACGGTCGATTCCGAGGCACCCGACGGTTTGCGGTTGTTGATCGCGTCGACAAGCATCGACACGCCGAGCACGTCCGAAAGCAGGATAAATTCCTGCCGCCACTCGTTGCAGAGATGACCGGTCTGGGTCAGGTACATGATCGCCTTGAACCATTCATCCTGCGTCGGCTCGATTTCCTTGACCGCCTCGTGCAGCTTGCGCGTGATGACCTCGATCACCTGCTTCAGCCGCGGATCACGCGCATTGGCATTGCGCCCGGTGACGACCTCGACGGAGTTCTCCTCCGTGAAAAATCCCTTTTCATGCGTTTCCATAGCGAAATCTCACAAAGCTAGAACAAAGGACAGTGCACGACGAAGCTCCGCCATGGGATCCCGGGCGATGGTTTCGCGGCGCCAGCAGACATGTTGGTCGGGTCGAACAAGCACGACGCCGCTGTCACGGACCTCGCGCAGATTGGCCCAGTCGCCGGTCAGATCCTGCCAACGCTGGCGCGGCCCGATGATATGTGCCTCGATGTCAAGGCCAAGCTCACGGCCGAGCAGCTTTGCAGCCTCGATCCAACCGCGGCCGCCAATGCCGGTAAGCACCGTAAAACGGCCCTTGCCGCAAAGATCGAGCGTCGAGGCCTTGGCACCGTCATCGGCAAAGATCCAGGCATGCGGCAGCCGCGCACCCGGCCAGGTGGTCGGCTGGTAGTGCAACTCCGCATCTTTCTCGAAGGCCGGCTCGGGCTCACCGTCGGCGAGAACGGCATCCGAGCGATAACGCTGGTTCATTTCGACGCCGTGAGCATCGAATTCATAGACCTTGGCTGCGATCGCCTGACGGATGGCAGCGCGCTGCGTTTCGGCTGCCGGCGTATCGTCGCAGCGCGCATCCATGTTCTGCTGCATTTTCACGGGGTCGATGGAATCGAGTAGGCCAAGCGCCTTAAAGATCGGCCCGAACTCCTCGATCGACTTGTTGGCTCTGGTCACGATCTGCTTGGCGATCGGGGCGCGCTCGCGCTGGTAGCTGTCGAGCAAAGCGGGACCAGCCTTGCCTTTCAACACATAACTGAGTTTCCACGCGAGATTGAAAGCATCCTGGATCGACGTATTGGAACCCAGTCCGTTCGACGGCGGATGCCGATGGGTAGCATCACCCATGCAGAAGACCCGGCCGTTCTGCATCGTCGTTGCATAGAGATTATTGACGGTCCAGGTCGAAACCGACTGGATTTCCACCGCCAGCTCGTGGTCCCCGACGAGGTCGCGCACCACCTTGGTGGCGAAGGCCGTGTCTACATCCGGCGCCGGCTGGTTGATGTCGTATCCCCAGACGATCAGCCATTCATTCCATGGCCGAACCATGCGCACCAGCCCCATGCCGATGCCGCCGACGTCAGCGCCCGGCTGGACGACCCAGTAGAGCACCGAGGGACGATGGGCGACGTATTTCGAAAGATCGGCTTTAAAGAGAATATTCATCGATCCGCCGACGCCCATACGGCCCTCGAAGCTGAGCCCTGCATCTTCAGCCACCTTGGAGTTGCCGCCGTCGGCGCCAATCAGGTATTTGGACCGGACCGTGAGCTCCGCGCCTGTGAGCCTGTCGCGGCAGGTCGTCGTGACGCCGTCGGCGTCCTGCTCGTGGCGAATATATTCGGTCGACATCCGCGCCTGCGCGCCGCGCGAACATGCCGTCTTGAAAAGCAACGGCTCCATGAAGGTCTGGGGCAGATCGTTCATGTGCGAGGGGGACGACAGCTGATGCTCGGCCCGGCTGACCGGATGCGTTCCCCAACTGCGCATACGCCCGATCTCTTCGCCGGCAAGCGAGGTGCAAAAGACGTTCTGACCCATCAAATCCTGCCCGGTGGCAAAGAGATAGGCCTCGTCCTCGACATCCCTTCCAAGATCGCGCAAAACCTCCATCGTGCGCTGGTTGGTGATATGCGCGCGCGGCGTGTTGGCCAGCCAGCGGTAGCGGTTGATGACCATAGTCTCGACGCCGTAGCTGGCAAGCAGTGCCGCTGAGCCCGAGCCGGCAGGGCCCGTCCCTATGATCAAAACGTCGGTATTGATGTCAGCCATGCGGCCCTCCCTTGATAGTCCTGGTCAATGGTCCACCGGCAAGGATGCGGCGAACGGGAAAAAGTTGAAGTCCGGTGCGCTCGGCAAATAGGCCCCACAGTCCCCGCGGGGCAAACAGCATGACGACAATGCCGAGAAGGCCGAGAACGAGCAGATACCAAGAGCCGTAATCGGCAAAGAGCTTCTGCAGAATGAAGAAGACGATGACGCCGACGATCGGTCCCTCGATCGTACCGATGCCGCCAATGACGACGATGAAGATCACATAGGCGGTCCAGTCGGTGACCGAGAAGGCGGCGTCCGGCGAGATGCGTGCCTTTTGCAGGTAGATGAGCGCGCCGGTCAGGCCCGTGACGAAGGCGGCGGCGAGATAGACGGCAAATTTAATGCGGTTTGGATCGATGCCGACCGATCTTGCCGCCTCGCGGTTGTCACGCACGGCGGCAAGCCCCAATCCCTGCTTGGAACGCAACAGCCGATAGGCAAAGCCGATGGCGGCAAACGCCAGCAAAAGCGCCAGCCAATAGCACACCATATCCGCGGCCTGGGCCGGCCGCACGCCGAGCCATTCGGCAGCAAGGCGGGCACCCGGCAAATCGCGCGTGATACCGGAAGGCAGCGATGTTCCCGTGCCGCCGCCGAGCGCCTTCCATTGCGCCAGGGACAGCCGCGTTACCTCGGCGATAACCCAGGTACCGATCGCGAAATAGGCACCGTGTAACCGGAAGACGAAAAAGGCCGTCGGCACGGAAAGCATCATGGCGGCAAGCCCGCCGAGCACGATCGCGACAACAGGATTGAGCTCGCTGAGGATGACGGCAGCGGACATGACGTAGGCCCCGAAGCCGACGAAGGCTTGCTGGCCGACCGAAACGAGCCCGGCATAGCCGGCAAGCAGGTTCCAGCATTGCGCGAGCGTCAACATCGTCAGGATAAAGAAAAGGTCCTGAAGCACCGCGCGGGGAACCAGAAAGGGAGCGGCAACGCCCGCTGCGACCATTGCTACGACGAGAAGCGCCGCAAACGACGAGGCGCGGTTGCGCGTCGATACGGTCCAGCTGGGCGGCGGCGCGGGCGAAGCGGTATCGGAGGAAAGCCTGTCATGCACCATCTCAGTCCACCGCCCTTGGAAAAAGCCCGCGCGGGCGGACCAACAGCACAAGAAGAAACGCCACATGGCCCGCAAGGATCTGCCACTCGGGATTGACGGCTGCTCCCATCGTTTGCGCGACGCCGATGATCACGCCGCCGGCGAGCGTACCCCAGAAGGAGCCGAGCCCGCCGATGATGACCGCCTCGAAGGCGTAGATCAGCCGCGCCGGGCCCATCGTTGGGTCGAAATTGGCGCGCGTGCCGAGAAAGAGGGCCGCAATCGTCACAACAACCATCGCAAGGCCCGTCGCGGTCGCGAAGATGCGGTCGGAGCGGATGCCCATCAGGCCCGCCGTGGCGCGATCGTCGGAGGTGGCGCGGAAGGCGCGGCCGAGGCTCGTCTTGTAGAAGACGAGGTTCAGTCCGACGATGACAACAACCGCTGCCAGGAAAGTCAGGAGCGGCATAGTGCCGACACTGACCGGCCCGAATTTGAGAGACGCGGTTTCCAGCGCGCCCACCGAAACGCGGCGGCTATCGGCGGAAAAGCCTTCCAACAGCGCGTTCTGGATAACGACCGAAAGGCCGAAGGTGACAAGCAGCGGCGGCAGTATGTCGTCTCCGATGGTGCGATTGAGCACGAAAAACTGCAGGGCCCAGCCGACCGCATACATCACCGGAACGGCGACGAGCGCCGCAACGAAGGGATTGAGCCCGAGCGCGCTGACCAGCACCAGAAGCAGGAAGGCGGCCAGGACGATAAGATCGCCATGCGCGAGATTGACCAGCCGCATGATGCCGAAAACGAGGCTCAGGCCGGCCGCGAACAGCGCGTATAGACCGCCAAGCAGAATGCCTTGTATGATCGTGTCGAGCCAGTTCATCCCGTATGCACTCCGAAATAGGCAGAATGGATGTCGGCGCGGCTAATTGCGTCCGGTGTTCCGGTCAGCGTCACGCGTCCCTCCATCATGCAATAGAGACGGTCTGCCACCTTGAGTGCCTGGCCGATATCCTGCTCGACGATCACGATGGCTGCGCCCTCGGCACGGATTTTGGGAAAGGCTGCGTAGATATCGCGGATCACCACCGGTGCCAGGCCCAGGCTGATTTCGTCGCAGAGCAACACCCTCGGATTGGACATCAGCGCACGGCCGATCGCGACCATCTGCTGCTGGCCGCCCGATAGCGCGGTGCCGGAATTGCCGCGCCTCTCCTTCAAGACCGGAAAGAGCTCGTATATTGTCTCAAGCGTCCACGCCCCTTTGACGCTGCGCCCATATTTGCCGATCAGCAGATTTTCCTCCACCGTCAGCGAGGGGAAGAGCCTGCGACCTTCCGGCACCATGGCGACACCGAGCGCCATGACCTCGGGGGCCGGCAGTGCGCCGATCGGCCTGCCATCGAAACTGATCTGGTCGGGCTCGTTGGCGAGCATGCCCGAAATTGAGCGCATCAGCGTGGATTTGCCAGCGCCGTTTGCGCCGATGATCGCCAAAGTCTCACCGGCATCAAGCATGATGTCGACCCCGAAGAGCGCCTGGAAGTCGCCGTAGAAAGCCGTGAGGCCCCGTGTTTCAAGAAGAGCCATCAGACGTCAATCCCGAGATAGATCTGGCGGACCGCCTGCGATTCCATGATTTCGGCCGGCCTGCCGAGGCCGACCACCTTGCCGAAATTTAGGACGAGAAGACGGCTCACTACGGAGTTGAGGGCATGCAGCACGTGTTCGACCCAGATGATGGCGACACCGGCTCCGTGGATCGTCCGGATCGTCTCCACCAGCTCCCCACACTCGCCCTCCGTCAGGCCGCCGGCGATCTCGTCCAGCAGCAGCACATTGGGTTCTGTCGCCAGCGCCCGAGCAAGTTCGAGGCGTTTGCGCTGGAGTAGGCCGAGACTGCCGGCAACTTGGTTGGCGCGCGCGATCAGCCCGGTGCTTACCAGAATATCCGCGCAGCGCTCCGACACCTCCCGCTCCGTCTTTCGCGATCCGTAGGCGGCAGCGACCAGAAGGTTTTCGAAAACGGTTAGCTGCTGGAAGGGCTGCGGGATCTGGAATGTGCGGCCGATCCCTGCCCGGCATCGCGCCATCGGCGGCTGGCACGTCACGTCTTCGTCGCGATAGATAATCCGCCCCTCATCGACGCGCAGATTGCCGCTGATGAGATTGAACAGGGAGGATTTTCCCGCACCGTTTGGCCCGATGATGCCGAGCGCCTCTCCGCTCTCCAGTGCAAACGACACTCCATCCGCGACCTTCAGGGCGCCGAAGCTCTTCGAAACGTTTTCGAGGGCAAGTATGACCATCGTCTTCCTGATTGGTGTCCGTTTCGTCCTTCGCCGAATCCGGCGCATGACCGCCTCCGGGCCGAACCCGGTCAAGGCATCACGCCGAGGCGATCGGCTCCATCTTGCTGCCTATCGGAATATTGGGAGCGGTCCTGTTGTCGGTGATGACGAGATCGTAGCCACCGCCCTCCTTCAACCTCCACTGGCCGCCAACGAGCGGTGTCTTGGCCACGTTCTTCGCGGCAAAAGGCGGGACATTGGCACCGTCCCAGGCGACCGGACCGACGATCGTGTCCAGCTTGGTCGCTGTGATCGCTTTGACTACAGCCGCGCTGTCCGTCGGGTCCGCCCGCTTCATGACATCTGCAGCCAATTCGAAAAGCGCGTGAACGAAGCCGATCGGCTGCGTCCAGGGCCGGCCGGTGGCTTTCGTAAAGCCTGCTGCGAGTTCGGCGGCGCTCTCTCCGGTCAGCGAAGATTTGAATGGATGGCGGGCCGACCACCAGACCTCGCAGGACAGGTTGTGACCACTCTTGCCCAAAGCCTCGAGGGCTTGCGGAAACAGGATGGCCTTGCCGATGGAGGCGATCTTCGGATGGAAACCCTGCTGCTTGGCCTGGTTCCAGAAGGTGGTGAAATCAGGCGGGATCATGACGCCTGTGATGACCTCGCAGTTTCCCGACTTGAAGGCATTGATCTGCGCGGAAAAATCATCCGTCAGGTTCTGGTAGCGGCCGGGATCGGCAAGGGTGTAGCCGCCTTTTTCGAGAACCGGTGGGAAACCGACCACTTTATCGCCCCAGGCATTGCCGTCCCCATCGTTCGGGAAGAGGCCGCCCACCTTCTTGTTGGTTTCCAGCTGCTGCCACATGTTTGTGTAGACAGCGATCACATCCTCCAGGCCCCAGAAGAAATGAAAAGTGCTGTTGAAGGGCTTCCATGATGAGGGGTCGCCTGGATTGGCCTGCTGACCGATGAACCAGGGCTGCCAGGGCGCGGCCGTCGAGATGCAGGGCATCTCTTCCGCCTCGCAGGTAGTGGCGACCGGATTGGTGGTTTCCGGCGTCGATGCGACGAGCACGAGATTGACCTCGTCCTTGACGATCAGCTCCTTGGCGACTTCAGCGGCGCGGTTCGGGTTGGACTGGCTGTCCTTGACTACAATTTCGTAGTTGAGCCCGGCGGCCTTCGTCTTGGCCAGGAAGCCATCGAGGATGAACTTGTCGGCCTCGGCGAAAGCGGCAAGCGGCCCGGTTTGCGGGCTGACATAACCGAGCTTGATCGCCGCTCCCTTGGCGATCGCGGGCATGGCAAGGCTGGATGTCGCCGCGAGCGCGCCGGTCGCCGCCGCGGTTTTCAGCAGGTCACGTCTCGTAAACATTTTGGTTTCCTCCTCCCAAAGTAAACACAAGCGTTTTAGAGTGGTGGGCGTTCTCCCGCCCAGGCGTCCTGAAGCAGCGTGCGGATCGAGGCTCGGTCGATCGGCCGCGGATTGGCATAAGGGTTGCGTGTCGCGATTTCGGCGGCGCGGTCGAGATCGCTCTCGGTGAGGCCGAAATCCTTCAGCGCCAGCGGCGAGCCGACGGATCTGGCGAAATCGTAGAGCCCCTGGCCCGGCGTGCCGCCGAAAATGCTCCCGATCGGCGCAAGCAGCTCCGGCACTGCGGCGGCATTGAAGCCGATCGTGTGCGGCAGCATGATCGCATGCGTCTCCGCATGCGGCGTGTCGAAACTGCCGCCCAGCGTGTGGCAGATCTTGTGATGCAGCGACATCGAAATCTGCCCAAGCACGGTGCCGCAGAGCCAAGCGCCGTAGAGTGCCTTTTCCCGCGCCTCGGCATCGCGCGGCGTCTTGACGATCACGGGTAGCGCTTCGGCAAATGCGCGCATGCCCTCGATCGCAATTATGGTGGTAATGGGGTTGCGATCATCGGCATAAAGACCTTCGGCGGCATGCGCGATGGCGTTGAGGCCGCTGGTGACGCTCATGGCAACAGGCAGGCCAAGCGTCAGGTCGGGGTCATAGATGACCACCTCCGGCACGATCTTCGGGCTGCGAACCGTCGTCTTGATGCCGCCTTCCGTCTGACCGAGGATCGGCGTTACTTCCGAACCGGCATAGGTGGTCGGGATGACGATCTGATGAATGTCGGTACGGTAGGCCATCGCCTTGCCAAGACCGGTGGTCGAGCCGCCGCCAAGCGACACGACGCAATCGGCCTGAAGTGCGGCCGCGCGCGCCAAGGCCTTCTCGGTGACATCGACCGGGGTGTGCATCGTGGCGCCTGCAAACGTGCCGACTGCAAGCGCGCCAATCCGCGCGGCCAGCGCCTCGCCGTCGGCTGCCTGCTGCGGCGTCGTCAGCACCAGCGCGCGGCGGCAGCCCAGCGTCTCGATCCATTGGGCGACGCCGGCGCTCGCTCCGGAAGCAAAGACGACGCGTGTCGAATGCGGCTGATAGGAAAAATCGAGTGTCATTCCGACCTGCGCTCCTCTCGCGCCCGCACCATTATGAAGGTGAAATCGAGCGACCAGCAATTGCCTTTGACCGGCGTCGGGCCTTCAATGCCGCCAACCGGCAGGAAGGTGCCGACCAGTTCCTGTTTGACGCCGAACAATGCGTCCTGTGACAGATGCGGATCGCGCCCATCATAGACGTGGGTACTGATCGTCTCGAAGCCGGGTGCCGTGATCGTAAAATGGAGATGCGCCGGGCGGCGCAGCGGATAGCCGATCGCATGTAGCGTCCGTCCGACCGGTCCGTCGCAGGGCACGGCATAACCGCCCGGTCGAACCGTCCTATAGGAAAAGCCGCCATCTATATCAGTGCTGAAAACGCCACGCAGATTGAACTCCGGCTGGAGATCCGGCTGCTGGTTCTCGTAAAACCCTTCCGCATTGGCCTGCCATGTCTCGACCTTCGCGCCGACGACGGGATTTCCATCGAGATCGGTCACGCGGCATTGACCAGCAACGGGTCGCCAATGCCGTCGAGCGATATATCCGCGCCCGACACAAGCCGGGGTGCATCGGCGCGATAGAACGGGCCGCGCACGGTGTTGGGCGTAGCGCCCTTCGGGCGGCGGGTGTTGATCTCCTCCACCAGCGCCGTCACGCCGAAAAGATCGGAGAGCAACACCCATTCCTGCCGTTTGTGGTCACTTACGTGACCGACTTCGGTCAGAAATTCGATGGCGTGTCGCCAATCCGCATGGGTCGGCCGCGTTTCCTTGATGGCCTGATGGATATGTCCGACCAGCGCGGTGAGGAAGGCCGGCAGCGGTCCGGCGCACTGCGCCAGTCGCTCTGCCACAAGCGCAGCCGAATCCGCTTCTGTAAAAGACATGATCACCATGGCACCTCCTCAACCGTACGTTACCAGCTCCAAACGTAGCAGTTGATGATTTTTCTGCAGTTTAATATACCTTATTGCTATGAAGATGGATGAACGACACCTGATACAGCTTGCCGCCGTTGTACAGGCCGGTGGCGTCACGGAGGGAGCGGCCCTGCTGGGGCTCACGCAGCCGGCGGTGTCGCGTACCCTTGGCATGCTGGAAAAGCGGCTCGGCGAACCGTTGTTCGTCAAGGGCCGCCGGCCGTTGCAGCCGACCCCGCTGGGCAGGGCGCTCGCCGACCACGGTCAAGCCATGCTGGTGGCTGCGCGCAAGGCCTCGTCGCTTGTCGACGGCTTCCGACACGGACGGACGGGCGTAGTGCGCGTCGGCGGCACGCCCTTCTTCATGGATGCGCTGATCTCCGGCATGATCGCCGAGTTCCAGAATGCCACACCGGACGTGCGCATCGAGCAGAGCTACGGCTACCTGCCGGATCTGCGGGCGGCGATCGACGCCGATCGCATCGACCTCGCCATTTGCCCGATCGACGTGCTGGACGAGGGCTCCGGGATGCGCTTCCAGGAACTGCTTCCTGGCCGCAATGTCGTCGCCTGCCGTGTAACCCACCCCCTTCTCCTGAGGCACAAGCTCGCGCCTGCGGAACTCCTCGACTATCCATGGATTGCCCCGCCCACCGGCAGCCCGCTGTTTGCCGATCTGCACAGTCTCGTCCTCTCGCTCGGCGCCACCGAGGCGAAGATCCGCTATTCCGGCGGCTCGCTGGTGAGCGCAATCAACTATCTGAAGGCGAGCGATGCGCTCACCATCCTGCCGCACAGCGTCGTTTTCGCCTATCGCAATGACAAGTCGATCACGGCACTGCCGGTCAGTATTCCTCATCCCGAGCGCGCGCTCGGTCTCCTGCGGCGCACCGAGGAAATCCGTGTCCCGGCAGTCGAGGCCTTCTGCGCCCATATTCGCAAGAGCTTCGAAAACCTCAGGCACCTGATCAAGCGCCATGAGCAGGCGGTGATCTGGAGCCTGTGACGGCTCATGACGTTCTTCAAAATGTTGCAGAATCGTCCGGCCATAGGAACAACGGCGCCAAGCCGGCATCGGCCATCGGGCGCAGTCCGTGCCAGGCGCGGTTGGCATAGACCAAGGCGTCATCCCGGCGCTCCTCGTGCGCCCCAGGAGAGGCCTCAAGGAGTTCGGCTGAGACCAGACAGGCGCCGGGGAGCGGAAACAGTCCGCGAACCGCTGCCCGGAACCAGAGGCCGACATCCGGATAATAAGGTTCGCCGCTTTCGAACCGCGCCCAGCGCACATCCGGCCCGAAACGATCCCTGCCGCTGGTGGCGCAGAGCCGGGCAAGCTCCCTATCGCTGCGTCGCACGAAATGCACGACCACCGTCTGCGCCCGACGCACGGCGTGCGCGCTGGAGGAATTATCCGACAGCGAGAAAGCCACCATCGGCGGCGAGGCACTGATTGAGATCAGCGAGCTTACCGTCAGGGCCACCGGCCCGTCACCCGGATCGGCGGTGATGATGGCAACGCCCGCCGGATGATGGCGGAAGGCCATCATGAAAGCCTCCGTCACGCCGGCAGCGACCGTCGCCGGAGCTTCACGCTCCTGCTTTCCGGACTGCGCCATCATTTCTTCTCCACCAGGTCGTAGAACTGCCAGACGCGATCGCTCCACAGCCCGCCGATCTCGCGGCCGGCGGCACCGACAATGTTGGTGTTGATCGTGAAATGGTTGGCCGCCACCAGCATCTCGCGGTAAGTGCGCTGCATCACGCCGTCGCGCAGCGACGCACCACCGGCTGCGCGGTAGACGAAGTGGCAGGCATCGACGCCCGCCTCGTGCACTTCCGACTTGGCGAGATGCACGAGGGTGATCTGCCGCGTAGATACCCGGTTCCCCGCCTCGATCGAGGCCTCCACGTCGCGCCAGACCTCAAACAAGAAGGCGCGGGCGGCGCGCGCGCGAGCTTCCGCACGGCCGTAATCGAACCAGAATTTATCGCTCTCGCCGAGCATGCCGGCGCGACCGGTTTTGGTCACGGCGAACTTGGCCATTTCATCGAGCATGCGGCGGGATGCGCCGATCGCCCAGCCCGAATGGCCGATGGCAGCCAGCCCGACGACGCCGAGGCTGAAGAATTCCTTCTGGCGCTGCGGCTCGGCGGTCATGATCGGGAAAACCATGTCGTCGGCGATGAAGACATCCTTGGCGTCGTAGTCGATGCTGCCGGTTCCCTGCAGGCCGAGCACGTTCCAATTGCCGAGCAGTCCATGCTCGCCGACCGGCGCGTGGGCGCACAGCACCACGACGTTACCATTCTCATCCTTGGCCGGATGGCCGTTGCCGTCGTCGAGCAGGGCGGCGGTATGGGTGAACGTGGCGTGGTGAATACCGCTTGCATAGGACCATTTGCCGTTCAACAAATAGCCGCCATCGACCTTCTTCAGCATGCCGGTCGGTGTGCCCTGACCCGAAAAGCGGTTGTCGGTGCCACCGCCGAAGAGCCGTGAGATCGCGGTGTCGGGCAGGAAGGCGGCGGACATCGCCCCGATGCAGGCATGCACCATCGACACCCAGCCGGCAGCGCCGCTGTGGTAGGTGATGGCCTCGATCAACTGCAGGCCTTGTGTCGGCGAAAGCTGTGCGCCGCCGAGTTCTTCGGTCGCGAAGATGTGCGACATACGAAGCGGCTTCAGCGCCTCGAAAGTAGGCTCGTTCAGCCTACCGAGCTTTTCGGTAGCCACGGCATTCTCTTCAAGAATCGGGCCGATCTTGCTGATATGCTCGAGAAGGCTGGCGAAGTTTGTCTTGGTGCCCCAATACCCGGCGCCATGTTTCAAAGGTGCGTTCATCTGTTCCTCCTGACAATCTGGTGTGTTCTCGCGGCAAGCTGTCTCAGCCGGCGAGGAAATCGCCGATGGCGGTCACCACGCGCGGGTCCTCCTGCATGGCGAAATGGCCGACATCCGGCACCATGAAGGTGTGGGCGTTTGGAATGCGTTTTTCCCAGAGCGGCGCCTGCGACGCGGGCAGCATTCGGTCCTTCTCGCCCCAGACGATCAGTGTCTCGTTCGGGATGCGGGAAAGCCAGCGGCGGAGATTGGGATGGCCCATGCCGTGGGCCTTGACGATGTTGCCGAGCGCCTGCGCCTCCTTTTCGCGGGCGGCAAGGAAGGCGTCGAGTGGCGGGCATTCGGCTCCGCCCGGAAAATAGCGCAAGGCAACGTCGATATTATGCGCGAGATAGCCGGGTAGCGCCTCGGGCGCGATCGCCGGCAGGTCGGCGCCAGGATGATCTGGATCGTTGAGGCCAGCCGGCGCATTCAGCACCAGCCTGCCGAAACGCTCGCCTGCGACGACGGCCATTTCGGCAGCCATCCAACCGCCCATGGAGTGGCCGACGAGATGCGGCCGATCGAGGCCAAGGGCGGCGACCAGATGCAGGTTGTGGACAATGATATCCTGCATGCCGGTAATATCCGGCGCTTCGCCGCTGTCGCCGAAGCCGGGATGATAGGGCAAGTAGACGCGGAAGCGATCGGCGAGACCCCGCGCCCATTCCGTGCCTTCGATGGTGGCGGCGCCATGCAGCGCGAGCACGGCCGGGCCTTTGCCGATGACGCGTACAGCGGTCGCAACACCTTCGATGTCGTAATGCACCGTTTCGAAATTCATTCCAAACCTCCTCCTATGCCGTTCCAGCCGACCGCGGGCGTAATCAGCACCTTGCATTGCGTGGTGCGTCGCTTGAGCGCTTCGAATGCCTCTGGCACGGCGGCAAGACCGATCCGGCCGGTCACCAGCGCCTGCGGCCGATGGCGGCCAGGACTGAGCGCCTGCAGCGCCATGTCGAACTCCGCCATGGTGAAGAACACGGCGAAGATCACCTGTATTTCCTTGGAAATCGCCGCGAACGGGTCCCATGTGTCGCCGCCGACGCAGAGGCCAACCGCGACCACCGTGCCATGCACGCGTACCAGCCGGCAGGCAGCATCGATCAACCCGCGTTTGCCGACGCATTCAAAGACGATGTCCGGTACGCCACCGGTCAATGCGCGAAACTCCTCTGCCAGACCCTCCCCGGAGAGTGCGAAGCCGGTGGCGCCGATTTCGCCGGCACGCTCTGCTTGGTGGCGGTTCAGATCGGCGATGACGACATGGGCCGCCCCCAGCCGCCTCGCCCAGAAGGCGACAAGAAGACCGATGGGGCCTGCACCGAGAATCAGCACGCGGTTGCCCGGCTTCAGCCCCGAACGCATGACCGCATGCAGGCCGACTGCAACCGGTTCGGCCAGAGCCCCCTCCTCGGTCGGCAAATCGTCCGGCAACCGGCGGCACTGACGGGCAGCGACGGTGACGAATTCGGCATAGCCGCCGCCGATCAGCCGCATCTCGGCGCACCACGCGGGTTCGCCGCGCGAGCAGCTGTCGCAGTGGCCGCAGCCGCGCATCGGTGCGACGGCAACCCGGTCGCCGGTTTTGAAATTCGCGACCTCAGCGCCGCAGGTCACCACTTCGCCAGAAATTTCATGGCCGAGGACGCCGCCTCTTTTGAGCGCGAAGGTTTCGGGATCTTCCGTCATGTGCAGGTCGGAACCGCAAATACCGCAGGCGGCAACGCGGAGCAATAGCTCGTCAGCGCCGGGCTGCGGCGTTTCGATCGTTTTGACATCCAGGGGTCGTCCGACTGCCTCGAACAGTGCCGCCCTCATCGCGGGTCCTCCAGAAGCGTGCGCCTCGTCGGGAACCAGGAGGCGTTTGTCGCCTTCTGGATCAATCCCCAGAGACCGCCGCGGGCAAAAAGCGCCATGACGAGGGTGAGTAGCCCGAGGACGACGAGATAGGTGGCGCCGTACTGTCCGAACAGGCGGTCGGCGACAAAATAGACAAGCGCGCCGATCAGCACCCCTTCGAGCGAGCCGAGCCCGCCCACCATGACGATGAAGATCGCCACATTCGCCCAGGTGGGGCTATAGGCGGCCGGTGGCGTTATGCGCAGCTGCGCCATGAAGTAGATGGCACCGGCAAGGCCAGTGCCGATGGCGGCGGCAACCCAGATCAGGAATTTCAGGAGGCCCACATTGACGCCCTGGCTTGCCGCGGCAATCGGATTGTCTCGCACGGCGACCAGCGCCAAGCCATAGCGCGAACGCAATAGCAGATAGCTGCCGCCGACGGCGACAAGCAGCATCAGCGCCGCCAGTACCGAAATGCCGATTGCGCGTTCAGTGGGCGTATAGCTGGACATGACACGCAGGCTCATGCCGGCGCCGGCATTGACATAGCTGAAGACGGACGTGGCAAGGCGCATGACTTCCGCCACCACCCAGGTGCCGATAGCGAAATATGGGCCATCGAGCCGATGCAGCAGGCCATAGGTAAGTGCCGCCAGTATCGCCGGTGCGATGACCGACAAAGGCACGGCAAGGAAGGGGCTTAAGCCCCAAAGCTGCGCCATGATGAACATTGCATAAGCGGCCGTACCGACGAAGGCCTGCTGGCCGACGGAGACGAGGCCACCATAACCGGCGAGCAGGTTCCACATCTGCGCGACGGTGATGTAGCAGCATAGTTCAACGACATCGCGGATGAGGCCCTGGCTTGCCCAGAGCGGCATCGAAGCGACAGCCGCGAGCAGCGCGACGCTGATAACGAGTGCAATCAGGCTCGAGCGCGTCTGGCGCTGTACGCGCACGGCGGGCCGCGGGACGGCATCGGTCAAGCGGGCGGCGAAGGCATTGGTCACGGCTCAACCCCTTCCTAGGAAGCCCTGGGGACGCAGGGCGAGGATGATCAGAAAAACGAGGTGGCCGGCGAGGATGCCGAAGCCGGGGTCGATGCGGAATCCCACCGACTGGCTGACCCCGAGCGCCATCGCTCCGAGGAAGGCACCCCAGATCGACCCCATGCCGCCGATGATGACAGCCTCGAAGGCGTAGATCAGCTGGAAGGCCCCGTCGGCAGGCGCCACGGTCGAACGCAACGACTGGAAGACCGCGGCAAATCCGAGGATCGCGACAGCGATTGCCGTTGCCCCGGTATAGACCGTCTTCGGGTTGACACCTGTCAGCGCCGCGGCTTCCACATCGGCCGAAGCTGCGCGCAGGGCACGGCCAAAGCGTGTCGAGCGCAACGCGACATCGAGGCCGCCGGTCAGCACGGTAGCCGTCAGAAGCACGATCACTGGCAAGACGCCGACGAAGAGCGGCCCGAGTTGGAAGGAGGCATGCACGATGTCGCCGCCGCCTAGCGAGCGGGTGTCGGCCGACCATATCTGCAGCATGGCGTTCTGCAGGGCGATGGAGAGCCCGAAGGTGGCGATCAGCGAGGGAAGCGGATCGGCGCCGACGACGCGGTTGAGGATGAGTCGCTGCAGGATGACGCCGATGATGGCCCCAAGCACCACGAGGATCACCAGCACCGACCACGGGCCGAGCGAGAATGTGGTAGCCAGGCTGATGCCGATCAGCGCCAGGAGGATCACCAGGTCGCCATGGGTGATGTTGACGACGCGCATGACGCCGAACATCAGCGCCATACCGAGCGCATATTGGGCATAGAGACCGCCGAGAAGAATGCCCTGGACAAGGCCGTCAAGCCACAGCATGGGCCCCTCCGAAATACGCTTCGCCAATCGCTTCGCGCGAGATATCAGCTGATCGGCCGGTAAGGCTGACGCGGCCTTCGAGCATGCAGTAGAGCCGGTTCGACGAGGAGCGGGCGAGCCCGACGTCCTGCTCCACCAACACGATCGCCGTACCTGTTTCACAGATCGACGGCAGCGCCTGGTAGATTTCCTTCACCACCTTCGGCGCGAGGCCCAGGCTGATTTCGTCGCATAGAAGTACGCGCGGCTGGCTGAGCAGCGCCCTGCCAATCGCCACCATCTGCTGCTGTCCACCGGACAGGGACTGCACAGGCACGGCCTGCTTTTCCTTCAGGACCGGAAAGAGCGCGAACAGGCGCTCCAGCGTCCAGCCATTGGCGGCGGATTTGCCGGCATGGTCGATAGCGACGCGCAGATTGTCGATGACAGACATGCCGACAAAGAGGCGACGGCCCTCGGGCACGATCGCCACGCCATCGGCCACCATCCGGTGCGGCTTGGCGCCGCCGACCGGCCGTCCCTCGAGCTGCACCATGCCCGGCGCAACGCTCAGAAGGCCCATGATCGATTTCAGAAGCGTCGACTTGCCGGCACCGTTTGCCCCGATCAGGGCGACGACCTCGCCCGCGGCAATCTCGAAGTCGATACCGTAAAGAGCCTGAAAATCGCCGTAGCGGGCGACCAGTCCATGTGTGGAAAGCAGTGCTGCGCTCATGCCTCGACCCCCATATAGACCCTTCGCACCTCCGGACTTTGGATGACTTCGGCCGGCACACCTTCTGCGATCTTCTCCCCGAAATTCAGCACCAGCATGCGGTCGGCGACGGCGAGCAGCGCGTGCAGCACATGTTCGATCCAGACAATAGTGACCCCGCTGTCGCGGATGCGGCGAATAAGCGAGACGAGCGCCCTACCCTCCTCATCGGTAAGCCCACCGGCAATTTCGTCGAGCAACAGGAGCTTTGGCGACGAGGCAAGCGCACGCGCCAGTTCCAGCCGCTTACGATCGAGCAGCGTCAGCGAGCCGGCCGAACGGTTCGCCTTGTCGGACAACTCGCAGGCCTTGAGGATCTCTGCGCAGCGCTGATAGCTCTCGGCATCCTTGGTGCCGCTGCCGAAAAACGCGGCGACGAGGAGGTTTTCGAAGGTCGTCATACCGACATAGGGACGCGGGATCTGGTAGGTCCGGCCAATGCCGATTTTGCAGCGGCGATAGGGCGGCTGACCAACGAGTTTCTGGCCGTCAAAGACCAACTCACCGCCATCGACACGCATGTCGCCGCTGATCAGGTTGAATAGGGTTGTCTTGCCGGCACCATTCGGGCCGACAATGCCCAGAACCTCGCCAGCGCCGACCGCAAAACTCACCTCGTGCAGGACCTTGAGAGCCCCGAACGATTTGCTGAGGTCGCGTGCCTCGAGTAGTACGCCGTTTTCCATGCTCCTCCACCCCGGCCTTTTAATGCCGGCGGCGCGTTTGGGCGCGCCCTTCGATCCTCCGTCCGATCCGTCCCGGCCCGATCGCATCAAGCAGGGGCGGTATCTCGCTTTGCCTTGGCTTCACGCCTTGTTCAGGCAGTCCGCCAGGGCAGCGGCACGATCTTGCGCTCCGGCTGGAAGAGCTTGTTGACGGTATTGTCGACGATCTTCAGATCATACGGCCATTTGTCGCCCTTGACCCATTGCCCGCCGAAAATCGGCGAGGTCGCCACGTTCTGATGCGGTCCCTTGGCAAAATTGACTGGCCCGATCAACGTTTGCGTGTTGGTGGCGACAACCGCCTCGAGATTGGCGGTGCGGTCGAGTGGGTTCTTGGAGCGCTTGAGAATGTCGATCGCCACTTCGAGGATGGCATGGCTGTAGCCGAGTGGCTGCGTCCACTGCTTCTTCTTTTCCGCTTCCCACTGGTCGGCAAGATCGCGGCTCACCTGACCGGTCAGCGTCGACTTGAAGGGAAAGGCGGGGGTCCACCAAACTTCCGAAGACATGCCCTCCCCGAGCGAGCCCATGGCTTCCACGCCCGAGGCGAAGAGCAATGCAGCCGCGACCGTGATCGCCTTCGGCTTATAGCCCTGCTGGGCGCACTGGTTGACGAAGGTCTTCAGATCGGCCGGATAGGCAATACCGCCGATGATATCGCAGTCGGCTTGCTTGAAAGCCGTGATCTGCGCCGAAAAATCGTTGGTGCGCGGCTGGAAGAAGCCGGGAACGACGATCTCGAAGCCGGCTTTCTTGGTGGGTGCAGGCAGGCCATAATCCATGTTGCCCCATGTCTCACCATCGGCGTTCTGCGGAAACAGCATGCCGACCTTGCGGTTGCTGTCCAGCGTGTTCCAGAGGCCGACATAGGTGTTCAGCGCTTCGTCCAGGCCCCAGAAGAAGTGATAGGTCCATTTGAACGGCTTGTCCTTGCCTCCACGCGGGAAGATGACCGCCTGCCAAGGCGCGCCTGTCGAAATGCAGGGGCATTCGTTGAGTTCGGCCTGATCGGCAGCAGGGCTTACCGTATCGGTCGTAGACGCCGGCAGCAGCAGGTGAACGCCCTCATTGAGAATGAGATCGCCGGCGACTTCCGCCGACTTGTTGGGGTCCGACTGACTGTCGCGGATCAGGAATTCGACATCGTAGTGGCCGGCCGCCGTCTCCAGACCATTCTTGAGCTGCGCCTTGACCTTTTCCAGAGCCCAGCCGTCGGTCTCACCGAAAAGGGCAAGGGGCCCGGTCGCCGGCGTGATGAAGCCGACCTTGATCGTGCCGGCCGATTGCGCGCGGGCAATCGTCGGCGCACCGAGCGCCGAGGCGGCAAGGCCGGCGCCTATTCCCTTCAGCACCGTGCGGCGAGAAGGCATCGACAAACTGCTTTTCGATTCCATTATTTTATCCTCCCTCTGAAGCTCATTCGCCGGCTGCGATTTCCTCCTCCCGCATCCGGCGAAGTTCATTTACTTGATGCGGTGCATCGAACCTCCGTCAATGACAATCTGGCTGCCCGTGACGTAGGACGAGCACGGCGACGCGAGATAGAGAGCAAGCCCCTTGATGTCCTCGGGATCGCCAATCCGCCCGATCAGCGATTGCTGTTCGAAGGCCTTGCGATCCGCCGGTATCCGCAGCCTGCCGCCGGCGATATTGGTCATGAAGGGACCAGGCGAGATGCAATTGATGAGAATGCCGAATTGGCCCAATTCCATCGCCATCTGGCGCACGAAATGGTCTACGCCGGCCTTGGCTGGCATGTAGGGCGTGCCAACGATCGCCTCATTGATCTGGGCAGCGATCGAGGAGGTCACGATGATACGACCGCCCCCCGTCGCTTTCATGTGCCGGGCCGCATGCTTGACGGTTGTGTAGACCGAAGAGAGATTGACCTCGATCACCCGATCCCAGTGATGATCGTCGAGAACATCGATGGCGCCGCCTTGGAGCCGCTCACCTGTCGTCGACAGGAAGCCAGGCCCAGCATCGATGCCCGCATTTGCAAAGACGATGTCGATCCGTCCCTGACGCTCTGCTACCGCGTCGAAAGCCGCCGCCATGGCCGGCCGATCCGAGACATCGATCTCCAGACCGCAAACGTCAGCTCCATGTCGGGCGATTTCCGCCACGACACGGTCGAGATTTTCGCCATCCATATCGAAGATGCAGACACGAGCACCGTTATCCGCCATCACTTCCGCATAGGCCCGCCCTATGCCGCTCGCGCCGCCGGTCACGATGACCGATTTGCCACGAACGTCGAACATATCCTGCAAGCTCGTCATCTTTCCTCCCGTGCCGTCGAGGATGGCATGCCGGAGCCTCGGCCCGAACTTCCTCCATTCTGCCTTGCCCTCCCCGACGCAGCAGAACTGGTTCATTAGGACGAGAACTCCCGACCGCCTGTCAAACACGCAGGCGGGGGAATGAAAGAAGTTTCTCGACCAAACTCCAATATGTTGAAATACAACGGTATTTTTTGGGATGCGCGCTCCCACATACGTGGCTTGCCAAGGCAATCGCTTACTGAAAAGATGAAGCGACTTGATGAAATGATAAATCGGCGTCCGAGAAAGGATCGCCAAACGGCTCGCTGCGCGGAAGAGGTCTTGATGCAGGGATTGGTCGAATCTTCTAGGATGCTGGATCGAGGCGGCAATCCAACCGTCCGGCAGCTTCTCTCCAGCTTGGTCTTCAATCCCAATGACGGAACGATCCAGCTGAATGGCGCACGCATCGTCATGCAGCGCGCGTCCGCCCTTTCCGATCTGAGGCGGGAACTTGTGCGGTTGCTCGGCGAGAAAGAGGCGCGCGTCTTCCTTTTGCGCCTGGGCTTCATGTCCGGCCGCTCGGACGCACGCTTCGTGCGCGCCGGCTGGCCAAATCTGGACATAGGTGACGCATTCACGGCCGGAACGCGGCTACACACTTTTAGCGGCGTGGTGCGCGTAGAGACTGTCTTCAACTCCTACGACTTCCGCAAGAAGCGATTTTCTGCCGAATTCCTTTGGCGCGACAGCGTCGAAGCCGCCGAGTTCAGTAAGACGCGACTGGCATCCGAATCCGTCTGCTGGACGCAGCTTGGCTACGCCTCGGGTTATGCCAGCGAGTTCTTTGACACGCTGATCGTGTACAAGGAGATCGAATGTGCCGCGCAGGGCCACAGCCATTGCCGAGTGGTCGGAAAACCAGCCGATGGCTGGGGCCTCAATGATCCAGAAGTGACGCTTTTCCGCGAACGTATCGATGTTGCCGACGACATCAGCCCCGCTCCCGCCTCGCGCGGCAGCGCCGCGCGCGCCACCGACACGTCCTTCTCCAGCCTCGACAACCTGATCCTGATGCCGGTCCGCGACAAACTCGACCGCCTCGCGGCCACAACCCTGCCCGTGCTGCTAACGGGTGCACCGGGGACGGGACGCGGTATAGCGGCGCGCTATCTGCACCGCAGGTCTGCTGCGTCTGCGACCGATCTGCGACGCTTGGTTGGGGTGCAGGTCGACCTTGCGCTTTGCGCCGAGGTCGCACGGCCGATGAAGGCAACCCGACGAACATCCCATCGCGAGATGATCGTCATCGACGCTGTGGAAACTATACCCCACGACGTCCAGCACCACTTCGCCCGCGCAATCGAGGAAGGCATCGCGACTGGTGGACCGCGCGTCGTCGCGGTCGCTGACCAATGCTTTGCAACGAAGGAGCAAGGCTCTCTAAAAGAACTTTTTTCCGTTCTCTCCCCGATAACCGTTCGCATGCCGACATTAAGTGAAAGGGAAGGCGAGCGAGTGGCGTTGGCGCGCTCGATGTTGCCGGTGCTTGCGGATCGAATGAGCCTCGAGCCTCTCCGCTTCGAAGCGGCGGCCGAGGAGTTGATTGAGGCAGAACTCTGGCCAGGAAACCTGCGCCAGATGCGTAACGTACTTGTCGCCGTGCTCGACACAAAGACCAACAATACAACGATTTCCGCTGCACAGATCGAAGCTCAACTGACACGCTTCGCTATCAGTTCGGGGAGCAGCAACAGCCACGAATACAGGGGAACGCCGACCGATCCCAATCAATTGTTAGAATCCGAAGGATTTTCACTCAGTACTCTTGAACAGGCACTATACACCGCGGCCTTGGATCGGGCGCATGGAAATCTTTCCGCCGCCGCTCGTATGCTTGGACTGACTAGAGCACAATTCGCATACCGCGTAGAAAATACTCGGCAACGCAAAGCCACAGGTGATGAAGAACTGCTAGGATAGCCCATTCGACAGGCATTGCCCTCCTGTCGAATGTCTCGCTCTTGAGCGGAATCGAACCCGCGGCCTCATTTGAGGTCCGGGACCTTCTGCCGCAAATACAGCGACTTAGAGCAGAGATAGAATGCATCCAACCGAAATTACTGATGAGTTTCGCTTAAGGGTTCAGCGCCTGATTGAGGTCATGCAATCCGACCATCAGCATCATGGGGTCGGACGGAGAAGACAGAAAGCCCACGGCCTCATAGAAGGCTCGTGCGTCATCTGAAATCGCATGAACCAGCATGCCTCGGATGCCAAGTACTTCAGCGGCATTGAGCAGGCGCAGGCCCGCATCGCGCACTAATGCCCTGCCGAGACCACGCCCCTGGTAGGACTGATCAATGGCGAGGCGACCAAGCACAGCGACCGGAATTGGATCTGGCATATTGCGCCGAAAACGGCCAGGCGCTTCCGGCTGTTTGACAGCGCCGGAAGCGAGCGCGTAATAGGCAATGACGCGGCTCTCCTCGCACACGACGAAGGTCCGCGATGCGCCGCTCGTTTGATTAGAACGCGCGCGACGTCGCAACCAGTCGTCCAACTCAAGGACACCGGAATTAAACTCGGCCAGCTGATGATGATCGGCGAGAGGAGTCGGTGCGCTGAGTGTCACGCCTCATCCCACGGTGCTTTGGTCGACATGGTGCGTGCTAAACGCTCATTGGGCTGCGTGGGTGCATCGAGCCGAGCAAGATATTCAGCATAGGTTTCGGGACTTACCGTGAAGATAGTGCGGTCGAGCAGCACTTCCTCTGCTCGGCGCTCGGACGCCTCCAGCATGAAATCCGTTCGCGTTTTACCAAGCAACTCAGCGGCGCGATCAATCAAGTTGCGGGTCGCAGGCTTGATGCGCATATTCAGTGGTACGCTTGCGTCCGGGCTTTTGCTTGTATGTGAGGTCGGCATTGGAAACTCCTTTTGCCCCCATATAGCGTAACGACAATATCTTTACAAGGCTCGTATAGATATTGTCGTTAATATTTCGCGCAATCCAATTTTCGCGGCGCTTAATGCGCTAAGCGATTGAAAACCGGTCTCTTAATTAAGCGGAGCGTTGTTGTCAAAGCTGGATAGGGCTGCGACGTGGTCAGCCGGTTAGAAGCGCGACAACAGGGTCTTCTTGTTCTGACGATCAGCCCCCGGTCCGACCGGCTGGGCCGGGTTGAAAGGGCGGAGCGGGGGCGGGTAATGAAGCTCCCCTTCGGCTTTAGATCCCATGAGGAGTGAACAGCGGCCGCCGCTCTGGCAGAGTGAGGTTGCATCAAAACACTCGCTCAGGAGGAGCAGTTTATGGAACCTGCATCCATTCATCCGACCGCTGTCCGCATTGATCTTGGCGCAATTTTTGTATCATTGGAACTGAGCCGATCGACCTGGTTGATCACTTCGTTGTCGCCGGGCAGTGGCGAGAAGATGTCGAAGCACGTAGTGGCCGGTGGCAATGTAGCCGAGCTGCTGGATCGATTTGAGCAGCTACAACAGAAGGCGCGGTTGAGAACAGGGAAGTTATTTCCCATCGTGACGATCCAAGAGGCAGGATTGGACGGCTTCTGGATCCACCGCGTGCTGGAGACTCACGGCATCGAGAGTTACGTCGTCGACGCAGCTTCGATCGCGACTTCCCGTCGACGTCGGCGTGCGAAGACCGACAAGATCGATGGAGAGGCTCTGACGCGCACATTGCTTGCGTTCAAGCGCGGCGAGCCTCGCGTCTGTGCGATGGTCAGAGCGCCAGATCCGAAGGACGAAGATCGGCGTCGGATTTGCCGGGAACGCAAAGTTTTGATTGCTGAGCGGGTCAGGCATGTCAATCGCGTGAAGGGGCTACTCTTCGCTCAAGGCGTCAGCGGCTATCAACCGCTCCGTAAGGATCGCCGTCAGCGGCTGGAGGAACTCCAGACCGGAGATGGGCGCGAGTTACCGAAACACCTGAAGGCTCAAATCAATCGCGAACTCGACCGTCTCGAGTTGCTGCTGGAACAGATCGCTGCAGTGGAGAGCGAGCGTAATTCTCTCCTATCGATGGACGAGCAGCCAGCGGTTGAGGCAACCTCGCCCGCAGCGATGCTGCTGTCCTTAAAGGGTGTTGGCGCTGAATTTGCCGCCGTTCTTTGGACCGAAGCCCTGTCCCGGCATTTTGATAATCGGCGGCAGATTGCCGCCTATGCAGGTTTGACACCAACCCCATGGATGAGCGGGACCATCGACCACGAACAGGGTGTCTCAAAGGCAGGAAACCCTCGGCTGCGCACTACGATGATCCAACTGTCTTGGTTGTGGCTACGCAATCAGCCAGCATCAGCGCTTAGCCGTTGGTTTGTGGATCGGGTTCAGTCGAATGGTGGACGCTTAAAGAAAGCCGCGATAGTGGCCCTGGCGCGCAAACTCCTTATCGCGCTGTGGAAGTTTGTCACTGCGGGTGTTGTCATCGAGGGGGCTGTCATGAAGACCGCCTGACGACCCCAAAAGATTGCCGAATACACAAATCTTCCAGGACTGATCACTCCTGGCGGATCCAGGTGAGCGAACCGCCTCAAAGTCGGGCTTTAAATGCCGCGCTTTAGATTGGTCCCGTTCTCCTGAGCCTTGCCGCTACGAAAGCGGGATAATGGTGCTGCCGGGCAAAACGGCGACCGTATGTGAGTTTGAACCGGTGACGGAAACGTGCCGCGTCATGCAAGGTGGCTCAGACCATGGGTTCGATACAAAATCGAAAAGGCAAGCTATGAAACTATGATTGAACTTGACGGCGAAATCCTCATGTGAGCTTTCTCAGTAGCAATTCTTCTATCGCCGGCTGATACTCGTTTGCACCGCATGGGGCGAGTAGGGATCAAAGCGCAACGATGCTTCCGGAAATCAAACTGCAGGGTGACGTCGATGTCGCCGCGCTGTCGCCACTTATTCGCGGCATGCTTCTTGCTGTTGCTTATGCTGACGGTGAAGGTGGCATAGGATTGACGGCAACCGGCGCCATGAACCGCAAATTCGTTCATTGGGCCGCTGTGAACTTCCTCTGGCCCGACTTTACGCCCCAAGACCTCTACAGCATGAACAAAGTGCTGAACGAAAGCGACATGCCGCCGCTCTGGGTCGTGCGCGACATGACCCGTCATCTGAAGCTGCTTCGCCGGAAAAAGGATGTGCTGCTGCCAACCAGACGTGGCCGCGAGTTCCTGATGAGTCCGCAAGCCTTCTTCGATCGCGTCGCCACGGATTATCTCTATTCCTATGTCCACGCCACCGAGCGCAAAGAAGAGGTCCAAGCTCGGTTACCTTGGTGGCGCATGTTCCTCAATCTTCTCAATATCAAGGCGAGAGAGGGCTGCACGCCATTGGAGGTCGTGAAGATCCTCTATCCAGACATGGCACCTCTGTCCGACACCGAAATGACCCTGGAAGCCTGGGAGCTAAAATCCGATCTCCAATATGGTGTCCTTCGGCGCCTGTGCTGGCTGGGCCTGCTTTATGAGGCACGAGAAGGGCTCACGCTTCTTCAAGACGGAGCCTTCCACAAGACGCCGCTTTGGTCCGCCTGCCTGCAGCTGGAATCAGATACACAAAGCGACATCGGCGTGCACTGACGATCTTTATTCCGCCGTTGGTTGCCGCAACAACGCTTTCTCTCGCCGCGCAATCACCGCCGGATCGTTCATGTAATCTGTCCTCGGCTTGCGGCCTCGCTTCTGATAGCCGTTGGCTGTGCTGCCGTCCCGAATGCCGAACATATGATCCGTCTGTCCGGTGCGGCGAGGGCCGCTCTTGCTCCGCTGCTGTTGTCGTCCAGCCTGCATCTCGGCGACGATTGACAGCATGTCGTCCAGACGCTTGTTGTCGACGACTTCCGGCCGATGGACCGACCGCAGCTTGTCAAAGGTTCTGTAGGGTAGGGCAAAGCTCTCGTGCATGATCTCGAGGCGACCGTCCGGATAATCGCAAACAATCACCTTTTGGCCGGCCAAGGGTCTGGAAACGTCGGTCGGATCGAGAATGAACAGCACCTTGTCGTAGCGTAGCGTCAAAGCCTGCGACAGCGTGCGGACTTCCTTGCGGCACATGGCGCCATCAAGGTTCTCGTGATCGGCCAACGGCCGGTGCATGTCCTTCGGATTGCGCGGCTGTTTGCCGAAACGTGCGTTGAAATCCGTAATGAACTCAGCCGCATAGCCGTTGGCTTCCTCGATCGTGTCGATGCCGCGAAGCCGCATCTCCTTGACCAGCCGATCCTGCAATGTCTGGTTCGCACGTTCCACACGGCCTTTGGCCTGCGGGGTATTGGCACAGATGATGTCGATGTTCAGCTCATAAAGCGCCCGGCCGAATTGTGTCAGGCCGCTCGTCCGGTCCTTCTCCGACGCATGGGTCGAACGAAAGACGCCGTGCTTGTCAATGTAGAAGGCCAGCGGTTTGCCCCATTGCTGCAGATAAGCCTTCGTCGCATGCAGATAGTCGAACGTATTCTCCGAGCCAGCAAAGCGAAGATGTAAGAGCTTTCCAGTGGCATCGTCGATATAGACGAGTAGGGCGCATTTGGGGCCGCGGTTCTCGAACCAACAATGATGAGACCCATCGATCTGCACCAGTTCGCCAAAGCAATCACGTCGGCCGCGTGGCTGGAAAATCCGTTTTTTGCGTTCTCTGCGCGAGACCCAGATACCAGCCTCGGTCATCCATTGTCGCAGCGTCTCCTTGGCGACAGAGATCCGATGCAACTCGATCAGCTTCTCACGTGCCAGCGTCGGACCGAAATCCAGATAGCGTTCGCGGATCAGATCCAGCGCCGCATTGCGAAACGCCTCGCTACGGCGCCGGTTGCTCGGGCGCGATCGCTTCTTGGAAACAAGGCCAGCCGGACCATCCCGGTCATAGGCCTGCAGCAGCCGATGGACCTGACTTCGACTGAGGTCGAGCTGTTCGGCAGCCTGGACAACGCTCAGGCGTTCGTCGCGGATCTTCTGGATGAGTTCGAGGCGATGCAATTCTTTCTGCGACATGGTGATCATAAAGGACATGACGACTCCGACCGCTCATGGTCTCGACCAGGCTGAAGGTCGTCATCCTTGCTCCCGACGTTGGCTTTGACCAGTGCGTCGAGAGGCAAGACTGTCGCATCTCTAACTGGCCCAACTGTCGCATTACTAAATAGCCGCTACAATCCGATCCGGCATAGTCTAATTTATGGAACTTTGCATGAATCGCGCCGCATACAGGTGAACCAGAGCCCGCGATCATTTTCAGGATATCTCGTTCCTTGCGTCGAACTGAACGTGAATTTCATACCCAAGCCTGTTCACGGTCAGCGTCACACACCCGATTTCGCCCACGAGCTTTCGCCAGGTACAGTGCTCGGTCGGCTTCGCGACAAAGATCCGAGAGGGTATCCCCTTGATGACCTGCTCTCGCAATGCCGACGCTTGTGGTCACCGTGAGGTCGGCGCCGATGGTCGGAAAGCGAAGGTCTGCCACTGTTTTGCGGATCCGCTCCGCATGGAGTACGGCATCTCCCACGCTTGCCGGAAGGAAAACGACAAACTCTTCCCCACCTTGGCGTGCGAATAAAGCCGATGCCGGCAAGATCGACTCTACCGCCCGCGCCATCATCGAAAGAACTTGATCCCCGATGGCGTGTCCGAAACGATCGTTCAGCTGTTTGAAGTGATCTATATCCAGAAACAGAACGGCGTCGCCCTCCTGTGGCTCGCTTGGTGCTTTCGCATTAAATGAGCGACGATTATAGAGCCCTGTCAGAGGGTCGCGATCAGCCAGATTTTTAATCGCGACGTGCTGGCGCTCGTTTATGAAAATCACGATTGCAATGGCAAGCACAAACTTGGACAGGATCATCAGAGAAAAGCCGTCGACCACACCCAGTAGTGGGAAAGTGTGAAAGGAGAACTCCGTTCCCATGATCAATGAGAGCATGCTGGAAGCCGCAAGTATTCCGGCAACCAGTTTACGGATCGGTAGCGGCTCGTGAGACGCGTCGCGGTACACGATCCCTGCCGCCGCAGCCATGGTCAAACAACCAAGTAATGTAAAGGTTGCTGCCCGGTAGGTATTGTTCAGATGAAAATCCGTTATCAGTCCCGCCACCAAAGTCCCAACTGCCGGCACGAATATAAGCCATAGATTGAACGTGCGGGCCGGATTGCTGATCAAAACGAATGCCAAGCTCAAAAGACAGTATCCCAACACGGCCAATGCGATGTTGATGAGGCTGAGAGCCCCGTAAAGCGCCGGATAAAGTTCTGCATATCCTGCCAACGTCGCGCCCGCCGCAAGGACTAAGAAGCTCACCGCGAGAAGCCCGACCCCTGGGCTCTCGGTGGAGGTTAGCCGCAGATAGCTTAAGGTCATAGCACCCGCTATATAGGACGTCTTCTGCAGGAAGAGGACAGTCGGGAGGTCCAGTTGAGTAGCCATTCAACACCAAAGGTTGTTCGTCGACGCTCCCGTATCCGCTATTGTTGAATCTTTTGCGAACACCGACCGCTATTTGGAATTTTCTTCTACAATTTGCGAACGTGACAGACTTTTGCTTCAACGAAGAGCATGAGGTCCTCGCATTCAAACACTCCCATCCTCGGATACTTGCAGTTCGCAGCCGTGATAACATATCGGCTGCGCTATTGTAGTTTTGGCGATGCCGCGCAATCTGCCTTTAATTGCATATCGCAAATGGAGATATCTGGTGGCGAAACGCTGAGCTAGGCGACAGAGATTCTCATATCCGGTGTCTTGGCGCACCACGCGACCTTCAACGGATCGCTATTCCCGAATTGTCGAAGAGATGAACTGTTTGCAGATTGGGCCCTACCTTGATCTTGGAGCCTGCGGTCGCGGTTATCGAAGCTCTGTCGGACCTCGCGCTTCACCAGGGCGTCCAACTAAGTATGGCGGGCGGACCGATCTATCGCCGGGAGTTCCAGTCTCCCGGTGAGGACGTCATCGTGACGACGATCGGCAATCTCGTGGTCAACCAGTCGCGGCTCTGGACGACTGCGATCTCGCCTACATCACGCGTGGATCGTGGCGAAAGCAACCACCGCCAAATGAGTATCTCGCGATACTCAATAGCAATCAGAAATCACTTCGTCCCGTCCCACCAGAAGCACTCCGCCCTTGCCATACACATTCATCGAATCCGCGCTATAGCGCAGTCGAAGGCTGTGACCGGCGCGGCAGCTTGATTTCAATCGCAATCCCTTCGCATGGCTCCAGTCGTATAACTGACATTGCCTGTGTCTATCGTCGGCGCTAATGTGCTCAAACCATCAATGAATAGCTGCCGATCAGGCTTCGCCGACAAACTCGATTCCGATATCCGTCAGTTTTCGCCAACGAACAGCGCAGTTTTTCCGAGCGCCATCTTCGAACGCAAGCTCGAAACTGTCCGGGATACCTGCGGTACTTGGCATAACCAATTTCGCCCCGTTTGTGGAAAGGTTCCTCACGGCGCAATCTCGGGTCAGCGGGCCATTGCCGTAGAAAATCCGAGCTCCTTTAAGAGCACGCGTTCTGGCAAATTTTCGGCGTTCACTCATCGGTTCCCGATCGGAGCTAGACATGGTTCAATGCACTCTCTTCATCTAGTGATACGCTAAGGTTCGTCATTAAAGGACGGACAAATGATTGCGGTGCTGAGGGAGCAGAAGACAGGCGTGAACGACGCCGCTGCGAACGATCTATGCTGCTATATTCTCATCCCCCGGTGCGAACATGTTCGTCAAATGAAGGAAGCAAATCATTCCCGATGGGTGCGTGATGATCCCTTCGCAACAGGATCGATCGACGGAGCCGATGATGTCCGGCGGCGGCTGAAGTTGATCCGCGGTGACGGAGAGCATGTCGGTCACCCGGTCTACAACAAGTCCCATCGGCTTTCCGTGCACCTCCACCACCACGATCGCACTGCGCTCGGTCGTTTCGCCTGACCGCATCCCAAGCTTGCGGGCCAGATCGATTGTCGGAATGACTGTTCCGCGCAAGTTGATCACACCGAGAACTTCATCGGACGTGTGTGGCAGTGGCGTCGAGGCTGCCCATCCGCGGATTTCGCGAACGGACGTCGTCTGAATGCAGAATGTCTGCTCGCCGAGCTGGAATGCAATGATGTCCAGCGTCGTTTGACCGTTCATGTTGGTGCTCAAGCGCGTCATCAGAACTCCTCCCAGCTGTCGCCGCCCTTAACGGCGGCGCTCCCTTGGAACGCATGCGCGACCTTGGCTGTCATCTGACGCACCGGATTGCCAACCGGTCGAGATGTGGCAGATGCAGCCCTTGGAGTCGAACGCTGGGATTGCACCCCGCCGATATTGAATTGGGACAGAAGTTGGAACAGGGCGTCAGCCTCCTTGGCGAGACCGTGGGCGGCCGCAGATGTCTCTTCGACCATAGCAGCGTTCTGCTGCGTGCCTTGGTCCATCGTGTTGACGGCCGTATTGATTTCTTTCAGACCTGTCGCTTGCTCGCGGGAGGCGTCTACGATCGCCCCGACGTTGCTGTCGACATGGACAACCTGCCCTACGATTTCCTCTAAAGCCTTGCCGGTTTCGCCGACGAGAGCAACACCGTTCTTGACATGACCGTTGGACGTACCGATCAGATCCTTGATCTCCTTCGCGGCCTTGGCAGAGCGTTGAGCAAGCTCACGAACCTCTTGTGCGACAACCGCAAAGCCCTTGCCGGCGTCGCCGGCGCGAGCGGCTTCAACGCCCGCATTCAAGGCGAGAAGATTTGTTTGGAACGCGATCTCGTCGATCACACCAATGATATTGGCGATCTCCGATGCTGAGGCTTCGATCTTACCCATCGCCTCAACCGCCTGTCGAACCACGAGGCCGGAGCGCTCGGCATTCTCCTTCGTCCTGCGCACGAGTTGGCCAGCTTCCTGAGCCCGGTTGCTCGAGCCAGATACGGTAGTAGTGATCTCCTCGAGAGCGGCGGCCGTCTCCTCGACGGAAGCAGCCTGCTGCTCCGTGCGGCGGGAGAGATCATCGGAAGCGGTTCGGATTTCCTGCGAGGCGGCGGCAATGGCCGCGGCATTCTGCGATACCGTTTCCATGGCCGAGCGGAGTTTGGAGGCAGCGCTGTTGAAATCCAACCGGAGCTTCTCCAGCGTCGGCAAGAAGGGCGTGCTGAGCTGCTGGGTAAGATCGCCGTCTGCAAGTGCTTGTAGAGCGGATGCGAGCTGGTCGACGTTTTCGACGCGTTTCGTGACATCCGTCGCGAACTTGACGACCTTGAAGACCTTGCCGTTCATGTCGAAGATCGGATTGTACGAGGCTTGGATGTAGACCTTCTTTCCGCCCTTGCCCAGGCGCATGAACTCATCTGCAACAAACTCTCCTCCCGCCAACCGGGTCCAGAATTTGCGATAGTCGTCGCTGTTGGTGTAGGCGGATTCGCAGAAAATCGAGTGGTGCTTTCCCTTGATCTCCGACAGCTGGTATCCGAGAGTGTTGAGAAAGTTCTCGTTGGCTGTCAGGATCTCGCCCGCAGGTGTGAACTCAATCACGGCTTGAGCGCGCGACAGCGCGTCCAGTTTTCCGGCATCCTCGGCGCTCTTCAGCTTTTGGGTCGTAATGTCAGTTGCAAACTTGACGACTTTGTACGGCTTACCGCCCTTGAAGACGGGGTTGTAGGAGCCCTCGATCCAGATTTCCTTGCCGCCTTTGCCAATGCGCTTGTATTGACGCTGGTCAAACTTGCCAGCGGCCAGATCGCTCCAGAACTGGCGGTATTCGGCGCTCGAGGCCTCGGCTGGATCGACGAACATCCGATGATGTTGGCCCACGATTTCGCTCAGCTCATAACCGAGCGCCGCGCAAAAGTTCGCATTAGCAGACAGAATTTTTCCCGTGAGATCGAACTCGATGATCGCTTGCGACTTGCTCATTGCAGCGAGCACGGCCCCGGCGTCGGATGAGAAACCCAAAGACATAATACCCAAGATGCGCTCCATGTCTGCCGAGGGCTCGTGTCCGCTGATCAGGTTCTGTTGGACTTAGAGGCCGTGGCTTTCGGTTACAGGTCAGCCGGCTGATCGATATTGTGACAACCCTTCCTCCCGGCCCCCTATTTCTAGGGTCAAACACCCAACGAAACCTTAATTTCGGTGGGCGCGCATGAGCATTCGCTCAGCAGGTGTACATTCTGCTCAAGTCCAAACCCCCTCAAGGTTGCAAAGCGCGTTCGAAGGCCGCCTCGCTGAGGCAGCGAACGCGATCACACCACTTCCGTCGAATCGTAAGCTAGGAAATTAGCCCGCGTCGGATCGCCTCAGCGATCGCGTGAACGCGATTGTCCGCACCGAGCTTCCGGATAGCGGCCTTCATGTAGCTATTGACGGTATCAGGTGTATAACCGCTCGCCGCGGCGATCTCGTCCGTCGTCTTGCCGAGGCTTGCAAATCTTAGGCACCTGATCTCGCCCTCGATCAGTTTCAGGGCCTGTGCGGAGAACTTGTCCATGATAGGTCGGGTCAGCACACGGTGCGTGATCTCGGCGATTTCGCTCAGAAACTCGATTTCGGCCCCCGAGAAAGGCGACGTACGAGAGAACGTGACGGCGCCGAACACCACGTCGCCGCGTCGGATCGGGAAGAGCGTACGATTGAGCACACCGAAGGTCCTGGCAAGGTATTGGAGCCTTTGAGGAGGAGGTGTTTTGGCATAGACTTCCTCCTCAACGATAACCTTTGCAGCCGACATCGATGCCATCACGAACGGATCGGATTTCAGGAGATCATCCCCGTAATAGGCGTCGAGAAAGGCTGGCGGCACGTCGGTGTCGATCGAGTGTCCGCTCCCGAACCGGTAGCCATCGAGGTCAAGGCCTGACACTGCGAAGAAATCAAACGAGACGGCTCCGCGCAGCTTCTCAATAAATGGATGCGAAACAACCTGGCGACGGGTGGGCAGCGATCTTAAATCGGGAGCCTCTTCTAAAGGATTGCTGAGAGCAAAGGCGCGGGAAAATGGCAAGCTTAAATCTCCAACCACGTTCAGACATCAGGTTCTGGGGGTTAAGTATTAAATATGTGTAAATTCACAACTCCAAGCTTCATTCGGTTCAGCGTCTACGACTATACGCAGAGGCCGGGGTGACGCATCCGCAGGCAGAAAATCAACGCGCAGCCGCTGATCTGAATCGTGTACGCTTTTTGAATGTGAAGAAGGTCTCCAGTCAGCGCGAGTTCGATCAGGCCAGGAGCATCGCAAGTATTATCGCAGCAAACCTAAATCGGTCCGAGGCGGAGCGCGACAAACTGCGGCTTACACCATCGCCGTATGGTTCAGCCGACTAACCTCAGGCGAACGAGGCTTTCGGCTGTCGCGATGATCGCCTCTTCGCGTGAGCGCGGCTTCCAGCCGAGCAGGCATTCCGCTTTTCGTCCGCTGGCGTTCATGTCGGCACCGAGTTGCCAGATGATCCCGCGCATTGCCGGGTTGAAAACGGCTACGAGTCGGATAAACCAGTTGGGCAATACACGTGTGTTCACTTTGCGCGCGGCCGAACCGAAGCGCGCCTTCAGCAATTTGGCAATGTCGACCAACCAAAGGCTATTGCCGCTCGCGGCGAGGAAACGCTCGCCCTTGGCGGCAGGGCCGACCATCGCACGTAAATGAAGATCGGCGACGTCGCGGACATCGATCACGCAGGTGTTGATCTTGGGGCAACCCGGCTGGCCATCGAGCATGTTCTTGATCAGCCGGATTGAATGTGAATAGTCAGGGCCGAGTGCTGGTCCGAGTACCGTCGTTGGATTGACAGTTGCAAGCTCAAGACCGTTTCCTTCCCGGGCAATGAAGTCCCAGGCCGCACGCTCGGCGAGCGTCTTCGACTTCTGGTACGGCGCGATGTTGCCGGCCAAATCGCTCCAGTCAGTCTCGTCGAAGGGGCGGCTGCGTGGCTTAGAGCGCCCGCCGGCGATTGCGCCGAATGCCGAGGTGAGCACCACCCGCTTTACACCTGCATCACGCGCGGCCCGCAGCACGCGGAGATTGCCATCGACCGCCGGCCTCACCCAGTCTTCCTCGCGGACCTGATCGCCAGATGGTGTTGGCGAGGCTCCATGGATGACGTAGCTGCAGCCGCTCACGGCCTCAGGCCAGCCAGCGTCGGACATGAGGTCCGCCTGGATAAATGACAGGCGGTCGCCCGGTTCGATACCACCGGTCTTCAGATTGTCGAGCACTTCCTGCCTGCGCGACATCGACCGGAGGGTGGTTCTCACCCGATAGCCGGCCCGGAGGAGCGCCAGCATGGAATATTGCGCGATGAACCCACTGCCGCCGGTTACCAATACCAAATCGTCGTTCATTTCCTTCTCCGGGTTGTTGGCGCTCAACGGTCGATCCCAGCCATGATCCAGGCCGGATAGCGATTGCCCGCAACCGTTCCCGTTGCCAGCGTCTGGTCGAGCGTCTGCATATCCTCGTCGGATAGACGGACCACGTCCGATGCGACGTTCTCCTCCAGAAAGGCGTGCCGCTTGGTGCCCGGGATCGGGACGATGTCGCCGCCCTTGTGCAGCAGCCACGCCAGCGCGATCTGGCCGGGCTTGGCGCCCTTGGCATTCGCAAGGGTGAACACGGCTTGCGCGGCCCGAATGTTCGCGTCGTAGTTTGCTCCCTGGTATCGCTCGTCGTTGTGACGGGTGTCATTGGCAGGGTATTCCTCAGCCCGCTTGACCGCACCGGTAAGGAAGCCACGACCGAGCGGTGCGAACGGCACCAGACCAATGCCAAGTTCGCGCATTGCCGGGATCACATCGACTTCCAGATTGCGCTCCCAGAGCGAATATTCGCTTTGCAGAGCAGATACAGGATGGACGGCATGGGCGCGTCGCAGTGTAGCGGCACCCACCTCAGATAGGCCGAAGAAGCGCACCTTGCCTTCCTGCACCAGTTCACCCACCGCGCCAGCGACGTCCTCGATCGGCACGTTCCGATCGATGCGATGCTGGTACAAAAGATCGATGTGATCGGTTTGGAGCCGGCGCAGCGATCCCTCGACAGCACGGCGGATAGCGTCGGGGCGGCTGTCGGTCTGCGCACCGAGTTGGCGGCCGTTCTCGAACTTGAAGCCGAACTTGGTCGCGATAACGACCTTTTCGCGCCGATCGCGAAAGGCGCGTCCCAGCAGCTCTTCGTTGGTATAGGGGCCGTAGCCTTCGGCGGTGTCGAAGAAATCACAGCCGATATCTATCGCTCGGTGCAACGTGGCAACGGATTCGGCCTCATCTGCTGGGCCATAGGATTGGCTCATGCCCATGCAGCCTAGGCCGACAGCGCCGACCTCCAATCCTTGTGTTCCCAGCCGACGTTTGCTCAATGTCATGATCAGTACCTCCGTGGAGGCTCCGTCATATCTCGCACGGCCGGTACTTAGAATGCTTGAAAGTCCGTAATACTTGCGCGACAATCCGGCGATGGCCAATGAACCTTTTTCCGATATTCTAAAGCTAACCCGTGCGGAAACGCTGGTGACAGGCGGCTTCACCGCTGGCGGACCATGGGCAATCCGCTTCCCGGTCCCCAAGACAATCAAGTTCTTTGCGGTGCTCAAGGGTAGTTGCTGGGTCACGCTTGATGGGCAGCAAGCGATCCATTTCTGCGCGGGCGATGTCGGATTGTTGTCCGCGCCGCTGGCCTTTGAGCTCTCCAGCGATCCGTCTCTTCCTCCCGTCGATGCGATGAGCCTATTTTCTGGGGCTGCAAAGACCGACGTGCAGATTGGTGACGGGAGAGAGTTCGCGCATATCGGCGGCCATGTGCTGCTCGACCCGACGAGCGGCCGGGTCCTCGCGGACGTATTGCCGCCCTGGATCCATGTTCAGGCCGATCGTCCTGAGGCAGCGACCTTCAAATGGCTTCTGGATCGCCTGGCGAAGGAGCGGGCCAATAAGCTGCCGGGCGCCGAACTGGCCGCGGCTCAACTCGCTCAACTGCTGTTCATTGAAATCCTGCGCGCCCACCTTGCACAGAACGACGTCGAGCAAACTGGGTGGCTGCGGGCCTTGACCGATCCAGGCATTGCGCCTGCTATCCGGCTGATGCATGCCGACCCAGCACGATCCTGGCACCTTGAGGATCTCGCCGAAGCATGCGCGATGTCACGAACGACGTTCGCTGAGCGTTTCCGGACCGTAGCCGGGGTCGCACCGCTGACATATCTCACAAATTGGCGCATGCGATTGGCGGAACGAGCCCTGCGGGAGGAGGCAAGACAACCTGTCGCCTCGATAGCAACCACGGTCGGGTACGCGTCGGAGAGCAGCTTCAGCAATGCGTTCAAGCGCATAACTGGTGCTTCACCGCGAGAGTTCCGAAACGCGAGCCACAGACCAGTCGTTGCGCCAGCATCCCAAGAGGCTGCGGGTCTCGATGGCTGAATACACAGCGACCAAAAAGATATCGGCCAGCCCGGGATCTGTTGAAATGCTCGTCGTCATCTGCGAACCGCGCGACGAGGTCGGGATTGGCGAGAAACAAGACCCCATAAGCGACGGCATCGGCAAGGCCAGCGCCGATGAGCTGACAGAACTGCTGTCCAGATAGCCGCGACACCTGCGCCCCCGGGCTTTCCATAGACCCGTACGCGGCCGAGCAGGCGATGAACGCACCCGGCGCTCCAGCAAATACCGTCAGATTTGAGCGAAACCGCCATCGGCCTGGATATCCGCCCCTGTGATGAAGCTTGCCTGATCGGAAGCGAGAAAGGCGATGACGTTGGCGATCTCGTTCGGGTTGCCGACGCGGCCGGCTGGAACATGCTGAGAAAGCGCCGCGAGGTAGGCGTCAGCCGAAACTTGCGCTGGGGCGCCGCCCTTAAGGCCGGGCGTCTCGATCGGCCCGGGGCTAACGACGTTCACGCGAATAGCACGCGGCTTAAGGTCGAGAATCCAGTTACGAGCAAGAGCGCGAATAGCGGCTTTGGTCGCGGCATAGACGCTGCTGCCGCCCGGCAGGCCCTTGTTCGCGACAACCGACGAGGTCAGCACAATCGATGCGCCGTCGCTGAGTAATGGTAATGCCTGCTGGACGGTGAAGATCGTCCCTTTCACATTCACCGACAGAAGACGATCGACCATGCCCTCAGTGATCTCGCCAAGCGTCGCCTTCTCCAAAATACCGGCGTTTGCGACCAGGATATCTAGCTTCCCCTTAGACGCTCGAATCTCCTCATAGAGACGATCAAGATCGCCCACATGGGACGAGTCGGCTTGGATAGCGGCGACCCCATTGCCGATCTCGGCGACTGCTTTGTCGAGCTCGGCTTTGCGCCGGCCGCTGATGAACACGAATGCGCCTTCGGCAACCAGCCGCCTCGCAGCGGCCAACCCGATACCGGAACTGCCGCCCGTCACAAGCGCGACTTTGCCTTGCAGATTCTGAGCCATGATTTACTTCTCCATTTTGTGGCAGGTGTGTGTGTTCGAGAGTGCTGAGTGTCGGTCATTCGAGCTCCTTCCAGCTGGTGTGTTCAGCGCAAGCGCCATCGGTCGCGCGCTGATAATCTGCGGCGGCGCTGTCAGTGCTGGGCGTGAATGCGGCTGCGCGCTCGCGCAGAGGGTTATTTAGATCGCGTCTTTACGACCTCGTGGGCGTCAGCGAAGGCGGCTCGGACAACTTCAAGCACCTCATCCGATAGCGAAGGGTTTGCCTTGGCCACAGCCCTCGAAATGGCGAGAGCGCCGATTTCAGCAGCAGTAGCGGCGAGCGCAAGTCTTCGCCGGTCGCCCTCGGGGATCGAAGGTTCGAGAGAGCCTTCGTTCATTGCAGCCCAAGTCAGGAACGCGCTGGTGAAACTCTCGCTGACGGCCTCGTCATGGTGGCTGATTTCACTGACGGACGCGGCCATCGGACAACCGTCGGACACCTTCTCGCGCATATAGGGAGAAAGGTATCCGTCGAGCAGTTCCTCGAACGCCAACTGTCGGTCGCCGATCCATTCACGCGTGGCATCCATGTTGGCGGCGAAGCCATGTGAAAATGCCGCTGCGGCGAGCTCATCCTTCGACTTGAAATGCGCGTAGAGCGCGCCGTGCGTGAGCCCCGCTTCCTTGGCGACCTCTGCTACGCCTACTCCATCGATCCCCCGCTCCCGAAAGAGACGGCTGGCCGCGCAGAGAAGCGCGTCGCGGTTCTCCGCCGCCTTCTCCTTGGAAACACGCATGAAAAACTCTCCGGTTCAAACTGTCGAATTTTTTAGTTGCGATCACAATTAAAGTCAAGTAGTGCTGCCAATCGCGATACATTGCGATCGCAATTAAAATATGCCAAAGGAGAAACAGGCATGCGTTACAAACTTTTCGGCCAGCACACAGGTCTGCGCGTTTCCGAGCTGGTGCTCGGCACCGGCATGCTCGGTACGGGCTGGGGCTATGGTCAGGAGCGCGATGAATCCCGTCGCATCCTCGACGCCTATGCAGATGCAGGCGGCAACTTCATCGATACGGCGGGCGTCTATCAGGGCGGTCAATCGGAAGAAATCATCGGCGATGCGTTGGTCGGCCGTCGTGACGATTTCGTCGTCGCCACCAAGTATACGATGCCCGCCGGCGCAAAGGGCAGCATCCTCGTCACCGGCAATAGCCGCAAGGCGATGGTCGTTTCGGTTGAGGACAGCCTGAAGCGGCTTAAGAGCGACTATATCGATATTCTGTTCGTTCACATGTCGGACGGTGTGACGCCGGCCGAAGAGATTGTGCGCGGTTTCGACGACCTCGTTCGGGCAGGCAAGGTCCTCTATGCTGGTCTGTCGAACTTCCCCGCGTGGCGTGCCGCGCGCGCCGTCACCATCGCGGAGCTGCGCGGTGCGGCTCCGATTGCCGGCCTCCAGTTCGAGCACAGCCTGGTAGTCCGCTCCAGTGAGCAGGAGCTGCTTGCTGCCGGCCAATCGCTCGGCCTCGGTATGGTCTCGTGGTCGCCGCTTGGCGGCGGCCTTCTTACCGGCAAGTACCGCCAGGGCGAAACCGGCCGCAAGGAAGGAATGGGCGGCAACGTCTTCCAGCAGGAGAATTCGCCGCAGCGCACGGCGATCCTCGATACCCTCATCGAAGTCGCGAGCGAGCTGGACGTCGCGCCAGGTGAAGCCGCGATCGCCTGGGTCGCTGCCAAGGGCACGCTGCCGATCATCGGTCCCCGCACCGTCGAGCAGCTCAAGTCGAACCTCGACGCCGCAAAGGTCACTCTGTCGACGGAGCAGATCGCGCGCCTGGATCAGGTCAGCGCGATCCCGACGGCCTTCCCCTACAACGTCCTCGAGGGCGCTCGTCCGGGCTATACCGGCGGCAAGGTCGAAGAGTTCACGGCTCCCGCAATTTCCGCCGCCTGATCCGGGCCGGCGATGAACCGAGGTCCTCGACTTTGTCTCCTCAGGCGAAGGGCCGGTATTCCGGACGTACGCCTTTGATTGCATGGCGAGGACCGTCCCGCCGTCCGGCGGGCTCTCTCGCTGCGATTACCGCGCTTCGCCTAAAGGGAGTTCGAAGAAGTCACGCAATGCGGCCAGGTGGCATTCGGCGCGTGGATCAGCTCGTTGTCGCAGCTCTTGAGTAGATTCGAACCGTTGGCTCCCAAATTGGACTGCCCAAGGCGCTGAAAATTCGGCTCTGCGGCATAAAGGACATTTATGAAACTAGGATGCGGTTTCGGGATTAGGGGGACCGCTGATGTCGAGGAAGCAATTGGCCGCCGTATAGCGAAGTTACCCAACGCGCTGCACAAACTCGAAAGCGAGCGGGTTCATCAGACAGGTTTACCCTGCTTCTCGATGGCGCGTACGCATATAGTCCCTGACGACCTACGCATCAGACAATGATCTCAATTCCCGCCACGCCAGCTTTGCCAATTCAAAACCGATACCTGGAATTTCTGGAAGGTTCGTGTGACCCTCGGCAACTACCGCGCCTTCAAAAAGCCCATTAAATGGGTGAAACGCGAAGGGGGTCACCTCAGCGCCAGCAAGACCCAGCGCCGAGGTCACGTGAAGCGCAAAGAGATGTCCCCCGTGCGGCCAAAAGGCATTGGACGACCATCCGAGCGATGTGAAGAGTTCGACGATTTGCAGGTAGCCCGGAAGTCCATAGCAATGGACAGGATCGAAAACGAGAACATCTCTGCCACGGCGCAATCCACCATGCTCAGCAAGCAGCTTTGCTTCAGACAGCGAAAACAGCGCTTCGCCCGCAGCAACAGCCGGCTCGTAGACTTTGGCCAGATGAGATTGCGTCCGAAAGTCGAGCGGGTCGCAAGCATCTTCAAACCAATTAAGCTGGAACGGCGCCAACATTGCTGCAGCCCTTAAGCTCTGAACAGCGTCGTAGGCGTTGAGCGCGTCGACTGAAAGGCTCTCTGGGCCTGCCAATTGCCGTGAAGCAATTTCGATGCGCAACTGATCCTGTGCAAGGCTTGTCTGGCCGATCTTGATCTTGGCCTGCTGATATCCGAGATCGACAAAGCGGCGAATTTCGTCCGAAAGCTTCGCGAGATCGTCAGATGGATATAAATAGCCACCTGAGGCATAGACACGAACGCGGGGCGACGAGAAAACGTCGCGACCGAGACATTTCGCGAGATGCCTGTAGAGCGGCAATCCTGCAATCTTGGCGGCAGCGTCCCAGATCGCCATGTCTAGCGTTCCGATGGCGACGCATCGTTCTCCGTGCCCGCCCAGCTTTTCACCAGCCATCATCACCCTCCAAGCGCGAAAGGGGTCGAGATTGCCGTCTTCACCAATAATCTCATCAGGGTCCGCTTCCAGCAGACGCGAAGCGAAGCGCTCGCGGATCAGCCCACTCTGCCCGAAACGGCCGACTGATGCATAACCGTAACCAACGACGCGGCGACCTTCACGAATGACATCGGTCTCGATCGCTACGACGCTAGTTGTTAGAGTCGTCCCTCGTGACACCGTATCGGCATATCGCGAAACGGGGATCAGTCGATCCTTAATAGCGACGATCTTCATTTGGTTACTCCTCTTGATCGGTGTGCGACCCTGAAGACAGTGGGTGCTAGAGGTTGGTCAATGTCGCGTGGCCGACATGTCGGCGGAATAACTAGACGTCAACTTGATGACTACAGCCCAGCTTTGAAATGCATGTGACGAAGCACTGGATTTCGCCCACAATCCGTCATCCGTCGCTCTTGGTTGTAGGCTCGCTACGCGCCTGGCCACGTCGCACCGCCAGTTCAAGTACCGCGCGCGGTATATCAAGTGGTCGTTTGTCACCCGTGACAAGCGCAGCCGCAGGCGCCATCCATGGATGCGCGAAGGTAACGATATCGGCGCCCGCCTGGTATTCGCTTCTGGCTGATGCGGCGATTGCCTCAAGACAACCTTCCTGATCGCCAGCCTTGAAAAGGTTCCAGACTTGCGGCAGGTGGATGACAGCCAGCTGGACTTTTCCTTCCCTCGCCTCCTGTTCGTAGATGCGACGCGTTGATGCAAGCGCAGATTCCGCCGCGCACAGAACCGATATTTTTCCACTCATTGCCGCAACCAGACGCGGCAACGCCATATCTGCCCGCAGGATTGGTATAGCGGCATCCTGAAGTCCATCTACGGTCGGCCCGAGTGTCGCGCAGGTCAGCACAACAACATCGGACTGCGATGCCAGGGCTTGCAGACGCTCGATCGTCTGCGACCTCAGATCGTCGGTCAGGGCTCCACGCTCTTCGACCGCCTCACGGAGATCGGCCCGCAATTCGTGCCGGATGTTTTGAGGAGACAGGCCCGTCGCAACCGCGGCCTCGTCGAACAGCGGCTGGTTGGCCGCGACCGTGTGAAGGAAGGAAATTCGCAAGTTCGCCTTTTCCTTCGCCGATGATGTTTCAGACATGAAGTGTCCCTTCAATCGTGTCGTTGCGGCATCGTCGCCGTTCGTCTCGTGAACCAGGCGCCCCAGAAGAGGCTCGAGAAGAATCGCAGCGGCGCCTCGAAGCCGGCGTCGGCAATAAGTGCGGCGACCGCCTCTTCGGACCGGGGCGGTTCGGCGCCTTGCAGGATGCGGTCCATCTTCGCGCGCACCTCGTCGGGGCCGGCGCCGTTCATTCGCCACCGCTGCGCCCAGGCGGCCAGCAGCAGCGGTTCGGAGCTGTAGGCGCGATAGTTTCCGGCGAGCACGAGCGGCGCGCCGGCTTTCAGCCTTTCCGCAAGTTCGGCCATGATATTGCGCTTCGCGATCTCCCCCGGCAGATGATGCAGAACGCCGACCATGATGGCTGCGTCGTAGGAGGCATCGCCGGGGATATCCGCAAGGCTGCCCTCGATGAATTCGACACGCTCAGCGAGCCCGGCTTGCGCGAGGTTGGCGCGCGCCACCTCCGCCATGGACGGCGAGGGATCGACCGCGACGAAGGTCCAGGACGGCTCCAGCCTGGCGGCCGCGATGATTTCGCCGGCCGTTCCGCCGGCACCGACGACCAGAATGCGCGGGGCTTGCACATCTATTGCCGAAGCCGCCAGCATGCAGGCGCAGAGCTCGTGACAGGCATCGTATCCTGCCAGCGCAATGCGGCTCTGGCGGCCATATTCATCGGCGCGCGACTGATCGAATTTGGAGGAGGAACTGCCTGTCATGAAATCCACATCAACAATTGCCGTCACGGCTGGAATGGCCGCCGAAAAGAGATTATTCAGATTAAAGGCAGAATTTCAGAAAAATACATGATCGAACGTTCGGACACGCTTCAAAAGCATGATCGCCTTGCGGCCTTCCTCAAAGCCTATGGACTCCGGGCCGATTATCGCGGCCACGGCGAGGGCGCCAACCTTCTGATCGTCGATAGCGAAGATGCCGGAGCACCGACCCATCTGATCTACCGGCCGCGTTCGGCCGGCATGTCCGTACGGGGCATGACGGTGCTGGCGGCGGCGGCCATCGATTTCAGCGAGACCCTGAATCCGCTTGTAGGCGCCCTGCCGGATGAATTGCGCTTCAGTCTGGCGCTGGAGCCGCAATTGCGCGGACTGGCCGATCTGATCGTTTCGGAGAGCATCGATAGACGCTGCGGCGGCGGCACCATCCATGCGCGGCTCTGCGAGGTGGTCGTTGTTCTTGCGATCCGCAAGGCGCTGGCGGTCGGCACGGTCCATGCGGGGCTGCTGGCGGGGCTGGCCCATCGAGAGCTTCATCCCTGCCTGGTGGCCATGCACGAAGACCCGGCGCGGCGCTGGCATATAGGCGATCTCGCCAGTATCGCCGGCATGAAGCGCGGCCGTTTTATCGACACCTTCACCAAAACCATCGGCCAGCCGCCGGCCACCTACTTAACGGATTGGCGTCTTGCGCTGGGCCGGGCGCAACTACGTTCCGGCAGGAGCGTCAAGGTTGTCGCCGCAGCCGTCGGATTTGGTAGTGCTGAGGCCTTTTCCCGATCATTCAGTCGCAAACACGGCTATCCGCCGAGCCGGGAGGCAATGGCGCCCTAACACGCAGACACCCCAACATTGCGGTGCGACGCAGGCATGTCCACGCCCACGCCCCTCTTCGATCCGCCTTCATCGACTTGCGTCATCAATCGTCGGCCATGCTTCAGACGTCCCGATAATCGGGATGCTGGAACGGATGGGCCGCCGCGAATTGCGGCAATTCGAAGCAGCGTTTGCCGAGAGCGGCGACCTGCGGAAAGCGGGACAGGTCCTGCTTGTAGAGGTCCGCCGTCACGATCTGGCCAGCGATGCAGATGTCGGCGATCGTCGGCGTTTCTCCGAGGGCGAAGGGTGCCGGCGGGCGTCGGGTCAGGAGCCGCTCGTAGGTCGCGAGCCCTTCCGATGCCCAATGACTGCACCAAGACTTGACGGCTTCCGCATCGGCACCGAGCTGCTTGGCGAGATATCCCCGCACGCGTGGCACGACCAATGGATGGGCATCGGCGGCGGCAACCATGGCAAGCGCGCGGGCGTAGGCACGTTCCCGCGTATCAATCGGAACCAGTCGCGGCTCTGACTGAATCTCGTCCAGATATTCGATAATCGGGAGCGACTGGAACATGGCGTGCCCGTCATGCACGAATGTCGGCACGGCATGTCCGGCATTCACATCGGCGTAGCCTGGATCGAACTGACGGCCGGACAGGATGTCGATCTCGATCTCCTCGACGGCCAGTTTTTTCAGGGCGAGTGCGACACGAACGCGAAAGGCGGCATTAGAGCGCCAGAAAGTGTAAAGCTGCATTGGCAATGGATCATTCCTTTTATTTTGGGCGAGGTTAGACGAGTTGGTCGCGCAGGTCAGTTTGCGAATGTGCAAGGCGGGATTTCCGCGTTGCGGCCGGATTCGCCGTCACTGCATCAATCCTCGGTTCCGTAAAGCTCGGCGGCAAGATCTCTCGCCTGACGCGCGACGGCGGTAACCCCGAAGCTTGTGACAAGGAGATCGTTGTCCAGGCTGCTAATATCGTACCATCCCGCTTCCAGGGCATCGTCGCCGGCAATCGGTTCCCCCTCCCGCCAGCGGCAAAGCGTAGCGACAAGGACGTAGTGCTCCCGAACGCTTCCATAGAGATTGTGGTCAAAGGCATCCACCGCCGTGAAGATCGGCCCGGCATCGGCTTGCACGCACGTTTCCTCGAACAATTCCCGCACGGCCGCCTGCGCGAGCGGTTCGCCGAATTCGATTTTACCGCCGGGAAAGCCCCATAGGCCGGCGTCCGGCGGGTTGGCGCGGCGAACCAGCAGAACAAATCCGTCGCGGATCACCACCGCGAGAACCGCCGGGATGGGTCTGCGGATGTTCAAGGGATTGCCGCCATACGAAGGCTGTCATGCAGCTTTTCCAGCGCGCGATAGTCGATCTTGCCATTCGCGTTGACGGGCAGATCGGCAATGAAATGCATTTCCCTCGGCAGCATGTAATATGGCAGCAGCCCCCGGAGCCCGGCCTTGATCTCATCGGTGAATACCTGGCGGCCGGCGATAAACCCGACAATGATCGCGTCCGAACCACCCTCCTGTTTCAGTCGGACAATCGCCGCGACCTGCTCCGTCCCGGCAGCCTTCGCCAACGCAGCTTCGACGTCCTGCAGTTCTATGCGATAGCCGAGTATCTTCACCTGGCGATCGACGCGGCCGGCGAAAATGATGCCATGTTGAGGGTCCCAACGTCCCAGATCGCCGGTTCGATACCAGCGCTGGCCGGCCTGAAACGCGAATTTCTCCGCGGTCAACGCGGGGGCGTTCCAATACCCCTCCGTCATCTGGGGGCCCGAAAGCCATATCTCGCCGGTATCACCGGCCTGCACCTCCCCACCATCGGCATCCCTGATCGATATCCGTTGGCCGTCGATCGGCCAGCCGATCGGCGTTACCGATCCCTGATAGAAGTCCTGCGGATCGACGCGGTAGTGGGATGTGTGGATGGTGCTCTCGGTCGGGCCATACATATTGTAGAGCGCGGCGCTTGGTGCTGCCACGTGCCACTTGCGGCTGAGGGAAACAGGCAATGCTTCGCCGGCGAAAAGACTATATTTCAGCGATGGCATCGAATCCGGCGAGACGAGACCGAGTTCGATCGCCTTTGCCGCCGCGGAGGGAACGATCAGGCAGGCAGTTATTTCATGGGTTCTGATCAGCCGCGGCGCGAGGATCGCCCCGTTCTGCGGGGCGACGACGAGCTCGGCGCCATTCAACCAGCACAGCATCATATCGTGCACCGACAGATCGAACGTCAGGTCGGCCGCCTGCAGGACGCGATCGCTGCAATCGATTGGAATCAGCCGGTGAACAGCGTCGATATACGATGTCAGATTGCCGGCGCTGATCGGCACGCCTTTTGGAACGCCTGTGGTTCCCGAGGTGAAGAGAAGATAGGCAATGGTTTCGGTTGTCAGGGCACGGCGCGAAACGAAGGTATCGAATGCGTCTCCGCTTGCCGCTTGTTCCGGCGGGGGATCGATGCCCAGGACCGGCAAGCTGGTTGCGGCGGGACCGATCTGCCGGATCGCCTCGTCCGCGACATTGCGGTCGACGAGAAGCGCTGCCGCTGCCGAGGACGACAGAATCTGGCTGTTTCGGGCCTCCGGGAAGGCGACATTGAGGGGAACATAACCGCAGCCGGCCAGCAGGATTCCGAGAATCGAGGCGTAGGTCGCGAAGGACCGCTCCCCGTAGACGGCAATGAGCTGACCGGGTTTGACGCCCTCCGCCTCCAGACGCCCGCAGACACCGACGGCGACGGAAAACAACTCCTTGTAGGAAGCCCGGACACCGGCCGCCGTGATTGCAGGCCGCTCGCGGAATTGCCTGGCGCTCGCCAAAAGCCGTTGATCGAGCGTCATGTCAGCTTCCGTTCGATCAAGCTTCCGTCTTGGTTTGTCATGGCTTTATCCTTCTTGCGCCGATCGGTGGCCGCGCTGTCCGAAGTCACGAATAGATGTCGCTATAGAGTTCCAGCGGATCCGGCATCGGGCTGGTCTTGGCGAAATTGACTGCTTCGGCGATGATCTCCTTGATCTCCTTTTCGATCAGCCTGACGTCCGCTTCCGTCGCATGTCCCTCTTCGAGAATGCGGGAGCGGGAGCGGTTGATCGGATCGTTGTCGTTCTTGACCTTTTCGACCTCTTCGCGGGAACGATACTTCGCCGGGTCGGACATCGAATGCCCGCGATAGCGATAGGTCAGCATTTCCAGGATGATCGGCCCGTTGCCTGCCCGCGCATGTTCGACCGCCTTCGTTCCCGCCGCGCGGACCGCGCGCACGTCCATGGCGTCCACCTGCTCGCCCGGAATGTTGAAGGACAGGCCGCGTTGCGACAGGTTGAGATTGGCCGAGGCGCGCTCGACGCTGGTGCCCATGCCGTAATGATTGTTTTCGATGATGTAGACCACCGGCAGGCCCCAAACCTTCGCCATGTTGAAGCTTTCGTAGACCTGCCCCTGATTGGAGGCTCCGTCGCCGAAATATGTCAGGCAGACGCGATCATTGCCGCGATATTTGTTGGCGAATGCCAGCCCTGTGCCGATCGAAGCCTGTGCGCCCACGATGCCGTGGCCGCCGTAGAAACCTCTCTTGGGATCGAAGATGTGCATTGAACCGCCCTTGCCCTTCGAGGCGCCGGCCATGCGGCCGGTCAGTTCCGCCAGCACCACTCTGGGATCCATGCCCGACATCAGCGCGTGGCCGTGGTCGCGATAGGCAGTGATCACCTGATCGCCTTCGCCTATCGTCATCTGCATTCCGACGACCACGGCCTCCTGCCCGATATAGAGATGGCAGAAGCCGGCAATCAGACCTTCGCCGTACATCTGGCCGCATCGCTCCTCGAAGCGGCGGATGAGCAGCATGTCTCGGAAGGCCTTCAACTCTTCATGCCTGGAAAAGACGAAATTCTGGTCGGCATTCAGCTTGGGCATCTTCATTCCTTTTTAGATGACATAAACGACCGCACGGGGCTCAACTACTTGAAAGCTTGAGGCCGATGATCCCGCCAAGGGTGACGGCGAGCCAGAACAGACGGACGGCCGTTGCGGGCTCGCGGAATACCACGATGCCGACAACGATAGATCCGATGGCGCCTATGCCGGTCCAGACGGCGTATGCCGTGCCGAGCGGCAGGGTCTGCAGGGCTTTGCCGAGACAGAAAATGAAGGCGGCGAGCAGGGCGAGGGAAAGAATGGACCAGCCCGGACGGCTGTAGCCTGCGGCCATCTTCACGCTAATGGACCAGCCGACATCGAGCACCCCTGATATGACGAGCAACATCCAAGCCATGCCTGCCGCATTCTCCATCGTCTTGGTTCCCGCGTTTCGGCTGCCGGCATTTTCACTCGGCAGCCGCTGTGATGATAGGAATGTCCGCCCCGCAACGCTCGTTGTGGTTTGGCAAGCGGGCTTTGCCGTTGGGCAATTGCGGAGCAGCGGGGCGCTTTCCTTTCGGAAAGGCGGATTTGCAATTTTGCAAGAAGACGCGTGCGGACCATGGCGGTACTGTCCGAAGACAGGCGATGCGCCTGTTTTTGTGAAACCCGCCTTTCCGTTTTGCAATTCCTCAATTTGGAAGGCTTGGCATATTTGCGAGGTGGAAAGACGTGAAGGACTGGAACGAGTTCAGAATTGTGCTGGCGATCGGACGTGCCGGATCGCTGGTGGGCGCCGCCAGGGATCTTGGCCACGACCATTCGACCATCTTCCGCTGGCTGAACGCCCTCGAGCAAAGAAGGGGCGTCAAGCTCTTCGATCGGACGATGAACCGCTACGTCCCCACTGACGCCGGTGTCCAGATGATCATGGCCGCCGAGCGGCTCGAAGCAGAAATCATGACGCTCGATCGATCCATCGCTGGCCAGGACAACAGGCTTCTGGGCAAACTCAAGATTACTTCGTCAGAGACGCTCGCCTATCGTATTCTCAACGAGGTGCTCGCCGATTTTCGTCGCGAGCACGATGGTATCGAACTGGAATTGCTGGTCGACAACAGGCAACTCGATCTGTTGCGTCGGGAGGCCGACGTCGCCATTCGGGCGACGCGCCCGCATGAAGGCGAACTGTTCGGCCGCAAGATCGCATCGACACCTTGGACCTTTTACGGGAGCAGCGCTTACCTTGCCGAGCGGGGGCATCCCGCGGATATTGCCTCGCTCTCCAACCACGTCGTTGTCGGCTGGGACAGCGGCGCGATTGCCGCGGCATCCATGTGGCTGACCGAGAACATCTCTCCGCGCGCCTTCGCCTATCGTTCGAGCAGCCTCATCAACCAGCTGATGGCTGTGAAGGCGGGCGTGGGGCTGGCGCTGCTTCCCTGCTATCTCGGCGATCCCGAACCCGATATCGAACGCATTCAGGAACCGCTGCCGGAGCTTACCCGCGAACTCTGGCTGATAACGCATAAGGATCTGCGCAGCACGGCGCGCGTTCGCGCTTTCTTCGATCACGTGGGCAGCGGCCTGCTCGCGCGCCGCGCGCTGCTGGAGGGAAGGCGCGGCGGGCACCAGGCCAGGGACGAAGAAAGGCATGAGGCAGCTCGGTCCGCAGGCTGAGGCCCCGGCTCGGCCGTCGACGCTAGTTGCGCAGGCCCTCGGTGGCCATTGTCTTGCATACCGCCGGCCTCTGGGCGATCGTCGACAGGTAATGCGAGAGGTTGACCCACGGGCTAAGATCGAGATTGCGTCCCTTCGACCAGTTCATGATGGTGAAGCAATAGGCGTCTGCGATAGTGAAGCGGCCTCCGACAAGATAACTTTCGGAGGCGAAATGCCTGTCCAGAAAGTCGAAACGCTCGCGCAGCCTTTCCCTTGCGACCTCTGCGGCCTGCGCGCCATATTCCGGGTGGAACAGCCACGGGCTGAAGGTCTTGTGCAGCTCGGAACTAACGAAGGTCAGCCATTCATGCAGGCGATAGTGCTCGAAACTGTCGGGCGCGGGCTTAAGCATCGCCTCCGGCTTCAGATCGGCAAGGAAATGCAGGATGGCGACGCCTTCCGTCAGCACGCGGCCATCGTCGAGCTCCAATATCGGCACAACGCCCTTCTCGTTGACCTGCTTCAAGCTGCGGCCGTCCTCGATCCGGTGCGGTTCGCTGCGAATGTCGACCCTCGTCAACGTCAGCGGAATTTCGGCCTCGGCGGCGACGATATGGGCGGCCATAGAGCAGACTCCCGGTGCATAATAGAGCTTCATTCCTGTTCTCCCGTTTGTTTCCGGCACCGCAATGATAGGCGATGATCAGAAGTACGGGTTGTTGGATGATGGCAAGCATCGGTTGCCGTTCGGCAAAAGGACTGCGTTTCGCAAAAGACGATGGCAACGGCCCGCTCGACGGTCTCGGGCACCCGCGCATGCGCTTCCTGCTCCGTCATCAAGCCGAGCAGCCGCTCGCGGTGTGTGCCGCTCAGGAAGAGGTCAAGCAGCGAGCGCGCGAGCTGCGGCGTGTCGTGGCTCGGGATATCACCGCGATCGATGAGCGCTTGGTTGAGGATTGTTACACCTCTTTGAAAGCCGCTTGCGAAGAAGGTTCGACTCAGTTCGGGCATACGGTCTGCGGTTGCAATCACGGTTCTACCGGCAAGGATCGCCGGCTCGGTGGTCATCAAGCGCGCGAATGTCACGCCGAAGCCGACCAGCCACGCCGCATCGGCCTTGCCCGCGGGGTGCCTGCTGACTAGCGATTGAAAGAGGCCATCATGGATCGCCTCGCAGACGGCGCGGAACAGGGCTTCCTTGCCCTCGAAATATGCGTAGATCGTGCCCTTGGAGACGCCGGCCTCCTGCCGCAGCTCATCGACGGAGGTGCGATCGAACCCGCGCGTGAAAAATATGCGCTCCGCCGCTGCCAGGATCTGGGCGCGCTTTTCTGTATTCCTATGCGTGTCTTTTCGTGCCATGCGTCTTCATTGGGACCGCTCCCCCGGTCCCGCTCCTGCCGCCGGCGAGAATACGCGACTTCGACGCCGGCTTCTCATGGGCCGCTGCAAGTCGCCCTTGCATTCCGGCAAGGCCGGTCGGCGTGAGAGAAGGCGAACTGTCCGCCATCCGCAGGCGGCGATCGCACGGCTCGTCCGCCAACGCGAACTGGTCGCCAGCCGAATTCCGAGTGCGATCAGAAGCGTTCCAAGGCAGCGATCCATCCAGAGACCCAATCTCCGGCTTTGCCGCAGCCTATCCGCCAGCTTAGCGCCGAGGAGAATGAGGGGCGGCTCTATGAAGGCTGCCACGACGATGATCAGGCTTCCGTGCAACAGTAATTGCGCCCAGACAGGGCCGGCGCCGTTCACGACGAACTGGGGAAGGAACGCAAGGAAAAAGATCGCTACCTTGGGATTGAGAAGTGACACCAGCACCCCCTGTTGATAGAGGCGGGCGGTGATCGGTAGGCCGGCCTCCGCCGCGATCCAGCTTGCCCCTCCGGCGGAGCGCAGGGCCTGGAAGCCAAGCCATACCAGGTAGACGGCCCCCAACCCACTTCACGGCCGAGAAAGCGAACACCGAGGCCGACAGGATTGCCGAGAGCCCGGCTGCTGCCATCAGCACGTGAATAAAGGTGCCGCTCCAGATACCGAAAAGCGCAGCAAAGCCGGACCGCTTTCCGCCTCGGATGGTGTTGCCGAGAATAAAGGCCATGTCCGGCCCGGGCGACACATTGAGAAGCACGGCCGCCGCAAGGAAGGTCGCCCAATGGCCGATTGTGTATTGGAACATGTCGTGACGCTTTCTCTTCCAAAGAATGAAATGGCGCGCTTCGAAAACCGTTCAATCGAACCAGCTGCCTTTGAAGACCGGCGTGACCGGGCCGGAAAGAAAAGCGCTGCCGGAGCCGTCCCATTGGACCGTGACAACGCCGCCGTCGCATTCCACCTGCACGACCGCGTCGAGAAGACCGCGCCTGATACCATTGACCACTGCGCCGCAACTACATGAGCCGGAACCGAGCGGAATGCCGCCGCCGCGCTCCCATATTCGCAGCCGAATCCGGTCGCGCCCCATGACCTCGACGAAATGCACATTGGTCTTCAACGGAAACATAGGGTGGCTTTCGATCTTGCGCCCGATGGTCTCGACATCCACTTGCGAGACATCATCGACGAAATAGGTGCAATGCGGGTTGCCCATGCTACAAGCGCTCGGACTTCCGGCAAGAGGGAGCTCAAGCGTGTCCAGTTCGCCGGACAAGGGCAGGTCGCGCCAGCCCAGCAGCGGCTTGCCCATGGCGACCGATATCAGCTCGTCGCTTTCCCGCTTGCAAGGCAGGAGACCCCGGTTCGTCCTGACGATCACGGACGAGACGCCCGCCTCCCGCATGAGCTTCGATGCAACGCCGCGCGTCGCGCTTCCGCAGGCGTCGAGCGCCGAGCCATCAGGGTTCCAGAAGCGGATGCGTGCATCGGCATCGTCGCAATCCAAGATTGCCGCAAGTTGATTGAAACCGATCCCCCGATTGCGATCGCCCATGCGGGCAACGAGGGATGGATCGATATCCGATGCCCGGCCGCGCAGATCGATGATAACGAAATCGTCGCCATTCGCCTGCATTTTCTCAAAATTGAGAGCCATCGGGATACTCATGGCAGTATTGCTCGGACAATGACCTCGGCCAGGATTGCCGGGTTACTGATGTGGGCAAGGTGACCCTCCTCTGAAAGCCGCTCTATCCTTGCATTGGGAATTGCCTTCGCGAAACGTTCGAATGCTGTTCCGTAAGGAGCACGGCCTTCGTTCTGTTCACCGAGAATCAGCGTAACCGGACGATCGATCGAGGCGTAGCCGGCATAGTTCGGCTCAAATTCGGCGATGGCTGAGAGTTCGCTGCCCAGAGGCAGCGATAGCCGGCACAGATCAGGCCAGGTCGGCGTTCGCCGCAGCGCATCGACATAGGCCTGATCGAACCCCGACACATCGCAGTTGATGATCTCGACCGCACGATCGGTGTCGCCCTGCGAAAGCGCGAAAAGCTTGCGACCGGCATTTGCAAGCCGAGCTTCAGTGTGAAGGCATCGCCGCGCGACGGTCAATGCTTTGTCAACTTCCTCCTCTTTCAAGCGTATTGCGCTAATCCGTTGCCCAGCGACCAATTCTCTTTCTCGACCTCTACGAGGGATATGAATATGTCTTCTGAACGAAGGCCGGGGTCTTCAGCAAGTGCCGTTGCCACCCGGCTGAACAGTGCTTTCTTTTGCTCGATTGTTCGAGTGTTGTTTGCGGTGATCTGGATAAAAACAAGGTCGCTACTGCGGTCGATACCGAGATAATTCGCGTCATATCGGAAGTTTGCTGCGTCATGCTCGGTAATGATTATGAAGTCGTTGTCTTCCGAAACATCGAACGTTTCTGTCATGGCGCGGTGAAAGCTATCGCAGATAGCTTTCCGATAGGATTCTGACTTTCCGGAACGAAGCGCAATGTGAGTGAGGGGCATTAAACATCCTTTCTGGTTTGTTTGCATTGCGGCAGAGGGCGGTGGGCACGTTCACGCGGCAGACCGATGAGATTGAGTTGATTTGGTCAATGTGGACGAGACATCCGTCACCCAGCGAGGCGGTTGGGCCACGGGTTTATCCCGTCCCGAAGCCATAGGAGTGTATCCAGCCAAAAGCCGCTTGCGTGGCTGTCGTGAAATAAACCGAAGTGGCCGATTGCGGTGCGGCCGTAGTCCCGGGGCTCCAATATGACAGTCGCTCTCCGCGATCCTGTAAAGTAATCGAGCGCGCGTCGGATCGCCTGCGGCGTCCCGAGGTCATCGTCAGATACCGTCAGGGCAAGGATTTCCGCCTCCACCGATGCACCGCGGCGCAAGACGTCCCGTCTGTCACCTGGTGGATGGCTGCGCTCGAAGCGTGGGCGTCGAAAACTCCATTCATAAGCGACCCCCGCAGGAAGGTCCTCGAGCCAACCGAGCCGCTTCCCGGGAAAATATCCGCAGGCCGAGGTGACGATTGGCATTACCACATGCCATTTCCAGAACAGCGCCAGGCGCCGCTTGCGGGCATAATCACCCCACCAGGCATATTGTGCGCCGACCGTCAGTGCCCGGTCGATTAGCGGCACGCTCGTAGCAAGCCCGAGGAGAAAGCCGCCGATGCTATGTCCAACCACAGAGATAGGATTGCTATCTCCTCTCTCATGCATGAAACGCAAGGCCGCCTGGAAATCGCGTTCGCCCCAATCCCGCCAACGATATTTGCAGCCTCGCAAACTAGCCGGGCGCGAGCGGCCGATGCCGCGGTAGTCGTATGTCAGGACATCGAATCCATGCCCGGCCAGAAACGCCGCATATTGATGATAATATCGTGCGGCGACACCGGTCGCCGGATTGATGATAATCCTACCAAGCGCAGACGAGCGTGAAAGCCAAAGGTCACCAGCAAGCGGCGTCTGGTCCGCGCAGACGATCTCGACTGATTGAGAATGAAACATGTGAGCGACCGAGGTTGAGCATTGTCTGAACCGACCATAAATCGTCATCAGCCTTGAGTATATTCACTGGTGAGTATACTATCGGGTATGAGTCAGTCGCCCCTGTCGACCAGAGATCGCATCGTCGCCGCAGCTGCCCAGCTTTTCTACAAGGAGGGCATCCACGCTGTCAGCGTGGACGCGGTTGCGGAGAAGGCGCAGGTCACCAAACGCGGCCTTTATTATCACTTCCGCAGCAAGGACGATTTAATCGCCGCCTATCTGCAGCAGCGCGACCAGCCCAATCTGGAAACGTTCAAGACGTGGTACGCGGAGAAGGACGGCGATCTGCCGACGAAAATCAAGGCCATCTTCCAAAACCTCGCAAAGGCAGCCGGGCACCCAAAGTGGAAAGGTTGCGGTTTCCTTCGCACTTCGGTCGAACTCGTACAAACCCCTGGACATCCGGCCATCGTCGCGGGGCGCCGGCACAAGAAGAATGTCGAAGACTGGCTGTACATCCTGCTTAGCGAGCGGCATCTGCCCGAAGACGCACGCCTAATCGCCCGGCAGATCATTCTGCTTCTCGACGGTGCTTTTTCGGTGGTTTTGCTTCATCGGGACCCAGTCTATTTTGAAAGCGCCGGCGAGGCCGCGGCAGCACTTGTCGGAGCTCCGAGCTGAGGCTTGATCGCTATTTCGATGTCCCAGAGCTACCTGCTATCGGCCTTTAACCACGGACCGAGGGGCTCAACCGTCGACGAACTCGCCGATGGCTCCTTGCAACGCCTGCCACGCTGCACCGATCGACTGCGGTATCACGTTCGTGACACCCAGTAGCAGCCCGCGCCGCGCTTGGGCCGTATCGGTATACCAGCTAGATAGTGGTGACGGCCCCAGCCCAAAGTCGCGAGCGCGACGCGCAATGGCGGCATCGTCAACGCCATCCGGAAGATTGAAAATATGCGCCAATCCGCCCCCATTACGCTCCTTTGTCGCCGTGCCCACAATGCTCATGAGAAGACCACTCCGTTCCGCATAAAGCCGGCGCATCTTGCGCAGATGCCGAAGGAAGTGGCCTTCGGCGAGGAAGGAGGCAACCGCAATCTGCGTCACCGCCGCCGGAGCAGGCGAGAGAAACATGGCTCGCTGCAGAATTTGGTCCAATAGCCGGGGAGGCGCCACCAAAAAGCCCAGCCGCAACGCCGGGCTGATCGTCTTGCTGAACGTCCCCACGTGGATAACCCGCTCTTCGGCGTCGAGCGATGCCAGGGCCGGCGCGGCGCGCCCGTTGAGCTGCAACTCGCCTAAATAGTCGTCTTCAATGATGAAAGCGTCTGAGGCCGCCGCCCAGTCGAGAAGCGCGCGGCGGCGGGCGAGCGACATCGTTATTCCAAGCGGCGCCTGCTGCCCGGGAGTCACGACCGCAAGCGAAGCGTCTGGCGCGTGCGCCATGCCGTGGGCCACGTCGAGCCCTTCGCTATCAACCGGGACAGGCGCCGCCGTTATCCCCTTCAGCGCAAGCCCTGCCCTTGCCAGGGGATAGCCCGGATCCTCCACCCAGGCCTTGCATGGGCCAGCTATGAGCGCGTCAGCAATTAGCCCAAGTGCCGCTGTGAAACCCGTTGTGATGAAGATCTGCTCCTCATGACAGACAATCGATCGGGCCACAGCAAGATAGGCTGCGATCTCGCGGCGTAAGGTCAATTCGCCGCGCGGGTCCGGATAACTCAGCGGCAGCCGGGCGGATTGCCGGCTGGCCTGCACCAGAAGCCGTGACCAGGTGGTCGCAGGGAAAGCATCCTGTGCCGGCACTCCTAGCTGAAACACAAGCGGCGGCGCGCCGGGTGTGGTCATCCCAAGCGTTTGGAAGGGGTCGTCGGGTGGCCTTCGGCGCTCACCCGTCGTACGCGGTGGCAGGTGGTCGCAGACCCGCGTTCCGGCAGGACCACGGCTGACCAGCAGTTGCCGGTCGATCAACCTATCGTAAGCTACCTTGACCGTTCCGCGCGCGATCCCGAGCTGGCTTGCAAGATCGCGCCACGATGGCAGCCGCGCGCCTGCCAAGAGCCGACCATCCAGAATGGCGGCCTCAATCGACTGAGTCAGCTGGTCCGCAAGCGTTTTTCCAGAGCGTCGCTCAACCGTAAAGACCAAGGCGTGATGCTCGCTCGATGGTATAGTCTTTTTGTTCAATCTCGGTCCTTTTTTCTAGATGATAGCGGCGGCAAAGTAACTGGACAACGATGAACAAGGAAATGCCATGTCAAAGACGATTTTTCTGGCGGGAGCCACAGGCGCGATTGGTAAACGACTTGTGCCGCAATTGCGCGCGGCCGGCTATGATGTATTCGGGACGACTCGTTCGGCCGACAAGGCGCGCGACCTCCAAGCCGTTGGCGTAAGACCGGTTGTGGTTGATGTCTTCGATGCCGATGGGCTGAAGCGCGCGGTGGTAGCAGCAAAACCGGACGTGATCATCCACCAGCTGACCGATCTGCCACCGGCCGTCGATCCATCGCGAGGGGCCGAATTCGCTGCCCGGAATGCACGCATCCGCCGCGAGGGGACCGCCAACCTCATGCAGGCCGCGATCGCAGCGGGTGTTGGGCGTGTCGTTGCGCAAAGCATCGCCTGGGCCTATGCCGCCGGAAAAGAGCCTTATGACGAGTCAGCACCACTGGATCTTGCGGCGCCCGAGCCTCGCAGCATCAGCGTCTCGGGTGTTGTAGCGCTGGAAACCGCCGTGCTTGGAGGGCCTACGGCCGTTACCGGTATCGTTCTGCGATATGGGCATCTCTACGGTCCCGCAACCGGTGCAGATGCTCCGGATGCCACTCTCGCTGTGCACGTCGATGCGGCGGCACGGGCAGCCCTGCTTGCAATAGATGCAGGAACGCACGGCATCTACAACGTTGCCGAACCGGGTCCGAAAATCACGTCCGCAAAAGCTGTCCGCGAACTCGGGTGGACGTCGGAGTTTCGGATCTGAGAACCGCAACTCGGGAGATGTAGTCGGAACCACTGTCGCTCGATGAGACACCCAATGCTGAAACGACCAGTCCCTTCTTTCCTCACCTCGGTTCTTTGGAAGAGCCCCCTCCCGCCGTTGATTGTGATGAGTGTAGGAACTGCCACCGCGATTGCTTCACTCCTCGCCGTTGCCGTTAACTTGGGCGATGGGGTCGATCCAGACCATGCACACCACCAAATGGCCGAGATGTCCGATCCAAATGCTGTCGGACGGCCCCAGACCACAGTGAAACCCATTTCCTGCGAGCCGTTGCCAAACGTGCCGGGCAAATCGATTACGGTTGCAGTGGTCGATTATCCGCCCGACGCCTATACACCACGCCATCGCCATCCAGGCTCCGTCTCGGCCTTCGTGCTTAAGGGAACTCTCCGCTCGCAGCTTGACGGCGGCCCGGCGGGGACTTATCGCGCGGGTGAAACCTGGTTCGAACCGCCTGGAACCTTGCATCTATTTGCGGAGAATATCAGCAAAACCGAGCCAGCCGAATTACTTGCGACCTTCGTGGCCGACAGTGACTGCGGCCCACTGGTGATACCTGACTGACGATGTCGAGCGGTAACGGATCCGATCGTCGGCAACCAGTTCGCGTGCATGGTCGTCCTCGCCTTATGTCTCAAGGGGCGAACGGTGATGACCATTGCAGCCGATTTTTCTTCGAAATCCCACAACGTCACAATGGAGATGCAATTGCTCATAGTTCGCGAAGACGACATGACGCACCCTCAGACACTTGAGCTTCTGGCATGCATTTGTCAGGAATGCATGCCGACTCGCCAGCCGGAAACGTTTTTGCGCTGGACCTGTCTGGCCTTCGCGTGCCGGAGGTGACGCTTTGGAGTGCCTGGTCGGCAGAGCAGATTGCCAGCATCGGAGCGCTCAAGAGGCTTGCGGACGGCAACGGCGAAGTGAAGTCGATGCGCACGCATCCCAATTTCATTCGCAAGGGTGCTGCAACTGCAATATTGGACCAGAGCATTTCCACCGCTCGCGCGCGGGAAATGAAGCGCCTCAGCCTTGAAACCGGCAGCGGAGACAAGTTCGGGCCGGCGATTGCTCTCTACAGGAGGAAAGGTTTCGAGCCCGGCCTACCCTTCGCCGATTATAAGGCCAACGGCTTTAGCCAGTTCTTGCATCTTGATCTGTAACCAAGGCCCGGAAATACCGTTTCGAGGTCATCCTTTATGCTGTGCTAAGCGGTGCCGGATAAACGGGTTATAAACGGGTGCGCCAGGCTTCAGACGGCGCTGGTCGTCAAAATCCTCCGAGGCGTTGAAGGCGACAACTGCGGCTTTATCTAAGCCTGCAATCCAGCATTGATGATCCTTGATTGCCTCTTTGAGAAAATGCTGCTGCGTTATGGCCTCCTCATCGCTAAATCCCCGGCGAATGCCTGCAACGGTTCGCGGTTCGAGCACGGTGAAGCCGAGATAGTGAAGCGCGTAATTGGTAGGCCAAAGCATGAGACCCGTGTCGCCCTCCTGCCCGTCGCAGCCGCATGCTTCGGTAGAAGAACCTAGCGTTACCGAAAGAACCGCGCGCTTGCCAAGGCAAACGCCCGTATTGAAGCGCCGGGTTCCGCTATAGAGTTCGCCATAGACGAAGACCCGATCCATCCAGCCTTTCAGAATGGCAGGCATACCAAACCACCACAGCGGGAACTGAAGGATCACGATATCCGCCCAATGCAGATTTTCGATCTGTTGTCTCACATCGGGAGGAAGCGACGCCTTTGCGGCATTGAACCTCTGCTCGGTCTGGACATCAAAGAGGGCCGGATTGGCGCGCTGCCGGAAATGGCGAGAATGCTCGTCCGGCGTAAAGCCGAGCGCATAAAGATCCGAAACGCGGATCTCGTCACCTCGCGCCTTGACCACATCCGAGGCGGCGGCCGTCAATGCATGGTTGAAGGATTGCGGTTCGGGATGGGCAAGGACAATCAGTATATTCATGGCGGCCTCGATGCGGCTTGCTTACGCCGGGCAGTCTTTTCCGCAAAGGCACTCTTGGTCAATAACGCACCTTTTGGTACCTATTGCCTCATGGCCGCAACACACAAATCCGGCAACGTCTACGATCCCTCCTGCTCCGCTCGCGATGCGCTAGAACTGATCGCCAGCAAATGGGCAGTGCTGATCCTGCCGGCATTGGCGGAAGGGCCGATGCGCCACAGCGCCATGTTGCGAAAGATCGGAGGTATCTCGCAGAAAATGCTCACCCAGACTTTGCGGGAGCTGGAGCGCAATGGGCTGGTGATCCGCAATGACATGCAGTCCGTGCCGCCGCACGTCGAATATCGCCTTAGCCCCATCGGCGTCTCCCTTAGCGGCGCGCTCGACGTACTCGATCGCTGGGCCGAGCAGAACTTTTCCGAACTGGATGAAGCACGCGCGGAATTCGACCGAAGGAAATCATGATCGCAGCCACGGCCAAATAACCTGCTGCAAAGCGGAAGGTCGAAACCGGCCGCGTCAGACCGCTGAGGCGCGATGATCGCGAAATGCAGCAGCGATCGTTTTCAGGGCGCCGCGAGATCGCTTGTCCGTCAGCGCCGAGTGCAGCACGATGTCTGAAGAAGGCAACGACGGCAGGGAGAACTTTCCGCCGACATCGATCACGCCCGGCGGCGCGATGCGGCGCGCCAGCACTCCGACAGCTAGGCCGGCCGAAACCGCGGCGGTCACCGCAGTCATGCCGCCACCCAGAAAGACCTCGATCCAGCGCATGCCGGCCCTGTCGAGGGCGCGGGTGGCGATGTTTCGCACGCCACAGGAGGCGGCGAGCGATGCCAACCTCAGAGGATCGCCATCGCGATGCTCGAAGCCTGTCGTCGCAAACCAGCCATAGCGCTCCTCAGCCAGCAACTCGCCGTCGCGTCGATCGTCTTCGCGGCGAACGATCGCGGCGTCGAGGGCACCGCGATCGAACGCATCCAGTAGGGCGCGGGAAGATTCGATCTGCACTTCGATCAGCAAAGCCGGATCGTAGCTATTAAGACGAGCCAGAAGGGCCGGCAGTTCCGTGCCGGCGACCTGATCGGCGATGCCGAGAGAAAAACGCCGTGGCGCGATCGTCAGCTCCGCGATCGCACGCTCGTGAGCCGCAAGGAAATCGCGCGCCGACTGGAGGAAGGAAGCGCCGCGCGCGGAAACTCGCACCTGCCGCGGCGTTCTTTCGATCAGCTTTTCGCCAAGCCGCTCCTCAAGCCGTTTCAACTTCATGCTGATCGCCGCCTGCGAAGTGTCGAGAGCCTCCGCTGCACGGGTGAAACTCTGGAAATCTGCAACGAGCACAAACGCCCGTACGGCTTCGACTTCTAGGACTGTCATAAGCATCATACCAATTCGTTATCTTTGATATATTTATACATCACATTTCGTTATTTTAAAACTGCGGATACGCTTCGTCGACATCTGAAATCCGGCCGCGGCCGAACGAACGGCAACTTGATCTCGACGAGGAAACGGAAATGTCCGAACGCCACTACGAAACCCTGCTTGAAACTGCCGACGCGATGAAGTTGCAAGACCTCTCGCCTGTCGATCTGACCGAGGCGATGCTTCAGCGGATTGCAAGCCTGGATCCCATCCTCCACGCCTTCGCAACGGTTACGGCTGACGTCGCCCGCGCCCAGGCCAGTCAGGCGGAAGCCGAAATCGCCCGGGGCGATTATCGCGGACCGCTCCATGGCGTCCCGATTGCGGTGAAGGACATCGTCAATACGGCCGGTGTGGTAACCGCGGCCGGCATGCCGATCAATGCGGACAATGTTCCGGATTTCGACGCGACTGTCTATGCGAGACTGAAGGATGCAGGCGCTATCCTTTTGGGTAATCTTCAACTTACCGAAGGCGCTTTCGTCAATCATCATCCGGACGTGACGGTCCCGGTCAATCCTTGGCACGAGGACTACTATGCCGGCGCATCGTCCAGCGGCTCCGGCGTCGCTACGGCGGCAGGTCTCTGTTTCGCGTCGCTCGGCAGCGATACCGGTGGATCCATCCGTTTCCCTTCCGCCGCCAACGGCATCACGGGTTTGAAACCGACCTGGGGCCGCGTCAGCCGGCACGGCGTCTTCGCATTGGCCGACAGTCTCGACCATATCGGCCCGATGACGCGCTCGGCCGCCGATGCGGCGGCGATACTTGCCGTCATCGCGGGGCGCGACCCCAAGGATCCGACGACATTGGCGGCGCCTGTTCCGGATTATCTGGCCAGCCTGGACAGGGGTGTCCGTGGCATTCGTATCGGTCTCGATCGAGCCTACAATGAGGACGGATGCGACCCGGATGTCATTGGCGCCGTCAGCGAGGCCCGACGCGTGCTCGAAAGTCTCGGGGCCGAGCTGGTGGAGACGACGCTCCCCGACCCCGAAAGCGTGATCGCGGCATGGGGGATGTACTGCTCCGTCGAGACCGCCATCGCGCATGAAGCGACTTATCCCGCCCGCGCCGCCGGCTATGGTGGACTTGCCGGCCTTATCGAGGCAGGCAAGCAGGTTGGCGGCGTGGAACTGATGAAGGCCCATCACGACAGGCTGATCTTCAGCGGCGCATTGTCGGCACTGTTTACACAGGTCGACCTCCTGCTCATCCCGACGCAGCCGCGCGCCGATTTCACGATACGGGAAGAGCAGCGGCTGTTCTCGACATCGGAGGGGCTCGCCGGCTTCCTCCGCTATGCCACGCCCTTCGACATGTCCGGCAGCCCGACCATCACCCTGCCAGCGGGATTTACCGCGAAGGGTCTGCCGCTCTCGTTCCAGCTTGTCGGTCGCCATCTCGGCGAGGAACTGCTTTTGCGAGCCGGACATGCCTATCAGCGGGTAACAGACTGGCATCGCAGGCATCCGACGCTCTGAAGCCGGCAACCGTGAACTTCGCCATCAAATGCGATCCGTTTGGCCGGATGCAGCTCATGACACCACCGGGAGCGTTTAATGAACACCAATACGAACATGCAGCTCGAACAGCAGGCCGTCAACAGTTGGGGCGATGCCAGGCGGTGGCTCGCCTTGCCAATATTGCTGACCGGCGCGTTCCTGCCGGTTCTGGATTTCAACGTCGTCAACCTCGCACTGCCGGCTATCCGACAGGGCCTCGGCGCAACGTCCAGCGATATCCAGTTCGTGATCTCCGCCTATGCGACGACCTATGCCATTTTTCTGATCACGGGCGGGCGGCTCGGAGATTGGCTCGGCCGCAAGCCGATGTTCATGCTGGGCGTCGTTGGCTTCACGCTTGCATCCGTCCTGTGCGGCATGGCTTGGTCGCCGAGCGTCCTCATCCTCGGCCGCATTTTGCAGGGTCTGACGGCTACCATCATGGCGCCCCAGGTTCTCGCCTCGATCCGCACGCTTTTCCCTCCATCTGAGCAGGAAAAAGCGCTCGGCTTATACGGCGCTACGTTCGGTCTGGCAAACATTCTTGGCCAGATCCTGGGTGGTATCCTGGTCTGGGCGCGTCCCTTTGGTTTCGGCTGGCAGGCGATCTTTCTGATCAATATTCCGATTGGCCTATTTGCGTTTGTAGGTGGCCTGCTCTTTCTCGCCGACACAAAATCGGACAAGGCGCAGAAACTCGATGTCGGCGGCGTAATTCTGCTCTCTGCATCGCTCGGGTTGATCGTTTATCCGCTGGTCGAAGGCCCAGTTACAGGTTGGTCGCCCGAAATCTTCGCGATGTTCACCACTTCAGCCGTCGCCCTCGCCGTGTTCATCATTTACGAGAACCGGCTGAAGACGCGGGGCGGCTCGCCACTCGTCGATCTCTCGCTGTTTCGTCAGCGGCGATTTTCGATCGGAATCATAATGGCGCTGGTTTTTTACATGCTATCCGCGTTCTATCTGACGTATTCGGTCTATCTTCAGAGTGGTCTGCGCCTGACGCCACTTGAGGCGGGGCTGTTCATGCTTCCCTTCGGCTTCGGATATTTCGCTTCCTCTTTCGCCGCCGCCCCAATTATGCGCCGTTTTGGTCCGCGCGCTCTGACCCTCGGTTTCGCCGTTCAGGTATCGGGCTTTGGAGCGTTGGCTTTGGAAGTTGCCGATGGATCCAGCGCATATATGCAGCTCAGCCTCGCTGTGGCGGGTATCGGATTCGGCATTGTCATGCCCTCGGTAATCAAGGCGGTGATCGGCAACATCGAGCAGCGCCATGTCGGATTAGCATCCGGTGTTGTCATATCGACGTTCCAGGTCGGAGCGGCGCTTGGCGTCGCGCTTGTTGGCGGCGTCTTTTTCAATATGCTTGGCGCAGCCAGCGATCTAACCTCTTACTCCCATGCTTTCGCGGTTGCACTGTGCTGCAATGTCGCTTTGCTGGCCCTCGGCGCGGTCTGTTCTCTGTGGCTATAGACGCGTAAGCACTCGTGTTCGATCTGCGGACAGGCAGCGGGCGGGATGCGGAATTGTCGTTCACGGCTTAAGCAGCAAGGGATGACATCTTTAAGATCGATCAAAATCACTGGACTATTCGTTACCAGACCGACGGCCAACGCGTTACGCATGACGTGGCCGGCCATATGCGGGATATCGCCGGAGCATCCATAAAGGCACGTAAATGGCAATTCTCTTTGTTCCTGGGTTCATGCTGGACGCCGATCTCTGGCGCGAGGTCGAGCCCATGTTGAGAGTCTACGGACCCGCCTTTCATGCTGATTTGTCAAAAGACGCTTCTATTGCCGACATGGCGCGGCGCGCCCTTGCCAGCACACCGTCCAACTTTGTGCTGATCGGCTTTTCGATGGGCGGCTACGTGGCCCGGGAGATCGTTCGGCAGGCGCCCGAGAGAGTCAGCGCACTGATACTAATTGCGACCTCGGCGCGAGAGGGTGGCGCTGCACACGGACGTCGAAGGGCGGCCATCGGCCAGCACACCCCGCCTGAAGCCTTCAAGGGCTTGAGCAGCGCAGTGATAAAGTCCTCGCTTCATCCTGATAACGCGGACCGAGAAGATATTATCTCTTCGATTCAGGCTATGGGCCAGCGGTTGGGCCTTGCGGTCTTTGAAAGGCAATCACTACTCGTTCGACGGGACGAGCGTGGTGAACTTAGTTCGATCAAATGTCCAAGTCTTATCATCGCCGGAAGTCACGACAAGCTCCGATCGAGAGAAGAATCGGTCGAGCTTCACAAGGAGTTGGTAGGATCTTCGTTTGTCGTCATAGAAGGTGTTGGACATATGATACCGTTGGAAGCTCCTAGGTCATTGTCGGAGGTTATTATTGGCTGGCTCCCGGGATCTGCTCGTTGAAATTTGTAAGCTTCCTCAGGGGTTGTTCCAGGCTCCAAAGCTGGTGGAAAGCATTTTGGTGGTAATTAAACGTTGATGCCCATACATCTTCCCCGCTATGATCGGAGAGCCATCCAGTATCGCTGGAGTATGCGAATCCAGTCGAGCGAGATCAAATCGCAGTACTCATTTCTATCTCGGCTCTCAGCCACTCGCGGCGGCGATGACCATTCCTGCCCGCAGGCCAGCGTTGGTCGGTCAATCGACAAGCCCTCGCGAAACATCACATGACAAAGCTAGAGCGAAGAATGGGCCATCTCGACGCGACTGGCCGTGTATAAAAGATGACGCGGCAAGAAGCTGGCCCATTGCGCTGACCCCTCTGCACAGCGTAAAGCGGAGGCCGAAGTCCCACTTAACGGCTATTCGAAAGCGCGGACTTTGGTCGACTGAGTGCGCGGACTGTCCGACTGTGCGCTCGTAGGGCCGTTTCCCGGCAACATCCTGGTAAACGAAAACGGTACCATCGGCTGTTATGCTCAGCACGTTGCCCCGATGCGCGAGACCGTCACGATTCTTGCTCAACTGGGACAAAGATCGGCCGGCACGGTCGTCCGGAAGCTGGATCCAACGGACGATCGGTAGGAGGATCAGATTTCACGCGACTTTAGTCGAGAGAGATGATCGCAGATCAGTGGAGCCGGCAGACCTCTGTATGTGATCATACCGTTTTCTATCGTGTGGCTCAGATCAATAAAGGCTAATTTGGAACCGCGTCTCGTGGCAATATCTGCGGCTGAGGTAGAGCCTTTGTGCCGTTCTTCCGTCTTACCGAAGAAGTAGAGGTTCTGCCCCTCCAAAATCGCCTGACAGCGGCCGCGCAAGCGTCACGCACACGGGGTGCCCAATGCTCCTGATGAGAATCGAACCAAGGTCTTGTCCTCGATTTCATAAACCTTTGCAATAACTTAAAAAACGCGAGATGAACGCCCTCCTGAAACTCCTGCGAAAGAAGCGCATGTTCGTCATCAGGGAACTTCTTAATCGAAACGACTTAATTGAATGGGCGATCACGGAAGGCTTCCGGGAGATCGTACCGGCGACCGCTTTGCATGTTACCGTCAGAAAATTCCATGACGCGAAGGCTTGGCGGCAGGTGGTACCCGCCGCGGACGATTTGACGATCCGCGCGAGCCAACGAAGAGCTATCCTGAACTTTGGAGGCATCGTCGTGCTGGCCTTTGGTTCCGTCAAGCTTTCACGCCGTCACACTGAGTTTCGCCGGGCGGGAATGACGTGGTTTTTATCGAGACTACACACCCCACGTTTCGTTCGCGATCGACAGCCTGGATTTACAAGACATCCGGCCATTTGACGGCCGCCTCCGTTTTGGACCGGAGATTTTCAGGCCTGATCCGATCCTGGATTCATTGCCAACCTGTTGAAATGTTGTTTCTGGGCCACTCGCGGCGCCGCTTCGGGTTGCGCTCAACAGGGAGCTTTCCCCTCTCAGAGTAGGAGGACTGATTTCGCGCCGGCCAAGGAGGAGATCGACGTGTTCACCAACCACAATCAACCACACGATGTCGGTAACGCGATCGCCTCGATACGGACCGCGCTCCGAGGATAGTGCTGAGCCTCATAGCGGTAGACGATAGACCTCGGCATTGTCCTGCCGCTCCCGGAGACCTTTATACGAAGCGTGACGCAGTTTGCCGTCATCGGTCCAGGCACGATACTCGATTTCGGCGATCAGTGTCGGCTGGACCCAAACGACGCCGCGCTGTTTCAGCGCGATCGGCGACCGCGAGGTCTTGAGCTTGTCCAGATCCTTGCGAAGCTTGGGTGCATTGCGCTCGTTGAAGCCCGTTCCGACATTGCCGACGTAAATGAGATCGTGACCCCTATAGGCAGCGAGAAACAGATTGCGGATCCCGCCATGTGCAACAGCTGATGGCTCATAGCCGACGATGAAAAAGCTGTC
>NZ_VITM01000013.1:0-122605 GCF_007828675.1 Rhizobium sp. ERR 1071 | reverse complement strand
TGTCCCAAAGGTGCATCGGTCTTCCATCCACCACCGCAACAGGCACTACAGCGCCAATAGCGGAGAAAGGGAAGTTACAAAGGTGCCCCGTAGGGTCGGATGAGGGGGTGTTGCCAAGAGCACGAAAATCCCCGCATCCAAATCGGTCGCCCCCCTCATCCGACCCTTCGGGCCACCTTCTCCCCGAGGGGAGAAGGAGTTTGTGGTGTCTACGCACCTCACATGCGATTGCCCTATATCACGCAGCTACGGGCTGCATTTGTTTGTTTTCCCGTGTCCGTGCCCAATGGATGACGGGGCGTTCGAGCAGGACATAGCTCAGCGTGCCGATGGCGAAGATGACGGTGGTTGCAACCAGGCTTGAGACGATCCAGCCGCCCAGCACGTCATCCGAGCCTGCGCCGAAGGATGAGGGAAAGAGCTGCGGCATCAAGGTCAACACGATATCCTGCCAGATGTAGACGCCGAAGGAGACGGTGGCGACATAACGGCTGACAGGATTGTCGAGCAGCTTTGCCAGCAGCAGCGATTGGGGAAGCGTGCAAAGCGCAATCGCGACCGCCAGGGGAAGCAGCGGGAATTGATAGGGAATGCCGAGCCAGGCGTAGCCCTCCGCAGCACCGCCGATCGACTGCGGCAACTGCCACGCGCCCATGATGATCGCGAGTGCGCCGATGATGTCATAGATCGCTGAGCGTCGGGCTGGGAGGAGTGTCTGAATGCCGGCGGCGAGCGCGCCGATCGCGAATATCGCAAAGAAGCCGATCGGGTTGTAGCGCGGCATCCATTCCTTGGCGCCGCCCTGGAAGCCATATTGCCATCCGCGCCCGACATTGTCGGTTGGAAGATAGGTGACCACGAGCCAATGGCCGACCAGAGATATTGCGATAATGCCGATCCAGAGCGCACGGCTGACAAGAATGGAACGGGTTCTCAGTTTCGGATGAAACAACAGCAGGAAGCCGATCGGCATGAGAACATAGCAGGTCGTCTCGAAGGGGATCGACCATAGCGGCCCATCGCCTTGCACCGGGAAAAAGGTGCGCCAGTGCCATTGGCTCATCAGGAAGAAACCGGCGATATAGCGGCCGACCAGTTCTGCATCGAGCGGAAAGCCGTAGATGGTGAAGCTGATCACGAAGCCGAACGTCAGGGCAAACCAGAAACCCGGCAGGATGCGTGCGGCGCGGCGCATGGCATAGATCTTCAGCGAAGGTAGGGGTTGAGCTCTATCCAGTGCCAGCCAGAAGGGACGTGCAAGAAGGAAACCGCTGAGGACGAAGAAGACCGAGACGCCGTGATTGCCGAAGCGCGCGATTATGAAGGTCATGTCCAGATCCGGCGGGATTTTGTAGAAATTCATTCGGAGCACGAGATGGTGAACAAGCACCATCAGACATGCGACAGCGCGCACGAAATCCGCTCCTCCCAGCCGCTTGGCGTTCTCCATTCGCGTATCCGCCCGAGATCTCCTTCTATTGGGTTAGGTCATTGCGACGGTTTCGGCAAGCGTGATCCTTGAAGGCAGGACGCCCGGACCCGTGGTGCCGGGTCCGGGCGTCGGACCGATCTCCCGCACCTGCCAGAAACGAGAGATCGGATTACTGGGATAAGGATCAGGCGGCGGCGGAGCGATAGGGGCGCGTGGCGCGCGCCGGTTTCAGGGCGTTGCTCCACCAAGTCAGCCGCGCGATCATGACAACGAGCGATTTTCTGGCATCGAGCGGGTTTTCCAATGTGCCATCCTCGGCAAATCTGCCCCACGGATTGGCGAAGCTGATAGTATCGCGCACGGTGACGGTATGGAGTTCGGCAAAGACGAGCCGCAACTGTTCGACCGCGCGCAGGCCGCCGGAAACTCCGCCATAGGAAACGAAGGCGACAGGTTTGCCATGCCAGGGCTCATAGACGAGATCGAGGACGAATTTCAGCGAGGCCGTGAAGCTGTGATTGTATTCCGGCGTGACCACGATGAAGGCATCGGCATCGGAAAGCCGCTCCGATAGGGCCGCGACGCCCGGATGCTCGCGATTGTGTGCGAAAGGCAGATCGAATTCGAGGGGATCGACCAGATCGATGTCTATAAGCGGATAGTGTGCCAATTCGCGGGCAACCCAATTGACCACCCGGTCGCACAGCCGGCCGGGACGCGTGCTGCCGTAGATGATCGCCAGCCGGGTTCTTTCTGTCATGTCTTGCTCCTGCTTTACGCGGTTCGGAGCCAGGGTTATAAAACCTCAAGTAAAGTTGAGGTCAATAGCGAAAATGGGAAAAATCGATCCGGCTCAATTTCCGAAGCTGCTGACTGTTGGCGAGGTGGCGGCGCGCAGCGGCGTGGCCGTATCGGCGCTGCATTTCTATGAGGCGAAAGGCTTGATCGAGAGCCATCGCAGTAGCGGCAACCAACGGCGCTATCCGCGCGAAGTGCTGCGGCGAGTCTCCATCATCAAGGTGGCCCAACGCGTCGGTATTCCGCTTGCCGAGGTTCAGGCGGCTCTTCAATCGCTGCCGCAGGGGCGCACGCCGACCGCGTCCGACTGGAAGGCGCTTTCGGAGCGGTGGAAGGACGATCTCGACGCTCGCATCAAGCGCCTGCAGGGACTTCGCGATCAGCTGGACAGCTGTATCGGTTGCGGCTGCCTTTCGCTCGATAGCTGTCCCTTGCGCAATCCGTGGGATGTGCTTTCCGAAGAAGGCGCAGGCCCGCGGCTGCTCGATCCCGGAGAGTGAATTGGCGACTCAGGCGTGGACGTGGCTCTCTGCCATATAGCCGTCGAGAGCTGCGGCTTCTTCCTTCGAAAGATAAAGACCCTTTTTGGAGCGCCGCCACAAGATGTCTGCGGCGTTATACGCCCATTCCTGTTCCATCAGGTAGCGCACTTCCGCCTCGTAGAGATCGCTTCCGAAATAGCGGCCGAGATCGGCGACCGTCTTTGCGTTGCCAAGGATCATGGCGGCGCGTGTGCCGTAGCGGCGGATGAGGCGGCGGGCATGCGGATCGGCAAGGAAAGAATAGCGCGACTTGAGCTTGGAGACTTCGGCCTCATAGCCGCGAACCGGAAAGTCGCCGCCGGGCAGCGAACTGCCGGCAGTCCAGGGCGTACCCTTCAGGCCGATGGCCTCGCCGATCTTCTCCAGCGCATGTTCGCCGAGGCGGCGATAAGTGGTGAGCTTGCCGCCAAAGACATTGAGCAGCGGTGCCTGGCCTTCTTCGCCTTCGACCTTCAGCACGTAATCGCGCGTGGCTTCCTGCGCCTTCGATGCGCCATCGTCATAGAGCGGGCGGACGGCCGAGTAGGTCCAGACGATATCCTCGGGCTTTACCGGCTCCTTGAAATATTCGCTGGCGGCGTTGCAGAGATAGGACGTCTCCTCTGCCGTGATCTTCACATCCTTCGGATCGTCCTTGTAGTCGCGATCCGTGGTGCCGATCAGCGTGAAGTCCTGCTCGTAGGGGATGGCGAAGATGATGCGGTTGTCCGGGTTCTGGAAGAAATAGGCGCGGGGATCATCGAACTTCTTGCGCACGACGATATGGCTGCCCTGGACGAGGCGGACATTGTGTACCTGGTTCTTGCCGAAGGCACCGGCGAGCACCTGATCGACCCAGGGACCCGCGGCATTGACCAGCATGCGCGAACGAAACTGGCGCTTCTCGCCGCTGATCGTATTCTCCGTTTCGATCGCCCAAACCGCGCCTTCGCGGCGCGCGGAGATCACTTTCGTCCGCGGCATGATCGTTGCGCCGCGATCGGCCGCATCGCGCGCATTCAGCACCACCATGCGGGCATCGTCGACCCAGCCGTCGGAATATTCAAAAGCCTTGGTGAAGAGCGCCTTCAGCGGCTTGCCCGCGGGATCCTTCTTCATGTCCAGCGTCGCGGTCGGTGGCAGCAGCTTTCGTCCGCCAAGGTGGTCGTAGAGGAAAAGGCCGAGGCGGATCAGCCAGGCCGGGCGGATGCCACCCTTGTGATAGGGCAGGACGAAGCGCATCGGCCAGATGATATGGGGCGCCATCGCCCAGAGCACTTCGCGCTCCATCAGCGATTCGCGCACGAGACGGAATTCGTAATGTTCGAGATAGCGCAACCCGCCATGGATGAGCTTGGTGGCGCCCGACGACGTGCCGGAGGCGAAGTCGTTCATCTCGGCGAGCGCGACCTTATAGCCGCGCCCAACGGCATCGCGGGCAATGCCGCAGCCATTGATGCCGCCGCCGATAACGAAAATATCGTAGACCTGCTCGCTCACCCGCCCCTCCGCAAAGGTCAGCCATCCCCTGAAGATGGAAAATCGAAACTAATCCATCTAAAGCGAAACAGATACGAATGTCAAACGAACGTTTCTTGACGGAAAGCGCGCCGATCAAGCTGGTCTGCGAGAGGTTTCAACAAGATGCACGTCATGTTCCGCGGCGATGGAGCGCACGGATTCGATGCTGCATTCGTCCGTTACGAAGGTATGAACCTGCGATAGATGGCCGATGCGAACCGGAGCGGTTCGTTCGAATTTGGTGCTGTCGGCGACGAGAATGACGTGCCGCGCATTGGCGATGATGGCCTGCGCGACTTTCACTTCGCGAAAATCGAAATCCAGAAGCGCGCCGTCGGGGTCAATCGCGGAGGCGCCGATGACAGCGTAATCCACCTTGAACTGCTTGATGAAGTCGACGGCGGCTTCACCGACGATACCGCCATCCGAGCCGCGCACGACGCCGCCGGAAATCACGACTTCGATGGATGGGAAAATACGTAACTTATTGGCAACGTTGATATTATTGGTGATGACCATCAGTTCGTGGTGGCCAAGGAGTGCCTCGCCGACGGCTTCCGTCGTTGTGCCGATATTAATGAAAAGCGAGCTGTTGTTGGGGATCAGGCTTGCTGCGGCGCGGCCGATCGCCTGTTTTTCGGGCGCGGCGATGGAGCGTCTCGCCTCATATTTCACGTTCTCGGTTCCGCCGGGAAAGATCGCGCCGCCATGCACGCGCGATAGCACGCGGCCGTCGCAGAGGTCGTTCAGGTCCTTGCGAATGGTCTGCGGCGTGACCGAGAAGCGCATCGCCAGCTCTTCCACCAGCACGCGGCCCTCCGCCTTGGCGATTTCGAGGATCTCTGTCTGACGCCCGGACAGGAACATGGTTTTCGCTCCCTTTCTTTCGTTTTTTCGTCATCATATGATAAAGTGAAAATTCCGCAATTACCGGCGCGCGAATAGTGCGGTTTGGGAGGTCATCGTGTTTCATCCGAAGCTATTCGAAAATCGCAACGTCGTGGTCACCGGCGCCGGCCGTGGCATCGGGCTGGAGGTCGCGCGCCAGTTTCTCGATTGCGGAGCCCATGTCCTTGTTCATGTTGGCCGCGATGGCAGTCGCGATTTGCCTGATTTTCTGATGGAAGCGGAAGCCGAGCGCCGCGCCTTTCTCATTGCCGGCGATTTCGCCACCCGCAATGGCACGCGCGATTTCGTCAGCGCTGCCGGCGAGCGTTTCGACCGCATCGACGTGCTTGTCAACAATGCCGGCACCATGGTCGGGCGATTCCCAGCCGGCGAGCTTACGGACGAACAATACGAGCAGATCGTTCATCTCAATCAGACTTCCGTGATGGAGGTGACGAGAGGACTGTTGCCGCTGCTGCGGGCAGCCGGGCAGGCGGCGATCGTCAATACGGTTTCGATTTCGGCACGGACCGGCGGCAGCCCGGGATCGGCGATCTATTCCGCCTCGAAGGCCTTTGTCGCAACCTACTCGAAAGCACTGGCGCGCGAACTGGCACCTGATGGCATACGGGTCAATTGCGTCTCTCCCGGCACGATATCAACCGATTTTCATGAGCGCTATTCCTCGAGAGAGAAGCTGGAGCAGACGCGCAAATCGATCCCACTCCAGCGCCTGGGAACGCCCGAAGATTGCGCGCCCGCCTATCTCTTTCTCGCAGCGCCCCTGCTTTCCGGCTACATCACCGGGCAGGTGCTCGAGATCAATGGCGGGCAGCTTATCTGCTGATAAAACGGACCTTTTTTGGTTTTCCGTGTCTTTTTGAATCAGCTTCTGATTTGATAATATTATAAGCATACCTCTGGGGGATTTCTTACTAGAGGCTGTCATATGTCGTCGTCTCTACCGCAGGGCGGTGCAGCGGAACGTGATGTTGAGGAAATGACTGACACGGCGCGAAAGGCGAGCGCCCTGCTGAAAGCACTATCGCATGAGACCCGCCTGGCAATTCTCTTCACGCTTGCCAAGCACGAGAAAACGGTGATGGAGCTCGAGGCTCTTCTTGATCTGCCGCAGGCCGTCGTGTCGCAGCATTTGGCACGCCTTCGCCTGGACAAGCTGGTCGATACGCGCCGCGAAGGGCGACTCATCCATTATGCCGTCGCGCGGTCGGAAATCTGCGCCGTCGTTGAGTCGCTGCAGAAGGCGTTTTGTCAGACCGATCGCTGAACCCTGAGGCCGCTTTGTATGTTGCGCTCGCCATGCTGTCGGTCTAACTCTTTCGTCGCGGGAGAGCGGGATGATCGACAAGCTGGAATTCTTCATAGCATTGGCGAATCAGAAGCATTTTGGCCGCGCCGCGGAAGAATGTGGCGTGACGCAGCCCACCCTGTCTGCGGCCATCCGCCAGCTGGAGGACCAGCTTGGCGTGATGCTTGTTAGCCGCGGTTCGCGCTTTCAGGGACTGACGCCCGAGGGACAGCGCGTGCTGGAATGGGCCCGTCGCATCGTCGGCGACAGCCGCACGATGCGCGAGGAGATGCGCGCGGCGCGCAAGGGCCTTGCCGGCCATATCCGGATCGCCGCCATTCCGACGGCGCTTGCCATGGTGCAGAAAATCACTACGCCTTTCCAGGAAAGGCATCCCGATGTCACCTTCTCCATCTTGTCGCGCAATTCGCTGCAGGTTCTGAGCCTGCTGGAAAATCTTGAGATCGATGCCGGCATCACCTATCTGGAGAACGAGCCGCTCGGCCGCGTCACCAGCGTGCCGCTCTATGCCGAGCGCTATCACCTGATCACCGCGGCGGGCAGCCCGTTTTCCGAGCGCAAGACCGTCACCTGGAAGGAAGTCGGCGATCTTCGGCTTTGTCTATTGACTGCTGACATGCAGAATCGCCGCATCATCAATCGGCATCTTGCCGAGGCAGGCGCAACGGCGAGGCCGACGCTGGAATCCAATTCGATGATCGTGCTGTTTTCGCATGTGCAGACCGGGCGCTGGGCGAGCATCATGCCGAAGAATATCGCTGATTCCTTCGGTTTTCCGGCGGATATTCATAAGATCCCAATCACTGAACCTGACGCCGAGCACCTTGTCGGCCTTGTCGCCACGCATCGCGAGCCCTTTACGCCGCTCGTCTCTGCCTTGCTGCATGAGGCGAGACTACTCGCGGAAGAGGACGAGAATCGATAGAAATTTTCTATCGAGCAACGAGACTGCCTTATTGATCCCCAGCCTTCTCCCTGCGACCTTAACGGCATGGCGTGTCGATCGCGCGCCAGGAGGAAATGCCGCATAGGCCTTTTCCGAAGATTCGCCTTCGATCTTCGGAGCTATGCGCGGGAGGCTGCTAATGAGCTTGAATCAGGCCGCGGGCGATGTCGCAACCCGGGCCGGCACCATCATCGATAGCATGAAATCGATGGAGGGGCCGCTTTTGCCGATCCTGCATGGGATCCAGGAAGAATTCGGTTATGTGCCGCAGGATGCGTTGCCGCTGATCGCCAAGGCACTGAACCTTTCCCGCGCTGAAGTGCACGGCGTCATGACCTTCTATCATGACTATCGCGATCATCCGGCAGGCCGCCATGTTCTGAAGCTCTGTCGCGCCGAGGCCTGTCAGTCGATGGGCGGCGATGCGCTGGCGGAGCGCGTCAAGCAGTTGCTGGGCGTCGATTTCCATCAGACCACGCTCGATGGCAGTGTCACGCTGGAACCGGTCTACTGTCTCGGGCTTTGCGCCTGCGCTCCGGCTGCGATGCTCGACGGCGAGCTGCATGGCCGGCTCGACGACGAAAGCGCCGAAGACCTTGTCAAGGAGGCGCGCCAATGACGATCACCATCTATATTCCCCGCGATGCCGCCGCCCTTTCGCTGGGTGCGGAAAAGGTGGCGCAAGCCGTCACGCAGGAGATTGCCAAGCGCGGGCTCGATGCGCGCATCGTGCGCAACGGCTCGCGCGGCATGTTCTGGCTCGAGCCCCTGGTCGAAGTCGAGATCGACGGCAAGCGCATCGGCTATGGACCGGTGAAGGCCAAGGATGTTCCCGCACTATTCGATGCCGGGCTCGCCGAAGGCGGCGAGCATCCGCTCTGTCTTGGGGAGGTCGAAAGCCTCCCATTCCTCAAGGAACAGACCCGCCTGACTTTTGCCCGCTGCGGCATCACCGACCCGCTTTCGCTTCAGGATTACGAAGCGCACGGCGGCCTGAAAGGTCTGCGCCGCGCCACCGGCATGGCTGCTGGCGATATCGTCAAGGAAGTGACCGATTCCGGCCTTCGCGGCCGCGGTGGCGCGGGTTTCCCGACCGGCATCAAGTGGAAGACGGTGCTCGATGCGCCGGGGACACGCAAATATATCGTCTGCAACGCGGACGAGGGCGATAGCGGTACCTTCGCCGACCGGATGATCATGGAAGGCGACCCCTTCGTGCTGATCGAGGGCATGGCGATTGCAGGCCTCGCGACGGGCGCGACCAAGGGCTTCGTCTATACGCGTTCGGAATATCCGCATGCGATCGCCGCGATGACGGAAGCCGTGGAAATCGCGCGCAAGGCCGGTATTCTCGGCGCATCCGTGCTCGGCTCAGGCAAAACCTTCGACATGGAAATCCGCACCGGCGCCGGCGCCTATGTCTGCGGCGAGGAAACGGCGCTCTTGAACAGCCTCGAGGGCAAGCGTGGCATCGTGCGTGCCAAGCCGCCGCTGCCGGCGCATAAGGGCCTGTTCAACTGTCCCACCGTCATCAACAATGTGATCTCGCTCGCCTCGGTCCCCGTCATCATGGACAAGGGTGCTGCCTTCTATCGCGATTTCGGCATGGGCCGGTCGCGCGGCACGATCCCGCTGCAGATCGCCGGCAACGTCAAGCATGGCGGCCTCTACGAGACGGCCTTCGGTCTTTCGCTCGGCGATATCGTCGACCGGATCGGCGGCGGCACAGCGACAGGGCGGCCGGTCAAGGCCGTGCAGGTGGGTGGTCCGCTGGGAGCCTATTTCCCGCGCGCCCTGTTCGACACACCGTTCGACTATGAAGCGTTCGCGGCCAAGGACGGTCTCATCGGCCATGCCGGCATCGTCGTCTTCGACGATACCGCCGACATGCTGAAGCAGGCGCGGTTCGCCATGGAATTCTGCGCGGTCGAAAGCTGCGGCAAGTGCACGCCCTGCCGCATCGGCTCGACGCGCGGCGTCGAGACGGCCGACAAGATCGCGCGAGGGATCGAGCCGGAGAAAAACCGGGTGCTGCTTGCCGATCTCTGCAACACCATGAAGTTCGGTTCGCTCTGCGCGCTCGGCGGCTTCACGCCCTATCCCGTCATGAGCGCGATGACCCATTTTCCGGAGGATTTTTCTCCGGCTCCCTTGATTGAAGCGGCGGAGTAAGACCCATGTCCCTCGTTCCAGAAATCGATTACGGCACGCCGGCCTCCACATCCGAAACCATGGTGACGCTCACCATCGACGGTCGCCAGATCACGGTGCCCGAGGGTACGTCGATCATGCGCGCCTCGATGGAAGCAGGCATTCAGGTGCCGAAGCTCTGCGCCACCGATATGGTCGATGCCTTCGGCTCCTGCCGCCTCTGTCTCGTCGAGATCGAAGGCCGCAACGGCACGCCGGCCTCGTGCACGACGCCTGTGGCACCCGGCCTCGTCGTTCACACGCAGACCGGCCGGCTGAAGGACATCCGCCGCGGCGTGATGGAACTCTATATCTCCGACCACCCGCTCGACTGCCTGACCTGCGCCGCCAATGGTGATTGCGAGCTACAGGACATGGCTGGCGCCGTCGGCCTGCGCGATGTGCGCTACGGCTATGAGGGCGACAACCACGTCAAGGCGCGCAACAACGGCGACATCAATCTGAAATGGATGCCGAAGGACGAGTCGAACCCCTATTTCACTTATGATCCTTCGAAGTGCATTGTCTGCTCGCGCTGCGTGCGCGCCTGCGAGGAAGTGCAGGGCACGTTTGCGCTGACGATCGAGGGCCGCGGCTTCGGCTCGCGGGTCTCGCCCGGCATGCATGAGAGTTTCATCGACAGCGAGTGCGTTTCCTGCGGCGCCTGCGTGCAGGCCTGCCCGACGGCGACACTGACCGAGAAATCTGTGATCTCGATCGGCCAGCCGGAGCATTCGGTCGTCACCACCTGCGCCTATTGCGGTGTCGGCTGCTCCTTCAAGGCGGAGATGCGCGGCGAGGAGCTGGTGCGTATGGTGCCCTGGAAGGACGGCCAGGCCAATCGCGGCCATTCCTGCGTCAAGGGCCGCTTCGCCTATGGCTATTCGACCCACAAGGATCGCATCCTTAACCCGATGATCCGCGAGAAGGTGAGCGATCCCTGGCGTGAAGTGACATGGGATGAGGCCTTTGCCCATATCGCCACCGAGTTCAAGCGGCTGCAATATCAGTATGGCCGCGATTCCATCGGCGGCATTACCTCCTCGCGCTGCACCAATGAAGAGACTTTTCTGGTGCAGAAGCTGGTGCGCGCAGGCTTCGGCAACAACAATGTCGATACCTGCGCCCGCGTCTGCCATTCTCCCACAGGCTACGGCCTCGGCCAGGCGTTCGGCACCTCCGCCGGCACGCAGAATTTCGACAGCGTCGAGCATTCCGACGTCGTCATCGTCATCGGCGCCAACCCGACGGATGGCCATCCGGTCTTCGGCTCGCGCCTGAAGAAGCGGCTGCGCCAAGGCGCCAAGCTCATCGTTATCGATCCGCGCCGCATCGATCTTGTGCGCACGCCGCATGTCGAAGCCAGCTATCATCTGCCGCTGAAGCCAGGCACTAATGTCGCCATTCTGACGGCACTGGCGCATGTGATCGTGACGGAAGGCCTGTTCGACGAGAAATTCATCCGCGAGCGCTGCGACTGGTCCGAATTCGAGGATTGGGCTGCCTTCGTTTCCGAACCGCAGCACAGCCCGGAGGAAACGGAAAAATACACCGGCGTTTCTCCGGAACTCGTACGCGGTGCTGCTCGTCTGTTTGCCAAGGGCGGCAATGGCGCGATCTATTACGGTCTCGGCGTCACCGAGCACAGCCAGGGCTCGACCACCGTCATGGCGATCGCCAACCTTGCCATGGTGACGGGCAATATCGGCCGTCCGGGCGTCGGCGTAAATCCGCTGCGCGGACAGAACAACGTGCAGGGCTCCTGCGACATGGGCTCCTTCCCGCACGAGCTGCCGGGCTATCGCCACATCTCTGACGATGCGACCCGCGATATCTTCGAAAAGCTCTGGGGTGTGAAGCTCAACAACGAGCCGGGCCTGCGTATTCCGAACATGCTCGATGCCGCCGTCGAAGGCACGTTCAAGGGCATCTACATCCAGGGTGAGGACATTCTCCAGTCCGATCCGGACACCAAGCATGTTGCGGCCGGCCTTGCTGCGATGGAATGCGTCGTCGTCCACGACCTCTTCCTGAACGAGACCGCCAACTACGCCCACGTCTTCCTGCCCGGTTCGACCTTCCTGGAAAAGGACGGCACCTTCACCAATGCCGAGCGCCGCATCAACCGCGTGCGCAAGGTCATGACCCCGCGCAACGGCTATGCCGATTGGGAAGTGACACAGAAGATGGCGCAGGCCATGGGTCTCGGCTGGAACTATACGCATCCGTCCGAAATCATGGACGAGATCGCCGCGACGACGCCGAGCTTCGCGCTCGTCTCCTACGACTATCTGGAAAAGATGGGCTCGGTGCAGTGGCCCTGCAACGAGAAGACGCCGCTCGGCTCGCCGATCATGCATGTCGATGGCTTCGTGCGCGGCAAGGGCAAGTTCATTCGCACGGAATATGTGCCGACGGACGAGCGCACCGGCCCGCGCTTCCCGCTGCTACTGACGACCGGGCGTATCCTCAGTCAGTACAATGTCGGCGCCCAGACGCGGCGTACCGAGAATGTCGTCTGGCATGCGGAGGATCGCCTGGAAATCCACCCACACGATGCCGAGCAGCGCGGCATCCGCGAGGGCGATTGGGTGCGGCTCAGCAGCCGATCCGGCGACACGACGCTTCGGGCGTTGATTACCGACCGCGTCGCGCCCGGTGTCGTCTATACGACGTTCCATCATCCGGACACGCAGGCGAACGTCATTACCACGGATTATTCCGACTGGGCGACGAACTGCCCGGAATACAAGGTGACGGCCGTGCAGGTCTCGCCCTCGAATGGTCCATCGCAGTGGCAGGTCGAGTATGATGAACAGGCCCGGCAGTCCCGGCGCATCGTTGGGAAGATGGAGGCTGCGGAGTGAGTTTGAGGATGCTTTCTCCTTCTCCCCTTGGGGAGAAGGTGCCCGCAGGGCGGATGAGGGGGTCTTTTCGCGCGGGAAGAATGGCCCTTCGCTCGCGCTCAGGACGCTCGGAGCCGTCGCTCCTCGCCCCCCTCATCCGACGCTTCGCGCCACCTTCTCCCCGAGGGGGAGAAGGGGAGACCGGATAATGACCAAATTCACGCCCACCACCCCCGTCCCCGAGACCGCCCGCCGCAACGGGTTGGTGCGGTCCGGCTCCCGAATTGTCCCCGAGGAAGTACCGATCGCTTTTTCCTATGGCGGCACCTCGCACGCGGTCATGATGGGTACGCCCGCCGATATCGAGGATTTCGCTGTCGGCTTCAGCCTCACCGAGGGCATCATCACCGATATGAGTGAGATTGCTGCGATCGAGCCGATCGAGGACGGGCAGGGGATCGACGTGCAGATCACGCTCGTCGATGATGCTGCGGATGCCCTGCGGCTGCGTCGCCGCCATATGGCGGGCCCCGTCGGCTGCGGCCTTTGCGGCATCGAATCGATCGAACAGGCAGTTCGCAAGGTGCCGGATGTCTCGAAAGTTGCTTTGAAGCTGACGCAGAGGGATATCGTCCGCGCCATCGCTCTCCTCAATGATGCCCAGCCGCTGCATCGCGAGACGCATGCCGTGCATGGCGCGGGCTTCTATATTCCGTCCGAGGGTCTGCTTGCCGTGCGCGAGGATGTCGGCCGGCACAATGCGCTCGACAAGCTATGCGGCGCGGTCATTCGGTCCGGTCATAAGGGCGCGGATGGCGTGGTCGCCGTCACCAGTCGCCTTTCCGTCGAGATGGTGCAGAAGGCGGCGATATTGGGCAGTTCCGTCCTTGTAGCGATTTCCGCGCCGACGGCGCTTGCCATCCGTACGGCCGAGGAGGCCGGCATGACGCTGGTGGCGCTGGTGCGCGGCGACGATTTCGAGATTTTCACCCATCCGCATCGCATCATCCCGGGGAGCATCGCCGATGTCGCCTGACGAAACACCTCATGGCAAGACCGAGACCAAGCTTATCTATATGGCGAATCAGATCGCCACCTTCTTCAAGACACAGCCGGCGGGCGAGGCGGTGCAGGGTGTGGCTACGCATATCAACAAATTCTGGGAGCCGCGCATGCGGAGACAGCTGTTCGCGATCATCGATCATGGCGACAGTGGGCTGAATCCTTTGGTCCTGGAGGCGGCCTCGCTGATCCACAGGCCGGCGCCGGCCGAGGAAATTAAGTCGGCTTAATACTAACACAGATGGCGCATTGGGATGGAGAGTGGAGGCTCTATCGTCGAATGCGGTTCCTTTGAGGAAGGGTGCCGGTCTTTGAAGCAAGGAGGAGTTGTTCATGACGGCTGCGGATACGAATATTTCCCGAGGGACGGCGACGGCGGGTCTGCTCGACCGTGAGCGAATTATCGCCAAGCCGGGCTTCAACCGGTGGCTGGTGCCGCCGGCGGCATTGGCGATCCATCTCTGCATCGGCATGGCCTATGGATTCAGCGTTTTCTGGCTGCCGCTCTCCAAGGCGCTCGGTACGCCGACTCCAGCCCCTGCAGAATGCGCCAGCCTCAATCTTCTGACCGCCCTGTTCACGACGAGCTGCGACTGGCGCGTAAGCGATCTCGGCTGGATCTATACGCTGTTCTTCGTGTTGCTCGGCTCCTCCGCCGCCATCTGGGGCGGGTGGCTCGAGAAAGTCGGGCCGCGCAAGGCCGGCGTAGTCGCTGCCTGCTGCTGGTGCGGCGGTATCCTAATCGCGGCCGTTGGCGTCATTTTCCATCAGCTCTGGATCATGTGGATCGGCGCCGGCGTCATCGGCGGTATTGGGCTTGGTCTCGGCTATATTTCACCCGTGTCAACGCTGATCAAATGGTTTCCGGATCGGCGCGGCATGGCGACCGGCATGGCGATCATGGGTTTCGGCGGCGGCGCGATGATCGGGGCGCCGCTTGCGAGCCTGCTGATGAACCACTTCCGCACTGATGGATCGGTGGGCGTCTGGCAGACCTTCATCGTCATGGCGGCGATCTATTTCGTCTTCATGATGGGCGGCGCCTTCGGCTATCGCCTGCCGCCGGCCGGCTGGCGTCCTGAGGGCTGGACGGCGCCTGCCGCCAAGAGCTCGATGATCACCACCAAGCATGTGCATCTCCGCGATGCCCACAAAACCCCGCAGTTCTGGCTGATCTGGGCAGTATTGTGCCTGAATGTCTCGGCCGGCATCGGCGTCATCGGCATGGCCTCGCCCATGCTGCAGGAGATTTTCGGCGGAGCCCTCATCGGCCTGCCGGATGTGAAATTCGCCGATCTCGGCAAGGATCAGATCGCCACCGTCGCTGCCATAGCCGCCGGCTTTGCCGGTCTGCTGTCGCTCTTCAACATCGGTGGGCGCTTCTTCTGGGCGTCGCTGTCCGACAAGATCGGCCGCAAGAACACCTACTATTGCTTCTTCGTCATCGGCATCGCGCTCTATGTCCTGGCTCCCTGGGCGGCCGGTATTCATAGCAAGGTGCTGTTCGTGGGCGCTCTCTGCATCATCCTATCGATGTATGGCGGCGGTTTCGCTACTGTTCCCGCTTATCTCGCCGATATCTTCGGCACGCAGTTCGTAGGTGCGATCCATGGCCGGTTGCTGACGGCATGGGCGACGGCCGGGATCATCGGGCCTGTCGTCGTCAACTATATCCGCGAGGCGCAGAAGGCGGCAGGCGTGGAAGGCGCCCAGCTTTACACCTTCACCATGTATATTCTTGCGGGCATGCTGGCTCTGGGCTTGATCGCCAATTCGCTGGTCAAGCCGCTCTCGGATAAATGGTTCATGTCGGACGAGGAGGTGGCGGCGCTGCAGGCAAAGACCGCCGCCGCCAATGCCGGCCCCACCGGCTCTTTCGGCATCGGCACGGGCGGTTTCGATGGCAAGGCGCTGATCGCCTGGGCACTCGTCGGCATTCCGCTCCTCTGGGGCGTATGGGTGACGATCAAGAGCACCTACGCATTGTTTGGCTAAACGATCCTCCGCAAGACGACGAGGCCGCCCCGAAGTTCGGGGCGGCCTCGTGCTTTTCAGCAAGTTTGGCGGTCAAGCTGCGCGCCGCATCACCATATCGCGGATCATCGAGTCGGCGAGGCGGAATTGCGCAAGCAGCATGTGCAGCGCATCCGCCTCGTTGGCGAGCCGGAGGCTTGCCGCCGTGCTTTCCTCCACCATGGCAGCGTTCTGCTGAGTGGTCTGATCCAGCGAATTGATCGCCGAGTTGATTTCCCGAAGACCGATCGTCTGTTCCTTCGAAGCCTTCACGATGGCGGCGACGTTGGTGTTGATATCGGCGACTTGAGTAACGATATGCTCCAGCGCCCTGCCTGTCTGACCGACCAGGCCGACACCATTCTTGACGTGCTGGCTTGATGTCGTGATCAGCGCCTTGATCTCCTTGGCGGCACTGGCCGAACGCTGAGCAAGCTCGCGCACTTCCTGCGCCACGACGGCGAAGCCTTTGCCCGCCTCGCCGGCACGTGCCGCTTCGACACCGGCGTTCAGCGCCAGCAGATTGGTCTGGAAAGCGATATCGTCGATGACGCCGATGATGTTGGTGATCTCGCGCGAGGATTTCTCGATCTGATCCATGGCGGCGACGGCATTGCGGACCACTGTGCCGGATTCTTCGGCGCCGCGTTTGGTTTCGGCAACGAGACGCCCTGCTTCTTCCGCACGCTGGCTGGAATCGGTGACCGTCGTGGTGATTTCCTCCAGAGCCGCCGCCGTCTCTTCCACCGATGCAGCCTGCTGTTCGGTACGCCTTGAGAAGGCTTCTGCTGAGTGGCCGAGCTCGCGCGAGCCGGCGGCAATGGCGCTAGCATTGTGGCCGACGGTGGTCAGCGTTTCGGAAAGCTTCTCGATCGTTGCGTTGAAATCGTGGCGAAGCTGCTCCATGGATGGCACGAAGGACCGCTGGAGCGTCTTCGTCAGGTCGCCTTCCGACAGGCTGCGAAGGGCGCCGGCGATTTCGTTGATGGCGCTCATGCGCGAGGTAACGTCCGTGGCGAATTTCACGACCTTGTAGACCTTGCCGTCGGCGTCGACGATGGGGTTATAGGCCGCCTGGATCCAGATTTCCTTGCCGCCCTTGCCGTAGCGGACGAATTCGTTGGCGATGAACTCGCCCTGCGCTAGGCGCTGCCAGAAGCGCTTGTATTCCTCGGTGCGGGCATAGGAAGGATCACAGAAGATGCTGTGATGCTTGCCTGTGATCTCGCCGAGCGCATAGCCCATTGCGCTGCAGAAGTTTTCGTTCGCGGTCAGAATTTCGCCGGTCGGCAGGAATTCGATGACGGCCTGCGAGCGCGAGAGCGCCTCTAGCTTGCCCGCATCGTCGATTGCCTTCTTCTTGGCTTCGGTGACATCGACAGCGAATTTTACGACCTTGATCGGCTTACCGTTGCGGAAGACAGGATTGTAGGAGGCTTGTATCCAGATCTCGCGATTGCCCTTGGCATGACGCTTGTAGGTGCCGGCATCATGTTCGCCGCGGCCGAGACGCGCCCAGAAATCTTGATAGGCAGGGGTTGTGACATAGGAGGGATCACAGAACATCCGGTGATGATTGCCGACGATTTCCTTCAGCTCATAGCCCAGCGTGCGGCAGAAATTCTCGTTTGCGGTCAGAACCTTACCTTGAATGTCGAATTCGATGATGGCCTGCGATTTGGAAACGGCGGAAAGAATGCGGCTGGCATCGGATGATAGACTGAACATTCCCATTCCCTCTTAGAAAGCTCGCCTTTGTCGGGCGTCGATTAATGGCTTCGAAGCGGGCGGCCGCGCTCGTCGGCACGCCGAAGGACGACGTTCCGCAAGGGATGGTCGGAATGTATAGATTGTATTTTCTTTCCTCGCTTCACAATCGATGATGGAGTTTCCTCCTTTAATTTTGAGTAAAAATTAGCTCATTAGAAATTATAATTTAAATAAAATATAACTAGCTAAAATTAGGAGATAATAAAAAACCGCCGCAAGAGAGCGGCGGTTTCTTAAAAAGGACTATGCGGCGAAGTTATGCGGCAAGTTCATCTGTTTCGTTTTCCTTGAACATCTTGGCGAGGTTCAGGAAGCAGATCATGCCATTCTCCGTGGCGATGATGCCTTCGCAATAGGCGCGATCGAAGGAGGCGGTCACTTCCGGCACCGGTTGCACCTGGCTGGAGGCGATCGTCAGGATGTCGGAGACGCGGTCGACCAGCATGCCGATGACCATGTTGTGGACTTCGGCGACGACAATGGCGCTGCGTTCGTTGGCGACCGTGCTCTGCATGCCGAGTTTGTAGGCAAGGTCGATGATCGGGATCACCGAACCGCGCAGGTTCATGACGCCGATGACATCGGCCGGCGCATGCGGGATCGGCGTCGAGGGTGCCCAGCCGCGTATTTCGCGGATCGTGGTGGTCTTGACGCAGAATTCCTGATCATGCAGCCGGAAGGCAATGATCTCCAGAGTATCGCCGCTGAAGCTGGTGGAATTGATCGTGGCCATGAACGTTCTTCCCATTGAACCCGTGACGCCGAATGCGGCGCGTTATTGGCACGATAGGGCAAGAAGATTGCTTAAACCTAAACCTATGCAAGCGGTTTCGATAGTATTGGCTGGCAAAGCAAGATGCTGGAAGTATGGAGGTTGTAAAGGGAGAGCGGCCACCCGCCCCCGTGGTTCGAGGGCGGTCACGCGCCGCCTCATCATGACGGCTGATCGTCTCCCTTTGCTGCCAAAGAACGTACCTCTATCAGCGAAGGGCTCACTCCACCCTCATCCTGAGCTTGTCGAAGGACGAGGGTGGTCCCAGTGAGGACTGGTTCGCTCATTGGCGAAGCGTGTTCGATTTCTCTGCCGGCCGGACAGCGCCTCAGGCCGCCCGGGTCGGTCGATCGAAGATGCGCCGGCCAAAGAGGCTTGCGGCCATTTCCACCAGCACGCGGGCGCTCTTGCCGCGATCATCGAGGAACGGGTTGAGCTCGACCAGATCGAGCGACGAGACGAGATTGCTGTCGGAGAGCATCTCCATGATGAGATGCGCTTCGCGATAGGTCGCGCCGCCCGGCACGGTGGTTCCGACGCCCGGCGCGATATCCGGATCGAGGAAATCGACATCGAAGCTGACATGCAGCAGGCCGTTGGCTTCGCTGACGGTATCGAGCACCTTGCGCATGATGGCGGCGACACCCTGCTCGTCGAGCGAACGCATGTCGAAGACGTTGACGCCGTGTTCGCGGATTTCCTCGCGCTCGCGGGGGTCGACGGAGCGGATGCCGACCTGGAAGACCTTCGTCGGGTCGACCAGCGGCCGCCCGGCCGGCAGAACACCCTCGATCTCGGCTTCGCCGCAGAAGAATGCAACGGGCATGCCGTGAATATTGCCCGAGGGGGAGGTGGCGGGCGAATTGAAATCGGAGTGGGCGTCGAGCCAGAGCACGAAGAGCGGGCGGCCGACCTCCGCCGCATGGCGGGCCATGCCGGAGACGCTGCCCATGGAGAGACTGTGGTCGCCGCCGAGGATCAGCGGGAAGCCGCCAGACGATGCGACATCATAGACCTTCGCTTCCAGCGCACGCGTGAAAGCGCCGACAATTTTCAGATTGTGAGCGTGGGGATGGTCCGGAAGATCCGCTGCCGGAACAGGATGCAGGTCGCCGCTATCCGTGACGCGATGGCCAAGTTCGGTCAGTGTGGTTTCGATGCCTGCGATGCGGAGCGCCGTCGGACCCATGCCGGCGCCGCGGCGGCCGGACCCTTCTTCCAGGGGGACGCCGATCAGGGTAACGGGAGTGGATTGCGTATTCATCGGCATTGCTCCGAGGGTTAGAGCGCTTCCGGAAGAGCCAGTAGCGGCTCTGCCCGGGACGGCATGAAAATGAGATAGACCAGTTCGGAGAATCCATGAAGAGCCGAACCGGTCTGAATTATGTTGGCGCGCATTATCGATTGTCTGGATGACAGCAAAAAGATGAAAAATTGTCCAAAATCGACTGGGTTTCGACAGATTGATCAATCCGATTGCGCAGAATGACAAGCGCATGGACGATCTTAATGCAATCTCGCCTTGTTCGACGAGATGCTTCGTGTTTCGAGGCTACAGCCCTTGGACGGACTCAGGAGCCTACGCACCTCAGCATGGGCTGATCTTCTATGCGTGGCGGCAAAACTCTCCCCGTCTCACCCTGAGGTGCTTTGACGATTGAGCGTCGGCGAAAGCGGCAAAGCCTCGAAGGGCGAGGTGGCCGCGCATTGGCCTGAGCAGAAAAGCGCGAGATCTTCTCAATATTCATGCTCGTAGACGACGCCGGCTTCCCCGGCGCCGTCGGATCCCGCCGCACCGCGCAGCTTCACGCCGCGACCGACGTTAAAATTGATGATGGCCTTGGTGTTGTTTGAAGCGCCCTGCTGCAGTTCGATATAGGTGCGCTTGTTGATATACTTGCCGGCGCCAACCTGTGCCTGGCCGTTCGCATCCGTCGAGATGTCGAGATCGTCGACGCCAAGATGGCTGCGCAGGCCTTCGAAGAGCGAGGTGGAGCGTCCGCCGGCCAGCTGGCTGGCGGCGTCGGCGAGCTGGGCGATCTGCATGGCCGATAGTTTCGACATGGATTGGCCGAAGATCAGTTGTGCCAGCACCTCGTCCTGCGGAAGGGCCGGCGATGAGGAGAAGCCGATCTGCGGGTCGGTCGCCAGCCCGGTGACGTCGACCGTAATGGTGGTGGAGCCTGCCGTCGACGTCGCCTCCATGTTGAGTGCCGGCGTCAGATCTCCGCCGAAGGTGATCTTGCTGGTATCGGTGAAGTCAAGCCGACGGCTCAAGATGGTCAGACGCCCGCGCCGCATGGTGAAACCGCCGGACACGATTGGTTCTGCTGCCGTGCCGCGCACCGTGATGTTGCCGCCGAGTTCGGCATCGATGCCGCGGCCGCGCACGAAAATCTGCGAGGGTGCCTCGAGTTGCAGATCGATACCGAGGGTGGTCGATTTGCTGCGCGGCGCCTCCGGTTTCTGATCCTTGAACTGGGCATTGACCGCAGCCGGCGCATTCTTGTGCTTGATGTTGATCTCAGACAGCGAGGCCGGCAGCTTCTGCGGCACGGTGATCGATGCCTTGTTGATCCTAAGATTGCCCGTCAGCATCGGCGCGGTCATCAGCGGTCCTTTGATGCCGAGCGTGCCGTTGACCGTCGCGGTGACGAGTGTCCCGTCGACATAGGTCGCATTGTTGAACTTCATCTGGATATCGGCAGGGAAGCCGCTATCCGGGGTAATGCCGACCGTGCCGCTGCCGGAAACGCTGCCGCCGCTCGTGAGGTTGCCGCTCAGCCGCGAGATGACCGCCTGCCTGCTGTCGAGTGTTACGGTGACGGCAAGGCCGTTGAGCGTTAGGTTTCGCCGAACATCGACCAGTTTGGCACCGTCGGTGGTAATCGAGCCGGTGATGGCGGGTGCTGCCGTCGTGCCGCCGATCTGCATGTCGATTTTCGCCGTACCCGTCATGACCAGGCCCTGGGCGGCCAGCTGGCCTGCCAAGGCATCGAACGGCAGACTACCGGCAAACCTCAGCGCCATCGCCTTGTTGCCGGCAATGGCGACGGTGCCGCCGCCATTCAACGCCAGGCCGCTCTGGCCGGTCAGGTTGGTGTTGATGGTGACGACATTATCGGCGAACTTGCCGTCGGCCTTGATGCCGAGCGCGGCGAGGCCGGCGGATTTCGTCTGGCTTGTTGCTGCTCCCGACCAGTTGGTCTGGAAGACAACGGCCGGTGAGGCGGCCTTGCCGGTGACCGCGATCGTGCCCGAGATGACGCCTTCTGCCGCAAGCGTCGGCGCAAAGACATTGGCCAGGCTCGCGGGCAGGTTGGCTATCTTCGCATTGATGTTCAGGACCTGCCCGGCGGTGCCATCAACGGTCACTGAACCGCCACCGGTCTGAAGGGTCAGGCCGTTCAGAGAGGCGATGCCGTCCTTGATGACGATCTTCGTCGGCGATGTGAGCTTCACCGGTATCGTGCGCGGCGCGCCTGCAAACGAGTCGAGGCTCACCGTCGTCTGGCCGCCAGCCGTTTCGACGCTGCCGTGTGTCGTCAGCGGCGCGTTGTCGTATGTGGATTTCAGATCGAAATCCGTGCGGCTGCCCTGCTGGGTGAAGGTTAGGTTGAGATCGGCGATGCGGTTGGCGCCGGAGGCGATCGTATCGGCGCGGATGGCGCCATTTGCGGAGAGGGCCTTGAGATCATCGACGGCAAGTGCCACGGCCGGCTTGCTAATGACGAGATCGTCGCGGCGGATGCCGCTGCCGTTTGCATTGACTTTCAGGCCGATCTTGCCGCCGGTGCTGGCGATGTCGAGCGAGCCCTTGAGGTCACCCTCGGCCTGCTGGCCGGCAAGCGCGGCCAGAAGGCTGAGATCCGGCAGGTCAAAGGTCAGCGCGCCTGTCGGCTCGAAGCTCGGCGACAGATCCAGCTTGCCTTGCAGTTTGTTGGTGCCGATTTCGGCTGCCAGCGATGGGATACTGGTGCGGCCATCCTTGGAAACGGCGTCGGCGGTGATGCGGATCGGCTTGCCGTCGATTGCCCCATTTGCCTGGATATTTGCCTGCGGTGCCTTGGGATCGGCGGTACCGGTCACGCCGATATCGAGCGTATCGAGCAGCCGTCCCGCCAGCTTGACATTGACGGCCTTGACGGTCGCGTCGATGCCGAGTGCAGAGAGCGGTCCCTTGGCCTTGAGACCGATATCGGCCTGTCCTTGTGCGTTCGGGACGAGCTTGGAAAGGTCGAGTACCTTGCCGGATAGATCTGTGGTTAGCGATTGGTCGTTGAGCGCGACATTGCCATTGATTTCGGCGACATTGGATTTCACCGCAAGATTGGAGAGCGTCATCTTGGTCGGCACCGTGCCGGCGACCTGGCCTTCCAGGGAGATCGTGCCTTCGAACTTGTCCGAGACACCATCCGGCAGAACGCCGGGCAGGGCGAAAAGCTTGAAATTGCCCGTCAGCGCCTTCGACGACAGCGTATATTTGCCGTTGACGGTGCCGCCGATGCTGGCGCTTTCCAATGTCGTATTGTTGAAGCCGATCGTATCGGGCGAGAGCTGCAGCGGCGCAGTCAGCGCAATCGGCGCGCGGATGAGGCGATTGAGGTCGGGGCTCACGAAGGCCGTCTGGCCGACAACCAGGCGAAGCTGCAGCGGGCCGGACATACCGGTGAGATTGAAGGCATCGCTGCGGGCACTGAGATTAATCTGTCCGATATTGCCCTGCGGCGTGCTGGCGCTATCGAGAGCAGCTTTTGCGTCGATCTTCACCGATTGGGCCGCACCCGTCAGCGCGATGTCAACCCGCGAAATCAGGGCGCGGACCTCGCCGTTTTCCATAGGCCAGCGGAAATCGACGGGGCCGGAGGTGCCGATGAGATTGGCATTGAGGCTGTTGTTGCCGGCGGGATCGAGTGTGCCTGATGCGGCAAGCACGGCGCTGCCGGTGGCGAGATTGCCAGTCTGGATATCGATCTTGCCCTTGCCGTCGAAGGTTGCGGAGAGATCGATGGTGGTCTGGCCGGCAAAGAGCGCACGCATGGTCGGCGGCAGGAGGGAATCGACGTCGCCGCCGCCTTTGACATCGATATGATGCAGGCCGTCGTTGGAGAGGCTGTGGTGACCGCTGATGGCGACTGTCGGCTTGCCGTCGAGTGACGCCTGCAGCTTGCCGGCCCAGTTGGAGAGAGGGCCATCGCCGGAAAGATCGATATTGACGGCAGGGCCGCCCGGCAGGTGCAGCAGCCCGGCCAGCATGCCGTCGCGCGGCTCGGAGATCTGTGTCTTCAGTTTCAGCTGATTGTCGGCCGGAGCAAAGGCGATATCGGCGGAAAGCTTGGCATCCGGCACATCGTGCCTGAAGGCATTGAGTGTCAGACCCATACTGCTGTTGTTTGCCTTGACGCTGCCGTCGGCGGCGAGAACGAAGTCCTGCCCGGCAACGGCCTGTCCGATGCGAAGATCAGGCAGGGCGATGGCGCCGATATCGATGGCGATGGGCAGGGAGAAACCGCTGGAGCTTGCCGGCTGCGTTGCCTGTGCGGATGCGACCGTCGAAACCGGCAGCCGTCCGAAATCGACCACATCGGCTGCGACGCGATCGGCATGGAAGGTGCCGGTCAGCAAGGACAGGGGAGACCAGTCGATGGCAAGGTTCTGCACCTTGGCATAGCGGCCTTTCGTGTCGGACACAGTGATCGAACCGACCCTCAGATTGCCGTTCAGCAGTCCTGAGGGCGCGGCGATGGCGATGGTACGATCCGGCGTAGATGCGAGCTTTGCCACCTGATCGACGGCATAGCCGGTTGCGGAGGGTACGAGGCCGACGACGAGCACAGCCACGATCACGAGCAAAAGGATTGCCACGACCGCATAGGCGATCCAGCGCACCAATTTCCCGAGGATTCGAATCAATATGCTCATGAAAGCGACAGTAACCTCAATTTCGTAACCGTGTGCTGAAAGGCCCGCGACAACTCTGCGCTTTATCAGAAGGCCTGACCGATGCCGGCATAGATGCCATAAGATGTGCCATTGTCATATTTCTTCAACGGCACGGCGACATCGAGCCTGATCGGACCGAAGGGCGTAGCGTAGCGCAAGCCGACGCCAGCGCCAATGCGCAGATCGGACGCGTCGGGCAAGACGCTGTCTGTGACGCTACCCATATCGACGAAGGGCACGACGCCGATCGTGTCTGTGATCTTCACCCGCGCTTCGAAGGAGGCGGTCACGTAGGAGCGTCCGCCAGTTTCGTCGCCGTGGGAGTTATAGGGCGAGATTTCCTGATAGCTGTAACCGCGCACCGAGCCGCCGCCACCGGCATAGAAACGCCGGGTCGCGGGAATGTCCTCGATGCTGTTTGCGCCCAGCAACGAGCCTGCGGCAAGCTTGCCGGCGAAGACCACGTTGTTGTTGGCCCCTATGCCCCTGTAACCGGTAATCGAGCCCTCGAAGGAGCTGAAAACCGTGCCGCCCATTGCTTCATAGCTCGGTTTGGCGCTGATGGAGGCACGATAACCTTCGGTCGGATCCAGTTTGTTGTCGCGCGTGTCCCTGACGTATTCGAGCGGGATCGCGACCGTCAGGTAATTATGTTTTCCGAAAGCATCGGTGGTATCGGATTCATAGGACACCTCGCCGCCGGCAGATACCGTATCCTGATCGTTGATTTCATAGGCAAGGCTGCCGCTTGCCGTCGCAGTGTTGGCGTCGTAGGCGTCCGGATGCAGGCTCTGCATCTTGAGGCCGGCCGTGAAGGTCGCCGAAGGATAGAAAGTCGCAGGTCTGACATAGGTGATGCCGGCCGTGTAATCGAACTGGCCAACATCGGTCGTTTCGCCGATGCGGGAGATGGAGCCCTCGATGCGCAGCGAATCCGCGCGCCCCGTGAGATTGCGGTGTCCCCAATAGCCCTGCAGGCCGAAACCGTCGATGGTGGAATATTGTGCGCCGACACCGAAGAAGCGCTGCTTGCCTTCCGACACCTCGATGGTCGTCGGGATGCTGCCATCCGGCGCCAGCTTGTCGGCCTCGCGAATGGTAACGCTTGAAAAGACGCCGAGCTTTCTCAGGCGGTCCGAGGCCTTCTTCAGCTCGTCGGGCGAGTAGGGCTTGCCTTCGTTGATGCGGGCATAGCGCTTAATGAAGTCTGGATCGACCGACTTCTGGCCGGTAACGCCGACATTGCCGAAGGGAGCGACGGGGCCGCTTTCGACCTTCAGCGAGACATCCACGGTATTGGTCGAATGATCGGCAACGACCTGGCGCTCGTCCAGTCTGGCGAGTGGGTGGCCTTCGTTCTTGAAGTCGACGACCATCTTGTCGCCTGCCTTCAGAATGGTCAATGAGCCGGCATCGCCGCCCCGCACGAGGCCATAATTGGCCGGGTCCAGCCTCGCGGCGTCGCCAAGCAGGTTGATCTTGCCGAGTTTGAAGACCGGGCCGGGATCGACGCTGATGGTGACGGCAACGGGCTTGGCGCGGCTGAAGGTCGGCGTCGGCGGTAAGGCGTCGAGAGGCGTGCCGTTGACGGCAATGGTGACCACGCCGCCGTAACGGGCCTTTTCGTAAAGCGCTGCTATCAGCCGGTCGCGATCGTCGCGCGCCTTGACGACGACGCCAAGGTCGCCGGATACCGGCTTCTTTTCGTCGGAGATCAGCATTGAGCTATCGCTCAATGCTTCCTTGAGGTCCTTGTCGAGATTATCGGACTTGAAATCCACCGTGTAGCGGACGGGATCGGAAACCTGATCCGCCGTTTCGTCTTCACCCCAGAGCTTGATGCCGAAAAGTTTGAATGCAAAGGCATTTTTGGCGCACACCGGACCGAGCGCCAGCATTGCCGCAACCGCTGCCACGGTTCCTGCCCGCCGATACGCAATACTCTTTCTCGGTTCAGTTCTTTTATGCATACGCCGCTTTACGGTTACATGAGAACTTACTCAGTTTGACGTTTCCCGGGAGTTAACGCGCGGCCACCATAGAGGCAAAAGTCCCTCAGGTGTACCGTTTTGGAGTCAAAAACGGGGAAAAGATAACCTCTTGCGGGCAAAAAGTCCGCGTTTCGCGGCGAAATTCCACCTGTTCAGTCGAGCTAAAAAAAGCGGGTTGGAGCCATTCTTCGACAGCGGGACCGACATCAAAGGTCTTGCAGCCCGAATAAAAAAATCCCGGACTTGTAGCCCGGGATCTCCGAAATTCTATGAAAAACCGATCAATAGCCGCCGTAACCGCCGCCATAACCACCGCGATAGCCGCCGCGCGGGCAATCGTCGATGTAGCGACGGCCGTAGCGGTCGCGATAGTAGCACTGGCCGGGTTGTTCCTGGACGCTGCCGATGACGGCGCCGGAAACGCCACCGATTGCTGCGCCGACTGCCGCGCCGCGGACGTTGCCGGTGACCGCGCCGCCGATGATCGCGCCGGATGCTGCGCCGATGCCAGCGCCCTGTTCTGTCGGCGTGCAGCTTGCGATAGACAAGCCGACCAATGCGAGCATAAGAACTTTCTTCATTTACTCTCTCCAACGTTAGTTAAGCCGAACCCCGGCCAACGTCGTCCCAATTCTTCAGCTCCACCACGATGGGCTGTCTTTACAGTCCTGCAATGATAGAAAATATCGTGCAAAATATGATTGTCTATTGGCGGACGTCAGTTTTTTTATTGCTGAATAAAGGCGGCCTTGCGCCTGGAGAGTAAAACAGTCCTTTGCGAGCATAAAATCAGCCTCCTCTCTAAAGTAGAGGTTGATTGGATTGCGAAAAAGTCAAATGATGCTCCTTGCCTCTGGAGGAGAGGCGAGGAGGAAAATATGGCAAAAGTGACTTTGACGGTGAATGGCCGTTCGGTCAGCGGCGAGTGCGAGGATCGCACGCTGCTTGTCCATTTCATCAGGGAAAAACTCGGCCTGACCGGAACCCATGTCGGCTGCGACACCAGCCAGTGCGGCGCCTGTGTCATCCATATGGATGGCAAGTCTGTGAAGAGCTGTTCGATCCTGGCCGTTCAGGCTTCCGGCTCCAAGATCACAACCATCGAGGGTCTGGCCGCCAATGGCGAGCTGCATCCGGTTCAGGCCGCCTTCAAGGAACATCATGGTCTGCAATGCGGCTTCTGCACACCGGGCATGGTGATGACATCGGTCGATATGATCAATCGTCATGGCGGCAAGCTGGACGAAAAGACGGTGCGCAGTGAACTCGAAGGCAATATCTGTCGATGCACCGGCTATCACAACATCGTCAAGGCGGTGCTTTCAGCCAATGCCGCGATGAACGCCGCAAGCCAAGCGGCCGAATAAATTCCACCGAGACCGTCTGGCTAAACGCCCGGGCTGTGATCTTGGCGGATTGCCAGGCCCGGAACCCCAATGGAGGATGTGATGGGCGTTGAAGGCATTGGCGCGCGCGTGGCGCGCAAGGAAGACAAGCGATTTCTGACGGGCAAGGGGCGCTACACCGACGACATGGTGACGCCGGGAATGAAATATGCCTATTTCGTTCGCAGCCCGCATGCGCATGCGAAGATCAAGGGCATCGATGCATCGGCAGCACTCTCCATGCCGGGCGTGATCGGCGTGCTCGACGGCAAGCAATTGCTTGATGATGGCATCGGCAACCTGATCTGTGGCTGGATGATCCATTCTAAGGATGGATCGCCGATGAAGATGGGCGCGTGGCGGCCGCTGGCGGTCGATACCGTCCGCTATGTCGGCGATGCCGTCGCCATCGTCGTGGCCGACAGTCTTGGCGAGGCACGCGATGCGGCGGAAGCCGTGGCAGTCGACTACGAGGAACTGCCTGCCGTCGTAGAGGCGGTGGATGCGCTGAAAGCCGGCGCGCCACAGATCCATCCGGAAGCGCCCGATAATCTGATCTTCGACTGGGAACTGGGCGATGCAGCGGCGACCGACAAGGCGATTGCCGAGGCCGCGCATGTCACCGAAGTCGAGATTCATAACAACAGGCTTTCGCCGAATGCCATGGAGCCGCGCGCTACGCTCGGCATCTATGATGCGGCCGAAGACCATTATACCTGTTACACGACCAGCCAGAACCCGCATGTGGCCCGGCTCGTCATGAGCGCCTTCTATAATGTCGCGCCGGAAAACAAGCTGCGCGTCATCGCGCCCGATGTCGGCGGCGGTTTCGGCTCGAAGATCTATATCTACCCGGAGGAAATCGTCTGCCTCTGGGCATCGAAGAAGACTAGCGTGCCTGTGAAATGGACGGCCGATCGCACGGAAGCCTTCCTCACCGATGCGCATGGTCGCGATCATGTCTCCAAGGTCAAGATGGCCTTCGATGCACAGAACCGCATGACGGCTTTGAAGGTCGACACGATCGCCAATCTCGGCGCCTATATGTCGCTCTTCTCCTCGGCGGTACCGACCTATCTCTATGCGACGCTGCTGTCGGGCCAATATGATATCCCGGCAATCCATGCCAATGTCCGCACGGTCTATACCAATACCGTGCCCGTCGACGCCTATCGCGGGGCAGGGCGGCCGGAGGCGACCTATCTGCTGGAGCGCACGGTGGAAACGGCTGCGCGCGAACTCGGCGTTTCGCCGGCGGAGCTAAGAAGGATCAACTTCATCCGCTCCTTCCCCCATCAGACGCCCGTCATCATGAACTACGATGCCGGCGACTACGAAGCTTCACTCAACGCCGCCATGCAGCAGGCGGATTGGGCAGGTTTCCCTTCCCGCAAGGCAGCAGCCGCCGCCCGCGGCATGAAACGCGGCATCGGCATGAGCTGCTACATCGAGGCCTGCGGTATCGCGCCATCGCAAGCGGTAGGATCGCTCGGGGCCGGCGTCGGCCTCTGGGAATCGGCCGAAGTGCGGGTGAACGCGGTCGGAACCATCGAAGTGCTGACGGGCTCGCACAGCCACGGACAGGGGCATGAAACGACCTTCGCGCAATTGGTCGCCGATCGCCTCGGCGTGCCGATCGACAGCGTCTCCATTGTCCACGGCGATACCGACAAGGTGCAGATGGGCATGGGCACTTATGGTTCCCGCTCCGGCGCCGTCGGCATGTCCGCGGTCGTCAAGGCGCTCGACAAGGTGGAGGCGAAGGCGAAGAAGATCGCCGCGCATCTGATGGAGGCCGACGAAAGCGACATCGTCATCGAGAACGGCGAAGTGAAAGTGGCAGGCACCGACAAGGCGCTGCCATGGTTCCAGGTGGCGCTCGCCTCCTATACCGCCCACAATCTGCCCGCCGGTATGGAGCCAGGCCTGAAGGAAACCGCCTTCTACGATCCGGCGAACTTCACCTTCCCGGCCGGCTGCTACATCTGCGAGGTCGAAGTGGACCCGGAAACGGGCAAAACCGAGATCGTGCAGTTCGTCGCGGCCGACGACTTCGGCAACATCATCAATCCGATGATCGTCGAGGGACAGGTGCATGGCGGCATCGCGCAGGGTATCGGTCAGGCGCTGCTGGAAGGCGTACATTACGACGAGAGCGGCCAGCTTCTGACGGCGAGCTTCATGGACTACACCATGCCGCGCGCCGATGATCTGCCGTCCTTCCAGCTTTCGCATCAGAATACGCCATGCCCGAACAATCCCCTGGGGATCAAGGGATGTGGCGAGGCGGGTGCGATCGGCTCGCCGCCGGCGTTGATGAACGCCATCACCGATGCGATCGGCAACAACAGGCTGACCATGCCGGCAACCCCGCTCAAGGTGTGGGAAGCGGCGCGGGCGGCTGGCTGAGAGGAGGATAGGACAATGTACGCAACGAATTACCATCGCGCCTCCTCGGTCGACGAAGCCGTGAAGCTTCTGTCTGATGCCGACGAAGGCAAATATGTCTCCGGCGGCATGACGCTGATCGCCACCATGAAGCAGCGTCTGGCATCGCCGAGCGATCTCGTCGATCTCCGGCATATCCCTTCGATCAAGGGAATTCGCGTCGATGGCCGCAGGGTCACGATCGGCGCGGCGACCACCCATGCGGAGGTTGCCTCTTCGGCAGCGATCCGTGCGGTCTGCCCGGCGCTTTGCGACCTTGCCGGCATGATCGGCGATCCGCATGTCCGGCACATGGGGACGATCGGCGGCTCCATCGCCAATAATGACCCGGCGGCGGATTATCCCTCGGCAATGCTGGCGCTGAATGCCACCATCGTCACCGACCGGCGCCAGCTCGCGGCTGACGACTTCTTCCGGGGTCTGTTCGAAACGGCACTGGAAGGGGCGGAGCTCATCACCTCCATCGCCTTCGACGCACCGGAAAGGGCAGCTTACGCAAAATTCCCCAATCCGGCTTCACGCTATGCGATGACGGGTGTCTTCGTCGCCAAGGGGGCGGGGGGCGTGCGCGTTGCCATTACCGGTGCCGGTGCGGACGGCGTGTTCCGCCATACCGAACTGGAGCAGGCGCTTGCGGCGAACTTTCTGCCGGACGCGGTTACCGGCGTGACGGTGGACCCATCCGCGCTGCTGTCCGACCTGCACGCCACGGCCGAATATCGCGCCAATCTGATCAAGGTTATGGCCAAGCGCGCTGTGGCTGCCGCCTAGATTCGCCATGAACAAGCCCGGAGCGGCAGGGTTTACCCTCCGCTCCGGAGAGAGTGTTTCCAGCATGGTTTCGATTGTCAATTTGACGTGAATGGTTATTCTTGTCTGGAATTGTTCAAAATTAGGGGCCATTTGCCGCAGTGGGCGCGAAAGCAATGCGGAGGGGTTGACGTGTGAACCGGCATTCTCGAAAACGGTCGCACGGTACTGGAGCATATGATGGATTTCGAAGCATTTTTTAAAGGCGAGCTGGAAGGCCTGCACAATGAGGGCCGTTATCGGGTTTTCGCAGATCTCGAACGCCGCCGTGGCAATTTCCCCCGCGCTGTCAGACATACCCCGAATGGCCCGCAGGAAGTGACTGTCTGGTGCTCCAACGACTATCTCGGCATGGGCCAGCATCCGAAAGTGATCGAGGCGATGAAGCAGGCGATCGATCACTGTGGCGCGGGTGCGGGAGGCACCCGGAATATTTCTGGCACCAACCACTACCATGTTCTGCTCGAGCAGGAACTCGCCGATCTCCACGGCAAGGAATCCGCCCTGATCTTCACCTCGGGCTACATCTCCAACTGGGCGACGCTCGGCACGCTCGGCGCGCGCATTCCCGGCCTGATCATCTTCTCGGATGCGCTCAACCATGCGTCGATGATCGAGGGCATCCGTTATGCGAAGTGCGACAAGGTCATCTGGAAGCATAACGACCTGCACGATCTCGAAGCCAAGCTGAAGGCTGCCGATCCCAAGGCGCCGAAGCTGATCGCTTTCGAATCCGTTTATTCCATGGATGGCGATATCGCGCCCATCAAGGAAATCTGCGATCTCGCCGACAAATATGGCGCGATGACCTATCTCGACGAAGTGCATGCCGTCGGCATGTACGGCCCGCGCGGCGGCGGTATTGCCGAGCGCGAGGGATTGATGGATCGTCTGACCGTCATCGAAGGCACACTCGGTAAGGCATTCGGCGTCATGGGCGGCTATATCGCCGCTTCGACCGCGCTCTGTGATTTCATCCGCTCGTTTGCGTCGGGCTTCATTTTCACGACGTCGCTGCCGCCGGCTCTGGCTGCGGGTGCCGTCGCCTCGATCCAACACCTCAAGGTCAGCCAGTTCGAACGCATGCGCCATCAGGATCGCGTGCGCAAGCTGCGCGCCCAGCTCGATGCGGCTGGCATTCCGCACATGCCGAACCCGAGCCATGTGGTTCCGGTCATGGTCGGCGATGCTGCCAAGTGCAAGTGGATTTCCGATCTGCTGCTGGACGCCGGCGTCTACGTGCAGCCGATCAACTATCCGACTGTGCCGAAGAAGACCGAGCGCCTGCGTATCACGCCGACGCCGCTGCATTCCGATGGCGATATCGAGCAGCTGGTCGGTGCGCTGCACGCGCTTTGGTCTCGCTGTGCGCTCGCAAGGGCCGTTGCGTAAGGGACCACGCCTGCCTGAAAATCAAAATGCGCTTCATTGCGGAATATCGGTGCGATGCCGATTTCCGCAATGATTGTTTGTGCCGGCGTTAGCCGCGGCTTCCCAAAGCCAGGCGGCAGGCGAGGCCGGCAAATACCGTCGCCAGTAGATATTGTGGCAGCTTCGGAAGGCGCTTGATCGCCGAGAACCGGCCGCGGATGTGGCTGCCAAGCAGGATGACGGAGCCGTTCACCAGGAAGCCGATTCCGTTGAGAATGGTGGCGAGCAAGGCCATCTGCAGGATCATCGAGCCGCTGGGATCGACGAATTGCGGGAAGAGCGCAAGCACGAACAGGGCCATTTTCGGGTTAAGAATGTTGGTTGCCAGGCCCTCGACGAAGATGCGCTTACCCGAAAGGCGCTTGAGCCCGGCTGACGGTGTGAACGCAGAACCCTGGGAGCGGAGCGTCTTGACGGCCAGATAGAGCAGGTAGGCGCAGCCTGCCCAACGCACGATCTCATAAGCGACCGGCACGGTGAGAAAGAGCCGTGACAGTCCGAAGGCTGCCGCCATGGCGTGGCAATAGGTTCCGAGCGCAATGCCGGCATAGGTGAGAAAGCCGGCGGAGCGGCCCTGGCTGACGCTGCGCGAGGCGATGAGAAGCATGTCGGGACCGGGCGTGGCGGTGAGCACCAGCGCAGCGGCGGCAAAAAGAATGATCGTGGAAAAGTCCGGCATCGTGATTCCCTTGAAAGTGAAGCCGGAATTCCTCTCTAGCATCATCGCCGGGAATGGCAACCGCCGTATATGCGGTTGCGTAACGAATGCGGAACGCTGCGATCTATTGTAAGATTATGCTTACGCAGCCTTTTCCCGCTGGGCGACGAGTGCGGCGGCGCGGCCGCGCGCTTCCTCATCGGCGGCAAAGACCGCATCCATGGTTTCGGCGCTGCCGGTTGCAATCATCTCGTCCATGACGGCTTCGGCGATATCGGCCATTTCCAGGAAGCCGATGCGGCCATCGACGAAGGCGTGGAAGGCGATTTCCTCGGCGGCGTTCATGACGGCGCCCTGCAGGCCGCCGCGCTCCAGTGCTGTGCGGGCAAGGCGCAGTGCCGGGAAGCGCACTTCGTCCGGCGCCTCGAAATCGAGCCGGGCGAGCTTGGTGAAATCCAGCCGGTCGACATTGAGCCTGCTGCGAGCGGGATAGGTCAGCGCGTAGCCGATGGCGGTGCGCATGTCGGGATAGCCGAGTTGCGCCAGAATGGAACCGTCCGTATAGCCGACCATGGAATGAATGACGGATTGCGGGTGGACAATGACTTCGATCTGGTCGGGCCGGACGTCGAACAGGTGCTTAGCCTCGATCATCTCCAGCGCCTTGTTGAACATGGAGGCGCTGCCGATCGAAATCTTTAAGCCCATCGACCAGTTGGGATGGGCACGCGCGATCGCCGGCGTGACATTGGCCATCTGCTCCCGTGTCCAGGTGCGGAAGGGGCCGCCCGATGCCGTGATGATGATGCGCTCCACCGCGTGCTGCTGATCGTCCTCCAGTGCCTGGAAAATCGCGCTGTGCTCGCTATCGACGGGGATCAGCCGGCCGCCGCCTTCGGCCACGGCGCGCACGAAGAGATCGCCGGCGGAGACGAGACATTCCTTGTTGGCAAGCGCGATATCGGCGCCGCGGCGGGCGGCTGCCAGCGTCGGCGCCAGGCCGGCCGTGCCGACGATCGCCGCCATCGCCCAGTCCGAGGGCATCGAAGCCGCCTCGATCAAGGCATTCTTGCCCGCGCCGACGGCAATGCCCGATCCAGCCAGCGCATCCTTCAGATCCCGATAGCGCTCCTCATTGGCCGTCACGGCAAAAGCGGCACCGCAGGCCTTGGCCTGCGCGGCCAGCAGGCCGATATTGTCATGTCCGGTGATGGCCGCGATATCGAAGGCCTCACGCCCGCCCAGCTGGGCAATGACGTCGAGCGTATTCTGGCCGATGGAGCCGGTCGAACCCAATATCGTCAGGCGACGACGCGCCGTGCTGCCGGTGTTCATTCAGGTATCCGCATTTGCTGCTGTTCCCCAAGGCTCTACAGGGGATTGGGCGGAGCGGCAAGTCCGGAGCCATGCAACCGCTCCCCCGGCGATACACGCGAAAAGCGACCGTGTGAATTAGTCATATTTTTTTCAATCTCCATTGAACCAAATGCAAACTGCTGCGTTTTCCGACCACTCGACTGCGGAGGTAACGAATGGTTTTCAAGGCGGCAACGTTTCACGGCATGGAGCTCTATCTGGAAAACGACCAGGCCAGGCGCTCGGCGTTGGAATCCGCGGTTGCCAATGCGCTCGCCGTTGCCGGCGGAATCGATGCTTCCGATGTCACCGTGATTGCGGCAGGCCAGGAAATCCGCCTGCACGGTTCGGTCGCGACGTATCAGGAGGTGACGCGAGCAACCGCGGTCGCGGAATCCATTCCCGGCGTGCGGCTGGTGAGGAACAGGATTGCGGTGGGGTGATATCCGCCTTTTAAGTTCGCGTTTACGCGGCGCCCGATGGGCTCACGGCAGAGTGATCGCATATGGGCGAAAGTTCCTTCTCCCCTCGGGGAGAAGGTGGCCCGAAGGGTCGGATGAGGGGGCTGACCGATTTGAATGTGGGGTTTTCGCACCCTTGGCAACACCCCCCTCATCCGCCTGTCGGCACCTTCTCCCCGAGGGGAGAAGGAGGACGCGGCAACGGCGTCGTTTCATGTACGCTTGCCTTGGGGGCTCACGGGATACTCCGTTCTCGAGGCGAAACGCATGAAAAGATCGTGATCGCCGCAACCTTCGCCAGCTCGAAACGCGGACTAAGAGCGATACTGAGTGCTTGAGTATAATGGTGATCTCGACGCGATTCGAACGCGTGACCCTCAGATTAGGAATCTGATGCTCTATCCTGCTGAGCTACGAGACCACTCGGCATGATCCATACAAAAGCCAAGGCCCGAAGCCAAGCCCTTTTGCGTCGTGGAGACAATCTGTCTTGAGCGTGCGCCCCGCGCGGCTTTGAAGGCTGCGCGGGGCATTGATGGAGCCTCAGGCGTTGAGGCGGTGTTCGGCGAGGCGTACCCAGTAGGAAATGCCGTGGGCGATGGCTTCGTCGTTGAAGTCGTACGCCGGGTTGTGCAGACCGGCGCTGTCGCCGTTGCCGACGAAGATGAAGGCGCCGGGGCGGGCGAGCAGCATGTAGGAAAAATCCTCGCCGCCCATCATCGGGTCGATATTCGGGATGACATTGCCTGCACCGGCGATTTCCTCGGCCACCGCAATCGCGTGATCGGTCTCGTCGGCATGGTTGAAGGTGACAGGGTAGTTGCGATGAAACTCGATCTCGGCTTCCGCACCATGGCTTGCGGCAATGCCTGTCACGATCTGCTTGAAGCGCTGCTCGGCAAGGTCGCGCATTTCGGGATCGAGCGTGCGCACTGTGCCGGTGAAGCTCGCATCGTTGGGGATGACGTTGTGGGCATTGCCGGCGTTGAATGTCGTGACGGAGACAACAACCGATTTCAGCGGATCGGCGCTGCGCGAGGCGATGAGCTGCAAATTGGAGACGATCTGCGCGCCGATGGCGATCGGGTCGATCGTCTTGTGCGGCATGGCGGCGTGGCCGCCGACGCCTTTGATGGAGACGGTGAATTCATCCGTCGCCGCCATGATCGCGCCCTTGCGGATGGCGAAATGGCCGACGGGCAGGCCCGGCATGTTGTGCATGCCATAGACTTCGGCGATCTGGAAGCGCTCCATCATGCCGTCCTTGACCATGGCGTCGCCGCCGGCGCCACCTTCTTCGGCCGGCTGGAAGATGACGGCGATGTTGCCGTTGAAATTGCGGTTCTCGGCGAGGTATTTCGCAGCGCCCAGCAGCATGGCGGTGTGGCCGTCATGGCCGCAGGCATGCATCTTGCCGGGAGTCTGGGAGGCATAGGGCTTGCCGGTGATTTCGGTGAGGGGCAGGGCATCCATGTCGGCGCGCAAGCCGATCGTGCGCCCTTCGCCCTTGCCACGGATCAGGCCGACGACGCCGGTGCGGCCGATGCCGGTCACCACCTCGTCGACGCCGAAGGCGCGCAGTTTCTCAGCCACGAAAGCGGCCGTATTCTCGACCGCATAGAGGAGTTCGGGATGCGCATGGATATGGCGGCGCCACTCGGTCACTTCGCCCTGGAGTTCTGCGGCTCTGTTCAAGATCGGCATATGCTGATTTTCCTGCTGCTCAATATCGATTCTGGTTCAACCTGCGGGTCCTTGGCACAGCCTTGGCCAGCTTATCGTGGCCTTGGCGGCGTGCCATCGGGAAATAAAGTCGTCAATCGCCTTTGCCTTCTCCTAGCCATATAGGTTAAATAGACGAAGCTTTCGAGAAAATTCCGGACTTCTGAAGGATAGATCGTGCCGACGAAGCAGAATCGTTTGTATGCCGCCCTGCGGCTCGTTCCTATGGCCGCAGCAACATCCATGCTTTTCCTGTCGACCGCGCAAATGGCCGGAGCCAATCCGCATATTCTCGTCGATGTCAGCACCGGACGCGTTCTCGACCAGCAGGAGGCGTTTCGCCGCTGGTATCCCGCCTCGCTCACGAAGCTGATGACGACCTATGTGACCTTCCGGGCCATTCAGTCCGGTCAGATCCGGCTCGATACGCCCGTCGTCATGTCGAAGCTTGCTGCCGCACAGCCGCCGGCCAAGATGTACTTCAAGCCGGGCCAGAAGATGACGCTCGACAACGCCTTGAAGATGATGCTGGTCAAATCGGCAAACGATCTTGCCATGGCGGTCGCAGAGACGGTCGGCGGTTCGCAGCAGGGCTTCGTGGCGCGGATGAATGCGGAAGCCGCGCGCCTCGGCATGCGCGACTCGCATTTCATCAATCCGAACGGTCTGCCCGGCAAGGGACAGTATACGACGGCGCGCGATCTTGCCATTCTCAGCGTGGCGCTGCGCCGCGAGTTCCCGCAATATGCCGGCTATTTCTCGCTCGAGGGCTTCACCAACGGCGTCAAGCAGGTGCCGAACATCAACATGCTCATCGGCCGTTTCGACGGCGCCGACGGCATGAAGACCGGCTTCATCTGCGCTGCCGGCTTCAACCAGATCGCCTCGGCAACCCGCAACGGCCGCACGCTGATCTCGGTCGTTCTCGGCACCGATAGCCTGGCGGCGCGCGCCGACGATTCTGCCAATCTCCTGGAAAAGGGTTTCCAGAACCAGCTGTCCACCCGCGACACGCTGGCGACCCTCAGGCCCGATGCGCCGCTTGCAGCCGACGTCGCCGATGTCACCGCCGACATCTGCAGCACAAAGGGCGCGCAGGCGCGCAGCGAGACCCGCGATCCCTTCGGTCGCACCAAGGTACAATCACCCTATATCCACGAAATGGATCACGAGCCCAATTTCGTCTATGCCGGTCTGATCGGCGGCCAGGATATCGCGACGGCCGCCAAGAGCGACAAGGACGATGTCACGGCCAGAGGCGACAAGGCGACCAGGGACAACAAGATCGCGATCTCCGGCAGCGCGTCCAATGTGCCGGTCCCGATGCCGCGGCCCACTTTCTAATATCGGACAGGAATCATGAGTGTTTCGCAGCTAAGAGTGCCGGTTGCCATCCTGACCGGCTTCCTCGGTGCGGGTAAATCGACCCTGCTCAACCGCATCCTCAAGGATGAGGCCATGCGCGATGCGGCCGTCATCATCAACGAGTTCGGCGATGTCGGTATCGATCATCTGCTGGTGGAAAGCTCCGGCGATTCCATCATCGAGCTTTCCGATGGCTGCCTGTGCTGCACGGTGCGCGGCGAGTTGGTGGATACGCTGGCGAACCTGATGGACGCGATGCAGACCGGCCGTATCCGGCCGCTGAAGCGCGTCGTCATCGAAACGACCGGCCTTGCCGATCCTGCTCCCGTCATGCAGTCGATCATGGGCAATCCGATCATCGCCAACAATTTCGACCTCGATGGCGTCATTACCGTCGTCGATGCGGTCAACGGGCTGCAGACGCTCGACAATCACGAAGAAGCGCGCAAGCAGGTGGCGGTCGCCGACCGGCTGATCGTGTCCAAGACGGGGATTGCCGGCGCCGTGCCGGAAGCGCAGCTGGAGAGCAGGCTGAGGGCGCTCAATCCGCGCGCGCAGATCCTGAATGCCGATAGCGACGAGGCGGGACGCGCCGCCATTCTGGTCAACGGCCTCTACGACCCGGCGTCCAAGATCGCCGATGTCGGCCGCTGGCTGCAGGACGAGCTGGAGGCGGACGACGATCATCATCACCATGATGAGCACGATCACCACGACCATGATCATGACCATCATCATGGCGATCGTGGACACCACCATCACCATCATGGGCACCACCACGGCCACCGGCATCAGCACGCCCATGACGTCACGCGGCATGACAGCTCGATCCGGTCGTTCTCGATCGTCGAGACCCAGCCTATCGATCCGATGGCGCTCGAAATGTTCATCGACCTGCTGCGTTCGGCGCATGGCGAGAAGCTCCTGCGCATGAAGGCGATCGTTGCAGTGTCCGACCGGCCGGAGCGTCCTGTCGTGCTGCATGGCGTGCAGAATATCTTCCATGCGCCGGTGCGCCTGCCGGCATGGCCTGACCCCGAAGACCGCCGCACGCGCATGGTCATCATCACGAAGGATTTGCCGGAAGATTTCGTGAAGGGCCTGTTCGACGCCTTCCTCAGCAAGCCGCGCGTCGATACGCCTGATAGGGCAGCGCTGGAGGATAATCCGCTCGCCGTGCCGGGGATGCGGTTCTAGTTTCAGCCTTTGAGATTTGGCAACCCGCCTCTCCCTTCGACGGGCTCAGGGTGAGGGCCAAGCTAATCGGATATGAGATGGTCGCCACGCAACCCCTTCTCCCCTTGGGAGAGATCGTGCCGACAGGCGGATGAGGGGGATTGCTAACAGCACAAAGCCGATCGATTGGGAGCGGTCACCCCCTTATCCGACCCTTCGGGCCACCTTCTCCCCAAGGGGAGAAGGAGCTTACGGCGCTCGTCCGCCTCCATATGCGATAGCCCTTCTCCCCGAGGGGAGAAGGAATCCGTGGCACTCGCATGCCATATGCAAGCGGCCTGTTTTGAGGCGGGAGCGTAGCGACCCTCGAACCATGAGAATGGTCCCGGTCGCAGACAGTCAGCCCTTGCGAATCACGAAGCGATGGCCGCCATCCGTCTTCTCGTTCACGAGAAGCGTGTGGCCCTTCTCGTTGCAGAGATGCGGGATGTCGATGACGGCGAGCGGATCCGTGGTTTCCACGGTCAAGGTCGCGCCGCTTGCCATGCCGCGCAGACGCTTCTCCGTCTTGATCGCCGGATAGGGGCATTTCAGGCCGCGCAGATCGTAGATCTCGGTATCCGGACTATTCACTCTTGGCCCAGAACTTCCAGAAAGGCGGTTTCTTGGCCTCGGTCTGCGCGGTTTCGACAGGAGGCGCTGGCGCGTAGGCGAGCGCGTTGAGGCTGGGGTTCATGGGGTTTGCCGTCGGGATCGGCACATTTGCCGGAACATTGGCCGCAATGACGGGGCCGGCCGCGGGCTGCTGCGCAGGTGCCATCGGAGCACCTGTCGCAGGACTTGCCGTAGCCACGCGAATGCTTGCCGTCGTCGGGTTGCCCGTCGGGCTTACTGCCGTGCCACCGCGCGCGATCTGCTGGGCCGACTGGTTCGCCATCATCGATTCGAGATCGGCGACCTTCATCATCTTGCCGGCGGCAAGGGCGGTGCCTGTGGGAGCATAGGCGATATCGTGGCCCTTGCGCTGCTTGGCGACGACGGCCTTGCGCTCGGCTTCGGTCGGGTCGTACCAGGCCATGCCGTCGAACTTCTTCGAGGCAGCTGCATAGTCGGCCTGATACTGCTTGTCATAGGTCGCAAGCGCCATCTGCAGGGCAGGCGGCGTGGTCATGACGGGGCATTTGCCGCTGGCGTTGAACGGGCCGCTGGCCTGCTGGTTGAAGACGTATTTCTTCTCGCAGACCTCGACCTCGGGCGGGCGCTTGGTGACTTCGAAATTGTCGTAGCCAACCTTCAGCATCTTCCAGAATTCGATATTGGGGCTGAGGCGATGCTTCCACATGTTTTCCGCCGTCATGCGGAAGGGGAAGGCTTCGAGCTGAACGGCCTTCTGGCCGCCCTTGAAGGCGTCGCGCGCGAAGGCATAGATTTCCAGTACCTGCTGGTCGGTCATCGAATAGCAGCCGGACGACGAGCAGGCGCCGTGGATCATCAGATTGTTGCCGGTGCGGCCATTGGCTGCATCGTAGCGGTTCGGGAAGCCGGTGTTGATGGCGAGGTAATATTTCGAATTCGGGTTCAGGTTAGCCGGCGTCAGCATGTAGAAGCCTTCCGGCGCCTGCCGGTCGCCTTCCTTGACCTTCGGGCCCAGACGGCCGGACCAGGCGCAGATCTTGTAATCCGCTATGACTTCGAAACGGTTGTTCTGGTTCGCCTTCAGGATCTCCATCACGCCTTCTTCCTTGAAGATGCGGATCATGATCGGCGAGTTGCGGTCCATGCCCTTCTTGGCCATGTCGGCGAGGATATGGCTTGGAAGCGGCTGTTCGACCTTGTTCTTCACCTTCGACAGGTCAATCGACGCGGTATCCAGCGCGTCGTTGCAGCCGGCGAGGGCCAGTGCCATCAGGGAAACATAGGCAAGGTGACGAATGCGCATTCTGACTTGGTCCATAAATGCGAAGAGTGGCAGCTCGATCTGTTTCGCCACTCCCCTCGAAGCATGAAACGGAATCATAGATGGCTTATACTTGAAAATTCCTTACCAGCCTATGACGTGCCCGCAGCGCGTCGGCAAGCTTTTCTTTGCCATAAAAGCTTCGATAACGGAAATGTGGCCAAGGTTTGGCCTCATTCCCGCTTTCAGCGATCACTTTTTCCGAATGCCGCTTAGAGATTGCGACCGATGTTGAGGAATTTCTGGCGGCGGTCGCTGCGCAATTGTTCGCCCGAACGGCTGGAAAGCTCTGCAAGCGCGGTCGCAATCGTTTCGCCGGCCGAGCTTATCACCGCGTTCGGATCGCGATGCGCGCCGCCGACGGGCTCGGAGATGATGCCGTCGATCACGCCGAGGCTCTTCAGATCATCGGCCGTTATCTTCATGTTGGTTGCTGCTTCCTTGGCGCGCGTTGAATCGCGCCAGAGGATCGAGGCCGCACCTTCGGGCGAAATCACGCTGTAGATCGAGTGTTCGAGCATATAGACGCGGTTGCCGACGGCTATCGCGATGGCGCCGCCGGAACCGCCTTCGCCGATAACGATGGAGATGATCGGCACCTTCACGCCGAGACACATCTCGGTCGAGCGGGCGATCGCTTCGGCCTGACCGCGTTCTTCGGCGCCAACGCCCGGATAGGCACCGGCGGTGTCGACCAGCGTGATGACGGGCAACTGGAAGCGGTCGGCCATTTCGAGGATACGGATCGCCTTGCGATAGCCTTCCGGCCGGGCGCTGCCGAAATTGTGCTTCAGGCGGCTCTTGGTATCGTTGCCTTTTTCCTGGCCGATGAGGGCGACCGGCTGGCCGCGGAAGCGGGCAAAACCTGCCTGGATCGCGGCATCTTCGGAGAATTGGCGATCGCCGGCGAGCGGTGTGAATTCCGTAAACAGTGCACTGGCATAATCGACGAAATGCGGGCGCTGCGGGTGGCGGGCGACCTGCGTCTTCTGCCAGGCGTTGAGCTTGGAATAGATGTCGGCCATCGCCTCGCGGACGCGGATTTCAAGCCGCCCGACTTCCTCGGACGTGTCGATGCTTTCGTCTTCGCTCGCCAGTTTCTTGAGCTCGTGAATCTTGCCTTCGAGATCCGAGATGGGTTTTTCGAAGTCCAGATAATTGTGCATGAGGTGCGTTTCCGATCCTTTTGCCCGTGACGAGAGATGGCGGCTTCAGCCTGTGTGCCGGTCCTAATCCTGTTTTTTTGCCTGTTTGGCAAGGGGGTGATGCGTTTGGACCAGCTGATGAAGGCGTTCTTCCAGCACATGTGTGTAGATTTGCGTCGTCGAAATGTCCGAATGGCCGAGAAGTTCCTGCACGACGCGCAGGTCCGCGCCGTTGGCGAGAAGATGGCTCGCGAAGGCATGGCGCATCACATGCGGTGAAATCATCGAAGGCGTCAGGCCCGCCCGAATGGCAAGGTCCTTGAGATCGCGCGCAAAAACCTGACGCGGCAGATAGCCCTGCCTGGACGCGGCGGGGAAAAGCCACGGACTTTCGGTGGCAGGGTTCTTGGCGTTTGCCGCAATCTCGGCCTGCAGCCGCCCATAGCTTTTCAGCGCCGAAATGGCCGACTGCGACAGCGGTACCAGCCGCTCCTTGTTGCCTTTGCCGCGGATCATCAGGAAGCGGCCTTCCTGATCCAGCACCTTCGCCGGCAGAGAGATGAGCTCGCTTACACGCATGCCGGTGGCATAGAGCATTTCCAGGAGCACCAGCATGCGCAGGCGCTGCAGCCGGTCCGGTCCGTCGGCCGCGGCCTCCTCCTCAGCCTGGCTCAGAAGCCTCGTCACTTCGTCGACGCCCATCGTCTTCGGAAGGGCGCGGCCCTTCTTGGGAGCATCGAGGATCCCCGTCGGGTCGTCTGTGCGCAGACCTTCAGCATAGAGGAACTTATAGAATTGCCGCATGGCAGAGAGCCGGCGTGCCTGGGAGGACGGTTTGAAGCCCTGGCTCGACAGGCTGGAAAGATAGGCTCCCAGGTCGCTGGAGCTGGCTTCCGTCAGACGAACTCCTTGCCCGGATAGGAATGAATGGAGATCGTCGAGATCGCGCTCGTAGGATTGCAGCGTGTTGATGGCAGCACCCCGCTCGGCGCTCATCATTTCCAGAAAGGCTTCCAGATGCACTCGCCCCAGATCTCTCTTGCCCGCTCGTATATTTTCGGCTTGCGCGCTCATGGTTTCAGCGAGCCTGTCGTCGGAGGATTGAGGCGTTCGGGGGCAATGCGGATCGTCACATCACGTGGCTGGGGATCGACGAAGAGCACCAGAGCCCACATTGCTCCATATATCGATCCGGCGATGACCGCGCAGATGACAAGGAAGCGAAATAGGGTTGGCATTCGAAAACTCTCCTTCGCCGTTCATTGGCGCGGCGATGCGCAATAATTATGTCCTTCAAGGGTTAGCTGAAGGATATTGCAGACATGTTTACGATAGCGGCGTCTTGACGCTACCGGTGCATTTGACGATACCGTTTCCAAAGAAATTGTGAATGGGCCGATGAGTGAACAAGTCCTGACCCTTGCCGAGAGCCTTAAAGACAGGGCGCGTGCTGCGCTCGGTCAGCGCAATCTCGTCTTCGTGGGATTGATGGGAGCAGGAAAATCCTCGATCGGCCGGCCAGTCGCGCAGCAGCTCGGCCTTCCCTTCGTCGATACGGATATCGAGATTGAGCGCGTGTCGCGCATGACGATCGCCGAACTGTTTGCCGCCTATGGCGAGCAGGAGTTCCGGGCGCTGGAAACGCGTGTCATCAAGCGGCTGCTCAAGGGCGGCCCGCGTGTCGTCTCGACCGGCGGCGGCGCATTCATCAACGAAAGCACGCGCCTGCATGTCAAGCGCGGCAGCCTTTCCGTCTGGCTGAAGGCCGACCTCGACGTCTTGTGGGACCGCGTCAACAAGCGCGACACACGGCCGTTGCTGAAGACCGAGAATCCGAAACAGACCCTCGAGAACCTGATGAATGCGCGCTATCCGATCTATGCGGAAGCCGATATCACGGTTCTTTCCCGCGACGTAAGCAAGGATATCATGGTCAGGGAAGTCCTTGCCGCGATTGCCGAGGGAAAGAAAGCAGAAAGCAGAATACCATGAATGCGATCACACCGGCTTCCGCTGAGCGTCTCGTGCGCGTGCCTCTCGGCGAGCGTGCCTATGACATCCTGATCGGCCCCGGCCTGATCGCGCGTGCGGGCCAGGAGATCGCAGTCCGGCTGAAGGGGCGCAAGGCCGCCGTCATCACCGATGAAAATGTCGCGCCGCTTTACCTCGATGCTTTGGTTGCGAGCCTTGAAGCGGCCGGTATCCAGGCTTCCAGCCTCGTTTTGCCCGCTGGCGAAAAGACAAAAAGCTTCGAGCATCTGATTACCGTTTGCGATGCGGTGCTGACGGCGCGTGTGGAGCGCAACGATGCGGTGATCGCACTTGGCGGTGGCGTCATCGGTGATCTCTCCGGCTTTGCTGCCGGCATCGTGCGCCGCGGCGTTCGTTTCGTCCAGGTGCCGACATCGCTGCTGTCGCAGGTGGATTCGTCCGTTGGCGGCAAGACCGGCATCAATACCCATCATGGCAAGAACCTCGTCGGCGTCTTCCATCAGCCTGATCTCGTGCTTGCCGATACCGATGTGCTGAATACGCTGAGCGAGCGTGAATTTCGCGCCGGCTATGCCGAAGTCGCCAAATATGGCCTGATCGACAAGCCGGATTTCTTCGCCTGGCTGGAAGCCAATTGGAAGGATGTCTTCTCGGGTGGTGCCGCTCGCATCGAGGCGATTGCCACCAGCTGCGAGGCAAAGTCCGATGTCGTCGTTGCCGACGAACGCGAAAACGGCCCTCGCGCGCTGCTCAATCTCGGCCATACCTTCGGCCACGCGCTGGAAGCCGCCACTGCCTATGACAGCCGCCGGCTGGTGCATGGCGAGGGTGTTGCGATCGGCATGGTGCTGGCGCATGAATTTTCCGCGCGCCTCAATCTGGCAAGCCCGGATGATGCCAAGCGTGTCGAGGCGCATTTGAAGGCCGTGGGCCTGCCAACGCGGATGGGCGATATTCCGGGCGAGCTGCCGCCGGCCGAAGCGCTAATGGATGCGATCGCGCAGGACAAGAAGGTCAAGAGCGGCAAGCTCACCTTCATCCTCACGCGTGGCATCGGTCAGTCCTTCGTTGCGGACGATGTACCGTCTTCCGAAGTCCTGAGTTTCCTGAAGGAAAAACATCCCTGATGACCGTCGAGGGCACGCTGGCTGTTTTGTGGGAATATTGGCCCGAGATTATATCGATCGTGGCCCTGGTGCTGCTTTCCGCCTTCTTTGCCGGCTCGGAGACGGCGCTGACGGCGGCTTCGCGCAGCCGTATTCATACATTGGAAGCCAACGGCGACAGGCGTGCCGGCATCGTGCGGCTCTTGATAGAACGTCGCGACCGATTGATCGGCGCGCTGCTGATCGGCAACAATCTCGCCAATATTCTGTCGTCCTCGCTTGCGACCAGCGTGTTCCTGGGTCTGTTCGGCAATTCCGGCGTGGCGATCGCTACCGCCGCCATGACCGTCATTCTCGTCATTTTCGCGGAGGTTCTGCCGAAGAGCTGGGCCATTGCGACGCCGGACCGCTTCGCGCTGAATGTCGCCAGTGCGATACGCCTCTTCGTTATCGTCGTTGGGCCTGTGTCGAGCGTCGTCAATGCCATCGTGCGCCAGATCCTGGGCATTTTCGGCGTCAATCTCTCCCGGGAAGTGTCGATGCTGTCGGCGCATGAGGAGTTGCGCGGCGCCGTGGACCTGCTTCACCGCGAGGGTTCCGTGGTCAAGGCCGACCGCGACCGTCTGGGTGGCGTTCTCGATCTCGGCGAGCTGGAACTGTCTGATATCATGGTTCACCGTACGGCAATGCGCGCCATCAATGCCGATGATCCGCCAGAAGTGGTCGTGCGTGCGATCCTCGACAGCCCTTATACGCGCATGCCGCTCTGGCGCGGCACGATCGACAACATCATCGGCGTCGTGCATGCCAAGGACTTGCTGCGGGCGCTCGCGGAACGTAATGTCGAGCCGGAAAATCTCGATATCGTCAAGATCGCGCAAAAGCCCTGGTTCGTGCCCGACAGCACCAATCTCGAGGACCAGCTCAACGCCTTCCTGCGTCGCAAGCAGCATTTCGCCGTCGTCGTCGACGAATATGGCGAGGTGCAGGGCATCGTCACGCTGGAGGATATTCTGGAAGAGATCGTTGGCGACATCGCCGATGAGCACGATCTGGATATCCAGGGCGTGCGGCAGGAGGCCGACGGCTCGATCGTTGTTGACGGAGTCGTGCCGATTCGCGATCTGAACCGCGCGCTCGACTGGGATTTGCCCGACGAAGAGGCGACGACGATTGCCGGCCTCGTCATCCACGAATCGATGACCATCCCTGAAGAGCGGCAGGCCTTCACGTTCTACGGCAAGCGTTTCATCGTCATGAAGCGCGAAAAGAACCGCATCACCAAGCTGCGCATCCGTCCCGCGGAGTCGGAAGAGGCGAAGCCGGCTTAAGGCGTCCCCAGCGCCCTACCAGCGCACCGTCTCTCCCGGAGCTGCCGGCTCTACCGCCAGCGCGTGCAGCCCCGCCTCCAGTTCCGGCTTCAATAACTCGTTGATCGCCCTGTGGCGCGCGAGGCGCGGCATGCCGGAAAACTTGGCGGACACGATGCGAACTCTTATATGAGTTTCGCCCGTCCCGGTCATGTCGGGCTGATGACCCGCATGCAGGTGGCTCTCGTTGATGACGGCAAGGCGCTCGGGCGCGAAGGCATCGGTGAGCTTCCGCTCAATGCGGGATTGCAGTGTCGTTTCCATATTCCCGCGTCGACCTCGCTTGCGAAAAAAAAGGCTCCCACAAAGCCTATAACATTCCTGTTTGTCAATTCTTGTTGTGGGGTATCCAAGGCCCCATAATTAGGACGCCATGAGACTTGATTCAAAATATTTCGATCGCATCCGCACCCGCCGCAAGCGCGCGCAGGAGCCCGAACAGGGTCCGCCGACGTGCCAGTGGGACGGCTGCGACAAGCACGGTACGCATCGCGCCCCGGTGGGGCGCAATGCTGAAGGGCAGTTCTTTTTGTTCTGCTTCGAGCACGTCAAGGAATACAATAAGGGCTACAATTATTTCTCCGGCCTCTCGGACGGGGAAATCGCGCGCTATCAGAAGGAAGCCATCACCGGCCACCGTCCGACCTGGACCGTGGGCGTGAACAAGGCTGCCAGGAACAGCCCGCTTCATTCCGATATCCGCTCGGGCGCTTATTCCCGCGTTCGCGACCCCTTCGGCTTCGTTAGGGAAGGCGACGGCCAAGGTCGCGGCCCGCGTTTTCCGCAGCAGCGCAAGCTGAAAACGCTGGAGGCGAAAGCCTTCGACACCATGGGTCTCGGCGCCAATGCCTCGGCTCCGGAAATCAAGCGCCGCTACAAGGAATTGGTGAAAATGCACCATCCCGACGCCAATGGCGGCGACCGCGGCTCGGAAGAGCGCTTCCGCGCAGTTATTCAGGCCTATCAATTATTGAAGCAGAACGGTTTTTGTTAATTCCCGTCCTTGCTCTCCGCCTTCAATCAGGTATGGTCCAAATCGGCTGAAGCTGCGGGCAACCGCGGCAGGGTGCGCATTTGGCTGGCTGCACCTCGGTCAACTTTCCGGACGCGGCGTTTCTTGTCCGGGGACTCTGTTCAAGGATGCTCGCAAGCGATCATATTATCGCGCCGAGATTTTGCTTTAGTCCCGGAGAAGTATCGCCGCTGTTCCGACCGGACGGATGCGGGCAACAAGCTGCGGCGTTTCGGATAAATCGGCTGAGTTTGATATGGCAGGGTGAGAGCCACCCGCCCTGGAGACATGATGAGCAAGATTGACCTTGATATTTCCGAGATCCCCGATACCACAGTTTCGGTCCGCGAAGTCTTCGGCATTGATTCCGACATTCGCGTGCCCGCTTACAGCCAGGGCAGTGCCTACGTGCCCGATCTCGACACGGACTATCTCTTCGACCGCGAGACCACGCTCGCCATTCTCGCCGGCTTCGCTCATAACCGCCGTGTGATGATCTCGGGCTATCACGGCACCGGCAAGTCCTCCCATATCGAGCAGGTCGCCGCGCGCCTCAACTGGCCGTGCGTGCGTATCAACCTCGACAGCCACGTCAGCCGTATCGATCTCGTCGGCAAGGATGCGATCGTCGTCAAGGATGGCCTGCAGGTCACCGAATTCAAGGACGGCATCCTGCCCTGGGCCTATCAGCACAATGTCGCGCTCGTGTTCGATGAATATGACGCCGGCCGCCCGGACGTGATGTTCGTCATCCAGCGCGTGCTGGAATCCTCGGGCCGTCTGACCCTGCTCGACCAGAGCCGCGTCATCCGTCCTCACCCGGCCTTCCGCCTGTTCGCAACCGCCAATACCATCGGTCTCGGCGACACGACCGGCCTCTATCACGGTACGCAGCAGATCAACCAAGCGCAGATGGACCGCTGGTCGATCGTGACGACGCTGAACTACCTGCCGCACAACAATGAAGTCGATATCGTACTGGCGAAGGTGAAGTCCTTCCGCAACGACAAGGGCCGCGACACCGTCTCCAAGATGGTCCGCGTTGCCGACCTGACGCGCGCTGCCTTCATGAATGGCGATCTGTCGACCGTCATGAGCCCGCGTACCGTCATCACCTGGGCCGAAAATGCGGAAATCTTCGGCGATGTCGCCTTTGCTTTCCGCGTCACCTTCCTCAACAAGTGTGATGAGCTGGAACGGCCGCTGGTTGCCGAGCACTATCAGCGCGCGTTCGGCGTCGAGCTGAAGGAAAGTGCCGCCAACATCGTGCTCGAAGCCTAAGGAAAAGCCGACACATCATGTCAGGTCGCGGAGATAATTCCAAAGCGAAGCCGGGCGCCCCGGTGGACATGGAGCCGTTGCGCCGGGCGATCACCGGCTGTGTCCGCTCGATCGCCGGCGATGCCGAGGTCGAGGTGGCCTTTGCCAATGAACGCCCGGGTATGACCGGCGAGCGCATCCGCTTGCCGGAGCTTTCGAAGCGGCCGACAGCCCATGAGCTCGCGGTGACGCGCGGCCTTGGCGATTCGATGGCCCTGCGGCTTGCCTGTCACGATGCCCGCGTCCATGCCGTCATGGCGCCGCAAGGCGCGGACGCCCGCTCGATCTTCGATGCTGTGGAGCAGGCGCGTGTCGAATCGATCGGCTCGCTGCGCATGAGCGGTGTTGCCGCCAACCTCAACTCCATGAATACGGAGAAATACGCCAAGGCGAATTTCTCCGGCATCGAACGGCGCGAGGATGCGCCGATCGGTGAAGCCATGGCGATGATCGTGCGCGAGAAGCTGACCGGCCAGAAGCCGCCGGAAACTGCCGGCAAGGTGCTCGATCTCTGGCGCCCCTTCATCGAGGAAAAGACCGGCGGTCAACTCGACAATCTGCTGTCTGCCATCAACGACCAGCAGAGCTTCGCCCGTGTCGTCCGCAACATGCTGACGGCTATGGAAATGGCCGAGGAGTATGGCGACGAGCAGTCGGAACCCGATAGCGACGACCAGCAGAGCGAAGAGGACAAGCCGAGCGGCGAGGATCAGAACGACGACGACGTCAAGGAAGACGAAGGCGCCGACGCCGCCCCAGCCGAAGATAGCGAAGCTTCCGACGAGCAGATGGAAGACGGTGCGACCGAAGACGGCGGCGAGATCTCCGACGACGATATGAGCGAAGAGGGCGAGGAAGATTCGGAAACGCCGGGCGAAACCCGTCGCCCGAACACGCCTTTCGCCGACTTCAACGAGAAGGTCGACTATCACGTCTATACGGAGGAGTTCGACGAAACCACGACGGCGCAGGAATTGTGCGACGTGGCCGAACTCGAGCGCCTGCGTGCCTTCCTCGACAAGCAGCTTGCCCATCTGCAGGGCGCCGTGGGCCGGCTCGCCAACCGCCTGCAGCGCCGCCTGATGGCGCAGCAGAACCGCTCCTGGGACTTCGATCTGGAAGAGGGCTATCTCGATCCGGCACGCCTGCCGCGGCTGATCATCGATCCGATGCAGGCGCTGTCCTTCAAGATGGAGCGCGATACGCAGTTCCGCGACACGGTGGTGACGCTGCTGATCGACAATTCCGGCTCGATGCGCGGTCGTCCGATCACGGTTGCCGCCTCCTGTGCCGATATTCTGGCCCGCACGCTCGAGCGCTGCGGTGTGAAGGTCGAGATTCTCGGCTTTACCACCAAGGCGTGGAAGGGCGGCCAAGCGCGTGAAAAGTGGCTGGCCAGCGGCAAGCCGCAAACCCCGGGCCGGTTGAACGACCTGCGCCACATCATCTACAAGTCCGCGGACGAGCCCTATCGACGGTCTCGCAGCAACCTCGGGCTGATGATGCGCGAAGGCCTGCTCAAGGAAAACATCGACGGCGAAGCGCTGATCTGGGCGCATAACCGCCTGCTCGGACGCCGTGAACAACGCCGCATCCTGATGATGATCTCGGATGGTGCGCCGGTCGATGATTCCACGCTGTCGGTCAACCCGGGCAATTATCTGGAACGGCATCTGCGCGCCGTCATCGACCAGATCGAGACGCGCTCGCCGGTGGAATTGCTTGCCATCGGTATTGGCCATGATGTCACGCGCTACTATCGCCGCGCCGTCACCATCGTCGATGCCGACGAACTGGCCGGCGCCATGACAGAACAGCTTGCCTCGCTTTTCGAGGATCAGACGAGCATGCCGCGCTCGCGCATGCGCCGCGCCAGCTGAGCCCGCTGTGGCGTTTATCGGCATCGGCCTTATGGCCGGTGTCGTTTTCGGACGAGATCGCCGGTTCGCGACGCTGGCCGGTTGCCGCGAAATCCGTGTGTTTCATTGCGATGGTCGCGGGTCTGCTTTCGGGCTGCGGTTCCGGAAATGACGCCGACGAGCGTGGCAAGGCGGCAATTCAGGCCCAGGTCATTTCCACCTTCAAACGAGGCTCGGATCAAACGCGCTTCGGCGCGCTGGAATTTCTCGGCGGTCTTGAGTTCAGCTCGGACAATGCGTTTCTCGGCGCTGTTTCGGCCATTCGTTTTCGTGACGATCAACGGCGGTTCATTTCGGTCCTGGATACCGGCCACTGGTTCACCGGCACCATCGAACGCGACCAGGAGGGGCGGCTGAAGGGGATCAGCGATGCGCGGATTGCGCCTATGATCGACCGCTTCGGCGAGACGGATGCGGGCGATGGGGTCATGGATGCCGAAGGCTTGGCGCTGCGCGGCAATCACGTCCTCGTCAGCTATGAACAATATCACCGCGTCGATGCCTATCCCGATCCAGGCTTTGAGATTTCGCCGCCCGATGGCAGCATGCCCGTTCCTATCCCGAGATGGGAACTGCGGTCCAATCGCAGCCTCGAGGCACTGATGATCGCGCCGCAGTCGAGCCCGCTTGCCGGCGGGGCTGTCATCGTCGCCGAAGACAGTCTGGACGATCAGGGTAATCTGTTCGCCGCCGTTCTGGACGGGCCGCTTCAGGGGCGCTTCACCGTGAGACGCCATGGCGGCTTCAATGTCAGCGACGGCGTCTTTCTGCCTGATGGTGACCTATTGCTGCTGGAGCGGCGCTTCGGGCTGATCCATGGCCTCGGCGTGCGTATCCGCCGCATCGTCGGTGCTCACATCAAGCCGGGCGCTGTCGTGGACGGCAAGGTGATTTTCGCGGCTGGCTCGGGAGATCAGATCGACAATATGGAGGGCCTGGATGTCTTCCACGCTGCCGATGGCTCCCTGCATCTTGTCATGGTCTCGGATGACAACCATTCAATTCTGCAGCGCAGCCTGATGCTGGAGTTCAAGCTGCATGATGACAATATCGTCAGCCAGAATTGAGAGCGGGCGAGCGGTCTGGTTCTCGGCCGCTGGCCATCCTTCTTTATCAGGAAATGGTGCCGCGCGTCATATTGAGTCGCGCAGCGGATCATTTGGCTGTCAGGCAGTCGGCGCCTGCGACATCGGCTTCAGCATGTTCATCAGCGCGCCATAGGGCAGCAGCATCACGAGGCCGACGGTCACCTTGACTGAGAAATCGCCGATCGCCCAGGATACCCAGCGCGGGGCCGAGGTGGAGAAAGCGCCGAGGATCGGAGCCCAATCGATCGCGAAGGGATCGTTCGGGCCGAAGAAGACGAAGAAGGGCGCGAAGGCGAAGGAGAAGAAGATCAGAGTGTCCAGCATCGAGCCGATGAGCGAACCGAACAGCGGCGCGCGCCACCAGGCCATGCGGCGCAGGCGGTTGAAGACCGAGATGTCGAGCAGCTGGCCGGCAAGATAGGCCGAACCGGAGGCGATCGCGATGCGCGGCTGGGCCGTGTAGAACGACAGCGCGACACCGACGACGAAGCCGGCAAAGACGACCTTGCGCGCGGCCTTGGGGCCGAACTGGCGGTTGGTCAGATCAGTGATGAGGAAGGCGACTGGATAGGTGAAGGCACCCCAGGTGAGGATATCCGCGAGATTGATGCCGGCGAGGCTGACCTGCAGCGGATACTGCACGAGGATGTTGGAAGCGACGACGACCAGCGTCATCAGCAGAACGTAGATAAGGGTATGACGTATCGTCAGCATTTTTTTATCCTGGGAGATGCCACCAGTTGAAAGAAACCGGACATGGAAAAGGGCTTGTCCGGATATGATCCGTACAAGCCTCTTAGCCGGTATGAAATCGCGAAATGCTAGCGCCGCTTAGGCAGCAACGGCAGCTTCAGCGGACTTCTTGACGATCTGGCGACGCAGCAGGCGAGCGCGCATGCTGAGTTCGTTTTCGCTTGCCTTCAGGAGGAAAGCGTCCAGACCACCGCGATGCTCGACCGAACGCAGCGCTGCAGCGGAAACGCGCAGGCGATAGCGCTGGCCGAGAACGTCGGAAATCAGCGTGACCTGGCAGAGGTTCGGCAGGAACCGACGCTTGGTCTTGTTGTTGGCGTGGCTAACGTTGTTGCCCACGAGGACGGCCTTGCCGGTCAATTCGCACATGCGGGACATGGTACACCTACTTTTGTTTTTCTCGGCCATCGGATAGACATACCGGGCAAAACCCGGCGCGCAATCCAACAGGCCATAATTGGAAAGTTGCGGTTCTATAGTCAGAGAGGCTGGCCCCGTCAAGCCAAACCTTGTGTTTTCCCGCAATTCCGTCAAAAAGCTGCTGTTGTCTGACGCTCGCAGCAGGCGAGCAAAGCAACTATATAACTTGCCTGATCCTCGTTGAAGGCCCTGATCATGGTTCAAATTCGGAAGTGGCTTCTTATTTCAGCGATCGTCGCGTCAATGCCGTCGATGGCACTGGCCGACGTGCTGCGGCATGAAACGCGCTATCGCGTTTCGCTGGCCGGCCTGCCGATCGCCAGGGCGGATTTCAAGACCGAGGTCACGGGCAAACAGTTCACCATTCGCGGCGATATCACCTCGGCAGGCCTTGCGGATCTCGTTACCTCGATCGATGCGAAGACCGATGTGACTGGGGTCGTCAACGACAGTAAGCTGCAGGCGACCCACTACACGCTCTTCTACAAGAGCGGGAAGAAAGAGCGCACCTATGATGTCGCCTATACCAACGGCAATGTGACGTCGAATACGATCACGCCCGAGCCGAAGCGTCCGGACACCTGGGTCCCCATCACGGAAAGCGACTTGAAGTCCGTGCTCGATCCGATATCGGGCATGATCTTCCCGATCACGCCCAGCCTGAACCTCTGCAACCAGACGCTGGCCGTCTTCGATGGCGAGATGCGCATGGATCTGAAGCTGTCGCCAAAGGGATCGCATCCTTTCTCGACCGATGGCTTCAAGGGCAAGACCATTGCCTGTGGCGTGCGCTTCACGCCGAAGAGCGGCTACAAGAGCACCCGCAAGGATTATCTTTACCTCGCCAAGAGCGACAATATGGAGATCTGGTTCGCCAAGGCGGATACGATGAATGTCTATGCCCCGGTCTACGTCCGCATCCCGACGCAATACGGAACGGTGACGATTACGGCCGTAAAATACGGCAGCTAGACCGGCTGCTGTTTCACGGAAACGCTTGACGATTCTCGCCGTTGTTTCTACGCAATTCACGAAAATTGCTGTACATTTTCGTGGAATTGCTTTGGCGGGCTGGGGACGTCCGCGGCGATAAGCTGGGGGCAGGGATGAAATTTCGCGCGACGTTGACAGGCTTTTCAGCCATTCTGATGTGGTCGTTTCTGGCGCTTTTGACCGTTGCCTCCGGCAAGATGCCACCCTTCCAGCTGCTCGCCGTCTGCTTTGCGATCGGCAGCATTCCGGGCATCATCGTTCTTCTGTTGAGGCCCGAGCGGTTGCAGCTGCTGCGCCAGCCGGCCAAGGTCTGGATCACAGGTATTGCCGGCTTGTTCGGCTACCACTTTCTCTATTTCACGGCATTGCGTCACGCGCCGGCGGTGGAGGCGGGCCTGATTGCCTATCTCTGGCCATTGCTGATCGTCGTCGGCTCCGCATTGCTGCCAGGTGAGCGGCTGCGCTGGTATCATATTGTCGGCGCACTGATGGGGCTTGCGGGCACGGTTCTGATCGTCGGCCGCAACGGCTTTCATTTCGAAGGCGCCTATGCCGTCGGCTATGGCGCGGCGTTTCTCTGTGCCTTCACCTGGTCGGGCTATTCCTTGATAACGCGCCGCTTCGAGGCCGTTTCTACAGATGTCGTCACCATCTTCTGTCTGGTCACGTCGATTCTCTCCTTTTTCTGCCACCTTGGCCTGGAGGAGACGATCTGGCCGGAGAGCATCTCCCAGTGGATCGCCGTTCTCGGCCTTGGCCTTTTTCCGGTCGGAGCCGCCTTCTATGCCTGGGATTATGGCGTCAAGAACGGCGATATCCAGATCCTCGGCGCGGCAAGCTATGCCGCACCGCTGCTCTCGACGCTGATCCTGACGTTGTTCGGTTTTGCCGAGCCGAGCTGGGGCATTGCGCTTGCTTGCCTGCTCGTGACGGGAGGTGCGGTGCTGGCCGCCCATCGCATGATCCTGCGCCGGGATGATGTCGTGCGGACGCAGGCGGAAGCGGCGGAATAGCTCCGCCGCCCTCGCTGCCGTTTATTTCTTGAAGACTTTTTCCAGGAAGGCCGCGAGCGACGGCCGCCAGACATCCATCTCATGCTGGAGGTCGGGGTATTCATGGTATTCGTGCTTGATCTTCTTGGCGTCGAGTGTCGCCTTCAAGCCGGCTACGTCCTTGCCGACGATCTGATCCTTGCTGCCGACGGTCACTGTGAAATTATGCAGCGCCTTGTTGATCTTTTCCGGTTCGTTCAGCACGGCATCGACTGTCTTGTTCGGGACGGTCGTCGTGCTGACGCCGCTGAAGGTTGCGACCCAGCCGAAGGTATCCAGATGTGAAAGGCCGGATACGAGAGCCTGATAGCCGCCCTGCGACAAGCCGGCAACGGCGCGGCCGCTCGCCTCGTTTCGCACCCGATAATGCTTCTTCATGTAGGGGATAAGGTCTTCCGTCAGCTCGCGATCGGCTGCCTCGGCATTGGCCGGATAGAAATTCGCGCGACGATCGGCGGCGGGGAAGTTTTCGGCGATCGCATTCGGCACGTCGGTTTCCGTATCCGGAATGACGACGATCATCGGCTCGATCTTCTTTTCGGCAAGGAGATTGTCGAGGATCTGCGGCGCGCGGCCCTGGAGCACCCAGGACCCCACGGTATCGCCGAAGCCGTGATAGAGGTAGAGCACCGGCAGCGGCTTGGAGGAATCGGTGTAGCCGGGCGGCGTGTAGACATACATCTGCCGTTCCGAATCGAGCGCCTTGGAATGCAGGGTCACCAGCCGCAGGTCGCCATGCGGCACGTTGCGGATATCAAGAATGCTGCCGGGCACTAGGATCAGGCTGGTATTGACCTGCCGTTGCGGCTTCGGCGCATTGGTGCCGGTGTCGATGCTGCGGAAGCCGTCGACGTTGAAGTAATATTCGTAGAGGTTCGGCTTCAGCACCTCCGTCTTCGCGCTCCATGTGCCATCGTCGCTGCGTTGCATGGCGAGGGGATCGCGCGAGCCCAAAGTGACCGAAACCGCTTTTGCCGCCGGCGCATAGAGGCGGAAGGTGATAGACCCATCCTTCTCTACCGCGGTCACGAAGTTCTTCAGTGGCTTGTCGGCCGGCGGCGAGGCCGGAGCATCAAGGGCAAAGACAGGGGCGCTCATGACGCAGCCTGCTGCGACGAGCAAAGGAAACAACAAACGCACGAAAAAACCTCCTCCGGATGAATCAATTTTCACTTTCCCCGTGTAAAGCTGACACAGCGCGTCGCTTTTTCAAGACCGTCGCTGCGCGCTGTCTGGCCGCATCCTGCGTGATGTCAATGAAAGGTAGAAAAGGGTCAGTCTGAGGCCGGCTTCCAGTCAGGTGGCGCCATCTCGAAGCTCGAAAATTCGAAGCCGGGTGCGACCGTGCAGCCGACGAGCGTGAATTGCCCGAGGCTTTCGGCCGACTGCCACCAGTTGGCCGGAATGATCGCCTGCGGGCGCTCGCCCTTTGCCAGATCCATGCCGAGAACGAGTTTTTCACTCGCCTTGCCGTCGGCCGAGCGATGCAAAGCGAGGGGGGCGCCGGCATAGTAGTGCCAGACCTCGGCGGCGTCGTGCACCCGATGCCAGTGCGAGCGCTCGCCCGCCTCCAGCAGATAGTAGATGGCGGTGGAGTGGCCTCTCGTGCCGCCGTTCTCGTCGCGAAACGTCTGCACGTACCAGCCGCCTTCCGGATGCCGCTGCATGGAAAGCGTTTCGATGATCTCTTTTGCCTGCATCAGAAATTGTCCTTGCGCTTGCGGATCTCGGCGAAGACTTCTTCGTTGCTGCGGCTTTCCATCAGCAGATGGCGGCGGATTGCCGGATCGGCGGCGCGCAGGAACGGGTTCGTTTCCTTCTCAAGCGCCAATGTCGTCGGGATGGTGAACTTACCCTCCGCTCTCAATGCCTCGATATCGGCGGCGCGCGCCTTCAGCCGCTCATTGTCGGGATCGATGGTCAGTGCGAAGCGGGCGTTGGAGAGCGTATATTCATGGCCGAAATAGACGGCTGTTTCATCCGGCAGCACGGCGAGCTTCTGCAGCGAGGCCCACATATCCGCTGCCGGCCGTTCGAACAGGCGGCCGCAGCCGAGCGCAAACAGCGTATCGGCAGCAAAGAGCAGCTTGTCGTCGGCAAAATGATAGCAGACATGGCCGGCGGTATGCCCGGGCGTTTCGATGACATTGACCGTATGGCCGGCGAACTCGAACGTATCCCCATCAGCGACGGCGCGATCGAGGCCCGGAATGGCGACGGCCTCGTTGATCGGGCCGATGATCTCGCAGCCGAACTGCTCCTTCAGCGCCAGGTTGCCCTCGACGTGATCGGTATGGTGATGCGTGGTCAGGATATGGCTGATGGTCCAGCCACGACGATCAGCGGCCTTCAGGATCGCATCTGCTTCCGGAGCGTCGATCGATGCCGTCAATCCGGTTTCGGGATCATGGACCAAGACGCCGTAATTGTCGGAACGGCAGATAAAAATCTCTAATTCCAATGGTTTCATGATCGAAATCGTCCTCATCTTTTCCGTGAGTAGAGAATGTAAGCCGTTCGGCCTTGAAGTCCAACGTTCGGCTGATAACATTTGTTTCGATGCATACCGATATTGTCGATCTCCGCCAGTTTTATCATTCCGAGCTTGGTCGCTTGGCGGAGCAGTCGATTGCCATGGCGCTTTCTTCCATCTGGGCACGTATGCCGGAGGAGCGGCTCGTCGGCCTTGGCTATGCCGTGCCCTATCTCGATCGTTTTCGTGCCGATACCGAACGCACTTTCGCCTTCATGCCGGCGGGGCAGGGCGCGGTGAACTGGCCTATGGGGTCGGCCTCGACGACAGCATTGATCTTCGATGAGGAATTGCCGCTGCCCGACAGTTCGATCGACCGCGTGCTGATGGTGCATTCTCTGGAGTTCGCTGAAAGCCCGCGCGAGACGCTGAAAGAGCTTTGGCGCGTTCTGGCGCCCGGCGGCCGGCTTGTTATTGTCGTGCCGAACCGAACCGGCGTGTGGGCGCGCATGGAGCATACGCCGTTCGGCTCCGGCCGGCCCTATTCGCGCGGCCAGCTGACGTCGCTGCTGCGCGAAACAAACTTCACGCCCGGCGCGACCGCCGAAGCGCTGTTCTTTCCGCCCTCGAAGCTGCGCACGGTGCTGCGGCTGCGCCGCGCATTCGAGCGGGTTGGCCGCACCCTGTGGCCGGCGTTTTCCGGCGTCATCATCGTCGAGGCGCAGAAACGGCTTTATCAGGGCCTGCCCGTTGCCGTTCGTGCCTCGCGCCGCGTCTTCGTGCCGGTGCTGGCACCGCGTGGCATACCGACGACGCGCGATGGCGCGTGACGCTTTCGTCGTAGCGCCGACACTCGACAAATTTGTCAATCCGCATTAATGCGACGGGGTGTCATAAACCGGAATTTTCCGGCGCTTCCCAAGGTCGATCCCATGAGCATGGAAATGAGCAAGCCCGTCCCGCGTCCCGGCATCCTCGATATCGCGGCCTATGTGCCGGGCAAGGAGCATGCGCCGGGCGTTGCGCGCGTGTTCAAGCTCTCCTCGAACGAGACGCCGCTTGGCGCCAGCCCCAAGGCCATCGAAGCCTTCCGGGGCGCTGCCGGCAATCTCGAGCGCTATCCGGACGGACAGGCCAAGGAATTGCGCCAGGCGATCGCCGATGTGCATGGGCTGAATGTGGCCAATATCCTCTGCGGCGCCGGCTCGGACGAGTTGCTTGGCCTGCTCTGCCACACCTATCTCGGCACCGGTGACGAAGGCATCATCACCGAACACGGCTTCCTGGTTTACAAGATCCAGATCATGGCCGCCGGCGCGACGCCGGTCACCGTTAAGGAGAAGGATTGCACCGTCGATGTCGACGCGATCCTCGCGGCAGTCACGGAGAAGACCAAGATGGTCTTCATCGCCAATCCCGGCAATCCGACTGGAACCTATGTGCCGGTCAGCGAGATCCGTCGCCTGCAGGCGAGCCTCCCGAAGCATGTCATTCTCGTGCTCGACGCGGCCTATGCCGAATATGTTCGCCGCAACGATTACGAAGCCGGCCTTGAGCTCGTTTCGGCGAACCAGAATGTCGTCATGACCCGTACCTTCTCCAAGGTCTATGGCCTGGCAGCCCTTCGTATCGGCTGGATGTACGGGCCTGTCGATATCATCGATGCGATCAACCGCGTGCGTGCTCCGTTCAATCTGAACAGCGCCGCCATTGCCGCCGGAGCGGCTGCCATTCGCGATCTGGCCTTTACGGAAAAGGCTGTGGCACACAACACGCTCTGGATCGAGAAGATGACGGCTGCGCTCGAAGCCCTGGGCCTCAGGGTGACGCCGTCGGTTGCGAATTTCGTCCTGATCCATTTCCCCGATAGCGACGGCAAGCGTGCGGCCGAGGCCGATGATTTCCTGACGAGCCGCGGCTATATCCTGCGCGCTGTGCGCGCCTACGGCTTCCCGAATTCGCTGCGCCTGAGCATCGGTACCGAAGAGGCCAATCTCGGCGTCATCGACGCTCTGACCGAGTTTATGGGACGCAAGGCATGAGCAACATCCAGTTCGATCGCATTGCGTTGATCGGCATCGGCCTGATCGGCTCCTCCATCGCCCACGACATCAAGCGCCTCGGTATCGCAAAGGAAGTGGTGATCTCGACACGCAGCGCCGAGACGCTGAAGCGTGCTGAGGAGCTGAAGCTCGGCGACCGCTATACGCCGTCGTCGGCCGAAGCAGTGAAAGGCGCCGATCTCGTTATCGTTTCCGTGCCTGTGGGCGCCTCCGAGAGCGTCGCCAAAGAAATCGCGGCGCATCTGAAGCCGGGCGCCATCGTCACGGATGTCGGTTCGACCAAGGCGTCGGTTATTGCGCAGATGCAGCCGCATATGCCGTCCAACGTGTATTTCATTCCGGGCCATCCGCTCGCAGGTACGGAGAAATCCGGTCCGGATGCCGGTTTTCCTGGGCTGTTCAAGGGGCGCTGGTGCATCTTCACGCCAGTTCCGGGCACGGACGAGACCGCGATCAAGACGCTGCGCACCTTCTGGGAAACCTTGGGCTCCCGTGTCGACGAGATGGATCCGGAGCATCACGACAAGGTGCTGGCGATCGTCTCGCATCTGCCGCATCTGATCGCCTATAACATTGTCGGGACCGCCGACGATCTGGAGACGGTGACCGAATCGGAAGTCATCAAATATTCCGCCTCCGGCTTCCGTGACTTCACGCGCCTCGCCGCGTCCGATCCGACCATGTGGCGCGACGTCTGCCTGCACAATCGCGATGCCATTCTGGAGATGCTGTCGCGCTTCTCCGAGGATCTGGCATCGCTGCAGCGTGCCATCCGCTGGGGCGACGGCGACAAGATCTTCGAACTTTTCACCCGCACCCGCGCCATCCGCCGTTCAATCGTCGAAGCCGGCCAGGACGTCGACGTGCCGGACTTCGGCCGTCATGCGCTGGATGTGAAGGAATAGGCATCCCTATACGACGGAGGGGCGCTTATGATCGTCAGGCGCGCGCGTTCCGAAGATTTGTCCTGGCTCCTTGAGCATGATGACGCCAGTGAAGACTGGATTGGGCGCTGCATTGCGTTCGGTGAATATTTTGTGGCCGAGCGGGATGGCAAACTCCTCGGCTTCCTGCGCTTCAGCCGCTTTTGGGGCAAGATACCCTATATGGATATGATCCGCGTGCTGCCGCTACACCGGCGCGAGGGTCTCGGAACTGCTCTGTTCCACGCCTGGGAAAGCGCCATGATCGACGAGGGCGCCAAGCATCTGATGACATCGAGCGAATGGGCGCAAGCCGAGCCACAGGCCTGGCACCGCCGCAACGGCTTCAAGCCAGCTGGCAGCATCGACCTCCGTATCGTCCAGCCGACCCCGGAGATATTCTTTGTGAAGGATATCTCCGACGCCCGCAGAGGATAGGCTTCAGATCGGCGGGATCTTTCCGAGCGGGATGAAGCCGCTGAGTGAGAGGCGACCTCGATCGGCGGTGAGATCGACGGAGACCTTATCCGCGCCATTGGCCAGCGCCTTCAGCATCTTCGTCGCCGTCTTGATGATGTTCTTGGCGGCGGGAAGCGTCGTGGTCAGGCTATCGCCCCAGGGCCCGATCTGATTGATCTCCAGCTTGAACTGCCCGGACAGAAAACCCTCATCGTCAAAGTTGAAAGGTCCGGAAAGCGTCATGATGCGGCCATCGCCGATATCGATGACGGCCTGATGCAGCATGCCTGCCGAGCCGCGAAGCCCCTCCCGGTCGCTGCCATCGAGCAGGCCGGCCTTGCCGGACAGCGTCACCTTGGCGCTGGTCGATGCGGTGGGCAATGTCTGCGGGAAGTCTTTGATGACGGCATTGGCATTTTCGACGCCGATCGCGAAATCCAGATCGCTGCCATTCTGATTGGCGTGCATCTCCGTGTGGGCAGCGGTGACATTAAGGCTCTGGCCGGTGACGGAGGAGACGATGCCGGCCTTCAGCCCTTCGATGACAGTCTGAGTCTGAGCGACGCCGCGGCCCTTGGCGATAAGGTTCGATTGCAGATCGGCCCATTCGGCCGATACGGTCAGGCCTTCCGTCGTGCGCAACTCCGCGGGGGATTTCAGGCTCCAGCTCACATGGTTGGGTTGGAAGACCGGTGCGGAGGCGCTGAGCCTGTCGAAATTGGTGGAGACGCCGCGCGTCGGGTTGTCGACCGTCACCGTGTCGCAGGTCAGGCCTATGGAGAAGGGGAAGCCGTTGAAGGCCATGTTCTCGCATTTGCCGGCAATGCCGGCGCTGTTCTGCTGGCCGAGCGCCTTCAGGACATTGGTCCTGACGAAACTGGTCGCATAGTACCAACCGCCAGTGTAAAGACCGGCTAGAACCACCACAAGCCCAAAAAGGATGAGCCACAGACGCTTGCCTCGACCGGTCGTTACGCTCTGGCTTGACGCTGCCATGTTGTTCTCCAATGGTTGGACTGAAGCTTCACAGTGATTTGGCGTTGGATATGGACGAATTTTGGGTGTTTGGCTACGGATCCCTCATGTGGAATCCGGGCTTTGGTTATGACGAGCGGGCCGAGGCCCTGATTTTTGGCTATCGTCGCTCACTCTGCGTCCGTTCCTGGGTCCATCGCGGCACGGAAGAAAACCCCGGCCTCGTCCTCGGGCTCGATCGTGGCGGCTCCTGCCGGGGCATGGCCTTCCGGGTTCCGGCCTCCGATTGGGATGAGGTGCTAACCTATCTGCGCGAGCGCGAACTCGTCACCAACGTCTATCTGGAAAAGAACTTGCCGATTCGGCTCGCCGACGGGCGGCGCGTGATCGCCGTCGCCTATGTCGTCGATCGCAATCACCGGCAATATGCCGGCTCGCTGGATGCAATCGAGGCCGCGCACGTGGTGGAAGCTGCCAATGGGCGTTCCGGCCCGAATGACGCCTATCTCTTCAATACGCTGACGCATCTGCGCGACATGGGCATCCGCGATCATTGGCTCGAACAGGTTGCCGGCGAAGTGGAGCGGATGCGAAAGGCATCCTGAACCTGTCGCCTGGCGTTGAGAGTTCGCTCAGACTGCGGCGGTAACGGGTTTTGCCTTGGCGATTTCCGCGAGACGTTGCGCCGCCGTCGGCGGAACCGGCAGGTTCGGGTTGTTGGCGATCGTTTCGACCAGCAGCTCGTCGCTTGCTCTTTCCGTCTCCTCGATCAGGCGCGCGAAAAAGGCATCCGGGTCCATGCCGGGCTCGATCGGCGGCAGGATGCGCACCTTGATATGGCCGGGATATTTGCGGAAGGTGCGGCGCGGCCAGAAAAAGCCCGGATGCATGGCAACGGCGACGACGGGGATGCCTAGGTCGCGATACATGCGGGCGATGCCGTATTTGTAGACCGGCTCGGCGCCCGGCGGCCGTCGCGTGCCCTCGGGGTAGATGATGAGCTGGCGACCCGTGGCGAGCTCTTCGCGCGTGCGCTTCAGGACATCGAACATGACCTTGCCGCGGGCGCCGCGATCCACCGGGATCATGCGCTGTTTCCCGGCATACCAGCCGAACAATGGGATCCACATCAGCTCGCGCTTCAGGATATAGACCGGATCGTCGAGATAGGGCAGCAGCGCAAATGTATCCCAGAAGGATTGATGCTTGGGCGCGAAGATGAAGCTGCCTTTGGGGATATTTTCCAAGCCCTCGATCTCGAAGGTGGTGCCGACGATCTTCTCCATCAGCCAGGTGCTGGATTTCGCCCATGCCTTGGGGATCGCATAGGCCGCCTTGCGCGGCATGAGGAAGTAAATCGGCGCCAGCACGATCATGCGAATGATCAGATTGGCATAGAAGGCCGTGTTGAACAGGATCGAACGCAGGATAATCATCGAGGCTTTTCCAATGCACCGGCTTGCACCGGCATCCAAAGGTTTGCCTACACGATTACGACGTCAATAAAAAGTCGGTGCGTGCGCGGTTTTGCGCGACAGGCCTTAGTCGTCGTCCTCGATCGGCTGACGCGAACGCAGGCCGGTCGGACGTCCAAGTCCCGTGATGTTGCGGGCGCCGGCAAGGAGCACCTTGGCATATTCCGCGATCATCGTGCGCAGCGCATTCGGGTCCGTGAACCAGTTCTTGGTCTTCAGATCGGAGTTGACGACCGGATAGGGAATGAAATCGGTCGAGGGATCGACGTATTTCAATTCTGCGAGGCTGCGGGGCATATGGTAGTTGTTCGTGACAACGAGAACGCTCTTGTAGCCCCTGGCGTGAATCCACTTTGCCGCTTCGCGGGCATTGCCGATCGTATCGAGCGCGTCATAGCCGATGTCGACGCAGCAGCTGAACAGGCTGGCGGAACTCTGCGTCAGTTTCCGGATCTGCGTTGGCGTGGTGGTCGGATGTGCGCCCGAGATCAGCAGGCGGTTGCCGGCACCGGTGCGCAGCAGCTCCACCGCCTGATCGATCCGCTGATAGCCGCCCGTCAGCACGACGATGGCATCGGCCTTGGGGTCGAGCGGCGGTTTCAAGGTGGTGATCGAATCGGCGAAATGCAGGAAGCCGCCGAAAACGATGGCTACCAGGAAGATGAAAGCGAAGCCGCCCCAGCGCAAGAGACGGCGGAACAGGCTGCGGCGCACGGGTCTATCACCGCGGGGTCGGGCCCGCAGCGACTGCAAACTCACGGACTTGCGAGTCGTCAGATCCATGCTCATGATTCGCTATTATACGCCAATTGCGGCAATGAACGGGCTGGCAAACGGTAAAAAAACATCGCTGAGGCGTCAATTCGGTACGCTATCCGTCCGCCCGGGATCGGAACGGACCAGATCGATCTCGTAAATCGTGCGCATGACGGTGAATCGCGCCGTCAGCGTCGTCAGCAGCGCGATGATGATCATGGTGGCGAGAATGCCGACATAGCCGAGCGCGCCGACGGAGAAAGTCCCGAACAATGCCGTTGCCTGATCGGTTTGCGGTGTCGCGATCGTATGGCTCTGCAGAAGGCCGGCTGTCGCGAAGAAGAGGGCGGCGAGCGCGCTGCCGGCTCCCGAGCCTTTGAGGCTGATCTTCAGGAAATGCTTCTGGAATTCATTGGCGACGAAGGTGCTTTCTGCGCCGACGAAATGCAGGACTTCGACGATATGGCGATTGCCCGACAATGCGCCGCGCGTGGCGAAGACCACCGTCAGCACCATGGCGGTGAAGACGAGCAGCAGCACGCCGGTGCCGATGAGAACGGTGGTGTGCGCCATCGACACGAGCCGATCGACCCAGGTGCGATGGTCGTCCAGGGTCGCCTGCGGGATCTGTGCCTTGAGCAGGCTGCGCATCGCTTCGAAATCGGGCGGATGCGTCTCGTCGATCGTGATGATGACGAGGCGCGGGACGGGCAGTTCCTTGATATCGAGGCCGGCACCGAGCCACGGCTCGAGCAGGCGCGCGGTCGCCGCCTCGTCGACGATCTGGCCTGATTTGGTGCCGACGAAGCTCAATGCGATGTCGCGGGCGCTCGCGAGCGACTTTTCCATGTCGAGATTGTCGTCCGGCTTGATCTGGATGGTGATCTCGCGGGAAATCTGGCTCTCCCAGCTTGCCGCCGTCGAACGCACCATGCTGACCGCACCGAGCGTCAGGCAGGCAAGAAAGGCCATGATGGCGATGACGACAATCAGCGCATTGCCCTGAATGTTGGAGGACGGCACGATCGGTCCCGTCGGGCGCACGCGCATTTCCGGGCGTTTGCGTTCTGCGGGTGCTGCAGGCGCCTGCCGTGCTTGCGGAGCTCCGGTGGTCGGGGCTGTCCTGCGGGGGCGGGGATCAGTCATAGATATCGAGATGCCCCCCCGATAGGATCATGCGCCTCGCCTCGATCTGGTCCATCAAAGCGAGATCGTGCGTGGCAATGACGACGGCGGTGCCGAGACGGTTGAGTTCCAGAAAGAGATTGAGCAGGCGGCGTGCCATCGGCGGGTCGACATTGCCCGTCGGTTCGTCGGCAAGCAGGATTTCCGGGCGGTCGATGAGGGCGCGGGCGATCGCGGCGCGCTGCTTTTCCCCACCGGAGAGAACCGGCGGCAGCACATTGATGCGCTCGCCGAGGCCTACCCATTTCAGCAGTTCCAGGACGTCGGTGCGGTAGGAGCTTTCGTCCTTGCCGCGCACGCGGAGCGGCAGGGCGACATTTTCATAGGTCGTCAAATGCTCGAGCAGCCGGAAATCCTGAAAGACGATGCCGACACGGCGGCGCAGCAGCGGCAGCTCATTGCGCGGGATCGAGGAAATCTCCCGGTCGAACATGCGGATCAGCCCGCGCGTCGGCTGCAGCGACATGAAGAGCAGCCGCAGCAGTGTCGTCTTGCCGGCGCCGGAAGGGCCGGTCAGGAACTGGAACGATTTCCTCGGTATGTCGAAGCTCAGGTCGCGGAGGATCTCCGGACCCATGCCGTAGCGCAAACCGACGTTCTCAAAATGAATCAACGGGCAGTCCAGTCTTCCGCAGGGTTCAATCAGGCGACTTGTTAACCAATGGCATTAACAGCCGGTAAATTTTTCTGGAAAGGCGCCCTATTCATGGCGATCTTTGCGAAGCATTAACCAAGAAAATTTACGACTGGGCAGGATTCGTTTCAATGCCCAGATTGGCAACGGGCGTCGAAACCATGTGGATCACCGCAACGGGAGGCCATCATGGGCGCTTTTCGCCACCGTCAACAACAGACGGGGCTTATTTATGACCTCATTCCGCCCGAACGCGGAGCGGGGTCGAGCCCGGTGCATTACGTCATGCCGAAACCCGATATTGTCGACGCCGAATTCGTGACCGTTTCCGCCGCACGCGGGCGGCCAGCATCGGGCGTCAATATGCGCTATGGCGGGCGTAACCAACCTAGACCTCAGCCAGTGGCGCGCAAGACTACACTTTCGCGCATCCTCACCGTTCTGCGGGTGACTGAGGAAGTCTTGCAGCAGGCATCGCGGCGCAGCTTCGTGGCGCTCATCATCTGCCTTGCAATCTTGATCTTCGGCCTTTCGGGCGGTTTTTTCGGTCTCTCCGGCGCATCGGCCGAGGCGACATCCGATCCGCTGCAGTTCTCGCATGTGACACTGACGCCGAGGGATGAGAACGGGCTACCCGTCTTGAGATTGAACGGCATCATCGAGAATGTCAGCGGTGCCACGCTTTCGGTTCCGCAGGTGCGCGCCGATCTTTTTGCCGGTGGTCAGCTGGTCAGAAGCATCGTCGTTGACACGCCGGTCGATCGCCTCGGACCGCATGAAAGCCGCGGATTCTCCACAAGATTACAGCATCCTGGTGGAAAAACGCCGGATGTCCTGCTTTCCTTCATGCCATAGGGGGTGTGTCCAAGCCGCTGAGTGTGCTACGGGCTACTGCTTTAGAGTGCTACAGCGACCTTGACGCGTCGTGTCGTATACGACGTGCGGCGCTGTAGAGCTTGATCGGCGGCCAGGGGCCGCGCAGCCATGGAGCATGCCAATCAATGCCTGTCGTACGCGGGAAGAATATCGAGCCGCTTTTCACTGCCGAGCAGATCGCGGAGCGCAATCATGCCCTGGCCAAGGAAATTGCCAGCGGGCCGACAAAGGACCTCCTTGTCATCGCCATCCTCAAGGGCTCCTTCATCTTCGCAGCCGATTTGCTGCGGGCGCTGCATGAGACCGGGCTTGCCCCGGAGGTCGAGTTCATCACGCTTTCGAGCTATGGCGCCGGCACGACATCGCAGGGCGTGCGCATCGTCAAGGACATCGACAGCGACGTTCGGGATCGCGACGTGCTGCTGATCGACGACATTCTGGAATCGGGCCGCACGCTGCGTTTCGCCAAGGAGCTGCTCTACGAGCGTGGCGCCCGCAACGTCACGCTGGCCGTCCTGCTCGACAAGAGCGTCAAGCGCCAGGAAGAGCTGGAAGCCGATTATGTCGGCTTCGAATGCCCCGATTATTTCGTTGTCGGCTACGGCATGGATGTCGCCTACGCCTTCCGCGAACTGCCCTTCGTCGGTGTCGTCACGGGCGACGCCGAGGCCTGATCTTAAGTTAATGCCGGCGGCTTGTCCGCCTGTCCCATTCTGCTCCGGCGATGACGAACCGTTAACCACGGAGCTTGATCGCCTGTCGGCCGTTTACCTATCGCAAACGGAATTCTGGTGATTTCGGTCGCGGAACATGACGGACCAGGAGCACGGACCATGGCAAAAATTCTGATCACGGAAGACGAAGATTCACTTCGCACCTTCGTCGCCCGCGCGCTGCGCTTGGACGGTCACGAGACCGAAGAGGCGGCCGACGGAGCGGAAGGCTTAGAAAAGCTGAAAGAGGGCGGCTACGATCTCCTGTTGTCGGATATCCGCATGCCCGTGATGGATGGCATCGAGCTTGCCCATCAGGCCCATTCAACCTGCCCGGGCATGAAGATCCTGCTGATGACCGGCTATGCCGAGCAGCGCGAGCGCGCCGACGACCTCATGGAAAAGATCGTCGACGTCGTTGCCAAGCCCTTCGCGCTGCCAGACATCCGCAAGGCTGTTGCCCGGGCCTTGGCTGCCTGACATTGGCCGTTGACCAGCGCGGGTAGGCCTCGTGCTGGCTCCATTTTCGTCATCGCAATAGGCTTAAAGCGGCCTTACTGACCCAGATTCAGCAAACGTTCCAGATAGCGCCGTTCTTCGCTGAGCGATGGATTGTTGCTCAGCCGCTCGCGAATGGCGTCGAGGATTTGGCGGGCGCGCTCTGCGTTGATGATGTCTGGCACCATGTTGTCGTTGGGGTTGTCAGAGAAACCGCCGTCATTGCGTGACCGGCCGAGCGGGTCGCGGCCGTTTTGACCGCCTTGGCCCATCTGTCCCGGCATCTGGCCTTGACCTTGCCCCTGACCTTGACCCTGCTGCATCTGGGCCATGAGCTGGTTCATCATCTCGCGAGTGCCCTTGCGCAGGGCATCCAGCGCGCGCCCCTGACCCTGAACGGCGCCTTCGCCATTGCCCTCGGCAAGCTGACCGGACGCGCCCTTCATTTCCTGCTGCGCCTTGCCGTAATTCTGGTTCGGCTTCATGCCGAGCGAGCCGAGGTCTTTCTGCAGTTCGCCGAGCTGCTTGCCGAGATCCTCCTGCTGCTGTCGCAGCTGCTTCAGCGCGTCGCGCAGCTGATCGGCCGTCATGCCATCAGTGGGGTCCTTGCCCTTCTGATCCTGCTGGTTCTGGCCTTGCTGCTGATCCTGCTGGCCCTGATTGCGCTGGCCCATATCCGGACGCATCGGGTCGTTGAGGCCGGGCATGGGCTGATCCATCAAGCCATCGCCGTCCTCGTTGGAATCGCCGCGCTGCATGCGGTCGCGCATGGCCTGATCGAGCTTGAAGGTCTGATCCATCAGCTTTTGCTGGTCGCGCATGATGCGGCCGAGCTTGTCCATCTGCTCGCGCATCTTGTCGTTGGCCTGGTTCTGCTGCTGCCCCGGCTGGGGCTTGCCGGCCTGCAGGCTGTTCATGAGCTGCTGCAGTTCGGAAAGCATCTGCTGTGCGGCCTGGCGATTGCCGGAGCGGGCGAGATTCTCGATCTGATCCATCATGCGCTGCAGGTCCTGCTGGCGCAGGATATTGGCGGAGCGCTGGTTCGGCTGGGCCGGCATGTTGCGCATGCGCTCGGCCAGCTCCTTCATATAGGCGTCCATCGCCTTGCGCAGCTCGTCGGTCAGCTTCTTGATCTCGGCGTCGGGGGCGTTGCGCTGCAGGGCGTCGGAAAGCTTCTGCTGGGCGTCGCGCAAGGCCTTTTCCGCATCGGTCAGCTGTGCGTCCTCCATGCCGAGCGCGATCTGCCAGAGATAATCGGCGGTATCCTTCAGGGATGCCTCGTTGCTCGCGAGCTTCATCCGAGTCAGGGCGGACTTGATGGCGAGATAATTGCCGAGATCGGGGATTGTCTCTTCGGGCCGTATGGTCAGCGATTTGTTGAGCTCGATCGCTTCCGGCATCTTCCGCGTGTCGAGCGCGAAGACCTGGCGTTCTTCGGCCACGGCTGCGGCAAGCGGCTGGCTGAAATTGCGTGACGGTAATACCATCTCGTAGGGAGAGCTGCGGCCGGTCTGGCCGGCACCGTCCTTGGCGACGAGGGTGATGCGGACGCGCTTGCCGGCAAGCGGATCCTGCGTCAGATCGTGGCTCGCCAGACCCTTGCCATTGCGGCGGTCGCGACGCGGAAGTTCCAGCTTGTATTCGGGCAAGCCGTATAGGGGTTTGGCAGCCGGATCGGATTCCACCGGCACGATCTCGGCATGGGCTTCCTCGACGCCGTAGTCATCCTTGACCTTGAAGCCGAGTTCCAATGCGCCGCTCGCCGTCGCGTGCGGAATGCCGTCGAAGGTGATCTCCGGCGGCTTGTCGACGACCACATTGAAGGACCAGGACTTGCCGTTGACGGTCAGCTCGCCGCCCTTTTCAAGCTTGAGAACATGGGTGCGGGCAACCATTCCGTCCGCGGCCGGAATATTGCCGGTGCCGTTCGCTGCCGGTGGTACGGCAGGAGGCGTTGCAGGCTTTGCGCCAGCGGGGCCTTGCTTGTCAGCGTCAGCGGCTTGCTCGGGAATTTCGACGCCCTTTTCGGCGCCAGCTGCCTGGAACAGCACTTTCTCATCCGTCGCAGCACCCGAAACACGCACAGTGAGTTCGGAGAATTGCGGCACGTTCAGGCTATTGCCGGCATTGTCGACATTGCCCGTCAGATAGACGGGCGCTTCGCCGGTGTAATAGGGCGGGGTAACCCAGGCATCGACACGGACATCCGGGTTGCCCGATGTCGAGCTTGATGCCGTGAAGGCATCACCGAGCGAGCCGCCACTATTGGACATGGAAAAGCTGAAGGCTGTTACCAGCAGCAAGGCCGGGACTGCGCGCAATGCGAAGCGGTCGTAGCGGGTGATATCCGGCCTCGGCAGGCCCGCATCCAAGGCGGCGATGCGTTCGGCCATACGCGTCTGGTGCTCGCGCCAGAGCGCGCGCGCAAAGGGGCTATCGAGCGCCGGCTCTTCTTCCTGCACCGTGACAGGCTGGTGGGCGAGACCGTTGCGCTCCTCCAGCAGCCGGTCCGCCTCGACGGTGTTCGGCCAGCGCAGGCGGCGCAGCGGATAGAGGGAGATGGCGAAGCCGACCGCGAAAACGGCAAGCAGCAGAAAGCGCAGGACATCCGGCGCAATGCGGAAAATGCCGAACCAGGCGACGGACAGGAAAAGAGCCAGAATGGATGCCGGCAACAGCAGCCGTGGCAGAAGCTGCTCGCTGGCGAGCACCAGCTGCGCAAAGAGACGCTTGACCGCAACCATGCGCGCCAGCGCCGGACGGGTGGCGAAAGCGCCCTTCTTAGGGTTGCTGGGGCTGGTCATCGGTCCGGTCTTCTCCCGATCTGACGTTGATGGCCAGAGCATGATGCCGAAAAGTGTAAGCGGTTTTCGGACGGCGTCATGCTCTACTTCCCTGATTCTAGAGCGGATTCAGAGTTTCGATCGATTCGATCCAAAATCATCCGCTCTAGTGGCCCGTTGGGATGGGGCGGCGTCCCACACACTCGCGCACGCGGCGCCCGGCGAGACGCCATTCAATCAAAGATAACATTCTTTGTGGCGAAGACGAGGGCAACGGGCGCAAAAGGCTGTTTTTTCACCGCACTTCGCCGAAACGTGATCGGGCAAAGCAGCTTTTGCGGTCCTGCCCGAAATTGCCGATGAAGCCGATTAACCTTCGAGCCAGGCCGGGATGGAATCCAGGCCGATCAAATCCTCGTAGGTTGTGCGCGGGCGGATGACGTGGAATTCATTGCCCTTGACCAGCACTTCGGGAACCAGAAGCCGGCTGTTGTAGGTGCCGGCCTGCACGGCGCCATAGGCACCGGCTGAGCCGACGGCCAGCAGATCACCGGGCTTCGGCAGCGCCATCTCGCGGTCGAGTGCCAGATAGTCGCCCGTCTCGCAGACCGGGCCGACGACATCGGCCTTGATGCGCTTGATATCGGCAGCACTCGTCACAACGGGGCGGATCTCGTGATAGGCTTCATAGAGCGTCGGACGGATGAGGTCGTTCATGGCGCCATCGACGATGACGAAGCTCTTGTCGCCGCCATCCTTCACATAGATGACTTCGGTCACGAGAATGCCCGCATTGCCGACGATCAGGCGACCGGGCTCGGTGACGATTCGGCAGTTGAGGCCGCGCAGCTGGTTCTTGACGATCTCGGCATAGGCATCCGGCAGGGGCGGAGGATTGTTGTCGTCGCGATAGGGGATGCCGAGGCCGCCGCCGATGTCGACGTGATGGATGTCGTGACCGTCACCACGCAGGGTCTCCACGAGATCGCGCAGCAGCTTGAAGGCGTCGTCGAACGGCTGCAGCTCGGTAATCTGGCTGCCGATATGCATGTCGATGCCGGTAGCCTTGATCCCGGGCAGGCTGGCGGCGCGTTCATAGACGGCGCGGGCGCGCTGCCAGGAAATGCCGAACTTGTTTTCCTTCTTGCCCGTCGAAATCTTCGCATGGGTGCGGGCATCGACATCGGGATTGATGCGGAAGGAAACGGGAGCGACCTTGCCGGCGCGGACGGCGCGCTGGTTCAGCACTTCCAGTTCCGGCTCGGATTCGACATTGAAGCAGTAGATGCCGGCTTCGAGCGCCACATCCATTTCCTGCGCGGTCTTGCCGACGCCGGAGAACATGATGCGGTTTGCCGGAATGCCTGCAGCCAGTGCGCGGCGCAGTTCGCCGACGGAGACGACATCGACGCCGGCGCCGAGGCGGCCGAGTGTCTTCAGCACCGCCTGGTTGGAATTGGCCTTCATGGCGTAGCAGACCATGGCGTCGACATCGCCGAAGGCTGCCGCGAAGACGCGATAATGGCGCTCCAGCGTTGCCGTCGAATAGACGTAGAAGGGTGTGCCGACCGCCTTGGCGATCTCTGGAACCGGAACATCCTCGGCGTGGAGAATGCCGTCGCGATACTCAAAATGATTCACGGTCGTTGCCCAATCAGAGAAGCGGATCGAGGAAGAACTTCTTGTCCTCCGTACCCGGCTCCTTCGTCGGCTTGGAGACGTCGCCGCCTTTGGTCGCATGAGCACTCGGCGGATCGAGAGGGCCTTTGCGGCCGCATCCGACAACGGCAAGGCCGACGACCGAAAGCACGACGGTCAGGCGGATGATGTGCGGCATGTTGATCTGCATCGAAATCCTCTTGGGCGGCAAACGCGGAAGTCACTCTTCTTAGCGAAGTTTCCAGGTCTTGTGCACCCTGATTGTTGGTTGCGACTTTCGGCGATTTTCTCAGTTGCGAGCGCGCCAGAAGGCGATCTGTTTACGCACTTCCGAAGGCGCCGTGCCGCCAAAACTCTTGCGGCTGGCAACCGAGGCTTCGACCGTCAGGACATCGAAGATCTTGTCGGTGATATCCGGATGGATCGCTTGCAGGTCCGCAAGCGAGAGCTCAGCCAGCTCGCAGGATTTGCTTTCGGCAAGCGCCACGGCGCGGCCCGTCACGTGGTGGGCATCGCGGAAAGGCAGGCCTGCTTCGCGCACCAGCCAGTCGGCGAGATCGGTGGCGGTGGAATAGCCGGAGCCAGCGGCGGCCTTCATGCGGGCGGTGTTGATCGTCATGTCGCGCATCATGCCGGTCATGGCGGCAATGGCCAGTTCCAGGCTTTCGGCCGCATCGAAGACCTGTTCCTTGTCTTCCTGCATGTCCTTGGAATAGGCGAGCGGCAGGCCCTTCATGATCGTCAGCAGTGCCACCAGCGAGCCGTTGATGCGGCCGGTCTTGGCGCGCACCAGCTCGGCCGCATCCGGGTTCTTCTTCTGCGGCATGATGGAAGAGCCGGTGGAGAAGGCGTCGGAGAGGCGCACGAAGCCGAATTGCGGCGTCGACCAGATGACGATCTCTTCGGCAAGCCGCGACAGATGCATGCCGGCGATCGCTGCGATTGACAGGAATTCAAGGGCAAAGTCGCGGTCGGAGACGGTATCGATCGAATTGCGGGTTGGCTCGCGGAAGCCGAGCGCCTTGGCCGTCATGTGGCGGTCGATCGGGAATCCCGTGCCGGCAAGGGCAGCCGCGCCGATCGGCGATTCATCCATATGTTCGATGGCGTGGCGCACGCGCGAGCGGTCACGGCCGAACATTTCGACATAGGCCATGCAATGATGACCGAAAGTGACGGGCTGTGCCGTCTGCAGATGGGTGAAACCAGGCATGACGGTTTCGGCATGTTCCTCGGCGCGATCAAGGAAAGCTGCGATCAGATCGGTCAGCGCCTGTTCGCACTTCTGCAGCTCTTCCTTAACCCAGAGGCGAAAATCAAGCGCCACCTGATCGTTGCGCGAGCGGGCGGTGTGCAGGCGGCCGGCGGCCGGGCCGATCAAGGTCGCAAGCCGCGCCTCGACATTCATATGGATGTCTTCGAGGCGGCGCGAAAACTCGAAATTGCCGCTTTCAATCTCTGACAGGATCGTGTTCAACCCGTGAACGATCTTGTCTTTATCCTCGGTTGAAATGATGCCTTGATTGGCGAGCATGCTCGCATGCGCGATTGAGCCGCGGATATCCTGAGCAAACAGCTTCTTGTCGAAATCGATCGAGGCATTTATCTCCTCCATGATTGCCGCGGGGCCGGAAGCGAAACGCCCGCCCCACATCTGGTTGGAGGATTTGGTGTCCGTGCCGTCAGTCATGAGATGCCCACCTGGAGAATGAAATGACAGCAAAGAAGCCGTTCGGTCTGCCGTCCATGAAACTCGTTATGCTTGCTGCCGTCGCCGGGGTTATTGCCGGTGCGGCAGCGGTATACGTGAAGGAGGCGGGGTATGGCAATGGCATTGGTGAAACGGCTTCGGCCGATCAATGCGGGTCGGCCAGAGATCGCGCCGCTGCCCTGACGCCTTTCACCAAGGGCCAGGTCGCCGCCATGAGCGTGCCGCCGGCGCCGATCTCGCTTCAGGGTGTTTCCTTCAAGGGGGCAGAGGGACAGCCGCTGTCGATCGGCAGTTTCGCCGGCAAGACCGTGCTCTTGAATGTCTGGGCGACATGGTGCGTGCCGTGCCGCGAGGAAATGCCGGCACTGAACGCGCTCGAGAAGAGCGCCGGCAGCGACAAGTTCGAAGTGGTTGCCGTCAATATCGATACGGGCGACGACGAAAAGACCAAGGCCTTCCGCACAGAATATGCGATCGACAAGCTCGGCTATTACCGGGACAACACTATGGGCGTGTTCAACGTGCTGAAGAAGCAGGGCCTTGCCTTTGGTTTGCCGGTGACGCTGCTCATCGACGACAAGGGCTGCCTGCTGTCGGCCATGAACGGACCGGCGGCTTGGGATAGCGAGGATGCCAAGAACCTGGTGAAGGCTGCGGCGGGTATTTGATTTTCTCCTTCTCCCCTGGGGGAGAAGGTGCCCGGCAGGGCGGATGAGGGGGTGTGTCATAGCAAGCGCGTTGCTGGGTAAACAGTACCGTTTGCCGGTAACGCCCCCTCACCCCGCGCTGTCGCGCGACCCTCTCCCCAATGGGGCGAGGGTATCTTACCGCGTCGGAACCGGCGTTTCCCCGCGATAGTCGTAGAAGCCGCGGCCCGATTTGCGGCCGAGCCAGCCGGCTTCGACATATTTCACCAGCAGCGGGCAGGGACGATACTTGGAATCGGCGAGCCCGTCATGCAGCACCTGCATGATCGAGAGGCAGGTGTCGAGGCCGATGAAATCGGCAAGCTGCAGAGGCCCCATCGGGTGGTTCGCACCGAGCCGCATGGCGGTGTCGATGGCATCGACGGTGCCCACACCTTCATAGAGCGTGTAGATCGCCTCGTTGATCATCGGCAGCAGGATGCGGTTGACGATGAAGGCGGGGAAGTCTTCGGCGACGGTGATCGTCTTTTCCAGCGAGGAGACGTAGTCCTTGGCAGCGGAGAAAGTCGATTCTTCGGTCGCGATGCCGCGTACCAGCTCCACGAGCTTCATGACCGGAACCGGGTTCATGAAGTGGATGCCCATGAAGCGTTCGGGACGGTCGGTTGCGGAGGCAAGGCGGGTGATGGAGAGCGACGAGGTGTTCGTTGCGAGCAGCGCTTCGGGTTTCAGCACCGGACATACCTGCGCATAGATCTTGCGCTTGACGCTTTCGTCTTCCGTCGCCGCCTCGATGGCGAGATCGACCTGGGCGAGATCGTTGAGATCGGCCGAGCCGGTGATGCGGGAGAGCGCTGCCTTGCGCTCTTCGTCGGTTGTCTTGCCGGATGCGACCTGGCGGGCGAGATTGCCGTTGATGGTGGCAAGGCCGCTTTCGATGCGATCCTGCGAGAGATCGTAGATATGGACCTTGTAGCCGGCCATGGCGGACACATGGGCAATGCCGCAGCCCATCTGGCCCGCGCCGATAATACCGATCGTCTTCAGCGAACTCATTGCCAACTCCCCGGCGCGCTCCTGGCGATGCGCTATGCTTTTAATTCAAATTTGCCGGGCCATTTCTAGCCCGGCAAAGATTGATAGACCTATAAAAGACGATTTTCCAGTCTCTCGCAACTGCGAGAAACTCTATCGGCGCGATCAGAGCGCCTTTTGCAATTCCGGCAGCGCTTCGAAGAGGTCGGCGACGAGGCCGTAGTCGGCGATCTGGAAGATCGGGGCTTCCTCGTCCTTGTTGATGGCGACGATGACCTTCGAATCCTTCATGCCGGCCAGATGCTGGATGGCGCCGGAAATGCCGCAGGCGATATAGAGCTGCGGTGCGACCACCTTGCCCGTCTGGCCGACCTGCCAGTCGTTCGGCGCATAGCCGGCATCGACGGCCGCGCGAGAGGCGCCGACGGCGGCACCGAGCTTGTCGGCAACCGGCAGGATGACTTCCCTGAACTTCTCCGCCGAGCCGAGTGCACGGCCACCCGAGATGATGATCTTGGCAGAGGTCAGTTCCGGACGATCAGACGTCGACAAGGCATCGCCGACGAAGGTGGAAAGGCCGGGATTGGCAGCTGCAGACACCGTCTCGATCGCGGCCGAGCCGCCTTCAGAGGCGGAGGCGAACGAGGCTGTGCGCACGGTGATGACTTTCTTCGCGTCGGTCGACTGCACCGTCTGGATGGCGTTGCCGGCATAGATCGGCCGCTTGAACGTGTCGGCGGAAACCACTTCGATGATTTCCGAGACCTGGGCGACATCGAGCAGGGCGGCAACGCGCGGCAGCACGTTCTTGCCGACCGAAGTGGCCGCGCCGATGATCACGTCATAGGAGCCGGAAAGCGATACGATCAGGGCCGCCAGCGGTTCCGCCAGATTGTTGGCAAGGCTTGCATCTTCGGCAACCAGCACCTTCGAGACACCGGCAAGCTTTGCCGCCTGTTCCGCTGCAGCCTTGGCGCCTGCGCCGGCGACCAGCATATGAATGTCGCCGGCGATCTTTGTGGCAGCCGTCAACGCCTTAGCGGTCTGGTCGGAGAGGTGGGCATTGTCGTGATCAGCCAGAAGAAGAATGGCCATGGGTCTTATCCTTTCCTATCCTCAGAGCACGCCGGCTTCGGTCTTGAGCTTTTCGACCAGCTCGGCAACCGAGCCAACCTTGACGCCCGCCTTGCGGCCCGACGGCTCTTCGGTCTTCAGCACCTTCAGGCGCGGCTCGGTCGAGACGCCGAAATCGGCCGGGCTCTTCTTGTCGAGCGGCTTCTTCTTGGCCTTCATGATGTTCGGCAGCGAGGCGTAGCGCGGCTCGTTCAGGCGCAGGTCGGTGGTGACGACGGCCGGTAGCTTGACCTCGATGGTCTGCAGGCCGCCATCGACTTCGCGCGTCACCTGAGCCTTGCCATCCCCGATCTCGATCTTCGAGGCGAAGGTTGCCTGCGCCGTGCCGAGGAGCGCCGCCAGCATCTGGCCGGTCTGGTTGGAGTCGTCATCGATCGCCTGCTTGCCGACGATGATGAGGCCCGGCTGTTCGGCTTCAGCGACGCCCTTCAGGATCTTGGCGACGGCGAGCGGCTCGACGGCATCGTCGGTCTCGACGAGGATGGCACGATCCGCACCCATGGCAAGCGCCGTTCTCAGAGTTTCCTCAGCCTTGGCAGGTCCGATCGATACGACCACCACTTCCTCGGCCTTGCCGGCTTCCTTCAGACGCAGCGCCTCTTCGACCGAAATCTCGTCGAACGGGTTCATCGACATCTTCACGTTCGAAAGCTCAACGCCAGAACCATCCGGCTTCACGCGAATCTTGACGTTGTAGTCAACAACCCGCTTAACGGGGACGAGAATCTTCATGGAATCCTTCCTTCAACATGACCGCCCGAGAACATGCGCTGTTTAGCGCCATTCCATTTGTCGAATGGCGACATGGATACGCGTTTTTTTCCCAATTACAACGCTTCCAGGCCGCCGAGAGACGAATTGCTTGAAAGGCATAAATAACGTTTACGTCAACGTCAATATGTCTGCCTTCGGTGATCGAATTCGCGCCGCTATCGATTCTTGCCGGGAACCCAGAGAACATCGGCCTGGCCGCGATCATTGGCGTGCCGTGCCGCGACGAAGAGAAAATCGGAAAGGCGGTTGATATATTTCAGCGCCGCCGGGCTCACCCGTTCGCCTCGCTCCCGCGACAGCGCCACCATGAGGCGCTCGGCGCGACGCGCTATCGTGCGGGCAAGATGAAGATGGGCGGAAGCGGGGCTGCCGGCGGGCAGGACGAAGGATCGCAAAGGCTCGAGATCGGTGTTCAGCCGGTCGATATCCTGCTCGAGGCGCTCGACCTGGTGATCGATGATGCGCAATGGTTCATAGGCGGGCGGCTCGTCTGTTTCGGGGGTCGAAAGATCGGCGCCGAGATCGAACAGATCGTTCTGGATGCGCATCAGCATCGCGTCGATCTCGGGCATGTCCGACGTGTGCAGCCGGGCGACGCCGATTGCGGAATTGGTCTCGTCGACCGTGCCGTAGCTTTCGACGCGCAGGTCGTGCTTCAGCCGCCTCGGGCCGGCGGCAAGGCCCGTCGTGCCGTCGTCGCCGGTCTTCGTGTAGATCTTGTTGAGCTTGACCATCGGGTTCCTGTGGTTAGAGCCTTTCGCCTTTTTTGAATCGCGAAATGCCCTAACCCTTTATTTTAAGCAATTCCGGACGGAAAACCGCTTCGCACTTTTCCTGGAATTGCTTTAGGCCGGGCGGCCGCCGCCCGTCAGCCAGAGCGTCAGCATGATCAGGATCACTGCGACTGCCTGCAGCAGCACGCGCAGCTGCATCAGCCGGTTCGAAAGGTTCGGGTTGTCACCTTTCATCATGTTCAGCAGGCCGCGAATGAGAACGATCGCGACAAGTCCCATGACAATGATGGCGGCAACATAGGTAACGGTAGACATGGCTCCTCCACCCTTGTCTTCAGAGTGGCTCAGCGCTCCGTCGAAGCTTCAAGTCACTCAAGGTCATCATTTCAAGCAATCCCACGCGGAAAACACGCTTCGCGCCTTTCGTGGGATTGCTCTAGTCCAGCCGGCGCATCAGACGATAGAAAAGGTTAGCCGGCAATAGCCTTTTCAAGAAGGCGCCCTGCTTGGCGGGTGTCGTTACCAGATAATGCGGGCGCGGGTTTCTCACGTTCAAAGCCGATTTTAGCACATCATAGACTGCTTCCGGACCCAATTTATGTTTATTGATCGGACCTGATCCATCAAGCCGTTTCAGCTGCCTGCGATATTCCACCGCATGGGGCGAGCCTTCGAGGTCGATATGCTCGTTGATCTTGGCGAGCGCATTGGCCGTAAAACGCGTCGCGATCGGGCCGGGCTCGATGAGGCTCACATGGATGCCGCTATCCTGCAATTCCATTCTGAGCGTGATCGTCAGCCCTTCCAACGCGAATTTCGAGGCGGTATAGGCGCCGCGGAAGCGATAGGGAACCAGCCCGAGAATGGAGGAGCAGTTGATGATGCGGCCGTGTCCCTGCTTTCGCATCACCGGCAGGATTTGGCGCGTCAGCTCGTGCCAGCCGAAGAAATTGGTTTCGAACTGTTCGCGCAGCACATCGGTCGTCAGATCCTCCACGGCGCCCGGCTGCCCGTAGGCGCCATTGTTGAAGAGGGCGTCGATGCGGTCGCCCGCGCGCTCGCGCACTGTCGCTACGGTGGCGGAAATGGTCTCAGGCTTTGTGTAGTCGAGGAGCAGCGCTTCGATGCCGTCGGCTTCGAGCGAGGCGAGATCGTCTTCCTTGCGCACGGTTGCAAAGACGCGCCATCCATCGCCGCGCAACGCTCGCGCGCAATAAGCGCCGATGCCGGAGGAGCAACCAGTGACGAGGATCGTGCGTTGTTCCGTCATGGAAAGATGATTCCTGTACAAACCGGGACTCGTTTCCCATATTCAGGAACCCGATACAATCGACAACCGGCAGGTGAGCGCCGACGTCAAGCGGAGATGGGATGCCGACAGCCCTGCGGACGACTTACAAGGTGATCTACGACGCAGTGTTCCATTTCGTCGAGGATGACGGGTTCGCCATGGCAAGTCATGTGGCGCTGTCGACGCTGCTCGCGGTTTTCCCTTTCCTGATCTTCGGCACGGCACTCGCAAGCTTTCTCGGCGCCAGCCAGTTCTCGTCGACGGCTGTGCATCTGATCTTCGACACCTGGCCGGAGGCGATCGCCAAGCCGCTCGCCGATCAGGTGGTGCAGGTGCTAACCATCCCGCGCGGCGGCCTTTTGACGATCTCCGTGCTTGCGGCCGCCTATTTCGCCTCGAACGGCGTTGAGGCGCTGCGCATATCGCTGAACCGCGCCTATCGCGTGCCCGAAACCCGGCCCTGGTATTTCAACCGCCTCGCCAGCCTCGGTTACGTGCTCATTGCCGTGCTGATCTTCGCCATCCTCAGCATTCTGCTTGTCGCGGTGCCGCTCGCCCTCAATTACACCAGGCAATGGCTGCCGAAGCTTGCCGATATCCTCGACATCGTCTTCAGCTGGCGGATCTACGGCACGATTTTTCTGCTCCTGGCCGGCCTGCTGATCCTGCATCTGTGGCTGGCGGCCGGACGCAGGCGGTTGTTCGACGTCATTCCCGGCGTGATACTGACGCTGGTGTTCTGGTCGATCGGCGCGGTGCTCTTCGCCTATTATCTCTCCACCTTCGCCAATTACACCGCCACCTATGCCGGCCTGGCGTCGGTGATGATCGTGCTGATCTTCCTCTATATGCTGGCCGTGATCTTCATCATGGGGGCGGAGATCAATGCGGCGCTGATGAAATTCCGCGTGCGCCGCCTGCTGTTCGGCAAGGCGGCGAGCCGCCCTGCTGCGGAGGTGTCATCGGAAAAGGTAGCGGCGGAATCAGAGGCCGATGCGGCGGCGAAGCTCCGCCGGTGAGAGGCCCTGCCGGCGCCATTCGGCTATGCCGGTATCGCCCATGCTCTTGGAAAGCTTCTTGCCGTCCTCTCCGAGGACGAGCCGGTGGTGGTGATAAAGCGGCTCCGGCAGACTGAGCAGCGTCTGCAGCAGGCGATGGATCGAGGTGGCGTGGAAGAGATCGAGACCGCGCACGACATGGGTGATGTCCTGCGCGGCGTCGTCGACAACGACCGAAAGATGGTAGCTCGAGGGCGCATCGGAGCGCGACAGCACGACATCGCCCCAGGCGGCGGGATCGGCTGGAATAGTGCCCGTCTCGCCATCGCCGCTTTCCCGCCAGTACAATGGTTCGTCCGCTGCCGCCAGCGCTCTTTTCATATCGAGACGCCAGGAGTGTTTCATGCCCGAAACAAGCAGGCGCTGCCGCTCGGCATCGCTGCGCTCGCGGTCATCGAGCGGATAGAGCGGCGTGCCGTCAGGGTCGCGTGGCCAGGATTTGCCATCCGCTTCGAAAGCGGCGACGCGCGATTTGACCTCGCCGCGCGTCAGGAATGCGGGATAGACGAGGCCGCGCTCGACAAGCGTCTGCAGCGCTGTCTGATAGGCCGGAAAATGCTCGGACTGCCGGCGCACCGGCTGCTGCCAGCTGAGGCCGAGCCAGGAGAGGTCGGTATAGATGCCTTTTTCGAAATCGGGTGTGCAGCGCGCCTGATCTATGTCTTCGATGCGCAGCAGGAAATCGCCGCCTGCCTTTGCCGCCATGTCGTGATTGAGGATCGCCGACAAGGCATGGCCAAGATGCAGCGGGCCGTTCGGGCTCGGGGCAAAACGGAACTTCGGCTTTTGACGGGGAATCTCGATCATGCTTTCTTCTGCCACGAATTTGAACCGGGGACCACGAGGCGTCATGCAGATCATTCGCGACGAGCGCGATATCGAACAGGGACTGGCCGCGCTGCTGGAGATCGATCCGCGCCTGCGGCCCGTTGCCGCAGAGGCCGGCGCGCTGCCGCTGCGGCTGCGCGAACCGGGCTTCGAAGGGCTTGCCCATATCATCGTGTCGCAGGTCGTTTCCCGCGCCAGTGCCGACGCGATCTGGGGGAAAATGATCGCCGGCATGGGGCAGGTGACGGCTGAAGGCTATGTAGCACTGGCGCCGGAGGCTTGGCGGACCTTCGGCCTGTCGCGAATCAAGCACGAGACATTGGCGCGCGTGGCCGAAGCCGTTGCCGGAGGCAGCCTCGATCTCCATGCGCTCAGTGCCGAATCACCTGACAAGGCGCTCGCCGAGCTGACCTCCATCAAGGGAATCGGGCCCTGGACGGCCGAGGTCTACCTGATGTTCTGCGGCGGTCACGCAGATGTGTTTCCGGCCGGCGATGTCGCGCTTCAGGCGGCCGTCGGCATGGCTTTCGGCCATGAAGTCAGGCCCTTGGCCAAGGAAATCACCCGGGAAGCCGCGGTTTGGGCGCCCTGGCGCTCGGTCGCGGCCCGACTTTTCTGGGCTTATTATGCCGTGAAAACGCGCCGGGATGCGCTGCCTATCGTTTAATCGGCTATGTCCCGAAATCGCCTTTATGCACTGAATTTATTGGACTTCACAATCCTGTAACAACCGGCCTAATATACAGGTGCAGATGCCGAATCGATCAGGAGGGTTCCTTGACGATTGCAGTCTCCCCGCAGTCCTTGCCGGCGCTCGTGCTGAACGCTGACTACAGACCGCTGAGTTACTATCCCTTGTCGCTCTGGTCCTGGCAGGACGCGATCAAGGCGGTTTTTCTTGACCGTGTGAACATCATCGCAGAATACGATCAGTGCGTGTCCTCACCGAGCTTCTCGATGCGGCTGCCGAGCGTCGTATGCCTGAAGACATATGTGCAGCCGTCCCGCAATCCCGCCTTCACCCGCTTCAACGTCTTCCTGCGCGACAAGTTCGAATGCCAGTATTGCGGTTCCCATGACGACCTGACCTTCGACCACGTCATTCCGCGCGCCCACGGCGGCGAGACGACCTGGGAGAACGTCGTGGCCGCCTGTTCGCCGTGCAACCTGCGCAAGGGCAGCAAGCTGCCGAAGCAGGCCGGCATGTTCCCGGCGCAGAAGCCATACCAGCCGACCGTGCAGGACCTGCACAATAACGGCCGCCTCTTCCCGCCGAACTATCTGCACGACAGCTGGCTCGACTATCTCTACTGGGATTCGGAACTGCAGCCGTAAGGACGTGCTTCTTTAGGTCCGAGTTTGAGGTGAGTGCGGCACCCCCCTCTGTCCCTTTCGGGACATCTCCCCCACAAGGGGGGAGATCGGTAACTTGCGGTACCTTCCCGACCTAAATCGACATCGTATCTGCTGTCGTTGAGCTTACTTTGCTTTGCAGGTGCGACACATTCCCACCAATCTCCCCCCCTTGTGGGGGAGATGTCCCGAAAGGGACAGAGGGGGGTATCAGAGCCGCGGCATACGAGAGATCACGGCTACTCGCCCAATGATTCACGCAGCCTTCTTTGCCCCCACAAAAGCAATCGCAGCCAGGATCACGCTGGCGATCACATTCCAGCCAGCCATCGAAAGGCCGGCGACACGAAGGGCTGCTTCCGTGCAGGACGGCCCCTTGATGGTGTTCAGCTGGCCGAGCAGGTCGCCGGCATTCTGCGTGACGCTGCTGGCCGTTGTCGAGCAGGTGGTCGGGCCTTCCCAGAAGTGCCATTCGACGCCGGCGTGATAGACGCCGATACCGCCGCCGACTACCATCATCAGACCGGCGATGATCAGCAGCCCGCGGGTGATCCAGGAGGGCAGGCCGACGACTGCCGTCAGCACGGCGATGATGGCGACGGGGATGCCATAATAATAGGGCTGGCGCTGATCGAGGCAGAGTGCGCAGGGGATATAGCCGCCAATGTACTGGAAGCCGAGCGCCGAACCGATGACGACGATCATGCCGATCGTCAGCAGGACGCCATAGCCGAGGCCGGCGCGGGGGGAAGGCGAAGTCATGGACATGCTGAGGGCTCCTTGTCAGCTCGCCAAAGCAAAATGGAAGACGGCATAGAGGGCGATGAGAGCGGCGGCGACGGCCATGGTGATCTGGCCCAGGCGCTTTTCGATGAAGTGGCGGATGGATTCACCATAGCGGCGAAGCAGGAAGGCCAGGAGGAAGAAGCGGGCGCCGCGGGCGACGATGGCCGAGACGATGAACAGGCCGAGATTGATATGGGCGACGCCGGAGAGGATCGTCACCACCTTGATCGGCGGCAGATGGGCCAGACCCGATGTAACCAGCAGCAGGAGCACCCATTCATAGGTGATGCCGGCGCTCATCTGGTTGAAGGCGTCGAGCTTGCCGTAGAATTCGAGGATCGGCTTGGCGATGGTCTCGAAGGCGTAGTAGCCGAGCGCCCAGCCGGCAATGCCGCCCAGCACGGAGGCAACCGTCGCCGTCAGCGCATAGCGCCAGGCGCGCTCGGGCTTCGCCAGAGACATCGGCAGGAAAAGCACGTCCGCCGGAACGAGAAAGATGGAGCTCTCGACGAAGGCGATCACGGCCAACCAGATTTCCGCCGATTTGCGGCCGGCGAGCGACATGGTCCAGTCGTACAGTCTACGAAGCATAAGGCCCCCTTTTTGCTGCGTTGCAAACCTTTAGGGGGCAGGATTATGGCTGTAAATGGTCAGGGACTGATGGAAGTGGCGGAAAGGCAAAATTTTTCGTGATGGGGGTGCGCAAACGTTAGTCGATGTGCCTTCATTGGCACGCTTCGCCCTAGCCTCCCGAGAGGAAGATGAAGAGCTTCGCAAACTCGGGAAAACTAAAATGTTCCCCAAGTGCTCAACTCCAGTCAATGATGCAGCGCGTAATTAATTCTGATATCTGAGACAAGCGGCTGCATGTCGGCCATGGTGTAGAAGCGTACCTTGTGCTGCTCCATTTGAGAACTTAGCAGCGAGATGAAGCTCTCATCATGCATCTCGGCACCATCGGCAACCACTACGAGGCGCTTCTCTTGCAGCGTTTGGCTAAAGAGCAGATTTCCCTCGATCATGGAAGGACTCGCCTTGCTTAGAGCCTTGTCTGGATCGTCACCCAGCGAGAGGCCCTGAAGCAGATTGAACGCTCCATTCTGATAGCCAAACGGCGCTTCAATTTTTATACCGCCTTCGAGGAGGACGGGATCGGGCCTCTCAAGCAAGGTGTCAACACCAAACTCTCTGAGTTTACTAGCCAGCATAGCGTTAGCTCGCTGCTTGCGAGGCTTGGCAGGTATCTCACCGACCAAATCGGAAAAGACACTATCCAAATCAGCTCTAGCATTGCTGATGAGAATGGACCTCAATGGAAACAGTCGTATTTTTCCTGATCTTTGCGAGATGAATCTATCGATATTCTCTCTCTTCCAACCGTCTCTAAATTCGGAGAGGAGCCTGTTATAGAATGAGTTCTGAAGAAGCTCAAAATGGACGCCGGGACTGACATTAAATGCTGATTTTATACGCTTCGGGCGTTCGCCGAACTTGCAGAAAACGTATGGAGCCTCAGCCGCGAACAAAACCACACCAATATTGATGTATTCTGCGCGTTCAGGGTGCTCTGAATACTGAATGATTGAGAAGTATCCCTGCCTGTCTTTCATCGCTCAAAATCCCGGAAAAGGCGGCTCGTCTATCAGCTTCGGCGCTAAGGTGTCTACAAGGTAGGTGGCGCGAGCGCAGATGAAATCTATCAACCCCACTCGAGCTAACGGTCCTAAACCCCAAGCTAATGGCACGGAGTTAACAACTTCAGTTACGAAATTACGGTCTAATGTTGTCAGCCTGTCAAGCGCTGCCGTAACACCGTCGCTAGTGATAAAGTCGTCAAATTCGGGAAATTTCCCATAAACACTCCCGTCTTCGATCCAATCGTTCGGCGCAGCGCCGTCTGGAAATACCGGGTCGCCGCCAATGAAACAATTTGAGTGATCGATTGGCACTAAATCATATTTATGCACCGACGCCTGTACGTACAGGAGGTTGTCCGAATTGGCGTCCCCTCCATAGTAACGATCCCAGTTTCTGATCCAAGTGTCGAAAACAACGAGCCTTGACACACAATCTTTATCTCGAAGACGCCGCAGGAATGCATCTGTTCCGTCACGCGGCGTGCCCTCAACCGCTGATGAGAAGAAAAGGGGCGCTATCATCGGTTGACCATTTTTGCGCATAATGATCTCGATATCGCATTGATGAATAACAGCGAACGGAGGAATGGCTAGTCCAAACCAAACAGCCAACTCAGCGGCGACCAATTCCGAAACCAGCGCCGCGCTCCCCATAGGGTTGCCCAATGATTTTATGAACCCATCACCTGCGTTTGTAGCGACCCTGGCCGGGCTGGTACTTGAAGTAAAATGCTGAATTTCTCGCGTGATCTCTGTTGGGCAGATTGAATTGCCGCAGGCTAGCACTTCGTACCCCGATGTCCGATTTTCGACAAGGTCACCTTATCGTTACACACGCGCAATGCAACCGTATGTCGAGGGTACGAGTGATTTAGTCGCCACAAAGCTCGCGCTGAAGCGCAGGCTGAACTAGCCTACGCGTCTTCAGTAAAATAGCGTAATCAGAGTAGTCACACGACCTCCGAACTTCCCCGGCTTATCCGTGTTCGGAGGTCGTCTAAGCAGTCACGTGTTCCACATTAGGCGCTGTAGCGGATGGATGCATCAACCGTTGAAGTCTTGGTAATTGACTTATCTGGAGATTTTTGGTGCCCCATGCCGGAGTCGAACCAGCACTTCTTTCGAAACTCGATTTTGAGTCGAGCGCGTCTACCAATTCCGCCAATGGGGCAACGGGGTACTGACGAGGCGGCTGTCTAGCATGTGAGCGGCGGGGCGCGCAAGCGGGGAGCGGCAGATATTGCGAGTGTTTCCGCAGGGTTGCGGCTTGGCCCATGGCGCGGGTGGACGCCATGGGCTTTTGCCGCGTGAAGCTCAGTGCGCCATGGCAGGGCTCTTGGTGGTGGAGCCGGACTTTTGCAGGGTGATCGCCAGGAGCGCGGCGAGCAGGCAGAAGGCGCCGGCGACGAAGAAGGCGGGGAGATAGGTGTTGAGCTCCGTGCGGGTGAGGCCGGCGCCATAGGCGGCGGTGGCGGCACCCAGCTGATGGCCGGTGAAGACCCAGCCGAAGACGAGGCCGGCCTTTTCGCGGCCGAAGCGGTCGGCGGCGATCTTGACGGTCGGCGGCACGGTGGCGATCCAGTCGAGGCCATAGAAGACGGCGAAGATCGACAGGCCGTAGAAGGTGAAGTCGCTGAAGGGCAGGTAAACCAGCGACAGGCCGCGCAGGCCGTAATACCAGAAGAGCAGCCAGCGATTGTCGAAGCGGTCGGAGAGCCAGCCGGAGCCGATCGTGCCGAAGAAATCGAAGATGCCCATGACCGCGAGCACGCTGGCGGCCGCGACAGGCACGATGCCGAAATCGCCGCAGAGGGTGACGAAATGCGTCTGGATCAGCCCGTTGGTCGATAGGCCGCAGATGAAGAAGGTGGCAAAGAGGATCCAGAAAGTGGATGTGGTGGAAACCTCCCGCAGAATGGCGATCGGCGAGGCAAGCGCGGCCTTCAGGTCCTTGGTGGCGGCCGGCGGCGGCGTGATGTGGATCTCGCCGACCAGCGGCAGGTTGACGTCCGAGGGGCGGTCGCGCATCAGGAGCAGCACGACGAGGGCGGCAACGACGATCATGCCGCAGACGAAGAGCACGGTGGTGCGCCAGCCATAGCGCGTCGTCAGCTCCGCCATCAGCGGCAGGAAGACGAGCTGCCCCGTGGCCGAGCTTGCCGAGAGCATGCCGATGACGAGGCCGCGATGCTTGGTGAACCAGCGGGTCGAGACGGTTGCGGCGAGCACCATGGCGGTGAGGCCGGTGCCAAAGCCGATGATGATGCCCCAGCAGAGCAGCAGCTGCCAGACTTGCGTCATGAAGAGCGAGCCGATGAAGCCGACGCCGATGGTCGCCAGCGCGAAGACGATGACCTTGCGCACGCCGAAATGGTTCATGAAGGCGGCGGCAAAGGGACCCATCAGGCCGAACAGCACGAGGCGGACGGCAAGCGCCGACGAAATGGAGGAGGTGCTCCAGCCGAACTCGTCCTCCAGCGGCTTGATGAGCACGCCGGGCGCGCCCATGGCGCCGGCCGTGACCAGCATGGTGAGGAAAGTGGCGGCGACGACGACCCATCCGTAATGGATGTTGCGCCGGGCGAGCGTCGAGGCAAGGGCAGTGGAAACCATGAGCTGCGTTCCAATCAGGTTGCGTGTCTTGGCGGCTGGACCGGGAGGCTTACGAGCGCTCGATCGCGGACGGCCTGGGGACCACATCCGCTTATAGCGTCCCGCCGTTCTCCCGGCTTGAACGTTTGTGTAAAGGCATTTACATGATTGCTATCATATTTGTTGCGTATTGATGATGGTCATCATATAAATTGTCAATACAGTTTTCTTGATGCTCTGATGGAGTTTTTTGATGAGAGTGAGCCGCGAGAAATTCGCCGAGAATCGCGAGAAGATCCTTGCCGTGGCGGGCGAGCTCTTTCGCGAGAAGGGTTTCGACGGCATCGGCGTCGCAGAGATCATGAAGGCGGCCGGGCTCACGCATGGCGGCTTCTACGGCCATTTCGATTCGAAGGACGAGCTTGCCTGCGAGGCGAGCAAGGCGCTGGTGGCCCGCTCGCTGGAGCGCTGGAAGCAGGTGGCTGCAAGCTCGCCCGAACAGCCGCTGGAAGCGCTGCTTGCCCATTATCTCTCGCATCGCAATGTCGTCGAGCACGCGACAGGCTGCGTCTTTGCGGCGCTGACGCAGGAGGTCAGCCGCCATGGCCCCAAGATGCAATCCACCTTCACCGGCGGCCTGATAGGGCTGGTCGAAGTGCTGGAAGAGATCGTTCCCGGCGAGACGCCGGAGGAGCGCCGGCGCAAGGCGTTTGCCAGCCTTTCGGCCATGGTGGGCGCCGTCATTCTGGCGCGGGCGATGGACAATTCTGAGCTATCGCAAGAGTTTCTGTCGGCGACCCGGCAGGAGCTGTCGCCGCCGCCGGGTGAAAGCAACGGCTGAGCTTGCCTAGTCGCGGAAGGCGAGCAGCCCGTTCGCCTCGACGACCTCCCTGAATTTGCCGTCGGGTGCGGCCGCCAGCAGTTCGGCGCGAAGTGCGGCTTCGAAATCGGCGGCCTTGTCGCCCAGTGCCTGCGGCGAGGTCGACGACATCGAGAAGATGCGGCCGACGATCTCTTCGATATCCCTGGTATATTCCGAGACGATGCCGATCCGTTCCAGATTGCGGAAGGGTGAGGCGAGCAGCATGGCTTCATGCGGCGCCCATTCCTTGCTCCGGCGCATCTGCCGCTCCGCGCTGCGCTCGGGCGAATAGGTTTCCATCAGCGGTTCAAGGATGCCGCGCCAGTTCGGCTCCGCCAGAATGCCTTTATCGTGGAAAAGCACGACGGCGCCGCCCGGCTCGATCAGCTTATCGAGGGCCTCAAGCGTCGCCGGCCTGTCCATCCAGTGGAAGGAGCGGCCCATGACGCAGAGATGCAGCCTGCCGATGTCAGGTCCGAGATCGTAGGAAGAGCCTTGGCGGATGGTGATATCGACACCCGCTTGCTTCGCGCCGATCTCGGCTTCGGCAAGCATTTCCGGTTCCGGATCCATGGCGGTGACGGCGGCACCCTGCAGCCGCGCGAAGGCGATGCCAAGCTGGCCGGGGCCGCAGCCGAGATCGAGCACATGATCGCCTGATTTCAGGCCGCTGCGTTCGGCGACGCGGGTAATCAGCTTGTCAGGATAGGGAATGCGATAGCGCAGGTAATAGGCCGCGGTCGATTGAAATCGCCGTGCTTCGAAGGGAACAGTGATCATTGGATATCATCCTCGGGGGGAAGGAACCTCGATCTGTTAAGCCCCAACTATGACCGGTTCGTGAAGTCACTTTTGCGCGATTTGCCGCGTGGCCAATCGGCTTCAGAGGATGTGAATGCCCCTCACCCTAACCCTCTCCCCGCGCGCGAGGAGGGCAATCGCATATGACCCGAAGTTGTTGTCGCGTCCCCTTCTCCCCTTGGGGAGAAGGTGCCGTCCGGCGGATGAGGGGGTGCCTGCTAAACGCACGAAAATCCATGAATTCAAATCGATAGCCCCCTCATCCGACCCTTCGGGCCACCTTCTCCCCGAGGGGAGAAGGAGCTTAGGATGCTCATCCGCACCATATGCGATACCCCTGCGCGCGCGGGGAGAGGGCTGGGGTGAGGGGCCAGGCAGCCAGCCGCAATATCACCAGCCCAACCTGGGCAGCTCCAAAATCCCGGTTCACTTGAACCCAGCAACCCCATGCGGGACATAGGGTGATTCCAGCGTTTCGATTTCTTCCGACGTCAATTTGACTTCCAGAGAGGCGATAGCATCCGTGATGTGGCCGGGCTTGGAAGCGCCGATGATCGGGGCAGTGACGGCGCTTTTCTGCAAGATCCAGGCGGTTGCGACCTGCGCGCGCGGGATGCCGCGTGCCTTGGCGACCGCGCCGACGGCATCGACGATCTTACGGTCGGCTTCGAGTGCCTGGGTGTAAAGCGTTTTACCGAATTCGTCAGACTCCGTGCGGGCTGTCGCCTCGTCCCAGTCGCGCGTCAGGCGGCCGCGAGCAAGTGGGCTCCAAGGAATGACGGCGATCTTTTGGTCCTCGCAGAAGGGCAGCATCTCGCGCTCTTCCTCGCGGTAGAGCAGGTTCAGGTGGTCCTGCATGCTGACGAACTCCGTCCAGCCGTTGAGACGGGAGGTGTAGATCGCCTTGGCGAACTGCCAGGCATACATGGAGGAAGCGCCGATATAGCGGGCCTTACCGGCCTTGACGACATCATGCAGCGCTTCCAGCGTTTCTTCGATCGGCGTCGTATAATCCCAGCGGTGGATCTGGTAGAGATCGACATAGTCGGTGCCGAGGCGGCGAAGGCTGTTGTCGATCTCGTCAAAGATCGCCTTGCGGGACAGACCGGCGCCGTTCGGGCCGGGGCGCATGCGATTGAAGACTTTGGTGGCGAGCACGATATCGTCGCGGCGGGCGAAATCCTTGATGGCACGGCCGACGATCTCCTCCGACGAACCGTTGGAATAGGTATTGGCCGTATCGAGGAAGTTGATGCCGGCTTCGATCGCCTGGCGCAGCAGCGGGCGGCTGTCCTCCTCCTTCAATGACCAGGCGTGCGTGCCCTTGTTGGGATCGCCATAGGTCATGCAACCCAGGCAGATGCGTGAGACTTCAAGGCCGGTCCTGCCGAGCTTTACGTATTCCATCGCTATTCTCCGTCCATTCGATCATTCGCTACAAGGAGGCCCATCGTCAGAAGGGCGATGGGATGGGTGCGCCGCGAAAAGCAAATCGACGGGCAAAGTCGCCGTCGGTCGACGCATGAATTCGTGAAGAGCTTCGAAGTATTCCTCAATAAATAAGGCGATTCGCGCCCGGGGGAAGACGGTGATTTCAAATGTTTCCTTGAACCCCAGAGGCGACAGGTGTTAGCTGCACCGCACCATTTTCTGGAACTGCGCATGAAATTGCCCCCGCGTGATACTTATGAAGCCCTCTATCGTGACTTTCGTTGGGAGATTCCGGCGAAATTCAACATGGGACATGCTGTTTGCGATGCCTGGGCCGAATGCGAGCCCGACCGGATCTGCCTTCAGCATTTCAATCCCAACGGCAATCACTTTTCCATGACCTATGGTGAGTTGCGCGATCGCTCGGCCTCTTTCGCCAATGCGCTCGTCGCGCTCGGGGTGCGGGCGGGAGATCGGGTGGCGCTGCTGCTGCCGCAGAGTTTTGAGACAGTCGTCGCGCATGTGGCGATCTACAAGATGGGCGCGATCGCGTTGCCGCTGGCCTTGCTGTTCGGCGCCGAGGCGCTGAAATACCGGCTGAGGGCAGCCGGGGCATCGGCCATCGTCACCAACCGGTTCGGCCTCGAACGGCTGCGTCCGATCCGGGACCGATTGCCGGAACTGGCGCAAGTGATCAGCATCGATGGCGGCGAAGAGGGCGTTTCCGGCTTTGCCGATCTGGTGGCGGCGCATCCGCCGCTGTTTGCGGTCGCCGATACCGGCCCGGACGATCCGGCCCTGATGATTTTCACCTCGGGCACGACCGGCCCACCCAAGGGCGCGCTGCATGGCCATCGCGTGCTGCCGGGGCATATTCCGGGCATGCAATTCGCCCATGAGGGCTTTCCCAAAGCCGGCGACCGGCTCTGGACGCCGTCGGATTGGGCCTGGGCCGGCGGTCTCCTGAATGCGCTGCTGCCGAGCCTGATGCTCGGCGTTCCCGTCGTTTCCTCCCCCGGGCAGAAGTTCGATCCACACATGGCCTTCCGCATCATGGCTGAGATGGAGGTGCGCAATGCCTTCATTCCGCCAACGGCGCTGCGTTTGCTGAAGGCCGTCGACAATCCGCGGGCGCATTATGATCTGAAGCTGCGCACGATAGGGTCTGCAGGCGAGGCGCTCGGCCGTGAAACCTTCGAATGGGCGCGGTCCGCGCTTGGTGTCAGCGTCAACGAATTCTTCGGCCAGACGGAGTGCAATTTCGTGCTCTCCTCCAGCGAGGCGTTCGGCGTCAGCCGCGGCGGGGCGACGGGCAAGCCTGCCCCCGGCCATCATGTCGCGATCGTCGATGCTGATGGCCATGAGGTTCCCGTGGGCGAGACGGGGCAGATCGCGATCAGGCGGCCCGATCCGGTGATGTTCCTGGGTTATTGGCAGAACGAGGCGGCGACGGAGGCGAAATTCGCCAATGATTGGCTGCTGACCGGCGATATAGGCCGGCAGGATGCGGATGGCTATATTTCCTTCGTCGGCCGCGATGACGATGTCATCACCTCGTCGGGCTATCGCATCGGCCCGAGCGAGATCGAGGATTGCCTCGGCGGCCATCCTGCGGTGCAGATGGCGGCGGCCGTCGGCAAGCCGGACGCGGTCAGAACGGAAATCGTCAAGGCTTATGTCGTGCTCGTGCCCGGCCGCGAACCGAGCGAGACACTTGCGGCCGAAATCCGCGAATGGGTGAAGACCCGGCTTTCCATGCACGAATATCCGCGCGAGATCGAATTTGTCGATGCTCTGCCGCTGACGACCTCGGGCAAGGTGATCCGCCGCCTGCTGCGCGAGCGGGCGATCGCCGAGGTCAGCGCTTCGTAAGCGACAGGATCTTTTCGCGCAGCAGCTTCGCCATGTTGCGGGTGCTGCGATACATATGGAGCTGCGTGGTAACCTGGCGGACGTCGCGGTCGCCGTTCGGTGTCAGGCCGATGATGAGCGTGCCCATCTCTTCACGCTCGTGCCAGAAGCGGCTCATGATTGGATGATCCGGCACGGCACAGGAATCGGAGCGGACGACGTTGGCATCGTCCAGATGCCATTCCGTCAGCTCGCCCATCAGCAGCTTGCCCGGCGAAAAGCGGGCATAGGCCTCGTCATAGGCAGTTTTCCAGGTATAGGCCTCACCGCCCATAATGAGTACGATCATCGAGGCGATAGCCTTGCCGTCGAGATCGATGGTATGGATGCGCACCGCGTCGATGGCTGCGAGGTTGGAAATTGCCTCGCGGGCGAAGGCGGCATGGTGACGATCGGTGACCAGCGCCGAGCGCTTCTTTCCCTTCCAGCCGCTTGCTTCCAGCGCCAGGAATTCTTCCATGCGCCCATGAATATCGCGGGGTTGGCGCGCGACGCTGTAGGTGACTTCGCCCAGGCTTTCCAGCAGCCGCCACTGCCGGCGCATTTCCCGCAAGTGCGCGTTGGAAATCGTCCGCTTGAGATAGGTAAGCGCGTCGTCATTGCTCTGGAGCATCGGACGCTGGAATGGGTTGGCGACGGCGATCGGCAGGTTCCGGCCGATGGCGATGACCTTGGCCATCTGGACGAAATGACCGTTGAGACGAACATCCGGCAATACGAGCGTGCTCGGCAGATGCAGTTCCGGCCGGGAGAGCGCCTCGAGGAGGTTGTCGAGCGTTTCGCCGGCATCCTCGGCGTCGAGCAAGGGTGTGCCGAGTGGGCCAAACGAGTTCGACCAGACCCGGATAATGGACGGCCCTATTGCAAAGCCCGGCTTGTCGATGGTGAAGGGCATCAGCAGACGGATGCGGCTGCGCGTGCTGCTGTTGTCGCGCATCAGTGCCAGCCGCACCTGCCGATCCTCAAGGCGGGGCATGGCGGGCGCGAGGAAGCGGCCGGAGAAGAAGACGTTCGGCTCCATGGCACGGTTGGACAGGAAGTCCAGCTCATCCTGCAGCTCGTAGCCGAGCTTGCCGGGATAGAGGCAGAATTCGCGGCCGGCCCGGCCGACCTCGACGCGAGCCTCGGCTTTCGGCGCTTCGAAATGCAGCGCTGCGAGCGTATGCGTCAGGGCGTTCACTTGGCTGTCGGTGGTTTCGGTATAGGGTGGACGTGCCATGATCAGAGGGCCCTCGTTGCCGATGGCGCTGCAGGACGCCGGATAAGGGCGAATAGGGTGATGCCGAGCGCACGGCGCACGGCGATGTGCAGGAGCAGGGCTTCGATCGCCATGGCGACCGCTCCGGCAATCGCCGCTCCTTCGATGCCGAGATGCGGGATGAGCGCAACGTTCAGGCCGACATTGGCAATGAGCGCCACAGCATAGAGATAGACGCAAAGCATCTGCTTGTCCGCCATGGTCAGGAGCACTTCAGCAGGGCCGACGAGCGCTCTTGCGAGAATGCCGGCAAGCAGGATCGCCATCACGATCTGGCCCTCGGTGAAGGCCGCGCCGAACAGTGAAAGCAGGAGTTGCCCTGCCGCCAGCACCACGAGGCCGAGGGCAAGCGCCGGAAAGAAGGACCAGCGCGTCGCCTCCGTGGCAAAGGCTGCGAGCTTGCTCCGGTCACCTTCAGCAAGAATGGCGGCAAAGCGCGGGCCAATGGCGGCCCTGACGGCGAAGGAGACGAAGAGCACCAGGGCCATCGTTTTTGCCGCCGCGAAATAGACGGCGACTTCATCCGGATCGAGGAAGATGCCGACGACGATGACGTCCGAATTGGTGAGCAGGTAGCCCACGCCTTCGACTAGGAAAATCGGCAGGGCGACGGCTGTCCAAGTGCTGAATTCAGTCGTTTTCGGGCCGCTTGGATAATGGCGGCGCAGACGGAGCGTCACCGCAAGATATTGCAGCAGGACGCTGGTGAAGGCGCCAGCAAGCGCCGCCGCCATGGCGGTAACGGCATCGCGTGGCGCGCCGGCGAGTATGGCGATTACCATGAAGAGCAGGATCAGCGTCGGGCGAATGAGGAAGGTCGGACTGAGAGCCATGATCGGCCAGTGTTTGGCGCGGGCCGTACCGTCCAGAACGTCTCCAAGCGCGATCATCGGCACGGCAATCAGACCGAGGAAAACCGGCATGACGTAATAGTGTTCGACCATGCCGCGGAAGGCGAAGAGCAGCAGCGCGCCGATCAGTGCCAGACTGCCCGAAACGGCGACCACGAACAGGCGTGCCGTGGCATTCAAGCCACGAATGGCATCATGATTGCCGTTGGCATCGTATTGGGGCAGGAAGCGGATGATGGCGGTCGGGAAGCCGAGGCAGGCGAGATTGCCGAACAGGATCATCAGCACCCAGACGAAGACGAAGATGCCGTATTCGAACCGCCCCATCAGGCGGGCCAGGATGATCTGCGAGAGAAAGGCGAGGGCGGCGCCTGCAACGCGGATCGTGAAGGCGATCAGCGCCATGCGCTGTGAAACTGCCTTTTCGTCCCGGCCGGTAAGCATAGCGGCGACTTTGCGTAGATACGGCGATAGCGCGGCCCGCAATGCGGACGGCAACATTCTTTCCGCTGTTTGAAAGACCGCCATGATCGATACGCAATACTTTAAGTATGATCCCAAACTCGCGTTAGTCTTGGCAGAGGAGAGTTAAGAATCGGTTCTTTCGATAGTTAAATGTCAGGGGTCATGCATGCGGTCGGTTGTCTGTCGGGTGAGTGCAAAAGCAACCGTTGGCTGCGAGGAGTTCATGCCCGCACCACTCAGAGAGCCGTCGCAGGAAACGGGTGGCGGAGGTTTGGTCGGCATGTAGAATCCAGGGTCTATTGGAGGAGGATTTCATGCTCACACTTCACGATTATTTGCCGTCGCAGAATGGCTGGAAGGCCAGGGTTCTGTTCGGATTGCTCGATATTCCCTATCAGACCCGCCTGGTGTCCATTTTCGAGGGGGAGGGGCGCACGGACGCCTTTTTCGATCTCAATCCGGCAGGAGGCATCCCCGTTCTCGAACTGGAGGATGGGCGAACGATTGCGGAATCGAACGCTATTCTCACCTATGTTGCTGAAGGCACGCGGTTTCTTCCGGCGGATCGCTATCGACATGCCAAGGTCATGCAATGGCTGTTTTTCGAGCAGTATCATGTCGAACCGGTCATCGGTACGCTGCGCTTCTGGACGCTCACGGGACGGCTCGAGCTCAATGCCGTTTTGGCGGAAGCCAAGCGCGCCGGCAGCCTTCGTACGCTTGCAGCGCTCGAGCGCGGGTTGAAGAACACGCCGTTCCTCGTTGGTGAGGAGTTCTCGATCGCGGATATCGCGGTTTACGCCTATGCCCATAGGGCGGCGGATTGCGGCTTGGATCTTGCCGACTACCCCGCGCTTAGGGCCTGGTTCGATCGGGTGCTTGACGTCATTGGACCGGGCTACCCGGTGCATCTCTACAATGAGGATCCGCATTCCGCTGTCTGAACGCGGTGGGCGTGCTGAAATGGTTGTCGGCGGCGCCTATCGGCGAATTGTTGTAGTCCCTGATCGTTGCAAACAAAAATGCCGCCCGAAGGCGGCATTTTTGCTCATTGCTGTCGGTTTGCGAGGCTCAGACCACTTCGCTGCTTTCGAAGGCGCCGTGGCAGTGCTTGTACTTCTTGCCGGAGCCGCAGGGGCAGGCCTCGTTGCGGCCGACGCGGCCCCAGGTTGCCGGGTTGCGCGGATCGCGATTTTCCGGTGCCACAGCGCTCTCACTTGCAAGCGTGAATGGTGAGAATTCGTCTTCGCCCGTTGTCGCGTCGATATGACGGGCCTGCATCGGCGGCGTCTCCGGCTCGGCCGGCTGCTGCACCAGTTCGACGCGCGAAAGCTGCGCGGTCACGGCCTGGCGCAGATTGTTCAACAGTGCTTGGAACAGCTCGAAAGCTTCGGCCTTGTATTCCTGCAGCGGATCGCGCTGGGCGTAGCCGCGGAAGCCGATGACCGAGCGCAGATGATCGAGGTTGACGATGTGCTCGCGCCACAGATTGTCCAGCGTCTGCAGCACGATGGAGCGCTCAACATAGGTCATGATCTCAGGGCCGAAGCGTTCAGCCTTTTCGGCCGCAGCCTTTTCAGCCGCTTCCGTCAGGCGCGCACGGATGTCGTCTTCGCCGATGCCTTCTTCCTTGACCCAGTCATGAATGGGCAGGTCGAGATCGAAGAAGTTGGCGACAGCCGTCTTCAGGCCGTCGGCATCCCACTGTTCGGCATAGGCGCGCTCTGGAATATGTCTGGCGACGAGATCTTCGATGACATCGTGGCGCATGTCGCCGACGAATTCGGAGAGGTCCTTGGATTCCATCAGCTCGACACGCTGGTCGAAGATGACCTTGCGCTGATCGTTCAATACGTCGTCGTACTTCAGAACGTTCTTGCGGATGTCGAAGTTGCGGGCCTCGACCTTCTTCTGGGCGCGTTCAACCGCCTTGTTGATCCAGGGGTGGACGATCGCTTCGCCTTCCTTGAGGCCGAGCTTCTGCAGCATGCCATCCATGCGGTCGGAACCGAAGATGCGCATCAGGTCGTCCTGGAGCGACAGGTAGAATTTCGAGCGGCCCGGGTCGCCCTGGCGGCCGGAACGGCCACGCAGCTGGTTGTCGATACGGCGGCTTTCATGGCGCTCGGAGGCGATGACGTAGAGGCCGCCGGCAGCGATCGATTTCTGCTTGAGTTCCTTGATCTCTTCGGCAATGCGGGCAATGGCCGCGTCGCGCTCCGGACCGGGTTCCATTTCGTGCAGGTCGCGCTCGACTCGCATTTCGAGGTTGCCGCCGAGCTGGATGTCGGTGCCGCGGCCGGCCATGTTGGTGGCGATCGTCACTGCGCCCGGAACGCCGGCCTGGGCGACGATGTAGGCTTCCTGCTCGTGGTAGCGCGCGTTCAGAACCTGGAAATTGGAGAAGCCGCGCTTGCGCATAAGGTCGGCGAGAAGTTCGGACTTCTCAATCGACGTCGTGCCGACCAGCACCGGCTGGCCGCGCTTGTGAGCGTCGAGGATCTCATTGATGATGGCGTTATACTTCTCGGCGTGCGTGCGATAGACCTCGTCGTCCTCGTCGATACGCTGGATCGGCAGGTTGGTCGGCACTTCGATCACGTCGAGACCGTAGATGTTGCCGAATTCCTCTGCTTCCGTCGATGCCGTACCGGTCATGCCGGCGAGCTTTTCGTACATGCGGAAGTAGTTCTGGAAGGTGATCTGCGCCAGGGTCTGGTTTTCCGGCTGGATCTGCACATGCTCCTTGGCTTCCAGCGCCTGATGCTGGCCGTCCGAATAACGGCGGCCTGGCATCATGCGGCCGGTGAATTCGTCGATGATGACGACTTCACCGTTGCGCACGATATAGTCCTTGTCGCGCTGGAACAGCTTGTGCGCCTTGAGCGCGTTGTTGATGTGGTGGACGATCGCGACATTCTCGACGTCGTAGAGCGATTCACCCTTCAAGAGGCCGGCTTCGCGCAGCATGTTTTCCAGCTTCTCGGTGCCTTCTTCGGAGAAGTTGGCCGAGCGCTGCTTTTCATCGATTTCATAGTCTTCCTTCGCCAGGCGGGGAATGAAGGCGTCGATGGTGATATAGAGATCGGAGCGGTCGTCGAGCGGACCGGAGATGATCAGCGGCGTGCGCGCTTCGTCGACCAGGATCGAGTCCACTTCGTCGACGATCGCGAAGCTATGGCCGCGCTGAACCATCTGAGCGCGCTCATATTTCATATTGTCGCGCAGATAGTCGAAGCCGAGCTCGTTGTTGGTGGCGTAGGTGATGTCGCAGGCATAGGCGTCATGGCGCTGTTCATCCGACAGGCCGTGGACGATGACGCCCGTCGTCAGGCCGAGGAAGCTGTACAGGCGGCCCATGGTGCCGCTGTCGCGCTGCGCCAGGTAATCGTTGACGGTAACGACATGGACGCCCTTGCCGGCCAGCGCGTTCAGATAGACCGGGAGGGTGGCAACCAGAGTTTTACCTTCACCGGTCTTCATCTCAGCGATGGCATTGGAATGAAGGATCATGCCGCCGATGAGCTGCACGTCAAAGGGTCGCATGCCAAGAACACGGCGCGACGCTTCACGAGCGACCGCGAAGGCCGGCACGAGGATATCGTCCAGCGTCTTGCCGTCCGCGAGCTGCTGGCGGAACTCAACCGTCTTGGCGGCCAGAGCTTCATCGGACAGCGCACGCATCTCCGGCTCGAGCGCGTTGATTGCGGCTACTTTCGGCTGGAACGATTTAACCCGACGGTCGTTGGACGAGCCGAACAACTTGCGGGCAATTCCACCTAGGCTGACCATGTGACTGGTCCTTTCTGAGATTTCATCCTGCCGTTTCCTGCTTGATCCATTCCCGAAAAAAACGGGAGTATAGCACAAAACGGCCGGAAACTGTTCTGGACGCGAGGTTGCGTGACAGATAAGAGGGGGGTCGATTGATGTCAACGGGATTTGGCCGATACAGAAAGGCCACATTCTCCTGCTGAAGGCTTTTTCACGCCGGATTCACATCTGTCGAGCCGGTCGAGATCACCGAAGGGTTATTTTATGTTGAAGTATAACAAGCTTGCTGCGGTTGCTTTCGCAACAATCGTTACCTTCCAGGCTCCGGTCTTCGCGGCCGATGCCAAGGACCCCGTTGTCGCCAAGGTCGGCGATGTCGAAATCCATCAATCCGAACTCGATCTGGCAATCGCCAATCTCGATCCGCAGCTCGGCCAGCTTCCGGATGACCAGAAGAAGGTCGCAGCACTCTCGGCTTCGGTCGATGTGAAGCTTTTGTCGCAGAAGGCCGCTGCCGAGAAGCTCGATCAGACGCCGGACTTCCAGGCTCACATGGCCTATCTGCGCGACCGCGAGCTGCACAATGCCTATTTCAAGGCTCACGTCGCCGACGCCATCAAGGATGATGAAGTCAAGGCTCGTTACGACAAGGAAGTCGCAGCCCTGCCGAAGCAGGAAGAGGTTCATGCCCGCCACATTCTCGTGAAGACCGAGGATGAAGCCAAGGCGATCATCAAGGAACTCGATGCCGGCAAGGATTTCGCCGCACTTGCCAAGGAAAAGTCGACGGATCCAAACAAGGCTGACGGCGGCGATCTCGGCTATTTCGGCCATGGCCGCATGGTCAAGGAATTCGAGGACGCGGCTTTCGCGCTTCCGGTCGGAACCTACACGAAGACCCCGGTTAAGACCGATTTCGGCTGGCACATCATCAAGGTTGAAGACAAGCGCAATGCTCCTCCTCCGCCGTTCGACCAGGTCAAGGACCAGGTTCGTCAGCTCGTCATGCGCGACAAGTATCTTGAACTCCTGAACAAGGCCAAGCAGGATACCAAGGTCGTCATCAACGATCCGGCGCTCAGCAAGGCTTATGACGACGCGCAGAAGCAGCAGGATGCAGCACCGGCCGACGATGCAGTTGCGCCTGCCGACGGTGCGGCAGCGCCCGACGCTCAGCCGCAGCAGTAATTGACAGCAGTCAAACAATCAGGGCCCGGATTTTCCGGGCCCTTCACTGGAGCCGGATGATTTTAGGTCGATACGACCTAAAATCTGAATCCGCTCCAGAATTAAAAAGCAGAGCATGATGTAATCCGAAAACCGCCTACACTTTTCGGCATCATGCTCGTCCAGGTGGGTCTCATGTCCGGTTCCGTTTCTCCGCTCGCTCCCAAAACCTTTGTATCCATGCCCGCCCTTCGCGGTGTGCGCATGACCACGGCCTCCGCCGGCATCAAGTACAAGAACCGGACCGACGTCCTGCTGATGGTCTTCGACAAGCCGGCCGCCGTAGCGGGCGTCTTCACCCGCTCGAAGTGCCCTTCGGCTCCGGTCGATTTCTGCCGGAAGAACCTGGCGCACGGCAGCGCGCGCGCCGTCGTCGTCAATTCCGGCAATGCCAATGCCTTCACCGGCCTCAAGGGACGCCAGGCGACGGAACTGACCGCCAAGTCCGCGGCGGCTGCCGTCGGTTGCGGTGAAAACGAAGTTTATCTCGCCTCCACCGGTGTCATCGGTGAGCCGCTTGACGCCAGCAAGTTCGCCAGTGTGCTCGATACGATGGCGAAGGATGCGACAAGCGATTTCTGGTTCGAGGCCGCCAAGGCGATCATGACCACGGATACCTATCCGAAGGTCGCGACCCGCACCGCCGAGATCGGCGGCGTCAAGGTCACGATCAACGGTATTGCCAAGGGCGCCGGCATGATCGCACCCGATATGGCGACGATGCTCTCTTTCGTCGTCACCGATGCCGATATTTCTTCTGCCGTGCTGCAGACGCTGCTGTCCGAAGGCGTCGGCCCGAGCTTCAATTCGATGACGGTCGATAGCGATACCTCGACCTCCGATACTTTGATGCTGTTCGCCACCGGCACTGCCGCGGCTGATGGTCAGGCGCATATCGATCGCGCCGACGATCCGAAGCTTATCGGTTTCCGGGCGGCACTTAACGAGCTGCTGAAGGATCTTGCCATCCAGGTCGTTCGCGACGGCGAAGGCGCGACCAAGATGCTCGAAATTACGGTGACGGGCGCCGAAAACGACGCGGCTGCCAAGCGCATCGCGCTTTCGATCGCCAATTCGCCGTTGGTCAAGACCGCCGCCGCCGGCGAAGACGCCAATTGGGGCCGCGTCGTCATGGCTGTCGGCAAGGCGGGCGAAATGGCGGATCGCGACAAGCTCGCCATCTGGTTCGGCGATGTCCGCGTCGCAGTCAACGGTGAGCGTGACGCTTCCTATTCGGAAGAAGCCGCCTCTAATGTCATGAAGCAGCAGGATATTCCCGTGAAGGTCGATCTTGGCCTCGGCAATGGCCGCGCAACGGTCTGGACCTGCGACCTTACCAAGGAATATGTTGCCATCAATGGCGACTACCGGAGCTGATACCTAGCTGATGCATGCGCAGTCCACGATAAACAAGCTGCCCTTGGTGCGCAGGCTGGAAGCCGTCGGTTTCCGGGCCTGGCCCGCCTCGTCGGTGCAATATGATGGCAGCTGGCAAATCCGGCTGACGGCGGGTCATCCGTCGAAGCGGCTGAATTCTGTCGTGCCGCTCGATCCCTCCGATCATCGCGATCTCGAGATCCGGCTGGCAAAAGCGCAGCGCAAGTTCGAAGCCTATGGCAGGCCTATGGTCGTGCGCGAGACGCCGCTCGCCTCGCCGAAGCTCATCGATCTCCTACGGGAGCGCGGCTGGACGTGTTTCGACGAGACGATCGTCATGACCGCCAATCTCGTCGATCTCGAATTGCCTGATATGCTGGATCATCTGCCGAGCCACGATGTCGGCCGCTTTGTCGATGCGAGCCTCATCGTTGATGAGGCTGATCCGGCTCTGAAGCCGGCATTGGCCGAGGTGGTGAGCGGCATCAAGCCGCCATCGGGCCTCTTTGTCATCGAAAATGATGATGCCGGACCGGTGGCGACAACGCTTTGCGTGCAGGACAACGATCTTGCCGGCGTCATGTCGGTTGCCGTCTCGCAGCAGCATCGGCGCAAGGGCCTCGGAGCCGAGATCCTGACTTCGGCGCTTCGCTGGGCCCGGATGCGCAGCGCCAAGACCGCCTGGTTGCAGGTCAGCGCCGACAATGCTCCGGCTTTGGCGCTCTACGTTCGTTTCGGTTTCCGCGAAGCCTATCGTTATTGCTATTGGCGACCGCCGGAGGCTGCATGAACGAGGCTGGCCGAAAGATCGTTCTCGTGGCCGCCTGCGCGCTCATCGACGCTGACGGCCGTATCCTTCTGGCGCAGCGCCCCGAGGGAAAATCGCTCGCCGGCCTCTGGGAGTTTCCCGGCGGCAAGGTCGAGTCTGGCGAGACGCCGGAGGAGACCTTGGTGCGCGAGCTTCAGGAAGAGCTTGGCATCCAGACGAAAATCGCCTGTCTCGCGCCGCTGACCTTCGCCAGCCATACTTACGAAACCTTCCATCTGCTGATGCCGCTTTATATCTGCCGGCGTTACGAAGGAATCCCGCATGGCCGGGAAGGGCAGGCGATCAAATGGGTACGGCCGCAGGCCCTGCGCGACTATCCGATGCCGCCGGCCGATGAGCCGCTGATCCCGTTCCTGCAGGATCTGCTTTAGCTTTTTACGGCAAGGGCTGAGGCAGCGCCGGTATCGGGCGGTGTCGCGCCCCCCGTGTCTAGATATCTCTGAATTTGAAACTTGATTTTGCAAGCTGATCAAGTTGGGAGACGCCGGGCTCTCGAGGGGACGCATCCGTCTTCGGCATTTTGCGGAGCAAATCCGTCAGCATGTCAGATTGCCTGTCACATTCGCGGCGAATTGCCTCCAAATGTTCGAGCATCAGTCCAAGGGCAAAAATCACGGCGCCGTTAAAAGCGTAGGAAAGGGCGCCTATCAGCCCCGCCGCTACGCCCGCTGCACTTCCACTAAACAACGTCGCAATCCCGAACAGGATCGCAATACCAATCACCAAACCGCCAACCGCCTTGAGCAAACCTGCCATGTGTAAATTCACGCAACCCAGGATAACAAAATGTAGCTTGGCGATATATCATGGCGCGCAAGTGTCAATCTCTATTATTTGATGTATCGATGAAATTTTCGTCCAGTGCGTGCCTCTCCGGACCGAATTTGATGTCCCGTCGTGGGGCGGATCTTTTTTAGGTTCACGCAGTGACGGTTTGAAATGCGTCAAGGTAATACGTCGCAAATATGGTTAACGAGAATTAGCCATTTAATATCAGCCTGATAATGCGAATCATGCACTGTCCCGGAATTTTACGTCTCATTAATTTGCATGTGGATATTAAGGGATCGTTTATGACCTTCTGGCATTCAATTCTCTCAATCAAGCGGTTGTTGGGTGCGTTAGAGAAGGCTTGACACAATGGACGACGATTTCTGGAAAGCTGTTCAGGAAAAAGAGCAGTCCTATTCCACGTCGCGCAGAACGGGCGCGTTGAATATCGCTTTGCTGTTCGGTACGGCGGCGGTCGCGCTTTCGCTTATTCTGACCCCGATGCTATCAGACAAATCCAAGTCACGCGTGCTTGCAAGCGCGCCGGATATTGACAATATTACCACGGGTTCGATCCCGCAGACGGAAAACGGCAAGCGGTATACGATCCGCCGTAGTGTTCTGCAGCAGGAGCCGGGTTCGGTTTGTATCGTCCAGGGTTATGGTGCCGACAGCGGCTGCCAATAGAGCAATTCCAGGAAAAGTGCGTAGCGGTTTCCCATCGGAATTGCGTAGAAACAAAAAGATAGAGCGTTTTTGCGACTTAAAGAAGCACAAACGCTCTGGCGCGTGAGCATAGCCTGCCGGATGCCATGACGAGCATCGGATTCATCAGTTGTCCAATGCTGGGAGCTTCGAGCTTATGCGTTCCGTTCGGCGTATTTTCACCGATAAGACCGGTGCCACGGTCATTGAATATGGTCTCATCGCAGCCTTGATGTCGGCTGCGATCATCAGCGGTGTCGGCGCCTTCGGAGGCAGCCTCTCAAGCACATTCAACCTCCTGTCCAATACGATACAGAATTCGGCGGCGTCCCAGAACTGACGCGACCGCCTATTGCTTGAGCTTGTGTTCCTCGACCTTGAGCGCATCGGCCAACCGCGCCTTGGCCGAACCAGGCCGCAGCGGCTTCTGCTGGCTTTCGTGCGGCGTCCAGCCTGAGACGTAGATGATGGAGAATGTCGCCCTGATCCGCCCGTCCGGATCGGAATAGCGTTCGGCGTAAAGCTCGGCCGCACGCAGGAAGAAGGCACGCGTCAGCGGTTTGCGGCTGCGGTCGACCAGCGGATTGGTCATGCCCATGGCGCGCAGGTCGCGCATCAGGGCAAAGAGATTGTCGTAGCGCACCGTATAGGTTTCGGCGTCGATGACGGGCAAGGTAAAGCCGGCACGCTGCAGGAGGCCACCGACATCGCGGACATCGGCAAAGGGGATGACGCGCGGGCTTGCGCCCCCCGTCAGTTCGATTTCGGTCGCGAGCAGCACGTCGCGCAATTCCTGCAGGGTTCCAGAGCCGGGGATCGCCGCCAGGAAAAGACCATCCGCCTTCAGCGCGCGGCGGATCTGGATGAAGACGCCGGGCGTGTCGTTTGTGACATGCAGGCTAAGCGGCGAAAGCACGAGATTGACCGATTCCGGCTCCAGCGGCAGTTCTTCCGGCGGCGCTTCGATAAGGGTCTCGCCGGGAGCGGCAAAACCCATTTCGCTTTCGATCCTTTTCAAATGGCTGATCTTGCCGGTTGCCAGAGCCAGATGCGCAGCTACGCCGGTCGTGCCATGCAGCTCGACGGCTTCGTCGAAATGGCGTTCGGTGACGCCAAGCCGCTCCGCCAGTTCGCCGGCGGCAATGTCGAGCAGGAATGCCGCTTTCGGGTCGCCTTGTCTCAAGGCCCGGCGCTTGCGGGCTGCAAGCAGCGATTGGTCGAACACGATTTCCATGGTGGTTTCCTGCACTATCATCAATTCGGCGGCGCGTGCCGGGCACGCGCGTTTTCTCTTGCGCAATTCCGGACGGAAAACCGCTATACACTTTTCCCGGAATTGCTAGTGTCAATCATATGGGGATGATGGGACGCGAAATCACCTTGTCTATGCTGGGCGCCGGGCTGAAAAGACCCTGGATGGCTCTTGCCGATCTGGTCTATCCGCCGGCCTGCCCGGGTTGTGGCGTTTCCCTCGGCGCGCATCGCGGTCTTTGCGCGGCATGCTGGTCGGGCATTCGCTTTATCGAGCGGCCCTATTGCGAGGTGCTCGGCAGTCCGTTCTCCCATGATCTTGGCGCTGGCATCCTCAGCGCAGAGGCGATTGCCGATCCGCCCGTCTTCGACCGCCTGCGCTCCGCCGCCGTTCACGACGGCATCGTCCGGGATCTCGTTCTGAGCCTGAAGTATCGCGATCGCACCGATCTCGCGCCGATGATGGCCGGCTGGATGCTGCGTGCCAGCGACGGCACGATTGCGGATTGCGATGCGATCATTCCGGTGCCGCTGCACCGGGCGCGGCTGTTTGCGCGCAAATACAATCAGGCTGCCGAGCTTGCTCGCCACATTGCCCGTCTTTCAGGCAAGCCGCTGCTCGCCGCAACGCTCCTGCGCGTCAAACGCACGAGCCAGCAGGTGGGTCTCGGGGCGAAGGCGCGACAGGACAATGTGCGCGGTGCTTTCGCCGTCTCCGAGCATCGGGCGGCCGATATATTCGGGCGGCGCGTCGTTCTGGTCGATGATGTCTATACCACGGGCGCCACGGTTGCCGCGGCCACGCGCGCACTGAAGAAAGCAGGTGCGGCCGATGTCACGGTTTTGACCTTTGCAAGGGTCGTCGGCCATCTTATATGACAATCAATCTAGGCTTTTCCGGAGTGGATCATGGCATCCGTCGTCATCTATACGCGTGAATTCTGCGGCTATTGCGCCCGTGCGAAATCTCTGCTCGAATCCAAAGGCGTCGATTATGTCGAGCACAACGCCACCTATTCGCCCGAACTGCGGCAGGAGATGATCGCGAAGTCGAACGGCGCCGCGACCTTCCCGCAGATCTTCATCAATGGTGAGCATGTCGGCGGCTGCGACGACATCCATGCGCTCGACCGGGCCGGCAAGCTCGATCCGATGCTGGCTGCCTGACCTGTCTTTACGAGGGAGAAACCGATGAGCTTCAAGGCTGCCGCCGTCCAGATGTGTTCCGGTGTCGATCCGGTGAAGAACGCGGCTGATATGGCGCGCCTGGTGCGCGACGCCGCTTCGCAGGGTGCTGTCTATGTGCAAACGCCGGAGATGACCGGCGCGGTGCAGAAGGATCGTCCGGGCCTGCGCGCTGTGCTGCGTGACGAGCCGAACGATATCATCGTCAAGACGGCGTCCGGACTGGCAGAAGAGCTCGGCATATACCTGCATATCGGTTCGACTGCCATTGCGCTCGATGACGGCAAGATCGCCAATCGTGGCTTCCTCTTCGGTCCCGACGGCAAGCTCATCAATCGCTACGACAAGATCCATATGTTCGACGTCGATCTTGACAATGGCGAGAGCTGGCGCGAAAGCGCCGTCTATCGGCCGGGGTCGGAGGCGCGCATCGCATCGCTGCCGTTCGCCGAACTCGGCTTTTCCATCTGCTACGATGTGCGCTTTCCGCAGCTCTTCCGCGCCCAGGCCGTTGCTGGCGCCGAGGTGATGACGGTACCTGCCGCCTTCACAAAGCAGACCGGTGAAGCGCATTGGGAAATTCTGCTGCGCGCCCGCGCCATCGAAAACGGCATGTTCGTCATTGCCGCCGCGCAGGCCGGCAAGCATGAGGACGGCCGTGAGACTTTCGGCCATTCGATGATCATCGATCCCTGGGGCAAGGTGCTGGCATCCGCCGGTGGCACGGGCGAGGCCGTGGTCATCGCCGAGATCGATATCGCTGCCGTCAAATCAGCCCATGACAAGATACCGAACCTGAAGAATGCGCGCGAATTTTCGCTGGAGAAGATCGCGACGCCGGCGGCTGGAGGCGTCGCTGCTTGATCCGTTATTCGCTTACCTGTGACAATGCCCATGAGTTCGAGGGCTGGTTTGCCGAAAGTGCCGATTTCGACCGCCAGGTCGCAAGCGGTTTTCTCACCTGTCCGGTCTGTAATTCGGCTGCGATCTCCAAGCAGCTGATGGCGCCTTCGGTTTCGACCGCGCGCAAGAAGGACGAGATGCAGACGCTTGCCATGGATGCCGCCCGCAAGGAGGCGATGGCCAAGCTCAAGGAAGCGGTCGACGCCATCAAGGCCAATGCCGAGGATGTCGGCGCCAAATTCCCGGAAGAGGCCCGCAAGATCCATTACGGCGAAGCAGATGCGCGTGGGATCATCGGCAAGGCGACGCCTGATGAGGCGCAGGCCCTTGTCGAGGAGGGTATCGAGATCGCAGCCATTCCCGTGTTGCCAGACGATATCAACTGATGCCGGCGACCGGCAGCAAACATCTCGCCATGTATAATTTCGGGCTGCATGTCGCGGCCTACGAGAGTCCTGAGGTCGAGGGATTTCGGCTGCGCGAGGCGGCGAATTTCGAGGCTGCTGCCCGGGCTGATGGCTTTATCGGTCGATCCGGTTATTCCGGCGAACCGGGCGTTCCCTGTTGGGGTCAACAGGTCTTTCCGCGTTTCATCGAGGGCAGCGGCTTTCAGACGGCGCCATCGTCACTGTCGCTCTGGGCCGATATCGAATCGCTGATGGCATTCACCTATAGCGGCGTGCATGCCGACGCCCTGAAAGGCGCGCGACACTGGAACCTCAGGCAGAGCTGGCCGCCGCTTGTCCTTTGGTGGGTGGATCACGGGACCATTCCGGAATGGAGGGATGGCGTCGAGCGCCTGGAACATTTGCACGATCATGGTGCCGGCCCGGCTGCCTTCTCGTTCAAGCAGCCCTATGGGCCTGCTGGCCGGCCTCAGGAGATCGATCGCCTTCGCATTAAAGAGATCGTTGCTCGCAACGCCGTGGGCCAGAGCGAGTTGCTGGCACACGTGCTGACATTGAAGGTCTGAGGCGGATTCGCAGATGCACGATCAGCCCAAGTTCGCTCGCTTCGCCAGAAGCATGTAGTTGACGTCCATATCCTTCGAGAGGTTCCAGCGGTCCTGCAGCGGCGAATAGAAGACGCCTGTGCGGGCAATGATATCGAGGCCGCTTGCGGCAAGCGGCTTTTCGATTTCCTCCGGGCGGACCAGCTTTTCATACTGGTGCGTACCGCGGGGCAGCCAGCGAAGCACGTTTTCGGCGGCGAAGATGGCAAGGGCTGCCGCCTTCATGGTGCGGTTGATGGTCGCAACGAACATCAAGCCGCCGGGACGCACCATTTTTGCGCAGGTCGACAGGAAGAATTCGACGTCGGCGACATGCTCGACCACTTCCATGTTCAGCACGATATCGAAGGTTTCGCCGGCTTCGGCCAGCTGCTCGGCGGTGACGGCTCGGTAGTCGACGGGAACGCCGGAGGCTTTCGCGTGCGTCGAGGCGATGCCGATGTTCTTTTCCGAGGGATCGGCGCCGATGACGGTGGCGCCCATGCGCGCTACCGGTTCCGACAGCAGACCGCCGCCGCAGCCGATGTCGAGCACGCGAAGGCCCTCAAGCGGTCGGCTGCTCTTCGGATCGCGGTCGAAATTCTCGCAGGCGCGGTCGCGGATATATGCCAGACGGACCGGATTGAACTTGTGAAGCGGTTTGAACTTGCCGGTCGGGCTCCACCACTCAGCCGCCATGGCGGAAAAACGGTCCACTTCGCTCTGGTCGATCGTGCTCTTTGCCGTTTCGCTCATGGCTCACTCCATCATTTGCGTCGTTCTGCGGTTCGCACGACTGCAAGCAATAATTCTACCTGAAGGGTGAAGTCGGACGATCGATGCGCGATGTCAAGGGCCTGCGGCCTTCGATCAGCTGTGGGGTATCTCGATTGCGCGATGCGAATTGCGGTGCGGAGGTTGACATGGCGGTATCTTATGGCCGATCAATCGCCGGGTTGTGAAATGGACTTTCGGAACCGGGATCGATTGCGATCGACTGGCCTGTAGAGGAGCTCCTCATGAGACCACTCCGTCTCGCGACGGTCGTCGCCATGTGCTGGTTTGCGGCCAGCCATGCATGCGCCGGGGACGGCAAGGGGTTTCGCCTGACGATCGACGGAGTCAGCGTCGGCATCAATCCCGGCGATACGCTCGAAGTCACCATGAAGGATGGCCGCAAGGTCCCGGTGGAGCTGCAGCGCAGCGAGACGGTGACCTTCACCGGCGGCAAATTCTCCTTCGATCATGATGGCAAGTTCACGGTTGCAAAGACGGATCTCGGCGACGGCGTGCAGCAATATGCGCTGATGACGCCGATCGGCACGGGCATCATCGTGCAGGTCTATAAGGGTCTTAACCCTTCCAGCTATACCGATGTCGTACTCCAGCAGATGGTGCAGGAGAGCATCAATGGCGGCGCGAAAATCAGCAAGCGAGCGACCCAGCGCACATTGCCGAGCGGTACCGTGCTGAAGGGCGTGAAGGCCGAGACGACCACGGACGACGACGTCATGGAATATGAGATCGTCGCGACCGGCCGGCCGGAAGGCGGCGTGCTTGTCGCCACCTTCCTCAACAAAGAAAATATCCCCAAGGAAGGGGGCATTCTCGACAAGCTCTGGTCGACCTTAAAAGTGGATTTTTAGAGTAAACTTTTCGTCGCCTCTGGCGTCCGATGCTATTGCGCCTGCCCGACAAACTCGCTAAGAGACGGCCCCATTGAGATCACGCTTTTCCGGCTACCGAACCGGAAGGGCGATTTTGCATGTCGGGCTTTCCGCATTCGGCCGCCCGGCGCAGGGTACTGGTAGAGGCACATGGCACGCATCGTGATGAAATTCGGCGGGACCTCCGTCGCGGATCTGGACCGTATCAAGAACGTTGCACGCCATGTGAAACGCGAGGTCGATGCCGGTCACGAAGTGGCAGTCGTCGTTTCCGCCATGTCCGGCAAGACCAACGAACTGGTCGGCTGGGTCCAGAACATGCCGAAAGTCTCCGGCGCCAATCACTCGATCTACGATGCACGCGAATATGACGCCGTCGTGGCTTCGGGCGAGCAGGTCACCTCCGGCCTGCTGGCGATTGCGCTGCAGGCCATGGGCATCAACGCCCGTTCGTGGCAGGGTTGGCAGATCCCCATCCGCACCGACAATGCGCATGGTGCGGCCCGCATTCTCGACATCGACGGCGAAGACATGATCCGCCGCATGAAGGAAGGGCAGGTCGCCGTCGTCGCCGGGTTCCAGGGTCTCGGTCCCGACAATCGCGTCGCGACGCTCGGCCGCGGCGGTTCCGACACGTCGGCCGTTGCGATCGCCGCCGCCGTGAAGGCCGATCGCTGCGATATCTACACGGATGTCGATGGCGTCTACACGACCGACCCGCGCATCGAGCCGAAGGCGCGCCGCCTCAAGAAGATCGCCTTCGAGGAAATGCTCGAAATGGCGTCTCTCGGTGCGAAGGTGCTGCAGGTGCGCTCGGTTGAGCTCGCCATGGTGTTCAAGGTCCGCACTTTCGTGCGCTCTTCTTTCGAGGATCCCGATGCTCCGGGCATGGGCGATCTGCTTAACCCGCCCGGAACGCTGATTTGTGACGAGGAAGAAATCGTGGAACAGGAAGTAGTCACCGGCATTGCCTATGCCAAGGATGAGGCTCAGATCTCGCTGCGTCGTCTTGCCGACCGGCCGGGTGTTTCCGCTGCGATCTTCGGGCCGCTGGCCGAAAACCACATCAATGTCGACATGATCGTTCAGAACATTTCCGAAGACGGCTCCAAGACCGATATGACCTTCACGGTGCCCTCGGGCGACGTCGAGAAGGCGCTGCGCGTTCTTGGCGAAAACAAGGAAAAGATCGGCTACGACGTCGTCCAGAGCGAATCAGGTCTGGTCAAGGTTTCCGTCATCGGCATCGGTATGCGCTCGCATGCAGGCGTAGCTGCGACCGCTTTCAGGGCACTTGCCGAAAAAGGCATCAACATCAAGGCCATTACGACGTCAGAAATCAAGATTTCCATCCTGATCGACGGTCCTTATGCAGAACTCGCAGTCAGGACTTTGCATTCCTGCTACGGTCTGGATAAGAGTTGAGTCACGACTGCTGACGACGGACCGTGACGGAGGCGAGTTTCGGCCGGCCCTGACGTGGGCAAGACGGGCATGACATCTTGATTCGGGAGCTAGTGGCGCAATGAGAGACCTATCCGGCGGTCCACGCGTTCTGCTCAAGCGGCTACGCGAATTGATGGCGGAGCCGCTGGAGCCGCAGGAGCGCCTTGACCGGATCGTCCGCCAGATTGCCAGCAATATGGTTGCCGAGGTTTGCTCGGTCTATGTGCTGCGCGCCGACGGTGTCCTTGAGCTTTATGCCACCGAGGGTCTGAATAAAGAGGCCGTCCACCTTTCGCAATTGAAGATGGGGCAAGGCCTGGTCGGCACGATTGCCGCATCCGCCCAGCCGCTCAATCTTTCCGATGCACAATCGCATCCGGCCTTCCGCTACCTTCCGGAAACCGGCGAAGAGATCTATCACTCCTTCCTCGGCGTGCCGATCCTGCGCACCGGCCGTTCGCTCGGCGTTCTCGTCGTCCAGAACAAGGCGAGCCGCAATTATCGCGAGGAAGAGCTGGAGGCGCTCGAAACGACGGCCATGGTGCTGGCCGAGATGATCGCGACCGGCGAGCTGAAGAAGATCACCAAGCCTGGCCTGGAACTCGATCTCACTCGCTCCGTTACGATCGATGGCGACAGCTACAATGAAGGCATCGGCCTCGGCTATGTCGTGCTGCACGAGCCGCGCATCGTCGTCACCAATCTCTTGAACGAGGATGCCGACAAGGAAATCGGCCGCCTCGCCGAGGCACTCGGTTCGCTGCGCATTTCGATCGACGACATGCTGTCGCGCCGTGACGTGTCCATGGAAGGTGAGCATCGCGAGGTGCTTGAGACCTACCGCATGTTCGCGCACGACCAGGGCTGGGTGCGCAAGCTTGAGGAAGCCGTCCGCAACGGCCTGACCGCTGAAGCCGCCGTCGAAAAGGTGCAGAGTGACACAAAGGCGCGCATGATGCGCCTGACCGATCCCTATCTGCGCGAACGCATGCACGATTTCGAAGATCTGGCGAACCGGCTTTTGCGGCAGCTCATTGGACATTCAGGCCGTACCAGCGCGGAAGGCTTCCCGAACGATGCGGTCATTTTCGCGCGTGCGATGGGCGCGGCTGAACTGCTCGATTATCCCCGCGCCAATATTCGCGGCCTGGTGCTGGAAGAGGGCGCTGTCACGAGCCACGTCGTCATCGTGGCACGCGCCATGGGCATTCCGGTCGTCGGACAGGCGGTAGGTGTCGTTGCGCTGGCCGAAAACGGCGATCCGGTCATCATCGACGGCGACGGTGGTCATGTACACCTGCGGCCGATGGCTGATCATCAGCGCTCCTATGAAGAGAAGGTCCGGTTCCGTGCCCGTAGGCAGGAGCAGTTCCGGGCTCTGCGTTCCGTCGAGCCGATCACAAAGGACGGGCAGCGCATTTCGCTGCTGATGAATGCCGGTCTGCTGGTAGACCTGCCGCAACTTGCGGAATCCGGAGCCGAGGGCATCGGTCTGTTCCGCACCGAACTGCAGTTCATGATCGCCTCGACCATGCCGAAGGCGGATGAACAGGAAGCCTTCTATCGCAATGTCATGAAGCAGGCGGGTGGCCGTATCGTCACCTTCCGCACGCTCGATATCGGCGGCGACAAGGTCGTTCCCTATTTCCGAGCGCATGAGGAAGAAAACCCCGCGCTCGGCTGGCGCGCCATCCGCCTCTCGCTCGATCGTCCAGGCCTGTTGCGCACGCAGCTCAGGGCTATGCTCAGGGCGGCAGCCGACAGCGAATTGAAGATGATGGTGCCGATGGTCACGGAAGTCTCCGAGATCCGAGCCGTGCGTGAACTTCTGCAAAAGGAAGTGCAGCACCTTTCGCGCTTCGGGCACGGCCTGCCGCGCAAGCTGCAGTTCGGCGCAATGCTCGAGGTGCCCGCGCTGCTGTGGCAGCTGGACGAGCTGATGGCGGAGGTCGATTTCGTCTCGGTCGGCTCCAACGACCTGTTCCAGTTCTCGATGGCGGTCGATCGTGGCAATGCCCGCGTTTCGGATCGCTTCGATCCGCTCGAGCGGCCGTTTCTGCGTATCCTGCGCGATATTGTGCGGGCTGGCGAACGCAACAAGACGCCGGTAACGCTTTGCGGCGAACTGGCGGGCAAGACGATTTCGGCCATGGCCCTGCTCGGCATCGGTTTCCGCTCGGTTTCGATGTCGCCGGCCTCGATCGGGCCGGTCAAAGCAATGCTGCTCGGGCTTGACCTCAAGGCCTTGTCCGAGGTCATGGAAGCCGCACTCGATGACAAGCAGCCGACGAATTCCATGCGGGATATCCTTGTGCACTTTGCCGAGAGCCACAATATTCCGCTTTAGCGCGCGATCCTGAAAAGCATAAAGCGGTTTTGCAGGCAGGATCATGCGCATCACAACATCAAAGCAGAGATAATAAGAAGAATTGGAGTAGAGGGTGGCGAAGCTCCCTGTTGAAAAAATGCGCGAATTGGAACGCCGCTTCGGCGAGATCGAGGCGCGCATGTCCGCCGGTCCGGCCGCGGATGTCTATGTGAAGCTTGCTTCCGAATATTCCGAGCTGCAGCCGGTTGTGACCAAAATCCGCGATTATGAGCGTGCCCTTGCCGAGGCTGCCGATCTCGAAACCATGCTCTCCGATAAATCCGTCGATCGCGACATGCGCGATCTTGCCGAAATGGAGCTGCCCGAGGTCAGGGAGCGAATCGAGACGCTGGAAAAGGCGATCCAGATCGAGCTTCTGCCGAAGGATGCCGCCGACGAGAAGAGCGCGATCCTGGAAATCCGCGCCGGCACTGGCGGCTCGGAAGCGGCCCTTTTCGCTGGCGATCTCTTCCGCATGTATGAGCGTTTTGCCGCCAGCAATGGCTGGAAGGTGGAAGTGCTTTCGGCGAGCGAGGGCGAAGCGGGTGGTTTCAAGGAAATCATCGCCACCATCAGCGGCAAGGGCGTATTTTCCCGATTGAAGTTCGAATCCGGCGTTCACCGCGTGCAGCGTGTGCCGGAAACCGAGGCGAGCGGGCGTATTCATACTTCTGCGGCGACCGTCGCCGTGCTGCCGGAAGCCGAAGAAATCGATATCGAGATCCGGCCTGAGGATATCCGCATCGACACCATGCGCTCTTCAGGTGCCGGTGGTCAGCACGTCAACACGACCGACTCGGCCGTGCGCATCACCCATCTTCCCTCGGGTATCGTTGTCACCAGCTCGGAAAAGTCGCAGCATCAGAACCGCGCTAAAGCCATGCAGGTCCTGCGGTCTCGCCTGTTCGACATGGAGCGCCAGCGGGCCGACAGCGAGCGTTCCGCCGACCGCAAGAGCCAGGTCGGCTCCGGCGATCGGTCCGAGCGCATCCGCACCTATAATTTCCCGCAGGGGCGCGTCACCGATCACCGCATCAACCTGACGCTCTACAAGCTCGACCGGATGATGGTGGGCGAGATCGACGAGGTGGTCGATGCGCTGCTGGCGGATTATCAGGCGAGCCAGCTCGCCCAGCTCGGCGAACAGGCATGAGTGGCGGGCAGGGGCCGACCGCATCCGAGCTCCTGCAGGAGGCGCGCGCCCGATTTGCCGGGGCCGATCTCGACGATCCCGCCACGGAAGCACGCATTCTTGTCGGCGGCCTTCTGCATCTTTCTGCGACCGGCCTCGTGACGCACGGTTTCGAGCCCGTATCCGAGGATGACGTGGTGATGATACGTGCGGCGATCGATCGTCGGCTCAATCATGAGCCGGTCTATCGCATTCTCGGCGAGCGGGAATTCTATGGTCTCTCGCTGCGGCTTTCGGCTGCAACGCTCGAACCGCGGCCCGATACGGAAATTCTCGTCGATACGATGCTGCCACATGTCAGGCGTCTTGAATCCCAGATCGGCAATATCCATATACTGGACATCGGGACGGGGACCGGGGCCATTTGTTTGGCCCTGCTTCGTGAATGCCCTAAAGCAATGGGCGTTGGTTCCGATATTTCCAGCGAAGCGCTGGAAACCGCTCGCGGGAACGCGGAGCGAAATGGCCTGGCGGCGCGGTTCAGAACTGTGCAAGGGAGCTGGTTTGAAGCCATCCACGAACGTTTTCACGTGATTGTCTCAAATCCGCCCTATATTGCGTCTAGTGTCATTTCCACTCTCGCTCCAGAAGTAAAGGATTTCGATCCTCCCACGGCCCTTGATGGGGGCCTTGATGGGCTGGATGCATACAGGGCGATCGCAAAGGATGCGGCTCGATTTCTATATCAGAACGGTATGATTGGTGTGGAGATCGGCTACGATCAGCGTGAAACGGTGACTTCGGTTTTTGAAGGAGCAGGATTTTCCCTTGTCGAGGCGGTTCGGGACTACGGCCAGAACGACCGGGTTCTTGTGTTTGAATTTCAACATTAACGTGACATTTTGCAGCGGATTTGTGGAACCCCGTTGTTATCGCAAAGAAAAAGCTTGGATTTCCTGAGGAAGCAATATAGGTTGCGCTCACGCGTTGGGCGGCTGGGAATGAACGAGACGATTCGCTCATCTTGGACAGCCTCGGGGATCCGCTCTCTGATAAGAGTGTCAAAGGTTGAAGATAACCCAATGCGTGATCAGTTAATCTGACGTAGTCGAGCGGCAGACGAGCGCTAAAGCGCAGTTTGCTTGCGGCACGCAGGCCCCGGTTCGGAAGTATCCGACCCGCGGCGGCAGGTGCCGTGTATGATTTTATCCCAACGAAGAGAATTCAGGTGAAGGATCTATGAGGCCAGGACAGCAAAACAAGCGCGGTCGGGGGCGTGGTAATAACAACAACGGCGGCGGCGGAAATAACAACAACAATTTCAACCGCAAGGGCTCGAACCCGCTGACCAGGACTTACGACAGCTCCGGTCCCGATGTGAAAATCCGCGGAACCGCACAGCACATCGCCGAGAAGTACGCGGCCTTGGCTCGCGATGCTCAAAGCTCCGGCGACCGCGTCATGGCGGAAAACTACCTGCAGCATGCCGAGCACTACAATCGGATCATTGCCAGCGCCCAGGCGCAGATGCAGGAGCGCTACCAGCGCGACGATCATCACAATTACAATGACCGCGATAATGCCGAGCGCGATATCGACGATATCGATGCGCAGGAGATTGACGATCAGCCGCAGATGGCTCAGCCCCACGGTCGCCAGCAGCAGGCTGCTCCAGCGGTTGCTGCCGCTCCGGCCAGCGAGCCCGAGGTCATCAATGGCACCGGTCCGCAGCCGGTGATCGAAGGGATTCCGGCCGAAGTGGCGATCGAAGAGGAAACTCCGGCCGTGGCCGCCACCGAGCGCCAGCCGCGCCGCCGCAGTGCCGGCGGTAACCGCCCGCGCCGCCAGCCGCGCCGCAGCGCTGCCGGTGGCGACGGTGAGGGCGAAGCCGCTTCGGGCGAAGCTCCGGCCTTGGCGGACGCAACCTCGGAATAAGGCCCATACGCTTTCGGGCGCAGTCGGCAGAAATTGAAACGGCAACGGCAGTGCGAGATGCGCTGCCGTTGCCGTTTTGCTATGGGCGAATGGAAAGGGCTGAATGGTCATCAGGTAGCGAGAGAGAAAGATTCGCTACCATCGACCGTCGAAGCTGGGTTTAGCTGAGGGAACCGGCCAATAAGTCGGCGCGATTTGCCAACCAAACCCCGCGCTTTTTTCGCGTTTTGCACCCTTTAAACTCTTCAAATAGCCTCCCATATCTCCTCCAGTTGTCTTGCTGCAAATCTCAATGGCGGTAAGGCGGGGCTCGCCTCTAGAGGGGGCTCAATCTCAATCATCGGTCTGTGCCGGGTCCGGGCAGAGCGATTCATGGAGGTCTCATATGAATATTGAAAAATACTCCGAGCGGGTACGCGGTTTTCTGCAATCCGCCCAAACCAATGCGCTTGCACAGGGTAATCAGCAGTTCACGCCCGAGCACGTTCTCAAGGTGCTTCTGGACGACGATCAGGGCATGGCCGCCTCGTTGATTGAACGTGCCGGCGGCGATGCCAAAGCTGCCCGTATCGCCAATGATGCCGCGCTTGCCAAGCTGCCGAAGGTTTCCGGCGGTGACGGCCAGGTCTATCTCTCACAGCCGCTCGCCAAGGTTTTCACGACTGCAGAAGATGCGGCCAAGAAGGCGGGCGATAGTTTCGTCACCGTCGAGCGTCTCTTGCAAGCTTTGGCGATCGAACCCTCGGCTTCCACGTCGGCAACCCTGAAGAATGCCGGCGTGACCCCTGTTGCCCTCAATCAGGTCATCAACGATATCCGCAAGGGCCGCACGGCTGACTCCGCCAATGCGGAGCAAAGCTTCGATTCCTTGAAAAAATATGCCCGAGACCTCACCGCCGAGGCTCGCGAAGGCAAGCTCGACCCTGTGATCGGCCGTGACGATGAAATTCGTCGCACGATTCAGGTCCTGTCCCGCCGTACGAAGAACAATCCTGTGTTGATCGGTGAGCCCGGCGTCGGCAAGACGGCGATCGTCGAAGGCTTGGCGCTACGTATCGTCAATGGCGACGTGCCGGAATCGCTGAAGGACAAGAAGCTGATGGCGCTCGACATGGGCGCGCTGATTGCCGGTGCGAAATTCCGCGGCGAGTTCGAAGAGCGGCTGAAGGCCGTGCTCAACGAAGTGCAGTCGGAAAATGGCGAGATCATCCTCTTCATCGATGAAATGCACACCCTTGTTGGTGCCGGCAAGGCCGACGGTGCGATGGATGCATCCAACCTGCTGAAGCCTGCGCTCGCGCGTGGCGAACTGCACTGCGTCGGCGCGACCACGCTCGATGAATACCGCAAGCATGTCGAGAAGGATCCTGCCCTTGCCCGCCGCTTCCAGCCTGTCATGGTTGAGGAACCGACGGTCGAAGACACGATCTCGATCCTGCGTGGCTTGAAGGAAAAATATGAGCAGCATCACAAGGTGCGCATCGCCGATGCCGCTCTGGTGGCTGCTGCAACCCTGTCGAACCGCTACATCACCGATCGCTTCCTGCCGGATAAGGCCATCGACCTGATGGACGAGGCAGCGGCGCGTCTGCGTATGCAGGTGGATTCCAAGCCGGAAGAGCTCGATGAACTCGATCGCCGCATCATCCAGCTGAAGATCGAGCGTGAGGCGCTGAAGAAGGAAACCGACCAGTCTTCCGCCGACCGGCTGAAGCGGCTGGAGGGCGATCTTGCTTCGCTGGAAGAGGAAGCCGATGCGCTGACCGCGCGCTGGCAGGCGGAAAAGCAGAAGCTCGGTCTTGCCGCCGATCTCAAGAAGCAGCTCGACGATGCCCGCAACGAACTCGCCATTGCCCAGCGCAAGGGTGAATTCCAGCGTGCAGGCGAGCTTGCCTATGGCGTGATCCCCAATCTTGAGAAGGAATTGCACGCCGCGGAAGAGCAGGATAGTGCCCGCGATTCCATGGTGCAGGAGGTCGTTACCGCCGACAATATCGCCCAGGTCGTTTCCCGCTGGACCGGGATTCCCGTGGACAAGATGCTGGAAGGCGAGCGCGACAAGCTGCTGCGGATGGAAGACGAGCTGGCAAAATGGGTCGTCGGCCAGGGTGACGCCGTTCAGGCTGTGTCGCGTGCCGTTCGCCGCTCGCGTGCCGGCCTGCAGGATCCGAACCGGCCGATCGGCTCGTTCATCTTCCTCGGTCCGACGGGTGTCGGCAAGACGGAGTTGACGAAGGCGCTTGCCCGCTTCCTTTTCGACGACGAGACGGCAATGGTGCGTATCGACATGTCCGAATACATGGAGAAGCATTCCGTGGCGCGGTTGATCGGTGCCCCTCCCGGCTATGTCGGCTATGAGGAAGGCGGCGCATTGACCGAAGCCGTCCGCCGCCGGCCCTATCAGGTCGTGCTGTTCGATGAGATCGAGAAGGCGCACCCCGATGTCTTCAACATCCTGCTCCAGGTTCTGGATGACGGACGTTTGACGGACGGACAGGGCCGCACGGTCGATTTCCGCAACACAATGATCATCATGACCTCCAATCTGGGTGCCGAATATCTCACCCAGCTGAAGGACGGCGATGACAGCGATCTGGTGCGCGAGCAGGTAATGGAAGTCGTCCGGTCGCATTTCCGGCCGGAATTCCTGAACCGTATCGACGAGATCATCCTGTTCCATCGCCTGAAGCGCGATGAGATGGGCGCGATCGTGGACATTCAGCTCGAACGTCTGCTGAAGCTGTTGTCGGAACGCAAGATCACGCTCGAACTCGACGACGATGCCCGCCATTGGCTGGCCAACAAGGGCTACGATCCGGTCTACGGTGCACGGCCGCTGAAGCGGGTGATCCAGAAATATGTCCAGGATCCGCTCGCCGAGCAGATCCTGTCCGGGCAGATTCCGGATGGCTCGCTCGTCAAGGTCACCAGCGGTTCGGACCGGCTGTTGTTCCGCCCGCGTCAGGCGGTAAACGAAGCGGCGTAAGCTGGCCGACCGAGTCAACACAGATGGCGGTCTTCGGGCCGCCATTTTGCTATCGGCCGTAGCGTAGTGTTGATAGCTCAGCATGAAATAGGCCGAGCGGCCGAGGCTACTTGCTGGCGATCTGCTTCGTCTTCTCGTCGGTGAGCAGCGTATCGATGCGCTTGCGTTCTTCCTGGAACTTGGCGAGTGCGTCGCCTTCCAGCGATTTGCCGCCGGGAAGGCGGATGCGTAGCGGATCGACTTTCGTGCCGTTGACGATCAGCTCGTAGTGCAGGTGGGGGCCGGTCGCCAGGCCCGTCGAGCCGATAAAGCCGATCACCTGTCCCTGCACCACCTTTGCGCCCGGCACGACGCCTTTGGCGATCGCGCTCTGGTGATTGTAGGAGGAGACGTAGCCATTGGCATGGCGGATCAGTGTCTGATTGCCGAAACCACCTGAATCCCAACCGGCTTTTTCGACGATGCCGTTGCCGGCAGCGATGATCGGCGTGCCGCGCGGGGCTGACCAGTCAACACCGGTATGCATGCGCGCAAAGCCGAGGATCGGGTGGCGGCGCATGCCGAAGCCGGATTTGAAGACGCCGGTGGGAACGGGATTGCGCAGCAGGAACTGCCGGATGCTCTTGCCATTCTCGTCGAAGTAGTCGATCGAATGATCGGTCGGATCCTCGAAGCGATAGAAGCGGGTGACGTTGTCGCCGAACCGGGCGTTGACGTAGAGCAGTTCGGAATCGGCCGTCGCCTGTCCCTTGTCGTCGGTGACCGAGAAGAAGGCTTCCAGCGAATCCGTCGGTTTCAGCTGCGCCTGGAAATCGACATTGCTCGCAAGCAGCTTGACGATCTGCGCCACCATCTCCTTGGTCATGCCGTAGGAAAGGGCGGCGCGGTAGATGCCGTCGTAGACGCTCGGCAGGTCGCGGCCGGCCGCAACAGCTGGCAAGTCGTTATCGAAGGCCGTGGCGATGGCATCGAGCATCGGCGGTGCACTGCCGGCGACGAATTCGCCGCGGTCGTTCTGCGCGATGGTGAGCAGATGTTTCGTGCCGCGATAGATGCTGGCGCGGATGATTTTCGCCTGCTCACCCTTCTGAAGGATGCCGATACGCAACACGTCGCCGGCGGAGACATCGGACGAACCGAAGAGCGGCTGGATCTTGGCTGCGACATCGTCCGCGTCAGCCTTCAGATAACCGGATCCGGTCAGCGCCGCGGCAATCGACATGTTTTCGCGGACGGGAATGATGTCGTCGGCAAATTCTTCCGTCTGCGCGGTCACGGCTTCCGGAGCGGAGACCGACATGTTCTCTTCAACGATGCGGGCTGCAAGGCCCGCCGTCAGATCGACGTCGGGATCGTCATTGGCGAAACGGCGCGGGTCGACATAATAGAGCGCCGAAAGCTGGGTATTGCCGTCCGCCAGCACCGAACCGTTGGAACGGACATTTTCTTCGACCTCATCGAGTGACATGGAGCCGGCGAGCTGGAAGGGAATATCCTTGGTGGGAAAGGCAATCGTCTTCAGGCTGACTTCGGATTCGACGTCCGATCCGTAGATGGCGCCGGTCTTGTTGGCGGGCTGCGGTATGTTTTCGTCGGCGGAAAAGATCGCCAGCGGATCGAAGGGGGGGTAGCTTTCGCTGGCGATGCGATTGGTGGCGAGCGCGATCTTCACATGAGCGAAGGGCTGGCGGCGCACCACCTCCTTGTCGCCATCGCGCACAACGGTCGAAACTTCGAGAATATTGCGGTCGGACGGCTTCGAGGCGATCGCGGTGGAAATCAGCCGGCCGCCGCGGGTGACCTGGTCGTCGGTGGCATTATGATTGTCCGATGTCGCGTAGGCTTCCGCGGGGATCGCCAGCTGCTGGCGGCCGTCAAGTGCGGCAAACAAGGCCACGCCCATCAGGATACTCGACGTCAGGCCTGTCAGAAAGGTGCCGGAAAGCCAACGAAGAGACACTTCGCGCCGATCCGGCGCCCGCCGGCCATCGGCCAGGATAGGCGGCTCGTTACCGAGTGATCGGAGCATCATCTTGTCCGTCATCATGCCGATCGTGATCCGCTTCCTTCATGCGAGCCGCAGGCTGGGGGCGAAGATGTGCATATTTATGACAGGGGTGTCAAATCAACCGGGCGTTTTTTGCGGCGATCCATATGCTGTTTCCCATAAAATGGCAGGGTCGCTGATGAAGATGGGACGCAGAAAGCGGTTTTGCGGCTTGTTCCGTCATCGTGCAGGCGGCCCGACGCTTCATCCAGGATATCTGTGGGTGTTTTTGCAGGCTATTTTCGATGACTACAGGGCATCTTCACAAAACTCACATAAGAATCAATTAGTTATTTGTTTTTTGATTTTTTTCAAAATAGGCCTGTTGACTATATCGGGTTGGGGGGTCTATAAGCCCGATCACTGACGAGGGCGGCGGCGCTGCTGGCGACGAAGTCTCTCGCTCTGGTGTTTCCTG
>NZ_VITM01000012.1:0-143190 GCF_007828675.1 Rhizobium sp. ERR 1071 | reverse complement strand
CAGGAAACACCAGAGCGAGAGACTTCGTCGCCAGCAGCGCCGCCGCCCTCGTCAGTGATCGGGCTTATAGACCCCCCAACCCGATATAGTCAACACTCCAACTGTAAAAATTCTGACATTTTTGTAAGTGATTGAATTAAAAAGGGGATTTGTGAACGCGATCAAAATCTTGGAGATTTTTTCGCGATTGGTCACGATTTCAGGATTCATTTTACGCCATCTGCCGGAATCATCCAGATAAGCGCTCCTAAAGGGCCACTTGCGCCTATTGCAAGCATTGGATCCGGCTCGCATTGCCAGCCGGACACCCAGGACCTAATAGACATCGAGAGATTGAAGGGAGCAGATATGGTGCTTCTCGATAAAAGGCGGGCACAGGCGGGGTCGAACCGGCAAACGCCAGCTTTCGCCCATAAACATATGCGGAGCGGGCAGGCGTGACATATAGAGTACCTTCATTGCCGGGGCTGCCTGTCTCGCATGTGCTCGCCGATATCGGTGCGGCACTCGCTGAAGAGCGGCGTGCCGTGCTCTCCGCGCCGCCCGGCGCCGGCAAGACGACGCTGGTACCGCTTTATCTCTTGGACGAAGCCTGGCGCGGCGATGACAGGATCATTCTTCTGGAGCCGCGGCGGCTGGCCGCAAGAGCCGCTGCTGCCCGCATGGCCTCACTGCTCGGCGAACAGGTGGGCGATACAGTCGGCTACCGCATGCGGCTCGACAACCGCATTTCTCCTAAGACGCGCATTGAGGTGGTGACGGAAGGTGTGTTCGCGCGGATGATCCTCGACGACCCCGAACTCTCAGGCATCTCCACCGTCATCTTCGACGAATTCCACGAGCGCTCGCTGGATGCGGATTTCGGCCTGGCGCTGGCGCTCGATGTGCAAGCGGCGCTGCGAGAGGATCTGCGCATTCTCGTCATGTCGGCAACGCTCGATGTGGAGCGTGTCGCTGCACTCCTCGACCACCCGCCCGTGATCGAAAGCATGGGTCGCAGCTTCCCGATCGATATCCGTCATCAGGATCGGCCAGCGGGAGAGCGGATCGAGGATACGGTGACGCGGGCAATACTTGATGCGCACGCGCGCGAACAGGGCTCCATCCTCGCCTTCCTGCCCGGGCAGGCGGAAATCACCCGCACGGTGGAGCGGCTGGAGGGCCGCTTCCGGCCGGAGACGATGATTGCGCCGCTCTACGGCAATCTCAGCCAGAAGGAACAGGATGCGGCAATTCGGCCAGCGCCGCAGGGCACGCGCAAGATCGTGCTGGCGACCTCGATCGCCGAAACTTCCATCACCATCGATGGCGTGCGAATCATTATCGACAGCGGATTGCAGCGCCTGCCCGTTTTCGAGGCTTCCACTGGTATCACGCGGCTCGAGACGGTGCGCGTGTCGCGCGCCTCGGCCGATCAGCGCGCCGGCCGCGCCGGACGAACCGAACCGGGCATCGCCATCCGGCTCTGGCATCCGGGGCAGACCGCGGCGCTTCCGGCGTTCACGCCGCCGCAGATCCTTTCGAGCGATCTTTCCGGCCTGGCACTCGATTTGGCCCATTGGGGCGTGCAAGATCCTGCGACGCTTGCCTTCGTCGATCAACCGCCTGCGACCACGCTTGCCGAAGCACGAGCCCTGCTGCGACAGCTGGGTGCGCTCGACGCGGAAAACGGGCTGACGGCGCGCGGACGGCTGATGCGCGAGCTCGCCCTGCCGCCACGACTGGCGGCGATGGTGATTTCGGCTGGCGAATTCGGCCAGGCGCGCGAAGCGGCGCTGCTTGCGGTACTGCTGACGGAACAGGGGCTTGGTGGGCAGAGCATCGACGTGGAAGACCGGCTGCGGCGCTTCAAGACCGAGAAGGGTGAACGGGCCGAGGCCGCGCGTCGTCTTGCCGGGCGTCTCGCTCAAGCGGCCGGTGGCAACGGCGGCACCCCTTCCTCTATTCCTCCGCTTGTCGGCGCGCTGCTGCTGCATGCCTTTCCCGACCGCATCGCGCTGCAGCGTGGCGGGCGGGGACGTTTCGTCATGGCCAATGGGCGCGGCGCAGAGTTGCCGGAGACCGAGCGGCTTGCCGGCTCCCAGATGCTTGTCGTCGCGGACCTGACGGGACGTGCGGCGCACGCGCGCGTTCTTGCTGCGGCGGAGATTTCCCGCGCCGATGTCGAAGAGCATTTGCCGGGCGAAATTCGCACCGAAGACCAGAGCTTTTTCGACAGAGCGAGCCGGCAGGTGCGGGCGCGGCGGGTGACAAGGCTCGGTGCCATCATCTTCGAAGAGACGCCTCTGCCGCGGCCCACCGGCGAGCCGGCGGCCAAGGCGCTGGCCGACGGCATACGGGAACTCGGGATCGGTGTCCTGCCGTTTTCCAAGGAAGCCACGCAGCTGCGGGACAGGATCGGCTTCCTGCATCGGACGATCGGCGATCCGTGGCCCGATATGAGCGACGAGGCGCTGCTTGCTCGGCTTGAGGAATGGTTCATGCCGTTTCAGCCCGACGCGCGCGGCCTCTCCGATATCTCCGCGGGCAGCCTTTCCAACGGGTTGATGTCTCTCGTGCCGCACGAGCTGCAGCGCGACCTCGCTCGAATGGCACCGACGCATTTCGAGGCGCCGACCGGCCACCGCCATCCCATTCAATATGATGGCGAGGAACCACTGTTGACCATTCGGGTGCAGGAGCTGTTCGGGCTAAAGCAGCATCCGGCCATCGGCGGCGGCAGATTGCCGCTGGTGCTGGAATTGACATCGCCGGCACATCGCCCGATCCAGACGACACGCGACCTGCCGGGCTTCTGGGCCGGATCCTGGAAGGATGTGCGCGCCGATATGCGCGGCCGCTACCCCAGGCACCCCTGGCCGGAAGATCCGGCCGAGGCCTTGCCGACGACACGCGCCAAGCCAAGGGGGACATGACGATGGCACGCTTCTTCCGGGGACTGGAAAAGCTCTCCGAAGCCGAAATGAAGGCGCAGGAGGGCCATCATACCAGCCGGCGGCTGAGACTGCAGACGCTGGTGCGCCTGCGCTGGCTTGCGGTCGGCGGTCAGACGGTAACCGTGATGATCGTCGCCTTCTGGCTGAAATTTCCCATGCCGCTGCTGCCCTGCTGCGTACTGATCGCCTGCCTTGCCTGGATCAACTTCTTCCTGACGCTGCGCTATCCGCCCACGCACCGACTGGAGCCGCCGGCAGCCTTTGCGCTGCTCAGCCTCGATCTCCTGCAGCTCTGCGGACTGCTGCTGATCACCGGCGGGCTTGCCAATCCCTTCTCGGCGCTCGTCTGCGTGCCTGTCATCATCTCCTTCGCATCGCAGCCGATCCGCTACAGTATGCCGCTCATCGTACTTGCAATGATCTGCATTACCGGTCTGGCATTCTCTCCCTTCCCCCTGCCCTGGTATGAGGGCGTTTCGGTCAGCGTGCATAGCGTCATGCAGCTGGGCGTGTGGTGCTCTATCGCCTCCACCATGGCCTTTGCCGCCTTTTATGCCTATCGCGTCTCCATGGAAGCCTCCCAGCTTGCGGATGCTCTTTCGGCGACGGAGCTGGTGCTGCAGCGGGAAAAGCACCTGTCGCAGCTCGACGGGCTGGCGGCGGCGGCGGCACACGAGCTCGGCACGCCGCTTGCGACGATCAGCGTCGTCGCCAAGGAGATGGAGCGGGAACTGCGCGAGGACGACCGTTTCCGGGAGGATGTGGCGCTGCTGCGCAGCCAGAGCGAGCGCTGCCGCGATATTCTCAGGCGGCTGACGACGCTCTCCTCCGAGGACGAAGCGCATATGAGGCGGCTGACGCTGTCGTCGATGATGGAAGAAGTGATCGCGCCGCACCGCGAGTTCGGGATCAACCTGGAATTCATCGAGAAGAGCCCGCGGGCGGGCGAACCTGTTCTGTCACGCAATGCCGGCATGATGTATGGCCTCGGCAACCTCATCGAAAATGCGGTCGATTATGCCCGCAAGACTGTGACGGTGACGGTGGAATACACCGCCGAAACTCTGACTATTATCATCGAGGACGATGGCGGCGGTTACTCGCCTGAAATACTGGCACGGATCGGCGAACCCTATGTCACCTCACGCCAGCGGGATGACACGGCAGGCGGCCTTGGGCTTGGGCTCTTCATCGCCAAGACGTTGCTCGAGCGCTCGGGCGCCACACTTTCCTTCGGCAATCGCGATCCGGAAACGCCGGGAGCGCGCGTCCGCGTCGAATGGCCGCGCGTATTAATCGACAGTAATTCGACAAAATGATTTTCGCGGCTTAAAACTGCCATCGTCAAAATCGGTTGAATACGCAGGCGGATGGTCGCCGGGATAGAAGATAACATGACGGATAAGGAAAGTGCTGCTCCGCCGGTCGGGGCCAAGGATGCCGAGGCCCATATCGGCCCGGATGCTACATTGCTGATCGTCGATGACGATGGTCCCTTTCTACGCCGGCTGGCGAGGGCAATGGAGGCACGCGGCTTTGTGGTCGAGACGGCGGAATCGGTGGCGGAAGGCGTTGCCAAATCCAAGGCGACCCCGCCGAAATATGCCGTGGTCGACCTTCGCCTCGGCGACGGCAACGGGCTCGATGTGATCGAAGCCATCCGTCAGCGGCGGGACGACACGCATATCGTGGTGCTGACGGGCTATGGCAACATCGCGACTGCGGTCACCGCCGTCAAGCTTGGCGCGCTCGACTATCTCGCCAAACCTGCCGATGCCGACGACGTCTATGCCGCGCTGACGCAGCGCCCCGGCGAGAAGGCCGAAGTGCCAGAAAATCCGATGTCTGCTGACCGCGTGCGCTGGGAACATATCCAGCGTGTCTATGAAATGTGCGAGCGCAATGTTTCCGAGACGGCCCGGCGCCTCAACATGCATCGCCGCACCTTACAGCGCATCCTTGCCAAGCGGGCGCCGAAATAGAGCATACTATTGTATCGGGAGAGGACGCTGTAAGTGCAAGCTTCAAAGGCGCTCGAAGCTAAGGCGTCTCACCCCCCTCATCCGCCCTTCGGGCGCTTTCTCCCCGAGGGGAGAAGGCAAAATCTTTACCCGTCGCCCATTCTGCCAGCATTAAGCGCTGGGCGGCGGCGCGAGAGAAATTGAGCGTTACCGATTTGCGCGTCGCCGGCGGCAGGCGATGCTCCGGCGCCTCGCGTAGCATATGGGCGCCGTAGCCGTCCGACAGAAACAGCCCACAATCCTCCGGGAAGATATCCAGCGGCACATCCTTGTGCGTCGCGAAGAACATCCGGTCGCAATGCTGCCGGTATTCGGGCCATTTGCGGTCGACGCGGAAATCCTCGATCGAGGTCTTGATCTCGATGATCCAGATCTCGCCCTTCTCCGAAAGGCTGACGAGATCGGCGCGGCGACCGCTGGCGAGCGGCAGCTCCGGTAGCACGGCGTGACGCATTTCGTGCAGTAATAGTTGCACGCCTTTGCGTACAAGCATGGCCCGTTCCGACTGCCGGCCATCTATTAACGGATTGTTATTGTAAACGTTCAAAATCGTCATGAATTGTCTCGGGGACAGGCTTGGCGTTGTTGCAAAAAAACCATGTCCTTCTAATTTGCGCGCCGGCCCTATTTTTGTAGGGCCAGAGCAGCTTGCAAAGCCAAGTTTAATGGAAAATAAACTTTAGACAAAGATGGTTTACAGCCATCCATTTCCCGCCACGAAAATTCAAGAGACTTCCATGCGCATCCGTAATGCTATGACCGCACTCGGCCTTGTCGCAATGCTCGCATCGGCTGGCTATGCCACCACCGCCGCAGCAGCGCCGGCCGCCACCGCAAATTCGGCCACCGAAACCATCAAGACGTTCGATGGCGACTACGGCGTGACGACCGACAATGGCTTTCAGCTGCCGGCGATCCCGATCCAGAAGGTGAAGCCGCAGTTCCGCCGTCAGATCGTCGAATACAAGACGGATGAAGCGGAAGGCACGATCATCGTCAATACACGCGAGCGTCACCTCTATTATATCCTCGGCAATGGCGAAGCGATGCGTTACGGCATCGGCGTCGGTAAGCAGGGCTTCTCCTGGTCCGGCACCGCATACGTCGCCTGGAAGCAGGAATGGCCGAATTGGCATCCGCCGAAGGAAATGGCTGTCCGCCGTCCAGAAATCGCCAAGTATGTCGATGGCGGCATGAACCCGGGCCTTTCCAACCCACTCGGTGCACGCGCCATGTATCTCTACAACGAAAAGGGCCAGGACACGCTGTTCCGCCTGCACGGTACGCCGGAATGGGCTTCGATCGGCACCGCTGCCTCCTCGGGCTGCATCCGCCTGATCAATCAGGACGTGATCGATCTCTACAGCCGCGTTCTTCCCGGCCGCAGCACCAAGGTTATCGTTATCCAGTAATCACTGGACATTCGAATTGAAAAAGCCGCCGGATACTGATCCGGCGGCTTTTTTGCTTGAGGGATTTGGATCGATCCCAATCGTCAGGACTCGCCTTCATCCTTCAAGGCTCCGCCCTTGGCTGCGCGCCTCGGAATGAGGGCTCACTTTTTCCGCTGGCCGCAAGAGCCCCTCCACCTCATCGCGAGTTGCCTTGCAGTCAAAGCGTCAGCGCAGAGGACAAGGCCTCGAACGATCGAGGTGACCTCCGACGGGATGAAGTTACCCCGCCTGCTTTGCCTTCAGCTCGATGCGGCGGCGATGCAGGACCGGTTCGGTATAGCCATTCGGCTGCTCGCGCCCCTTGAGGACGAGATCGAGAGCGGCCTGGAAGGCGACGGAGCCGTCGAAATTGCCTGACATGGGAACGTAGTTAGGATCGCCGGCATTCTGCTGGTCAACCACAGCCGCCATGCGCTTCATCGTTTCCAGAATCTGCGCTTCCGTGATGACCTTGTGATGCAGCCAGTTGGCCATGTGCTGCGCCGAGATGCGCAGCGTGGCGCGGTCTTCCATGAGGCCGACATTGTTAATGTCTGGAACCTTGGAGCAGCCGACGCCCTGATCAACCCAGCGCACAACATAGCCGAGGATGCCCTGGCTGTTATTGTCGATTTCCCGCTGGATTTCCTCCAGCGTCCAGTTCGGCCGCGAGGCGACCGGCACGGAGAGGATGTCGGAGAGCTTGGCGCGGGCGCGGCTCTTCAGGCTCTTCTGCACATCAGCAACATTGACGCGATGATAATGGGTAGCATGCAGCGTCGCGGCCGTCGGGGATGGCACCCAGGCGGTGTTGGCACCCGCCTTGGGATGCGCAATCTTCTGCTCGAGCATGGCCGCCATCAGATCCGGCATGGCCCACATGCCCTTGCCGATCTGGGCATGACCGGAAAGGCCACATTCCAGGCCGATATCGACGTTCCAGTTCTCATAGGCGCCGATCCAGGCCGCCTGCTTCATATCGCCCTTGCGGATCATTGGGCCTGCTTCCATCGAAGTATGGATTTCATCACCGGTGCGATCGAGGAAGCCGGTATTGATGAAGACGACGCGCTCGCGGGCGGCGCGGATCGCTTCCTTGAGGTTGACCGTCGTGCGGCGCTCCTCGTCCATGATGCCCATCTTGATGGTATTGCGCGGCATCCCAAGCAGATCCTCGACGCGCGAGAAGATGTCCACCGCGAAGGCGACTTCTTCTGGCCCGTGCATCTTTGGCTTGACGACATACATGGAGCCGGTGCGGGAATTCTTGCGGCGGCCACTGGGGCCGATGTCATAGAGCGCGATCAGGCCGGTGATGGCGGCATCCATGATACCCTCCGGCACCTCATTGCCATCACGGTCGAGAATGGCCGGATTGGTCATCAGGTGGCCGACATTGCGCACCAGCATAAGCGAGCGGCAATGCAGATCGAACGTGCCGCCATTCGGCGCCGTATAGGTGACATCGGGGTTGAGCCGGCGGGTAAAGGTCTTGCCGCCCTTGGCGACTTCCTCGGTCAGATCGCCTTTCATCAGGCCGAGCCAGTTGCGGTAAACCTCCGCCTTGTCCTCGGCATCGACGGCTGCGATCGAATCCTCGCAATCCATGATCGTCGTGATCGCCGATTCCAGGCGGACATCGGAAATGCCGGCCGGGTCGGACTTGCCGATGGCGGTGCTCGTGTCGATGACGATTTCGATATGGATGCCGTTCTGCTTCAGCAGGATATGGGTGGGGGTAGCGGCATCACCGAGATAGCCGGCGAAATGGCTGCCATCGGCGAGCTTTACGGCGCCGCCCTCGGTCGTAACCGCCAAGGCGCCATCCTTCACAGCGAAGCCTGTGACATCCTTCCAGCTTGCGCCATCAAGCGGAACGGTGGAATCAAGAAAATCCCGAACCCAGGCGATGACCTTCTCGCCGCGCTTGGGATTATAGCCCCTGCCCTTTTCGGCGCCAGCGGTCTCCGGAATGGCATCGGTGCCGTAGAGAGCGTCATAGAGCGATCCCCAGCGGGCATTGGCCGCGTTCAGGGCATAGCGGGCATTCATGACGGGAACGACGAGCTGCGGGCCGGCAATCTCTGAAATTTCCGGATCGACATTGGCGGTCGAGATCGTGAAGGCCGGACCTTCGGGCACGATATAGCCGATCTCGCGCAGGAAGGCTTCGTAGGCGGCGAGATCGACGGGCGCGCCATTCTTGCGGTACCAATCGTCAAGCGCTACCTGCATGCGGTCCCGCTTGGCGAGAAGCTCACGGTTCCTTGGCGCGAGATCATGGACGATCTTGGAAAAACCGGCAAAGAAGGCGTCGGCATCCACGCCCGAACCTGGAAGCGCCTCCTTAACGAGGAAATCGTAGAGGACCTGTTCGATCTGAAGCCCGTGTTTTTCAATGCGGCTCATGCCATATACTCCTCAAGGCCGTGCTACGGCTCAATTTTAACATGTTGCCACTTTGCTCACGGTTTCACTTCTGTCAATTTGGCAATAGTTCGAAAGATTTATGCCTTTATGGAAATAATCAATCCATGGCGATTCGGGGACGGCCCGTGGCGGTTGCCACGAACCGGGCCTCGATCAGCTTGCGACTGCCTTCCACCTCGGGTGCATCCACCTGCTCATCCACTGTCACGACGAGGTCGACCGCGCCATTCAGCCTTGCCTGCGCCGTTGCAGCTTCCATCGCCCGCGCGCGGGCATCGGAGAAACTGTGGCTCTCGTCGGTAAAGCGCAGGCTCTCACCGGCACCATTCAGCACATAAATGCCATCCTCCGGCATGGTGACGAAGACGGTGACGCTGGTGCGGACCTGGCCGACGACAGCACCGACGGCATTCGCCACATCCGAATCGCCGGGAATGGCACTCTCGGTCGCCAGCATCTCGGCAATGGCGGGGTAATAGACCGGAGCGGAAGCACCGAGGCCGACCAGCGGCCGATCGAGCGAAATGGCGAAGCGGGCGATCCCCGGCGCGCGGCGAAGCGCGCGATCGATGGAGATGGATTTTGCGGGATCGAGATCGGCTACGCCATCTTCGGCCAAGCAGGCGGCAAGAATGACGTCGGCCGACTGGCGAGTGAGGCGATCGACGATCTTCTTCGCCAGCTCCTCGACGGATTCGGCGATCGGACGGCCAGAGCCATCCTTCAGCCGCATCGCCAAGGCCAGCCCGAGGCGGGCCGCTTCAGCGTTCCATTGCCCCTGCCTCCCAAGCACATGCATGGCGTCGGAAGGCGTCAGGCCGCTCAAATGCACAAGACCGCGCGCGACAAGCCGATCCAGCGTCGCCTTCTGCGACGTCATCGCCAGAAGCTTATCGAGTGCTACAGGCACGCTGCCGATGCGATCGAACAGCGTCTGCTCTGGCCCGGTGAGGCCGCTTGCAAGATGATCGGGTACGCCGGTGCGGAGCGCGAAACGGCCGGCGTTACGGGCGAGATGCGTCGCCCGCAGCTGCTGCTCCAAGACCTCAAGCACGACGGCACCATGCGTATGAGCGGCAAGGCTCAGCGGCAGCAGGCGGCGCGGGCCGAGTTCGAAAGCAGCGATAAGGCCGCGATCGTTGATCTTGACTTCGGAATCGCCACCAAGGCCGTAGGTGCGCATGGCGACTGCCTCAACCATGGTGCGGTAGCCTCCGACCACAGCACCATCGGCATCGAGCCGCGGCCGGCCATCTTCCATGACGGCGACATCGGTGGTGGTACCGCCGATGTCGGAAACGACGGCATTGTCGAGGCTGGTAAGATAGCGAGCTCCGACAAGACTTGCGGCGGGACCAGACAGAATGGTCTCGATCGGCCGCAGCTTGGCTTCATCGGCGGAAATGAGGGCGCCATCGCCGCGCACCACCATCATCGGCGCAGAGATGCCGCGCGTCGTCAGAAATCCTTCGCAGGCACCGACAAGACGGTCGATCATCGACACGAGGCGGGCATTCAACAGCGTCGTCAGGGCGCGGCGCGGGCCGCCAAGCTTTGAAGAAAGCTCATGGCTGCAGGTGACGGGCAGATGCGAGAGCTCGCGGATGCAGTCGCGCACCTTGATTTCATGAGCCGGATTCCTGACCGCGAAATAGCCGGCAACAGCGAAGGAGGAGACCGATTTCGCCAGTTCCGGCAACGCGTCGCGCAGAGCCGTCAAATCGAGCGGATTTTCATTGCCATGAACATTGTGACCGCCGGGGAGGAAGAGCACGGGATCGGAGCCCAGCGCTTCCGCAAGGCCATCACGTTTGAGATCCTCGGGGCCAAAACCGATCATGACCAGCCCGGCGCGACCGCCCTGCCCTTCGACAAGCGCATTAGTGGCAAGCGTCGTCGACAGCGATACGAGGCCGATGGCCGAAACGGGAATGCCGGCCTTGGCGATGACGGCATCTACGGCGCCGGCAATGCCGACAGCCAGATCATGCCGCGTGGTCAGCGATTTCGCCTTGGCGATTACGCCATCGGTTTCATGGAAGAGAACGGCATCGGTGTAGGTTCCACCCGTATCGATGCCGAGCAGGAAATGAGATGTCACGGCAATATCCAGCTCTTGAATGCAATGCGATGCCGTTATTGCACCCTTCCGGGCCGAGCCGCTAGCTGGCAGGCGGCAAAAACAGTTCTATCGTCTCGTAACCCGCATCGGCAAACCGCCGCGCGGCTGCGTGGTCAGCTTCTGCACAGGCCAGGGATTGGTTTCTTCGGTCAGATCGAAGCGGAAGCGGCGCATCATCACGGCGAGGGCGATGACCGCTTCCTGAAGCGCGAATGTGGCGCCGATGCAGACGCGGGGACCTGCGCCAAAAGGCAGGTACTGGAAGCGATTGATCTTTGTTCGATTCTCCGGAAGAAAGCGCTCCGGCATAAAGGCGCGCGGCTTTTCCCAATAAAGCTCATGGCGATGCAGCGTCCAGGGCATGATCAGGACGGTAATGCCTTTCTCTATCGTCACGCGCTCGCCCTTGGCGCTTGTCCATTCGTCATCGGCGATCGCGGCGCGGTTGATCGAGGGTGCCGGCGGATAGAGGCGCATCGCCTCCTCAAAAGCGGCGCGGACATGCGGCATGAGATCGAGCCAGGCGACTGGCTCCGCATCGGTTGCGAGTACCCGGTCGATTTCCTCTTCCATGGCCTCGCGAATGTGCGGGCTGTTGGCGACGCAATAGAGCGTCCAGGCCAATGCACGAGCCGTTGTCTCATGACCGGCGCCGATGAAGGTGAGGATATTGTCCTCGATCTCTTCCATGGTCAGTCCATCCGGACCGGCCTTTTCGAGAAGCAGCGTCAGGAAATCATCGGGTGCGCTGGCTCTGTCCCTCCGCATTTTTTCCAGCCGCTGGTCCATGGTGGTGCGGACGATGCCGCGGAACTTGTCGAGCACGCGCTGGCCGCCGATGCGGGTGATGCGCGGCACCCAGGCGGGGGCACGCAAAAGATCCATGGGATCGACTCTGCCCATGCGATGCAGGAGCTCATTGACCTCATCGGCGAAATGCTCGCCTTCAGTGACGATCTCGCCGGAAAACAAGGTTTCCGCCAGAATGGCGAAGGTCAGCTCCGTCATGTCGGCAGCGATATCGAACACCGCGCCTTCCTTGCTGACATCCTCGTATTTCTTCACATAGTCTAGACTCTGGCTCAGCATCTGGCCGGCGAAACCCTGGGCATGACGCGGCGTGAACACCGGCGCCACCGCCTTGCGCGAGCGCTTCCAAACCGATCCTTCCGCCGTCAGCAGACCGTCGCGCAGGATCGGCCGGAGCACGAGCTGGCGGATATCGGCCATGCGGTAGTTGGCGGCATTGTCGACCAGAACATGCTTGATCAGGCCGGGATCATTGACGATCAGCGTCCGCTCGTTGAAGAATTTGGTCTTGATCCAGGGCAGCGTGTAGGAGGGCTCGCCCCAGAGTTCGAGCGGATTGCGCAGGATCGTGCGGATGATCGTTAAACGAGAGGGCGGCACGGTGCGCGGAATCGGTGCCGGCGGGGAGAAGGCTTCCGGAATCATGTCCATCAGATCAATTCTCCTCGAAAAGCAGCCGTTGCTTAATCTAAGCCGCTGGAACGGCGTGCCCATCCGATATGGGGAACGCCGCCGGCAAAATCCAGACGATAAAACGTCGCGCTGCGCGCTTATAAAAGCGATTTTAGGTCGCTGAGCTTATCATTGATGAGCCACCCATAGTAATTTTCCTCCGGCCAGACCGGCTGCGAGGAACCACGGTTCTTGGCGGCAAGGGCGGCAGCGCGCTTGCGGGAATTGCCGAGATTGTAGAGCGTCGCGGTGATGCCCGGATTGCCCGAAATATCCATGCCGGCGATCGAGCGATAGTCGTCGATCGACTTGCGGATCGAGGCGGCGACAAAGGCGAGCGACAGATCCGGATCCATGATCGCCTTGTAAACGCCGCCGGCATCCTTTTCATCCAGCTTCGGAATCCCTGAGGTGCGGCTGACGAGATCGGAGAGTTCAAGCGCCGTCAGCGGATTGACCTGACCGAGGCCGAAGGTCTGGCCGGCATAGAAGGGCTGGAAGAAGACGGCGCTGAAGCGATTGTCGGGATAGGATTTGCCACCAACTGTCTTGCCGCGGAAATCATCTTCCCAGACATCCTCGCGGCAGGTCCAGAGGCTGTAGGAATCACCCTTGCCCTTGCAGGCATCGAATTGCGGCCGGGCAACGAAATCATCGACGTTTTCGCCGTTGTAAGCGAAGCGGAAGCTCTGGCCGGCATAGGAGGCAGCCTTGACATAATAGGACTGCAGGCCGTCATAGGCATCGACGTTATAGGTATGCTCGCCGACGAGCGCGCCGATGATGTGGATCGGATCGATGCCGTAGGCCCGCGCCGTCGACTTGATCTTCGACATCAGCTTCGTATCGGTCGCCAGCAGTTCGCGGACCTTTTGGTACTTGCGTTCGAAGGTCGAATTCGTGCCGCGCGTGCGCCGGACGGAGGCGCCGGGAACCGGCGGCTGCTCGGCATTGCGGTTGCCCGGAGGCACCGTGGTCGCCGCATCCGCATGGGCTGGTATCCAGGAGAAGCTGGCGACCGCCAGAAGGAGAGTGATCAGTATGCGTCGCACGATGGCTGCCCCGTCGAAGTTTCAACCGATGTTTCCGTGCGACGGACTGGCGGATAATCTTGGCCGAATAAAGCCATCCGACATAAGGAAACGGGCCCCTAACTAAAAAGTTAACGGCCCGTTGTCGAGTGTCTACTGTTTAGATCGCCTTTGCCGGCCCGCTTACAGAATGAAGCGGGACAGGTCGGTGTTACTGGCGAGGTCGCCGACATGTTCGCGGACATAAGCGGCATCGATGGTCACCGATACGCCGGCGCGGTCCGAGGCATTGTAGGAGATCTCGTCGAGCACCCGCTCCATGACCGTCTGCAGGCGACGGGCGCCGATATTCTCGACGGTCGAATTCAGATGCACCGCGACATCGGCGAGCGCGTCGATGGCATCATCGGTGAAGTCGAGCTTCAGGTCTTCGGTTTCCATCAGTGCCTTGTACTGGCGGATGAGGCTCGCCTGCGGCTCGGTGAGGATGCGGCGGAAGTCTTCCTTGGTCAGCGGACGGAGCTCGACGCGGATCGGCAGGCGGCCCTGCAGTTCCGGCAGAAGGTCCGAAGGCTTCGAGACATGGAACGCGCCCGATGCGATGAAGAGGATATGGTCGGTCTTGACCGGACCATACTTCGTCGAAACGGTCGTACCTTCCACAAGCGGCAGCAGGTCGCGCTGTACGCCTTCACGGGAGACGCCGGCACCCATGCCACCATCGCGGGCGGCGATCTTGTCGATCTCGTCGAGGAAGACGATGCCGTCATTCTCGGCCGATTGCACGGCTTCGCGCTGGATCGCCTCATTGTCGATCAGCTTGTCCGACTCGTCGCGGATCAGTTCCTTGTAGGAATCCTTGACGGTCGTGCGCACCTTCTTCGTGCGGCCGCCCATCGCCTTGCCGAACATTTCGGAGAGGTTGAGCACGCCGATATTGGCGCCGGGCATACCGGGAATCTCAAAGCCGCCGGGCATGCCGGAGCCGGTATCGGCCACTTCGATCTCGATTTCCTTGTCGTCGAGCTGGCCATCACGCAGCTTCTTGCGGAAGCTGTCGCGCGTTGCCGGCGAGGCGGTGGCACCAACCAGCGCATCGAGCACGCGCTCTTCGGCACTCATATGTGCCTTGGCCTGCACCTCGGCGCGCTTCTTTTCCCGCACCAGGCCGATGCCGACTTCGACGAGATCGCGGATGATCTGCTCGACATCGCGGCCAACATAGCCGACCTCGGTGAACTTCGTGGCCTCGACCTTGATGAAGGGGGCGCCGGCGAGCTTGGCAAGGCGGCGGGAGATTTCCGTCTTACCGACACCGGTCGGGCCGATCATCAGGATGTTCTTGGGCATGACTTCGTCGCGCAGTTCAGGCTCGAGCTGCTGGCGACGCCAGCGGTTGCGCAAGGCAATCGCCACGGCGCGCTTGGCCTCGTGCTGGCCGACAATATAGCGATCGAGCTCGGAAACGATCTCGCGGGGGGAAAAAGTGGTCATTTCGTATGTTCCCTATCAGGGCTGGAAACTATCAAGAGAGGAACGTCTTAGGCTTCGGCATCGAGCGTTTCGACGACCACATTGTGGTTGGTGTAGACGCAGATGTCGGCAGCAATATCGAGAGCGCGGCGGGCGACGTCTTCAGCTGACTTGTCGCTATCCATTAGCGCGCGTGCGGCGGCGAGCGCATAATTGCCGCCGGAACCGATCGCCATGGCGCCATGTTCGGGCTCAAGCACATCGCCGTTTCCGGTGATGGCGAGCGTCACTTGTTTGTCGGCAACCAGCATCATGGCTTCGAGGTTGCGCAGATATTTGTCGGTGCGCCAGTCCTTGGCAAGCTCGACGGCGGCACGCATCAGCTGGCCGGGATATTGTTCGAGCTTCTTTTCGAGGCGTTCGAGGAGAGTGAAGGCATCGGCGGTCGCGCCGGCGAAACCGGCGATGACATCGCCCTTGCCGATGCGGCGAACCTTGCGCGCATTGCCCTTCATCACGGTCTGGCCAAGGCTCACCTGGCCATCACCAGCCATCACCACCTTGCCACCCTTGCGAATAGTCACGATTGTCGTCATTTAACACCTGTTTGCCCCCGTTTCGGCGGGCTTTCTGCCGGGCCGCGTATCGGCCCCGTCAGCACCTATGTAAGAGGGGTTTTTGCGATTGCAAATGGCAACCGCGCCCGAATGATGCCGTCAAGCCGGCTAAACGCATAAGCCCCGCGCGTAACTTCTGGATATTTCCCGATACGCCTGATAAGGAACGGCCGTATTCCGATGGAGCAGCCCATGGCAGAGACCGCAGCGAGCCGCACGGCAAGCGTTTCCCGCAAAACCAACGAGACCTCGGTCTCCGTTTCCGTCAACATCGACGGCAGCGGTAAATCGACGATTTCGACGGGGGTCGGCTTCTTCGACCATATGCTGGAACAGCTGTCGCGACATTCGCTGATTGATATGGAGATCGACACCAAGGGCGACCTGCATGTCGACGATCACCATGCCGTCGAGGATACCGGGATCGCGATCGGCCAGGCCATTGCCAAGGCGCTGGGCGACCGGCGCGGCATCACCCGCTATGCCTCGATCGACCTCGCCATGGACGAGACGATGACGAAGGCGGCCGTCGATCTCTCGGGCCGGCCCTTTCTCGTCTGGAACGTTTCCTTCAGCGCCCCGAAGATCGGCACCTTCGATACCGAGCTGGTGCGCGAATTCTTCCAGGCCTTAGCGCAGAATGCCGGTATCACCTTGCATATCCTCAACCATTATGGCGCCAACAATCACCATATAGCCGAGACATGCTTCAAGGCCGTTGCGCGCGCATTGCGCACCGCAACCGAGATCGATCCGCGGCAGGCAGGCCGCGTGCCTTCGACGAAAGGCACGCTCGCCTGAGCCCCGAACTGGGGAATTGAGGAAATGGCAAGCTATCTGATTTTGACTCCGCCCGGAGCGACGAACCGGTCCGAAGCATCGGATCGGTATCGCGATGACACGCGATTCATCCGCGACGGCTTTTCATGGACGGCGTTTCTATTTCCGACGCTCTGGATGCTCTTTCATCGGCTGTGGCTGTATGCGGTCGCCGCCTTTCTGCTGCAGGGCATCGCGCTGGAGCTGATGCGGCAGCCGGGCTTTTTCGCCGCAGGGGCAGCACTTCTGCTTGGCGTGCATGTCCTTGCGGCTCTTGAGGGCCGGCACGCGATCAGCAATCATCTCCTCGCCCGCGGCTGGACGGTTGAAAACCTCGTCTCGGCACACGATTTGGCGACAGCAGAGGAAATCCATTTTTCCGAACTAGCGCAGGCGCCCAACCCGAATATCCATGTGAAAAATTGGGATATCTCGGCCACCAACACGAATACCAGCCGCCAAGGCCCGAGCTTCGGCCTTCCCGGCTATGATGGAGGACGCTGACCATGCGCGTCGCGATTATCGACTATGGTTCCGGCAATCTGCGCTCAGCTACCAAGGCTTTCGAGCGGGCGGCCCGCGAGGCGGGCATCGACGCCGAGATCGACCTCACCGATGACGCCGAGCGCGTCGCCACCGCGGATCGCATCGTGCTTCCCGGCGTCGGTGCCTATGCCGATTGCCGTCGCGGCCTCGATGCCGTTCCCGGCATGACGGAAGCCGTCATCGACGTCGTGGAACACAAGGCCCGCCCCTTCCTTGGCATCTGCGTCGGCATGCAGCTGATGTCATCGCGCGGGCTGGAAAAGACGATCACGCAAGGCTTCGGCTGGATTAAGGGCGACGTCAAGGAAATGACGCCGAGCGATCCCGACCTGAAAATCCCGCAGATCGGCTGGAACACACTGGATATTCGCCATCCGCACGCACTCTTCGACGGGATTGAGACCGGGCCTGACGGCCTGCACGCTTATTTCGTCCATTCCTACCATCTGGCCGCCGACCACAGCGACGACGTGATCGCGACGACGAATTATGGCGGGCCGATGACCGCTTTCGTCGGTCGAGACAACATTGCCGGCGCTCAGTTCCATCCGGAAAAGAGCCAGAAACTCGGCCTTGCCCTGATCGCCAATTTCCTGCGCTGGAAGCCATAAGGCTCGCGCTCCAAGGACAGACATCATGATTCTTTTTCCCGCTATCGACCTAAAAGACGGCCAATGCGTGCGCCTCAAGCTCGGAGACATGGAGCAGGCGACCGTCTACAATCCCGATCCCGGCGCTCAGGCGAAAGCCTTTGAAGACCAGGGCTTCGAATGGCTGCATGTCGTCGATCTCAATGGTGCCTTCGCCGGCGAAACCGTGAACGGCGCTGCGGTCGACGCCATCCTCAAGGCGACGAAAAATCCGGTGCAGCTCGGCGGCGGCATCCGCACGCTCGATCATATCGAAAACTGGCTGTCGCGCGGGCTTGCCCGCGTCATCCTCGGCACGGTTGCCGTGCGTGACCCGGCGCTGGTCGTCGAAGCCTGTAGGCGCTATCCGGGTCACATCGCCGTCGGCATCGATGCCAAAGGCGGCAAAGTGGCAGTCGAGGGCTGGGCGGAGGCTTCCGAACTCGGCGTCATCGAACTCGCCAAGAAATTCGAGGGCGTTGGCGTTGCCGCCGTTATCTACACCGATATCGACCGCGACGGCATTCTGACTGGCATCAACTGGGACTCGACGCTCGAACTGGCCAATGCCGTTTCCATCCCCGTCATCGCCTCCGGCGGGCTTGCCTCGCTGGACGATATCCGCCGCATGATTCAGCCGGATGCCCGCAAACTGGAAGGTGCGATTTCCGGCCGCGCGCTTTATGATGGCCGGATCGATCCGAAGGAAGCACTGGCGCTGATCAAACAGGCCAAGGAGGCAGCGCAATGACCCTGAAAGCCCGCGTCATCCCCTGCCTCGACGTCAAGGACGGCCGCGTCGTCAAGGGTGTCAACTTCGTCAATCTCGTCGATGCCGGCGATCCCGTCGAAGCCGCCAAGGCCTATGATGCTGCCGGCGCCGACGAACTCTGCTTCCTAGATATCACTGCTTCTTCCGACAATCGCGACACGATCTTCGACGTGGTGGCCCGCACGGCAGAACAATGCTTCATGCCGGTCACGGTCGGCGGCGGCGTGCGCACTATTGCCGATATCCGCAAGCTGCTGCTTTGCGGCGCCGACAAGGTTTCGATCAATTCGGCGGCAGTCAATAATCCCGATTTCGTGGCCGAGGCGGCCGACAAATTCGGCAACCAGTGCATCGTCGTTTCGATCGATGCCAAGCGGCGACGCACCGAGGCGCTCGGAGGCGACAATCTGAGCGCTTGGGAGATCTATACCCATGGCGGCCGCAATGCGACGGGCATCGATGCCGTCGATTTTGCCCGCAGGATGGTGGAGCGCGGCGCCGGCGAGTTGCTCGTCACCTCCATGGATCGGGACGGCACCAAAGTCGGCTACGATCTGGAGCTGACGCGGGCGGTCGCCGATGCGGTGCGCGTGCCCGTCATTGCATCCGGCGGCGTCGGCGATCTCGACGACCTCGTCGCAGGCGTCAAGGAAGGTCATGCGACGGCCGTACTTGCGGCGTCGATCTTCCACTTCGGCACCTATTCGGTGGGCGAAGCAAAGCGCTACATGGCCGAGCGCGGCATTCCCATGCGGCTGGATTAGGAGACAGCGAGCGATGAGCGGATTTACCCTTTCCGACCTCGAACGGATCGTCGAGGAACGCTCCAAGGCCTCGCCGGGCGAATCCTGGACGGCAAAGCTTTTTGCTGCCGGCCAGCCGAAAGCGGCGAAGAAGCTCGGCGAAGAGGCGATCGAGGCGGTGATGGCGGCGGTCGTCAATGATCGCGACAACCTCACCTATGAGGCGGCCGATCTGCTGTATCATCTTTTAGTCGTATTGAAGATTGCCGGCATTCCGTTAGAGAATGTCATGGGTGAGCTCGAGAGGCGCACCAGTCAATCCGGCCTTCAAGAGAAGGCAAGCCGGTAAAACCGATGACGATAGCGACCAAGACCGAGCCAACACACGAGACGCTCGATATTTTCCAGGCGAAAGCCTATTCGCCCTACTATTTCTTCTCCTCGGAAGAATGGGCGAAATTCAGGGCCGACACACCGCTGACGCTGACCGCCGACGAAGTGACGCGGCTGCGCTCCATGGGCGACCCGATCGATCTCGACGAAGTCCGGCGCATCTATCTTTCGCTGTCACGGCTTTTGTCCTCGCATGTGGAATCCTCGCAGATCCTTTTCGAGCAGCGCAATCGCTTCCTCAGTCTTTCCGATATCGCCAAGACGCCCTTCGTCATCGGCATCGCCGGATCGGTCGCTGTCGGCAAATCCACCACGGCCCGTATCCTGAAGGAGCTGCTGGGCCGCTGGCCATCGAGCCCGAAGGTCGATCTCGTCACCACGGACGGCTTTCTCTATCCGAACGCCGAGCTGCAGCGCCGCAACCTGATGCAGCGCAAGGGTTTTCCGGAAAGCTACGATACGGCGGCACTGCTGCGTTTCCTCTCGGCGATCAAGGCCGGCCAGCCGAATGTGCAGGCGCCCTCCTATTCGCACCTCGTCTATGACGTGCTGCCGAACGAATTCAAGACGGTCGATCGCCCGGATATCCTGATCTTCGAAGGCATCAACGTGCTGCAATCGCGGCATCTGCCTGCTGACGGCAAGATCGTGCCGATGGTCTCGGATTTCTTCGACTTCTCCATCTATATCGATGCCGACGAGGAGCTCATCCACAATTGGTACGTCGCCCGCTTCATGCGGCTGCGCGAGACGGCCTTCCGCGACCCCAACTCCTTCTTCCATCGCTATGCTTCGATCAGCGAGGACGAGGCCTTGGCGATTGCCGAGGGGCTTTGGAAGAATATCAACCTGAAGAATTTGCGCCAGAACATCCTGCCGACGCGGCCGCGCGCCGACCTCATCCTGCAGAAGGGGAAAAATCATCTGATCGAGCAGGTGGCGTTGAGGAAACTCTGAGGCTCAGGGCTGAACACGCCTTAAAGTCAGGTTGATCCGCCCACCATTCTTCAGCAATGTCGAGGTTGCAGGATAGATGCGGTCGACACCGTGAAAGCACAATCTTCCCTCGCCGCCGAGAACGACGATATCGCCGCTCGCCAGCTTGAAGGATAGCGTGCGATCATTGCGGTTGAGGCCACCGACGCGAAAGAGGCAGGTGTTCCCGAGCGAGATCGATAGTACGGGCGCCTTGAGATCCTGTTCGTCACGATCCTGATGCAGGCCCATGCGGGCATTGTCGCCATAGAAATTGACGAGACAGGCTTCCGGCGGCTTTTCATAGCCTGCTATATCGTGCCAGAAATCCAGCAATTGCGATGGCATGGCCGGCCAGGGGCGACCGGTGACCGGATGCGTCGGCTGATAGCGATAGCCGCGCTGCTTGTCCGTCACCCAGCCGAGCGAACCGCAATTGGTCATGCGCACCGACATTTCTTTGCCGGTACCCGGCATGACCGGTGTGTACAGCGGCGCCTCGGCCACGATATCGCGAATCGTCTCGACGAGCGCTTCCTGGGCGGGACGGCCGAGATATCCGGGCAGATGGCGAATTCCGTTGGGGAGCAGCATCCATACTTCCTTTGCGCAACACTGGTCAGGTCAGTGCGCCATTGCCGCGCCTTCATGCATGGCCCCTCACCCCAACCCTCTCCCCGCCGGCAGGGCGAGGGGGTCTAATCTGCCTCAACTTAGCCGCCTCAAAGGGAGACTTATTGTTTCACGCTGTCGTCCCTTCTCCCGCATGCCGAGAGAAGGCTAGGATGAGAGTCCAGGCACAGAACTACAGCAACGCCGGACTCGCCTGACAAGCCTCATTTTACTCAGCCAACTCAAAACTGCAGCCCGAAAGCCAACCCTAGTCGCCGCCGACCTTGCCGCGCATCTTCTTGACCTCGGAGCGTCCGGATTTTTCCTTCAGCCGGCGCTCGATTGATCCCTTCGTCGGCTTGGTCTTTCGGCGCGGCGGCGGGGGCGGAGCGGCCGCTTCGAGGATCAGTTCCTTCAGCCGCTCGCGCGCATCCTCGCGATTGCGATCCTGGCTGCGGAAGCGGCTGGCCTCGATCATCAGAACACCTTCCTTGGAGACGCGACGACCGGCAAGTCTAACCGCATTCGCCTTGACGCGATCCGTCAGCGATGGGGAATTCTGAACGTTGAAGAAAAGCTGAACTGCGGTTGCGACCTTGTTGACGTTCTGGCCGCCGGGACCGCTCGCCAGAACGAATTGTTCCGTCAGCTCCCAGCCGGCAATCGTGATCCGGTCGTTAATGTAAAGCGCTTCGCTGGCCATGATTTTCTCCGCGCCTGTCTATCCCACATTGATGCGCGGTTGAAAACCACTACCGGATAAAACGAAACCCGGCGAATCGGTCGCCGGGTTTCACGTGAGTCATTCCGCTCTGGATGATTATTCTGCAGCGACCGGCATCCCCGGGGCGACATCACGGACGTTGCCGTCCACATGATCTTCGAACTTGGCGAAGTTCGTGACGAACATCTGTACTAGCTTCTTGGCCTGGGCATCGTAGGCTTCGCCATCGGCCCAGGTGGAGCGAGGATCGAGGATCGCAGTATCGACACCGTCGACCGCGACCGGAACCGCGAAGCCGAAATTCGCGTCCGTGCGGAATTCGACATTATCGAGGTCGCCCTTCAAAGCCGCCGCGAGCAGAGCGCGCGTCGCCTTGATCGGCATGCGGCTTCCCTTGCCATAGGCGCCACCGGTCCAGCCGGTGTTGACCAGCCAGCAACGGGCGCCGTGGCGGGCGATCAGCTCTTTGAGGAGATTGCCATATTCAGCCGGATGGCGCGGCATGAAAGGAGCGCCGAAGCAGGTCGAGAAGGTGGCTTCCGGCTCGACGACGCCCTTTTCCGTGCCGGCGACCTTGGCGGTGTAGCCGGACAGGAAGTGGTACATCGCCTGATCCGGCGTCAGCTTGGCGATCGGCGGCATGACGCCGAAAGCGTCGGCCGTCAGCATGATGATCGTCTCGGGATGACCGGTGATGCCGGATTCCGATGCATTCGGGATGAAATGCAGCGGATAGGCGCTGCGGGTGTTTTCCGTCAGCGAACCGTCATCAAGATCCGGCCTACCATGCTCGTCGAGCACGACGTTTTCCAGGACGGTGCCGAAGCGGCGCGTTGTGGCGTAGATTTCCGGCTCGGCCTCGGCCGAAAGACGGATGGTCTTGGCGTAGCAGCCACCTTCGAAGTTGAAGATGCCGTTTTCACCCCAGCCATGTTCGTCATCGCCGATGAGCGTACGGGTCGGATCGGCCGACAGCGTCGTCTTGCCCGTGCCCGACAGGCCGAAGAAGATCGCGGCATCGCCTTCGGGACCGACATTGGCAGAGCAATGCATCGGCATGACGCCGCGTTCCGGCAGCAGGTAATTCAGGACGGTGAAGACCGATTTCTTCATTTCGCCGGCATAGGAGGTGCCGCCGATAAGGACGATGCCATTGACGAGATCACAGGCGATCACCGTTTCCGTGCGGCAGCCATGGCGCTCCGGATCGGCGCGGAAGCTCGGCAGGTCTATGATCGTCAGCTGCGGCACGAAGCTTTCCAGCGCCGCGCGATCCGGGCGGATCAGCAGGTTGCGGATGAACAACGAGTGCCAGGCGAATTCGGTAATGACGCGCGTTGGCAAAGCATAGTCGACATCGGCGCCGCCGATCAGATCCTGCACGAAGAGATCCTTGCCGCGGGCATGGGCCAGCATGTCCTCATGCAGGAGCTCAAAATGCTCCGGCGACATCGGCTTGTTGTTATCCCACCAGATCTGGTCTTCCGTGGCGGCATTGCGCACCACGAACTTGTCCTTCGGAGAACGGCCGGTGTGCTGGCCGGTCAAGGCCCTGAGCGCGCCATGGGCGGTCAGATCGGCTTCGCGGCGGCGAATCGCCTCTTCGTAAAGGTGAGCTTCCATGAGGTTGTAGCGCACACTGGCGGCGGCTCCCAGGCCGATCGATCCCAGTTCAGTCGCGGGATTGCGGACGCCGAATTGCTCCATCACTTTTTCCTCTACAAAGGGGCTTGGCCGTTAGAACTAACTAAAGCGTAGAGGGCTCTTTTTAAAAGCACAAGAGCTAGAAGCGAGAAATATTTAATGATATCAGTTATTTAATCGATTTAAATAAATTTCCTCAATTTTAAATCGTTTGAATAGAGGGTGGAGGGACGTCATGTCACACAACCTCTGCGCAAGGGTTTTTCCTCACAACAATCCTCCCCTTTATCTTTGCCACAATTTGTTCCACCTTTATCCCCATAAGCGCGCCAGGTTACCGCCGACCGAGCTGGCAGACCGCCTGGGCTGGATTCCAAATCCGGGAGACGCGCACTGATGACGGAGACGAACACCATGTTGACAATCGCGCTCGTTGACGACGACCGCAATATCCTGACTTCCGTATCGATTGCCTTGGAAGCAGAGGGATATAAGGTAGAAACCTACACGGACGGAGCTTCGGCGCTGGACGGCCTGCTTGCCCGGCCGCCGCAACTGGCGATCTTCGATATCAAGATGCCCCGCATGGACGGCATGGAGCTCCTGCGCCGCCTGCGGCAGAAGTCCGATCTGCCCGTGATCTTCCTCACCTCGAAGGATGAAGAGATCGACGAGCTTTTCGGCCTGAAGATGGGCGCCGACGACTTCATCACCAAGCCGTTCTCGCAGCGCTTGCTGGTCGAACGCGTCAAGGCTGTTCTCCGCCGTGCCTCCGCCCGAGACGCCGCAAACGCTGCCGGCGGCGCAGCCGCCGCCAAGCCGGGTGCTGTGCAGCAGGCCCGCTCGCTGGAACGGGGGCAGCTCGTGATGGACCAGGAACGCCATACCTGCACCTGGAAGGGCGAGCCGGTGACGCTCACCGTCACCGAATTCCTCATCCTGCATTCGCTTGCCCAGCGCCCCGGCGTGGTCAAGAGCCGCGACGCGCTGATGGATGCAGCTTATGACGAGCAAGTCTATGTCGACGACCGCACGATCGACAGCCACATCAAGCGGCTGCGCAAGAAATTCAAGATGGTCGACCTCGAATTTGATATGATCGAGACGCTGTATGGCGTGGGCTATCGCTTCCGCGAAGCAGCATAATAGTTAGCTAGACCATACGGATAGTTAACTGGACCATACGGCGGACAATGGATTAAGAGCATGCGGACGGGGTCGCCGACCCCGTTCTTCGAAAGGGCCGTAGGCTTGGCACAGCTGGTGCAGGACAGGGATATAGACGACTCGGAAAGCCCGAGCGGCGCTCGAATCGCGCGCCGGCGCTGGACCCATCCCTTCGTCCTGATCCGCCGCATCTTCGGCAATGCCGTCTTTTCGAGCCTGACGCGACGCATCCTGTTCTTCAATCTGGCCGCCCTCGTCGTTCTGGTCGGCGGCATTCTCTATCTCAATCAGTTCCGCGAGGGCCTGATCGATGCCCGTGTCGAAAGCCTTTTGACGCAGGGCGAGATCATCGCCGGTGCCGTCTCGGCTTCGGCATCGGTCGACACCAACTCCATCACCATCGATCCGCAGAAGCTGCTGGAGCTGCAGGCCGGCCAGAGCATCACGCCCGTTCCGAACGACGAGGATCTGGAATTCCCGATCGATCCGGAAAAGGTGGCGCCGGTGCTGACGCGGCTGATCTCGCCGACGCGCACGCGCGCACGCATCTTCGATGCCGACGCGAACCTGCTGCTCGACAGCCGCCATCTCTATTCCCGCGGCCAGGTGCTGCGCTACGATCTGCCACCCGTCGACGACGAGAAGCAGAGCTGGTCCGACTGGTTCAGCGGCTTGCTCAACAAGATGCTGCAGCCGGGTAACCTGCCTGTCTATAAGGAAGCGCCCGGCGGCGACGGCTCCATCTATCCCGAGGTCATGAATGCGCTGACCGGCGTGCGCGGCGCCGTGGTCCGCACCACGGAGAAGGGCGAACTGATCGTCTCGGTCGCCGTGCCGATCCAGCGCTTCCGCGCCGTGCTCGGCGTGCTGCTGCTGTCGACCCAGGCCGGCGATATCGACAAGATCGTTCATGCCGAGCGCCTCGCGATCATGCGCGTCTTCGGCGTCGCGACGCTCGTCAACGTCGTGCTGTCGTTGCTTTTGTCCTCCACCATCGCCAATCCGCTACGCCGGCTCTCGGCTGCGGCCATCCGCGTGCGCCGCGGCGGGGCGAAGGAGCGCGAGGAGATTCCGGACTTTTCCGCTCGCCAGGACGAGATCGGCAATCTGTCGATCGCGCTGCGGGATATGACATCGGCGCTCTACGATCGCATCGATGCGATCGAAAGCTTTGCGGCCGATGTCAGCCATGAACTCAAGAATCCGCTGACATCTCTGCGCAGCGCCGTCGAAACGCTGCCGCTCGCCAAGAGCGACGATTCCAAGAAGCGGCTGATGGATGTAATCCAGCATGACGTTCGCCGCCTCGACCGCCTGATCAGCGATATCTCCGATGCATCGCGCCTCGATGCCGAGCTTGCACGTTCGGATGCCAAGTCGCTCGATCTGGAAGTATTGCTGCGCGACATGATCGATATTTCCAGACAGGTCGGGCACAGCAAGAAATCTGTCGAGATCGACTATATTGTCGACCGCAAGCCAGGCAATAAGGCGAACTTCTCCGTCGACGGCCACGACCTGCGCATCGGCCAGATCGTCACCAATCTCATCGAAAACGCACGATCCTTCGTCCCCGCGGAAACCGGCAAGATCACCGTGCGGCTGACGCGGACGCGGACGCGCTGTGTCATCTATATCGAGGATAACGGTCCCGGCATTCAGGCCGAAAATATCGACCGCATCTTCGAACGGTTCTATACCGACCGGCCCGAATCCGAAGGTTTCGGGCAGAATTCCGGCCTCGGCCTGTCGATCAGCCGGCAGATCGCCGAAGCGCATGGTGGCTCGCTGCGCGCCGAGAATATCGTCGACAGCGATGGCTCGACGCTGCTTGGCGCCCGCTTCATCCTGTCGCTGCCAGCCCAGACGACGGCGTGAGCGGCCGCATGACGGGTGAGGCGACCAATTCCCACGCAACGGCGATCGTCATTGGCAGGATAGGGCTGCTGTTCCTTGGCCCCTCGGGCAGCGGCAAATCCGCCCTCGCCTTCTCCTGCCTTGCGGCTGCCAAGCCGCTGGGATTGACGGCAAGCCTGGTCGCAGACGACCGCGTGCTGATTGCCGAACAGAACGGCTCCATTATTGCGAAATGCCCGCCCTCGATCGCAGGGCTTATGGAAATCCGCTACACCGGTATCGTTCGCATGCCTTATATTTCCGAGGCCGAAATGCATTTTGCCGTTCGCCCTGTCGACCCGGCAACCGCGGAAAGACTACCACCCGAGGATGAGCAGATCGATATTACCGCGTCTGCTCGGTTGCCGTTGATCCGATTGGCTGCAACCTCTGCGAATCCGCTTGCCGTAATAATGGCGAAAACCGGCGCAAGTTTTGGTGAATCGGCCATTTAGGCCCGCATAGGCGCGTAAATCCTGTATTTTAAGCTTGCACTTCGTCTTTTCATCGCCAAGATGTCCCCCCACTGGTGGACGACATTGCTGCATTGCGATATGGGCCACCTGTTTGCGTATGCGATGGGAGCAGTAATATCATGATTGGACTTGTGCTTGTCACTCATGGCAAGCTGGCTGAAGAGTTTCGGCATGCTGTCGAGCATGTCGTTGGTCCGCAGAAGTTCATAGAAACGGTATGCATTGGTCCCGAAGACGACATGGACAAGCGGCGGCAGGATATTCTGCAGGCCGTTGCCGGTGCCGACGACGGGCACGGCGTCATCATCCTCACCGATATGTTCGGCGGCACTCCTTCCAATCTCGCAATCTCCGTCATGAATAGCGGCCACACCGAGGTTATCGCCGGCGTCAATCTGCCGATGCTGATCAAGCTTGCAGGCGTGCGCGGCGACAACAACATGGAAAGGGCCCTGGTGGAAGCTTCAGAGGCCGGGCGTAAATATATCAACGTGGCCAGCCGTGTGCTCAGTGGCAAATAACGAGGCAAACACCGCCCCCATGACCGAGCTTTCCCGGGAACTCCTGATCATCAACAAGCGGGGTCTGCATGCCCGTGCGTCGGCGAAATTCGTGCAGACCGTCGAAGCCTACGACGCCGCCATCACCGTTTCAAAGGACGGCACCACCGTCGGCGGCACCTCGATCATGGGCCTCATGATGCTTGCCGCCAGCCCCGGCTGCAGCGTGCTTGTCACGGCAAGCGGCAATCAGGCCGCCGAAGCGCTTGAGGCGCTCGACCAGCTCGTCGCCAACAAGTTCGGCGAGGAAATCTAGGCTTTTCCGCCTCCTCCCCTGTGGATATAAAGACATAAAGACTTCTTTATATCATTATTGATTTCCACCCTGAAGCCTGCTACACGGCATCATTCCTACACGCTATAGCGTGCAATTCTTGTTGCATTCGGCTGAGGCGTCTGCCCGCGGCGCGATTGCATCGTTCAGGCTGGAGACTCATTGATGAGCGCTGAAAAGGACTACATCGTCGCCGATATCGGCCTTGCCGACTATGGTCGCAAGGAAATCGCAATCGCCGAAACCGAGATGCCAGGCCTGATGGCTTGCCGCGCCGAATTCGGCGAAGCGCAGCCGCTGAAGGGCGCACGCATCACTGGCTCCCTGCATATGACGATTCAAACGGCCGTTCTCATTGAGACGCTGGTGGCCCTCGGCGCTCAGGTGCGCTGGGCATCGTGCAACATCTTCTCGACGCAGGACCATGCCGCCGCGGCCATCGCCGCTTCCGGCGTTCCGGTCTTCGCCGTCAAGGGCGAGAGCCTTGAGGACTACTGGACCTACACGGACAAGATCTTCCAGTGGGCGGATGGCGGTCTCTCCAACATGATCCTCGACGACGGTGGCGACGCCACGATGTACATCCTGCTCGGCGCCCGCGCCGAAGCCGGCGAGGACGTACTCTCCCATCCGCATTCGGAAGAAGAGGAAATCCTCTTCGCACAGATCAAGAAGCGCCTGCAGGCAACGCCCGGCTGGTTCACCAAGCAGCGCGACGCCATCAAGGGCGTGACCGAAGAAACCACCACGGGCGTCAACCGCCTCTATCAGCTCAGCCAGAAGGGCCTGCTGCCCTTCCCGGCGATCAACGTCAACGACAGCGTCACCAAGTCGAAGTTCGACAACAAGTATGGCTGCAAGGAATCGCTGGTCGACGGTATCCGCCGCGCTACCGACGTCATGATGGCCGGCAAGGTCGCCGTCGTCTGCGGCTATGGTGACGTTGGCAAGGGTTCTGCCGCTTCGCTCTCCGGCGCCGGCGCCCGCGTCAAGGTCACCGAAGTCGACCCGATCTGCGCCCTGCAGGCCGCCATGGACGGCTATGAAGTCGTTCAGCTCGAGGACGTCGTTTCCTCGGCCGACATCTTCATCACCACGACCGGCAACAAGGACGTCATCCGCATCGACCATATGCGCGCGATGAAGGACATGGCGATCGTCGGCAACATCGGCCACTTCGACAACGAGATCCAGGTTGCCGCCCTGCGGAACCTCAAGTGGACGAACATTAAGCCGCAGGTCGACATGGTCGAATTTGCCAAGGGCAACCGTATCATACTGCTATCGGAAGGCCGCCTGCTGAACCTCGGCAACGCCACCGGCCACCCATCCTTCGTGATGTCGGCTTCCTTCACCAACCAGACGCTGGCGCAGATCGAGCTCTTCACCAAGCCCGGGCACTACAAGAACGAAGTCTACGTACTGCCGAAGCACCTCGACGAGAAAGTTGCCCGTCTGCATCTTGCCAAGCTCGGCGTGAAGCTGACGGAGCTTTCGGAAGAGCAGGCTGCGTATATCGGCGTGACGCCGAAGGGCCCATTCAAGTCTGACCACTACAGATACTGATTATTAAAACAGTATCCACAACATCTTGTGGCCCTGGCATTGACAAATGCCGGGGCTTATTTTTTAGCCAGCTCCCTTCCCCCAGATTCTCCTAGGCAGTATTGTTTTTACACTTGATTCGTGACGAACCGGGCGTGCCCGGAGCCATGAAAATGGGATGTCTTGTCAGGATGCGGCACATTATAGGACGGAGACAGACCTCTTATGTTTGAAGGGGAAGACAACCTGCATCAACCAGCGCTACATCGAGTGGCGACGCGGTTGCGGCAGGGCGGTGCATATTGGCTTTCGGCAAAAGCGAAGCTGGGCAAAGGTTGGCTGGTGCGCCTGAGCCGCTTACTGCAGCTCAGCGTTTTCGGCGGTCTCGTGACCGGCCTGGCAGGTCCCGTTCTCGCTCAAAGCAATGATGCCGCGCAGGCGAGCATGCGCCTCTTCACCTCTTCGGAAATGGCCATCTTCTCCGTCATTATCGGCGTGATCTCCGCCGCACTCCTCTCGACCATGTGGATGGTCCGACAGCGCGGCAACATGGAAAGCGAAAGCCGCGAGATCCGCACGGCCCTTTCGGATGCCAACCAGCGTATTTCGCAATATCAGGCGCTGATTGCCGACAAGAACCGCCGCATCGTCATCTGGGATGGCCCGAATGCGCGGCCCGAACTGCTCGGACAGCTTCCGGTCGAGACCGGCGCGCCGCAGGACAATGAATTCCTCGCCTTCGGTCGCTGGCTGAAATCATGGTCGGCCGGCGAGCTTGACAAGGCTATCGACACGCTGCGCAGCGGCGGCCAGAGCTTCGACATGGTGGTCGAGACCAATCGCGACGAAATTCTGGAGGCGCAGGGCCGCATTTCCGGCGGGCGCGCTTTTGTACGCTTCATCGCGCTCAACAACCTGCGCGCCGAACTCGCCGAGCTGAAGATCGAACGCGACCGGCTGATGACCTCGATCTCTACCTTCCAGAATTTGCTCGATGCCATCGACCTGCCGGTCTGGCAGCGCGATGCGGAAGGCAAGCTCACCTGGGTCAATCAGGCCTATGGCGAGGCCGTGGAAGCGGTTTCGACCGATGAAGCGGTGCGCGAGGGACGGGAATTCCTGACGACCGTGACCCGCGAGCGCATTCGTGCGGCGGCCACGCCGGAGTCGCCATTCCACGACAAGATTTCAACCGTCGTGCATGGCAACCGCACTTTCTTCGATGTCGTCGATGTGAAGGCTCCGAACGGTTCCGCCGGCATCGCCATCGACGTCTCCGAGGCAGAAGGCGTTCGAGCGGAGCTCGCACGCACGCTGAAGAGCCATGCCGAAACACTCGATCATCTGGCAACGCCGGTTGCGATCTTCGACGGCGAGCGGCGGCTGCAATTCTACAATCAGGCTTTCGTCCAGTTGTGGGAACTCGACATCGCGTTCCTCGAAAAGCGACCCGACAACAGCGAGCTTCTGGACAGGCTGCGCAGCGCCAAGAAGCTGCCCGAGCAGCTGAACTGGAAGACATGGAAGGACGGCGTACTTTCGGTCTATCGCGCACTCGATACACAGACCGATCTCTGGCATCTGCCCAACGGCCAGATTCTCCGGGTCTTCGCCACGGCGCATCCTCAAGGGGGTGCGACATGGGTGTTCGAGAACCTGACTGAACAGGTCGATCTCGAAACCCGCTACAACACCCTGGTCAAGGTTCAGGGCGAAACCATCGACCATCTGTCCGAAGGCGTCGCCGTTTTCGGTCCCGATGGCCGCATCCGCCTGTCGAATCCGGCCTTCCGCATTCTCTGGAACATCACAGAGGCAGAGGCGAAGCCCGGGACGCATATTCAAGCCCTGGCCGAGGCGTGCGCGCCTTCTTACGACCGGCCGGACGGGTGGAAGCGGTTTGCCGAGCAGATCACCAGTTTCAACGACGAGCGGCCCTCATCGCAGGGCACTCTGGAACTTTACTCCAATCTTGTACTCGACTACGCCGTCATTCCTCTGCCGAATGCGCAGACCATGCTGACATTTGTCAACAAGACCGACAGCGTGCGCGCCGAGCGCGCCCTGACCGAGAAGAACGAAGCGTTGCTGAAGGCGGACGAGCTGAAGAACGATTTCGTCCAGCACGTCTCCTACGAGCTGCGTTCGCCGCTGACCAATATCATCGGCTTTACCGACCTCCTGAAGACGCCGGGCATCGGCTCGCTGAACGAGCGGCAGGCCGAATATATCGACCATATCTCGACCTCGTCTTCCGTGCTGCTGACGCTGGTCAACGACATCCTTGATCTCGCGACGCTCGACGCCGGCATCATGCGGCTGAACTATTCCGAGATCGTGCTCTCCGACCTGCTTGACGAAGTCTCGATGCAGATCGCCGACCGGCTGCAGGAAAGCGGCGTGATGCTTGAAATCACCGTGCCGGCGCACCTCGGCTCTATCGTTGCCGATCAGCAGCGGCTGAAGCAGATCCTGCTGAAACTTCTGACCAATGCCGCCAATTTCGCGCCCGAGGGATCGACGATCTCGTTGAGATGCGGACGCGAAGGCACGGATTTCGTCTTCTCCGTCTCGGACAAGGGTCCCGGCATTCCCGAGGATTTGATCAACACGGTTTTCAACCGCTTCGCCTCCGGTGGCAAGGGCGGCAAGCGCAGCGGTGCCGGCCTTGGCCTTTCCATCGTCGAAAGCTTCGTCAGCCTGCATGAAGGCGAGGTTTCGATCGAAAGCCAGCCGGGCAAGGGAACGACGGTCACCTGCCGGATTCCTTCGGCCGAGCTGCCTCACTCCGTCGCAGCAGAATGACAGCCTCCGACAACAGCATTTCCCTTTTCCTCGCAGATGACGCCGCCACGGCGCAGCTCGGCGAGGATCTGGCGCTGGCCCTAAGGGTCGGCGACTGTCTGGCGCTATCAGGCGATCTCGGCGCGGGGAAATCCTCGCTGGCACGCGCGCTGCTGCGCGCCATGGCCGACGATTCCGAACTGGACGTGCCGAGCCCGACCTTTACGCTCGTGCAATCCTACGAGCTGCGCATCCCGGTCTCGCATTTCGATCTCTATCGCCTCGGCGATCCCAGCGAATTAACGGAACTCGGCTTCGACGAGGCCCTCCAGACCGGCATCTGCCTTGTGGAATGGCCTGAAATGGCCGAAGGCGAGCTGCCGAAGGAGCGCATCGACCTCAAGCTAACGCATGAAGGCGAAGGACGGCGCGCCATCATCACGGCACCGGCCAAGCGGATCGCACGCATCGAGCGCGTACTGGCTATACGCGCCTTTCTCGATTCGCATGGCTATCGCGGTTCCGCCAGACGTTTCCTCACGGGCGATGCCTCGCTGCGTGCCTATGAGTCCATCTATCCAAAGGATGGCGGCAGCCGCGTGATCCTGATGGATTGGCCGCGCCTCCCGGAAGGGCCGCCGGTGCTCGATGGGAAACCCTATCCGAAGGTCGCGCATCTCGCTTGGGATGCCTATCCCTTCGTGGCGATCGCCAATATCCTCCGCCAAAACGGCTTTGCCGCTCCGGAAATCTTTGCCGCCGATTACGACCAGGGCATTCTTCTGATCGAGGACCTCGGCACCGATGGCGTTCTCGATGCCGAAGGCAAGCCGATTGCCGAGCGCTATCGGGCCAGCGTTGCCTGCCTTGCGCACCTACACAGCCTTTCGATTCCCGGCGATATTCCAGTCACGCCGGATCACATCCATCACATTCCGGATTTCGACCGGACCGCCATGAAGATGGAAGCGCGGCTGCTGCTCGACTGGCATCTGCCCTGGAAGCGCGGCACGCCGGCAAGCGATGAGGAACGGGCCGACTATCTCGCGATCTGGGACAAGCTGATCGATCAGCTCGAAGATGCGGAAAAGAATCTGCTGCTGCGTGACATGCATTCGCCAAACATCATCTGGCGGGCGCATGAACAGGGCATAAAGCGTATCGGCCTCATCGACTTCCAGGATGCGATGATCGGGCCGACCTCCTACGACGTCGCCTCGCTGGTGCAGGATGCGCGCGTGACGATCGAACGCGACCTGCATGACCAGCTTCTGGTCGACTATCTCGCACTTCGTCATGCCCAAGGCGACTTCGACGAGACGAAATTCCTGAAGAGCTGGGCGATCATGTCGGCACAGCGCAATTGCAAGCTTGCCGGTCTCTGGGTCCGGCTCTTGCAGCGCGACGGCAAGCCGGGATATCTGAAGCACATGCCGCGCACACTCGCCTACCTCGCCATCGCTCTCGAACACGAAGCGCTCGCACCTCTGCGAGAATGGTGCGAAAAGGCCGGCATTGGCCAGGTTTGAGTTATGGAGACTTTGCAATAGGCAAAATCGGAACATGCTTTTAGGACGCCGGACGTTATTTTCGATTGCTTGGCTTTCCGGCTTTATGTTTTTGGTAAAGCGCGGTTTTGGAGACGATTTGGCCAGTCCTGATAAGCCAGAGCCTTTCGGCTACAAGACTGGTTGGTTGGCAATTAGCACCAGTGATACGACTGCGGTCATTAATCAACTCGGACTAACCCAGGTGCAGGCCGCGACATGGCGACGAGGGCTCGAAGAAACTCATGCCTATCCCCCGAAGGGAGTTCCCGTTTTTGTGTGCCCACCAATCAATGGCTGGACGCTCGTTGTCACAGGGCTAAACGTTGATGGTGATAGCGAGGCTTTACGGAAAGCTTTATGCGATCTGTCGAATAGATTTGGCGATGCCCAGTATTTTGCCTCTTATCGAGTGGTCAACGCTCAAGTATGGCAACGCGCACGCCACGGCGCAATGGAGCGGGCTTTCAGCGTAGCCGATGGTACCGTTACTCTGAATTTTGGCGCGACAACGCGCGATGAAATGGATCTCGGCCTGCCGGAAATTTCGGCGCTTACACCGGAGTATCTCACCAAAGCATCCGATCCTTTATACGACCGTTGGATTTTTGGCTCGGAGGATAATCCATCGCTGCTAGCCGAGAAGTGGAGTATCAATCCATTAAAAATTGGTACTGACTTCGCGACAACACCTTCGATAGGACACTTGGCTCAGATGCGATCGCTCTGACGGCCGGATTGGCGGCAATGGCTGGAAAGGACTCGACGCGTGGCGGCGAAGAAAAGCAGAACTGCTCTACCGAACCAAGACTGGCGACGGCTTTCCGGCCTTGTGCTATGGAAAGAAGATATGAATCGAAAGTTCGAGACGAAATGACCATCAAGCAAGCCATGGTTTTGGCCGCGGGGCTTGGAACCCGCATGCGACCGATCACTGACACCATCCCGAAGCCACTGGTGAAGATCGCCGGCAAGCCGATGATCGATTATACGCTGGATGCATTGGTGCAGGCGGGGGTCGAGCGGGCCGTCGTCAACGTCCATCACCATGCCGACCAGATGGAGGCGCATCTCCGCAGCTATCGCGGGCTTGAAATCCTGATTTCCGACGAGCGGGACGCGCTGATGAACAATGGCGGCGGCCTCGTCAAAGGCCTGAAACTTCTGAGCCGCGATCCGGTGTTCGTTATGAACGCCGATCTGTTCTGGATCGGTGAGAAGCCAGGCCATCCCACCAATCTGGAAAAGTTAGCCGGATTCTACGATGAGCAGCGCATGGACATGGCTATGCTCTGCGTCGAACTAGAACGGACTACTGGCCATAACGGCAAGAATGACTTCGCCATGGCGCAAGACGGAAGGCTCGCCCGCTACCGCGATGTCGGACGCGACGGCGTCGTCTATGCCGGCGCAATTGCGATGAGCCCCTCTTTCCTCGATGATGCGCCTGATGATGCTTTCAACGTCAATATCTACTTCGACAAGGCCATCGAGCGCGGCCGGCTCTACGGCACCCTGATGGATGGTCACTGGTTGACAGTCGGTACGCCGGAAGCAATCGGCGAGGCGGAGGAAGCGATCCGGAATTTCCGGGCGTTTGCGTGAGCCTATGGCAGGCGGACACCGGCAGCGCATTCTGACGATTCCGGCAGGCCTGCCCTTCCTGAAAACGCTGGCGTCGGCTCTCTGCGATGGCCGGCTGACCGAGCATTTCCACCATGATCCGAGCGACCCGTTGTCGCTCGCCAAGGTCAGCATCTTCCTGCCGACGCGGCGCGCGGCGCGCGTGCTGCGTTCGGAATTCGTCGATCTGCTCGGCGGCCGCTCCGCCATCCTGCCGGTCATTCGCCCTCTTGGAGAAACCGATGACGACAGCGGCTATTTCGAAGAAGCCTTGCCCGAAACGGCGGATCTCGCGCAACCGCTTGCCAATACGGCGCGACTTCTTGAGCTGGCGCGGCTGATCCTTGCGTGGCGCAACAAGCTGCCGCAGATCGTCCGCGACATTCACTCCGATTCGCCGCTAGTCGCACCCGCGAGCCCAGCGGATGCCATATGGCTCGCACGCAATCTCGCCGAGCTCATCGACTCGCTGGAGACCGAGGATCGCGAATGGAGCGAGCTTGCCAGCCTCAGCGCGGAGGATCATGCGCTCTGGTGGCAGCTGACGGCCGAATTTCTGGCGATCGCAAGCGCCTTCTGGCCGGCGCGCCTCGAAGAACTCGGCAAATCATCGCCCACCCGCAACCGCAACGCCATTCTGCGTGCGGAAGCGCAGCGCATGTCCACCATGCGCCATCCCGGCCCGGTCATCATTGCCGGCTCGACGGGCTCGGTGCCGGCAACGGCTGAGCTGATCGCAGCCGTTGCCGCCCTGCCGCAAGGTGTCATCGTGCTCCCCGGCCTCGATCTTTCGATGCCTGAGGAAGATTGGCAGCTGGTGGCGCCGGAGACATCGATTGGCGAGAGAGCCGATCCGACCACACGCAGCCATCCGCAATATGGTCTTTCGCTGCTGCTGAAACGATTGCAGGTCACCCGGCGTGATGTCGAAACTGTCGCGGATGCGTCTGAAACCATGCAGATGCGGGCGCAGATCCTGTCTCGAGCGCTGGCGCCGGCCAAGGCGACGAGCGGCTGGGGAAGCTGGCGCAAGACGCTCGCTCCCGATGCGATCTCGGGCGCATTTGCCGATGTCGCGCTGATCGAAGCAGCCAATGAACGCGAGGAGGCGACCGCGATCGCCATCGCCTTGCGGCTGGCGTTGGATAAGCCGGGGCGCAACGGCGGTGAAAGCCAGGCGGCCTTGATCACGCCCGACCGCAATCTCGCCCGGCGTGTGACGGCCGAGCTTGCCCGTTTCGGCATCACCGCCGACGATTCGGCCGGGACGCCGCTGAATGCCACGCCACAGGGTACGTTGCTGCAATTGCTGCTGGAGGCATCCCTTCGCCCTGGCGATCCCGTTGCCGTCGTCTCACTGCTCAAGCATCCCCTCGCCTTGTTCGGCCTGTCGGCGGAAATACACCAGCCAGGAGTCGATGCGCTGGAGGTTCTTGCGCTCAGGGGCGGCGTCGATCACGTCGAGATCAGTCGGCTGGGAGCCCTGCTTGACGACCGCGTGGCGGAGCAGGCCAATGACCGCCATACGCCGCAATGGCGCAAAGCACTGCCGCCTGAGACCATCGAGCATGCGCGGGCGCTGGCCCAGCGAGTGACCGCGGCATGCGAACCTCTGGTATCGACGCTTTCCCTGCCCGCGTCAGAAGGCCTCCTCACACTTTCGGATTGGGCGGAGCGCACCGGCCGTGCCCTGGAAGCCGTCGCCGTCGACGAGCGTGGCAGCCTGGCAGGCCTTTGGGCGGGCGAAGCCGGGGACACGCTTGCCAGCCTACTCCGGGATATCATTGAGACCGAGGGTCAGCTTGAGGCCGATGGCGTGCAGTGGATCGATATCATGGCCGCGCTCTGCGTCGGCCAAGCGGTGAAGCCGCGGGCGCTCAGCCATCCTCGCCTCTTCATCTTCGGTACGCTGGAAGCACGCCTACAGAGCGTCGACACGCTGATCCTCGGCGGGTTGAACGAAGGATCCTGGCCGGGGCAGACGGCAAACAATCCCTTCATTTCGCGCGGCATGAAGACAGAGATCGGCCTGGAGCCGCCGGAGCGCCGCATCGGCCAGCTCGCGCACGATTTCGAAATGGCGAACGGCACGCGCGATCTGATCTATTCCCGCGCGCTGCGTCAGGGCTCGACACCGACAGTCGCGTCGCGCTGGCTGCAGCGGCTGATAGCGCTTGGCGGCAAAGAATTAGAGGACGCAATGAAGGCGCGCGGCGACCAGTATCGCCATTGGGCAGGGATGATCGACGAGGGCGAAAATCAGGCTCCGGCGCTGCGGCCGGCACCGAAGCCGCCGGCGGAACTGCAGCCGAAAAGCTATTCCTTCAGCGAAGTGGGCCGGCTGCGGCGGGACCCCTACTCCATCTATGCCCGGCGCGTGCTGCGGCTCGATCCTGTGGAGCCGTTCAATCGCGATCCCGGCCCAGCCGAACGTGGTACGCTCTATCACAAGATCATCGATCGTTTCGTCCGCGAAGGGCATGTGGCCGGCACGGCGGATGCGGCGCTGGCCATGGATCGGATCATCGCCGAGCTCTTCGATGCCGAGCGGCTGCCCGTCCATATCGACAGCGTCTGGCGCCCGCGCTTTCGCGAGGTGGCGCGCGCCTTCCTTGATTGGGAAGCGGAACGGCGGCCGGCGGTTCGCAAGACGGCGACGGAAGTGCCGGCCGGCGTGGAGATCGAGCCGATCGGCATTCGGTTGACCGGCGTTGCCGACCGTATCGACATTAAGAACGACAAGGGCGCAGACCTCATCGACTACAAGACCGGCTACAATCCCTCTCCGCCACAAGCGCGTGCGCTGCTCGATCCACAGCTGGCACTGGAAGCCTATGCGCTGAAGGCCGGTGCTTTCCGCAATATCGGCGCACTGATCCCCGAGAACCTGCTTTATGTTAGGCTGCGGCCCGGCGATCGCTTCAAGGTCGACCAGGTCAACAACGAGCATTCCAGCCGCGGCGGCAAGGCGGAAACCAAGTCGGCTATGGATCTCGCGCAGGAATCGATGGACCAGCTGGTGAAATTCGTGTCGCTGCTGCAATCGGGCGACAAGGGGTTTTCCTCGCGGCTGATCCCCGCCCAGCAGTTCGAATATGGCGGTGACTACGATCACCTCGCCCGCGTTTCGGAATGGTCGACGGCCGAGACCGAGCAGGAAGGCGGCGGCGATGAGTGACTTTCCCGCCGATGATATCGCCATCCTGCCCGAAAGCGACGATCCCGGCGTCTGGATCAGCTGGACGACGATCCAGCAATCGATCGCCTCTGACCCCGAACGCTCGGCCTGGGTTTCGGCCAATGCCGGCTCCGGCAAGACGCATGTGCTGACGCAACGCGTCATCCGCCTGCTTCTTTCCGGCGCGCGGCCCTCGGCGATCCTCTGCCTTACCTATACCAAGGCCGCGGCCTCCGAAATGTCCAACCGCGTCTTCGACAGGCTCGCTGCCTGGGCAACCATGCCGGACGACGAGCTGAAGACGCGTATTGCCGATATCGAGGGCAAGGAGCCGGATCTATTCAAGCTCGCAGCGGCGCGGCGGCTTTTTGCCAAGGCGCTGGAAACGCCAGGCGGACTAAAGATCCAGACCATCCACGCGTTTTGCGAGGCCTTGCTGCATCAGTTCCCGCTCGAGGCCAATGTCGCCGGCCACTTCTCCGTACTCGATGATCGGGCGGCCGAAGTCCTGCTCGACGATGCGCGCCGTGCGCTGCTGACATCCACGACGCCCCACGGCGACGCCGAATTGGCGCGGGCCTTCGATTATGTCCTCGATCTCGGTGACGAATCGGGACTTGAGACGCTACTTGGCGATATCATTGCCAATCGCAATGCGATCCGCCGCTTTACCGAGACGGCCGAACGCAACGGCGGTGTCGAAACTGCGTTGCTTGCTCGGCTTGGCCTTTCGCCCGGTGAGACGGAAAGGAGCATTGCCGAGCAATATTGGCCGTTGCCCGGTCTGTCTGGTGCAACGCTGGAGCTTTACCTAACGCTTGCCGACGAGAAGGGCGGTGCCAAGGCTCAGGAAGTGGCTTATGCGCTGCGCCTTGCCAAGCGCGAGGCAGATCCGCTTGCCCGCGCCGAGATCCTCGAAAAGGCCATGCTGACCGCCAAGGGCGAGCCGAAATCGGACAGCCAGTTCTTCGTCAAGGCAATGCTCGCCGATGTGCCTGCCCTCGCCGATGCCGTGGCTGCGGCGCGCGCCCATGTCGTTGCCAGCCGCGACCGGCTGAAGCTGATGCGGATGTATCGGGCCACCCATGCTGCGCTCATTCTCGCCGATCGTCTGAATCGCGACTATGAGGAGCTGAAGAAGCGGCGCAGCCAGCTCGATTTCGAAGACCTCATCACCCGCACGGCCGACCTTCTTACCAAGAAGGATGTCGGGCCGTGGATCCACTACAAGCTGGATCAGGGCATCGATCACATTCTCGTCGACGAAGCGCAGGATACGAGCCCGATCCAGTGGAGCGTCATCCAGTCGTTGGCGGAGGATTTCTTCTCCGGTGACAGCGCCCGGCCGACGCTGCGCACGATCTTTGCCGTGGGTGACGAGAAGCAGTCGATCTATTCGTTCCAGGGCGCCCGGCCCGAACGATTCTCCGAGGAGAGCGACCGCACAAGACGGCGCGTGGCGGCGAGCGGCCAGCAATTCTCATCGATCCGCCTGCCGCTGTCCTTCCGCTCGACGGCCGATGTGCTCGGCGCCGTCGATCATGTCTTTACCAGTCCGGAGAATGCTCGGGGGCTTAGCGCCGTTAACGAGCCTGTCGTGCATCGTTCCAGCCGCATCGGCCACCCCGGCGCCGTCGATCTCTGGGAAATGATTGCGCCGGAGCCGGCCGCCAAGGAAGAGGATTGGACGGCACCGTTCGATTCGACCCCGGAGAGCGCACCTGCTGCCATCCTGGCGCGGCGGATGGCGCATACGATCGGCAATCTCATCGGCCGGGAAACGATCATTGAGAAGGGTAAGGCGCGTTTCATCGAGGCCGGCGACATTCTCGTGCTGGTGCGCAAGCGCGACAGCTTCGTCAACGCGCTGACCCGAGCGCTGAAGCGGCGCGGCAACATTCCCGTCGCCGGCGCCGATCGTCTGGTGCTGACGAGCCATATCGCCATTCAGGATCTTCTGGCGCTTGGCCGTTTCCTGTTGCTGCCGGAGGACGATCTCTCGCTCTGTGCGCTGCTGAAGAGCCCCTTGTTCGACCTCAGCGAAGAGGATGTCTTTGCGGTCGCCGCCTATCGCGATGACGAGGAAGGCGTCTGGAGCCATCTGCAGAGATTTGCCGCCGACGGCCATGACCGCTTCAGGCAGGTGGTCGAACGGCTGAAAACCTTTCTTGCTCTGTCCAAGAGCCTGCCCGTGCATGATTTCTATGCCCGCGTGCTTGGCAGCTTCGGCGGCAGGCGGAAATTTCTGGCGCGGCTCGGCACCGAAGTCAGCGATATTCTCGACGAATTCCTGACCTTCACGCTCGATCATGAAACCAGCGGCCTGCCCGGCCTGCAATCCTTCATCTCGACGCTGGAGCTGGAAGCACCGACGGTCAAGCGCGAGCAGGACAAGGGCCGCAACGAAGTGCGGATCATGACGGTGCATGCCTCGAAAGGGCTGGAGGCACCGATCGTCTTCCTCGTCGATGGTGGCGGCAAGGCCTTTACCCATACGCATCTGCCGAAGCTGCGGCTGATCGAAGCCGATAGGGACGAAATCCCGCTGCCGGTCTGGGTGCCGATCTCGGCGCTCGCCAATTCGCTGACGCAGGCCGATACGGCGCGGCTGCAGGCACTGGCGGAGGAGGAATATCGCCGCCTGCTCTATGTTGGCATGACACGCGCCGCCGACCGCCTGATCATTTGCGGCTACCGCGGCATCCGCGAGAATGCCGATACCTGGCATGCGATGATTTCCGCGGCGCTGCGCGGGCAAGAACTGTACTGCACGCAGAAGACCTTCACCGGCCCGGATGGCGACTGGCAGGGCTTGAGCTGGCGGGTTGCCCAGGTTCAGCTCGAATTCGAGACCGCAAGAGAGCATGAGAAGCGTTCGGAGCGCGTCGGCCTGCCGGCGGGTCTCAGCCGGCCATTGCCGCCGCAAAAAAGCCTACCGCGGCCGCTCAGCCCCTCCGGCGTCGGCACCGTCATCGACGAGGAAGCCGACGATCTGTTGGTGACTTCGGCGCTTTTCGGCGAGAAAACCAAAACCGACCGCGCCCTTCAGAAAGGCCGTTTCATTCACCGCATGCTGCAGACCTTGCCCGAAATCGCGCCCGAGGAGCGCGCCGATGCCGCCCGTCGCTATGCCGAACGAGCGGCGCGCTTCTGGCCTCAGGCCGAGCAAGAGGCGCTGGTGAAGTCCGTCATGGCGCTGCTGTCGCATCCTGACCTGCAGGGCACCTTCAGCACCCATGCGCAAGCCGAAGTCTCGATCATGGGTACGCTGAAGCTCGGCAACCAATCCTATGCCGTCTCCGGCCGCATCGACCGGTTGGCTGATCTGGACGACCGCGTCGTCATCCTCGACTATAAGACGAATCGCGTGCCGCCTGACTGGGAAAGCAACATCCCCTTCGCGCATAAGGCGCAGCTTGCCATCTATCGCGAGATCCTTTCGCCGCTCTATCCGGGAAAGCGCATCGACTGCATGCTGGTCTATACCGAAAATGCCTCGATCTACACGCTGTCGGACGAGGTGCTTGCATTGGCGCTTGCGGAGCTCGAGACAAAGTGAAATACCAGATATTGAAATCTGGGCACCGCACCATCACATATCTAGCAACCCGTAAATCCTGGTAAGGAGCAGCCTATGGCTACCGTTAAAGTCGATACCTCCAACTTCGCCACCGAAGTGCTGCAGTCTGCAGAGCCTGTCGTCGTTGATTTCTGGGCCGAATGGTGCGGTCCGTGCAAGATGATCGCCCCGGCTCTGGAAGAGCTCGCCGTGCAGTTCGAAGGCAAGGTCAAGGTTGCCAAGCTCAACATCGACGAGAATCCGGAACTGGCCGCCCAGTTCGGCGTTCGCTCGATCCCGACGCTCGCCATGTTCAAGGCTGGCGAAGTCGCTGACATCAAGGTCGGCGCCGCTCCCAAGACGGCCCTGCAGAGCTGGATCTCCAGCGCAGCCTAATCCGTATCGATTGTATGGAACAAGAGCCCCGCTTCGGCGGGGTTTTTTGTTGGTCGGAGAGCACAGGCCATCTTCTCCCTTCGAGGCTTCGCGCCTCAACAACGGTGTTGTGCTTGCACTTGCTCATGGGCCGCCGCCCTGATCCTTCGACAGGCTCAGGATGAGGTGGAGCGAGTTGCCAACCAGATGAGGAGCGGCCCTCATGGTGAGGAGGCCCGCAGGGCCGTCTCGAAGCACGAGAGCAGGTGGTGAGTAACAACCCCGCCGGAATTACCGCGGCGGCGTGCCGTTGTCGGCAAGAACATCGCCGACCAGATAGAGGGAACCGCCGATCAGGATGCGCGGTGCCGGCGAATTCGCCACAGTCATAGCCTTGATCGCATCCAGCGCCTCGCCCACAGTCGACATGGGCTCTGCGATCAGACCGGCATCGTAGGCGGCATTCGCCAGGATGACCGGATCGACCATGGCTTCGCTGCCGCGAATCGGCACGCAATAGACTTTCTCCGCAAGACCGGCAAAAGCCTTGAAATAGCCGATTGGATCCTTGGTGTTGATCATTCCAATGATCAGGAATAAGGGCCGCGGCTGACGCTCTTCAAAATTGGCCATGGCCTCGGCGATGACTTCGCCGGCGCCAGGATTGTGGCCGCCATCGATCCAGATCTCGGCGCGTTCGGGCGCATTTGCCACCAGATCGCCTTCCGTCAGCCGCTGCAGGCGGCCCGGCCATTCGACCGATGTCATCGCCTTTTCCATCATCGCTTCGGTGACGACGAAACCAGCGGCCTTGACGGCGCGGATGGCGGCAGCGGCATTGCCATATTGGTGACGGCCCGGCAGCCGCGGCAGCGGCAGATCGGCCAAACCGAACTCGTCCTGATAGACCAGCTTGCCATATTCCTCATGGGCGGAAAAATCCTGGCCGAAGACGGCGGTCGGGCAACGAAGCCGCTCGGCCGTGGAGATCAGCACGTCGAGCGCGGCATCATAGTCCTGATGGCCGATGACGACGGGATGGCCCGGCTTCATGATGCCTGCCTTTTCCGCTGCGATCAGTTCGACGCGGTCGCCGAGATAGGGCTGGTGATCGAGCGAGATCGGCATGATGACGGAAACGGCCGGATCGGAAAGGACATTGGTGGCATCGAAACGGCCGCCAAGTCCGACCTCGATGATCGCGACATCAGCCGGATGCTCGGCAAAGAGGAGAAAGGTCGCGGCCGTCAGGATTTCGAAGACGGTGATCTTCTGCCCCTCATTCGCCTTGGCGATGCGCCTGAGCACATCGGCGAACACGGTATCGTCGACGAGCTTGCCGCGGCCACCCTTGACGCCGATACGGTAGCGCTCGTGCCAGTTGACGAGATGCGGCGAGGTATGGACATGGACGCTATAGCCACCCGCTTCGAGCAGTGCACGGCAAAAGGCCGTCACCGAACCCTTGCCATTGGTGCCGGCGACATGGATCACCGGCGGCAATTTCTGGTGGGGATTTCCGAGGACGTCGAGCAGGCGGGTTATTCGTTCCAGAGACAGATCGAAGCCCTTGGGATGCAATCCCATGAGCTTCTCGATCTCGCGTGCTGCCTCGCTCATTGCGGACTGATCCATAGACGTCATCCCGCACCTCCGCCCGTCGGCAATCGATGATGTCAGGCGCTCGCTGCTATCGCCAGTGCCGCGCCATTCTTGTTCTTGACCGATACGTCGTTTGCCGGCGCCTTGGTCAGGATCTTCAGAAGCGTCGCCAAAGTGTCCGGAATGTCATGACGCTTGACGACCATGTCCACCATCCCGTGCTCCAGCAGGTATTCCGAGGTCTGGAAGCCCTCGGGAAGCTTTTCGCGCAGCGTCTGCTCGATCACGCGCTTGCCGGCAAAGCCGATTTCGGCGCCGGGTTCGGCGAGATGAATGTCACCCAGCATGGCGTAGGAGGCCGTGACGCCGCCGGTCGTCGGGTTGGTCAGAACCACGACGTAGGGCTGGCCAGCTTCCTTCAGCATGTCGACGGCGACCGTCGTGCGCGGCAGCTGCATCAGCGACAGGATGCCTTCTTGCATGCGGGCGCCGCCCGAAGCCGGGAACATGACCAGCGGACACTTTTCGGCGATAGCGCGCTCGAAAGCCTTCACGATGGCTTCGCCGGCGGCCATGCCGAGCGAACCGCCGATAAAGTTGAATTCATGCACGACAGCCACGAGCTTCAGACCACGGACCTTGCCGAGGCCGGCAAGAATCGTATCCTCCTGCTCGGTCTTGAGGCGACTGTCCTTCAGGCGGTCGGTATATTTCTTCGAGTCGCGGAACTTCAACGGGTCCTGCGCGACCTTCGGCTGCGGCAGGGCTTCGTATTCACCATTGTCGAAGAGATCGGCAAGACGGGCCTTGGCCGGCATCTTCATGTGGAAGCCGGATGCGGGGATGACCCACTTGTTCTCTTCCAGATCCTTATGGAAGACCATTTCGCCCGTTTCCGGGCACTTGATCCAGAGATTCTCCGGAACCTCGCGACGGCCCAGCATGGAATTGATCCGCGGGCGGACGTAGTTCGTGATCCAGTTCAATTCGAAACTCCTAATCGACCGAATTAATCGATATCCTAGTCGTCACCAAATGCCCATAGGGCTTTTCCCTCAATCCGCAGGGGATTGCTGAGAGGCCTATATGGGGAAACTATTCGGCGGCAACAAGGCGGGCGGAACGCGTTCCCGTCGACAGGCCGCGCACCAGGGTGGCGACAGCCTGGATGGTGTCTGCCGTTGCCTTGCCATCCTTCGTGAGGCTGGTGGCAATCTGATTGACGATCGCGGTACCGACGACGACGCCATCGGCGGCAGCGCCGATCAGCTTGGCGTGCTCGGCGGTCTTGACGCCGAAGCCGACGCAGACCGGCAACTCGGTGTGCTGCTTAATGCGCTTGACGGCGCCCGACACAAGCGACGGATCCGGCAGCGCCGAACCGGTGATGCCGTTCATAGAGACGTAATAGACGAAGCCGGTCGTGTTCTTCAGAACCGTCGGCAGGCGCTTGTCGTCGGTGGTCGGCGTTGCCAGGCGGATGAAGTTGATGCCCTTGCGGATCGCCGGAATGCAAAGCTCGTCATCCATTTCCGGCGGCAGGTCGACGACGATCAGGCCGTCGATGCCGGCAGCCAGCGCATCATCGAGGAACCTTTCGACACCGTAGATGTAGATCGGATTGTAATAGCCCATCATCACGATCGGCGTATCGGCATCGACTTTCCGGAAATCGGCGGCGAGCTGCAGGGTCTTCTTCAGCGTCTGGCCGGCCTTCAGGGCGCGCTGGCCGGCAAGCTGGATCGCGGGACCGTCGGCCATGGGATCGGAAAAGGGCATTCCGAGTTCGATAACGTCGGCGCCGGCTTCCGGCAGCGCCTTCATGATGCCGAGGGAGGTCTCGTAATCGGGATCGCCGCCCATGAAATAGGTGACGAGTGCCGGGCGGCCTTCAGCCTTCAAAGCGGCGAAGCGTTTGTCCATACGTGCGGTCATGGCGTCTAACTCACATTCCCAGAATCTTGCCGACGGTGAAGATGTCCTTGTCACCACGGCCGGAGAGGTTCATCAGGATGATCTCATCCTTGCCCATCTTGGGGGCGCGCTTGATCACTTCGGCGAGCGCATGGCTCGGCTCGAGCGCCGGGATAATGCCTTCGAGGCGCGTCAGCGTCTGGAAGGCTTCGAGCGCCTCATGGTCCATGATCGGCACATATTCGGCGCGGCCGATATCGTTCAGCCAGGAATGTTCCGGGCCGATGCCGGGATAATCGAGGCCGGCCGAAATCGAATGACCTTCCTTGATCTGGCCGTCGCCATCCTGCAGCAGGTAGGTGCGGTTGCCATGCAGCACGCCGGGCGAACCGGCGGTGATGGAGGCGCAATGCTCATCACCCTGCAGGCCCTTGCCGCCGGCTTCGACGCCGACGATCTTGACGCCCTCGTCATCCAGGAACGGATGGAAGATGCCGATGGCATTCGAGCCGCCGCCAACAGCCGCTATGACGAGATCCGGCAAGCGGCCTTCGGCTTCCAGGATCTGCGCGCGGGCTTCGGTGCCGATCACGGCCTGGAAATCGCGAACCATTTCCGGATAGGGATGCGGGCCGGCGGCCGTACCGATCAGATAATAGGTGTCGTCGACATTGGTGACCCAGTCGCGAAGGGCTTCGTTCATGGCGTCCTTCAGCGTGCCGCTGCCGGCCGTTACCGGAACAACCTCGGCGCCCAAGAGCTTCATGCGGAAGACGTTCGGCGCCTGGCGCTCGACATCGGTCGCGCCCATGTAGACGACGCAGGGCAGGCCGAAGCGGGCGGCAACCGTCGCCGAGGCCACGCCATGCTGACCGGCGCCGGTTTCAGCGATGATGCGGGTCTTGCCCATGCGCTTGGCGAGCAGGATCTGGCCGATGCAGTTGTTGATCTTGTGCGAGCCGGTGTGGTTCAGCTCTTCACGCTTGAAGTAGATCTTGGCGCCGCCAAGCTCGGCCGTCAGGCGCTCGGCGAAATAAAGCGGGCTCGGGCGGCCGATATAATGCGTGCCGAGAGCCTTCAGCTCTGCCTGGAAGGCCGGATCGTCCTTCGCCTTCGCCCATTCCTCCTGCAGATCCAGGATCAGCGGCATAAGCGTTTCGGCTACGAAACGTCCGCCGTAAATGCCGAAACGGCCATCCTCGTCGGGGCCGGAGCGGAAGGAATTGAGTTTAGGCGTCTGGTTCACTTTCTACTCCCTGCTGCCGGTTCCGGCAGACATGCTTCTGCAAAAGCGTCGAAAAACTGGTCGATCTTGCCGAGATCCTTCACACCAGGCGCACTTTCCAGCGCCGAGGAAAGATCGATACCGCTGGCCTTGGTGGAGGCCAGTGCCTCGGCGACATTGTCCTTGTTGACACCGCCGGACAGCATATAGTCCACCCGATCGTCGACCCAACTCATCAAGCTCCAATCGAAGGATACGCCATTTCCGCCCGGCAGCTCCGAACCAACAGGCGGCTTGGCGTCGAACAGGAAGCGGTCGGCAATACCGATATAGGATTCCACCCGCTTTAGATCGTCGGCGTCTCGCACCGACATGGCCTTCATGACGGGGACATTATAGACCGCTTTGATGGTCAAGACACGCTCGGGGCTCTCATTGCCGTGGAGCTGCAGCATATCCGGCTTCACCAACGACATGATCTCATCGAGATCGTCATTGGTCGGGTTGACCGTGACGGCGACAACCTTCGCCTTGCCGCGCGCGCGCTCGGCAAGCTCGCCGGCGAGATCCGGCTCGATATAGCGCGGGCTTTTTTCAAAGAAGATAAAGCCGATATGGGTAGCACCGCGCTCAAGAGCACGATCCACCGCCTCCGGCGTCTTCAGACCACAAATTTTGATATCGGGGTTCATGGCAGCGGAGTGACACGAAATTTCGCAAGAGTCGAGCCTAAAGGCGACGTTGGGGGGATTTTTGCGTGGCTCCAAGGCCATCGTATATGAAATAGAAAGTGCCCCTCACCCAGCCCTCTCCCCGTTTTGACGGGAAGAGGGGCAATCTGGCAAAACTCCTTCGCCCCGCGTGCGGGGAGAAGGTGGACTCGAACAGTTGAGCGAAGCGAACTGTGAGAGGACGGATGATGGGCCAACCTGCCTATATGCGATTGCCTTGCGCACCTCTATGCAGCTCAATCAAAATCAATCGCATGCAGCTGGCTGCCGTGGCGCTTCAGCCAGGCTTTGGCCTCGTCCATATCGGGGCAGAGTTTGCGGCAGAGCGCCCAGAAGCGCGGGCCATGGTTCATTTCGCGCAAATGTGCGACTTCGTGGGCGGCGAGGTAATCGATGACCAGGGGCGGCGCCATGACGATGCGCCAGGAGAAGCTCAGGTTCCCTTGCGAGGAGCAGGAGCCCCAACGGCTGCGGGTATCCTTCATGGTGACGGACGTGACGCTGGCGCGGATGGCCTTGGCGTGGACAGTCACGAGCTTTTCTAGATCGGCGCGGGCCTCTTTCTTCAGGAAAGTGGCGATGCGGCGGCCGGCATGTTCCGGCATGCCGCTGACGCGCAGCACCGGAACGCCCTCGACGACGATGGCTTCGGTGAGGCCCCGCAAGGTTCCGGTGTGCTCGATCCGGTGGCGCACGCCGCGCAGGAGGATTTCGCTGCCGCCGCGCAGGCTGTTGTCGACGGAGAATTTCGCGAGCTTGGTCAGCAGCCAACCCTGATGCCTATCGAGGAAGGCATTGACCTCGCGTGCCGCCAGGCCACGCGGGATGGTCATCTTCAGCGATCGCCCGCCAGGCTCGATCCGGAGCGTGATGCGGGTGGCGCGCTCGTGCTGGCGGATCGTCAGGGGCATCAACCGGCCGGCAACATCGAGCGTACGCGTTTCCGGTGCGGCCACCTTGGCTTGCGGTTTGCGGGGTCTGGAGAGCAGCGGAAACATGAGGCAGTTTTATATGATTCGCGGGGATTTCTGGCAAAGAAAAACCGGCATCGAGCGATGCCGGTTTTGACCTCGTGACGGAACTCCCGTCACGGCGTCTTGAACTCGGTTGGCGAGCCGCCATTGTCATTGCGCTTGACGCTGTTGCGCTCGCGCATGAAGCGGTCGAATTCTTCCTGATCCTTGGCGCGGCGCAGTTCGCGAGCATAAGCATCGAATTCGGCGCGCATTTCGTCCAGCTTGCGGCGCTCCTGTTCGAGGCGCTCAAGCTCTGCCCGGCGCCAGTCGTCGAAGGCGACGTTGCCGGTGGAGGAAAAGGAATGGCGATGACGATTGCGATAGCGTCCGCAGCCAGCAAACATGCCGTCGGTCCTTTCATTCACATCCCGTTTGAATTCCCGCAAACGTTCTCCGAAGAGAATATAGGCGAGCATGGCGAAGCCAAGCGGCCAGAAGACCACGAAGCCAAGCACCATCAGGGCAATAGTAGCCGGAGTCCAATCCGGGCGAAGCAATGCAGATTGGTTCATTGTCAGGTATCCTCGCACTGCGCATTGCCCCTCGACCGACACCGGTCAATGGTCAGGCTTCTGCGCGGTTTTTAAAGCTCTACCTGCATCTCAGCGCGTTCCAAGGACGCGCGGCGCGGTAAACGGCCCGATCATCTCTGCGGTACCGCCGGAATCGAGATGGTAACCTATTCGTGAGGCTTCAATGGGATCGCTTGATGGAATCGGACAAGTGCTTGAATCGGCGCGGATAATTCAACAAAAGCTAATATTTTGCATAGTAGGGCAGTTCGGCTCATCAACAAGTTCCGAACTGCCCTATCTATTTGATCTTACTTCTTTCAAGCGGATTTTCCGCCCTTGATGACCCGCTTGACCACCGACCGGCCGGTGCGGGCATGTTCGCGGGTGAAGGCCAGGATGCGCGGCGCAATTTCGCGGCGGAAGCGCGAGCCGTTGAAGACGCCGTAGTGGCCGACATCCGGCTGCAGGTAGTGCATGCGCATATGGTCGGGGATATTGGTGCAGATGGTCTGCGCCGCATGCGTCTGCCCGACGCCGGAGATATCGTCGTTTTCGCCTTCGACGGTTAGAAGCGCGACGTTGCGAATAGCTGAGGGATCGACGCGCTCGCCGCGATGCATCAGCTCGCCCTTTGGCAGCGCATGCTTCATGAAGACCTGATCGACCGTCTGCAGATAGAATTCCGCCGTCAGATCCATGACCGCCAGATATTCATCGTAGAAATCGCGGTGCTTCTCCGCCGGTTCGCCGTCATTCTTGACGAGGTGCACAAAGAAGTCCTTGTGCGCGATCATATGTCGGTCGAGGTTCATCGACATGAAGCCGGAAAGCTGCAGGAAGCCGGGGTAGACCGGCCGCATGAAGCCCGGCTGCGGCCAGGGCACGTTCATGACCACATTGTCGGCGAACCATTCCAGCGGCTTTTCCTTGGCAAGCTGGTTGACCGCCGTCGGATTGATGCGGGTATCGATCGGGCCACCCATCAGCGTCATGGATGAGGGTGCCAGGCGATCACCCGCCGCTTCCATCACAGCAGCGGCGGCCAGGACAGGCACCGACGGCTGGCAGACGGCGACGACATGCGTATCCGGCCCGAGGTGGTGCAGCATCTCGATGATGTAATCGATATAGTCGTCGAGATCGAAGGTGCCTTCAGTCATCGGCACCATGCGGGCATCGATCCAATCGGTGATGTAGACATCGGCACCCGGCAGCAGTGCTTCCACGGTGCCGCGCAGCAGCGTCGCATAATGGCCCGACATCGGCGCGACGATCAGGATGCGCGGATCGGCGCTGTGGCCGGCGGGCAGGCTGCGCTCGAAATGGATGAGATTGCAGAAGGGCTTCTTCCAGACGATCTTTTCGTGAACCGAGACCGGTTTGCCGTCGATCACCGTCTCCGGAAGGCCGAATTCCGGCTTGCCGTAGCGCCGGGTGGTGCGCTCGAAAACTTCGAGACTGGCCGTCAAGGTGCGGCCGAATACCGTATGCGAAAGGGGATTAAGGGGATTGGCATAGGCCAGGCGCATCATGTCCGCCGCGGCGCGAAAGGGTGCGAGAGCGGCGTGATTGAGTTCGTAAAACTGATAAAACATGGGGGCTTTACCTTTCGTGATGCGAGGGCATTCGGCCGCGCAGATCACCTAAATCATTGAAGCGCACGCGCCTTGCGTGTCGCTGCCTTCACTGCGGCGCTCCTCCGGTCGCGCTGTGCAGCAGGATAATGACGGTTCCTCGTGCGCGATCATTATCCTTCCTATAATCCAACCTAGCAGTTTTTGCTGCAGAGCAACATAACTACAATTGGTTCTTATCGATAAAAAACGCCGGAGAATTGCTTCCCCGGCATCAAGAATGATCTCAAAAGGTTAAAGTTCCTGAGCTTCGCACGCCTTACGCGTCGGCCAGGAAGGTCTGGCGCTGCGTGCCCAAGCCTTCTATGCCCAGCTCAACGACATCGCCCGGCTTCAGGTACTGCGGCGGCTTCATGCCCATGCCGACGCCCGGAGGCGTGCCGGTGGAGATGACGTCGCCGGGATGTAGCGACATGAACTGGCTGAGATAGGAGACGAGATGGGCAACGCCATAGACCATGGTCCTGGTCGAGCCGTTCTGCATCATCTTGCCGTTGACCTTCAGCCACATGCCGAGATTCTGCGGATCGGCAATCTCATCCTTGGTGACCAGCCAAGGGCCGATCGGGCCAAAGGTGTCGCAGGACTTGCCCTTGGTCCACTGTCCGGAGCGCTCGGTCTGGAAGGCGCGCTCGGAGACGTCGTGGGAAACGCAGTAACCGGCGACATAATCAAGCGCATCGGCTTCGCTGACATATTTTGCCGTCTTGCCGATAACGACGCCAAGCTCGACTTCCCAGTCGGTCTTTTCGGAGCCGCGCGGGATCAGCACATTGTCGTTCGGGCCGACGATGGCCGAGCTTGCCTTCATGAAAATGATCGGCTCCGGCGGCACGGTCGCGCCGGTTTCGGCGGCATGATCAGAGAAGTTCAGGCCGATGCAGATGAACTTGCCGGTGCCCGCAACGCAGGCACCGAGGCGGCCTTCCGGCAATTCAGGTAGGCTTTTCGGATCAAGGGCTGCGATCTTCGCGAGACCTGCGGGCGAAATGGCCTCACCGCCGATATCGGCCACGTGGGCGGAGAGATCTCGGATCTTGCCGTCGCTATCCAGAAGCGCCGGCTTTTCCTTGCCGACTTCGCCAACACGCAACAGTTTCATGGATTTTCCTTCCCTGCATCTTCAAAGACGATATTACTCTTACGATAAAATTGCTGGCACCATATATGAACGAGTTATTCACCAGTGTCACCAATCGATTTTGAGGAGCCTAGCACGGCTCGGCTCTTCGCGCCGGAAAAACAGCTTTTCTAGTTCGGGGATAATGACCTGGCGATTTCGACGATGGCATCGAAAGCCATATTGATGTCATCAGCCGTCGCCTCAAACTGGCCGGCCTGAAAGCGGATGACCAACCTGCCGCCAACGCGGGTCTGCGTCAGATAGATGCGGCCATCATTGTTGATGGCATTGAGTAGCCCCTGGGTGTGGCTTTCCTGATCGATACCCTCGGGCGCCTTGTGATCGAAGGAAAACAGCGATAGGAACGGTTCGGTGACGATTTCGAAATCGGGCTCGGCGGCGAGACGCTTAGCCAGATTCTGCGACCAGGACACATGATTTCGGATCATCGTCCGCAATCCTTCCAGGCCGTGATAGCGCAACAGGAACCAAAGTTTGAGCGCGCGGAAGCGGCGCCCAAGCGGCACCGACCATTCCGAGTAATTGATGATACCGTCATGGCCATGCGTGCGGAGATATTCGGGCTGGATCGCCAGCGTGCGGACCAGCGTCTCCGGCTCGCGCACGAACTGGACGGAGCAATCGAATTGCGCGCCGAGCCATTTATGCGGGTTGAAGACGACGGAATCGGCATGCTCGACGCCGTGCCACAGGGTGCGGAACTCCGGGCAGATCATTGCCGAGCCAGCCCAGGCGGCATCGACATGGACGTAGAGCCCATGCGCATGGGCCACCTTAACGACAGCCGCGATATCATCGCAGGCACCGACGCTGGTGCCGCCGACACAGGCGATGACGCCGGCCGGCAGCAGTCCAGCAGCGCGATCACGCTCGATCGCATCGGCAAGTGCTTTCGGATCCATGGCTTTGTTGGGACCACCAGAGGGAATCCGCATCAGATTTTCCTGCCCGACCCCGGCAATCCAGATGGCGCGGTCAATGGACGTATGGACCTGATCGGTCGAATAGATGCGCACCGCTTTGTTGGCCGCAAGTCCGCTTTTGTTGCCCTGCCAGTCCAGCGCCCTTTCGCGCATCACGAGGACGGCGGCAAGCGTTGCTGTCGAGGCGGAATCCTGAATGACGCCGGTGAAGCTTTCCGGCAGACCGAGGGCCTGCCGCAGCCAATCGACAACTTTCGTTTCAAGCTCGGTGGCGGAAGGTGACGTCTGCCAGAGCATGCATTGAGCGGCGATGGCGCTGACCAGATATTCGGCAACCACCGAGACGGGAGCGGCGTTGGCTGGGAAATAGGCAAAGAAGCGCGGGTGCTGCCAGTGCGTCATGCCGGGCACCAGGATATCCTCGAAATCTTTGAAGATATCCTCCATCGCTTCGCCCGATTCCGGTGGAGAATCAGCTATATGCGCCGATATTTCGCCCGGCGCCATCTTCGCCCGGACCGGCCTGTCACGAAGCGATGCGCGGTAATCCGCGCCCCAATGTGCCGCTTTCTCCGACCACTGCCGGAACTCTTCCCAGTTCATGACGATCCTCCCTGATCCATCGAACGAGGGGACCTTAGACCGGTTTTGGAACTCGGTCGAGTATCAGAACAGCTCGTCCAGCGCCGGTCCGAGCGGCACGATACCGGTGGGATTGAGCGTCGAAATCGAGTAGTATCCGCGCTTGATATGATCGAAATTCACCGTTTCGGCAACACCCGGCCAATCGAGCATCCGGCGACAGAAGGACTGGAGATTGGCATAGTCCGACAGCCGGCGGAGATTGCATTTGAACAGGCCGTGATAGGCGACGTCGAAACGGACGAGCGTGACGAAGAGCCTGATATCGCTTTCGGTTGGATGCCCGGTGAAGAGAAAGTCCTTGCCCTCTAATTCCGTCTCTACCTGATCGAGGCAATCGAACACCTCATTGAAGGCCTCTTCATAAGCAGTCTGCGTCGTTGCAAAGCCAGCGCGGTAAACGCCGTTGTTGAGCGCGGGATAGATCCGGGCATTGAAGCTGTCGATCTCGTCCCGCTTGCCGGCCGGATAGAGATCGATCTCGTTGCGGGCAAGATCGCCGAAGCCGTCATTCAGCATGCGCAGGATATCTGAGGACTCGTTGTTGACGATCGTGCCATTCTGCTTGTCCCATAGGACTGGCACCGTGGCGCGGCCGGTAAAGTGAGGATCGGCCTTCGTGTAGATTTCATGCATATAGGTAGCGCCGTTTATAAGGTCCTTTGTCGCGCCGGGATAATCGCCGAACCGCCAGCCCTGATTGGAGAGCGCCGGCTCGACCACGGAAACCGAAATAGCCTCTTCCAGCTCCTTCAGCTTGCGGCCGATCAGGGTACGCGACGCCCAGGGGCAGATCAGCGCGACGTAGAGGTGATAGCGGCCAGCTTCCGCCTTGAAACCGCCCTCGCCCGTCGGCCCCGGCCGGCCATCCGGCGTCACCCAGTTGCGGAAGCTCGAAATCTGGCGAACGAAACCGCCCTTCTCATCCTTGGCCTGGACAGGCTGCCAATCCTCAGTCCATTTTCCATTTACCAGCAAGACTCTATCTCCGCGTCGCACACGTTCCTATCGACGCTCAGCATAGCGAAACAGAATTTCACCGGAATAACGCAAACTTGAAACAGACTGTCTACCTGGCGAATGTAGATGCCTCTATGTATCAAACAACGCGTTTGCGAACAGGTTTATCGGAGAAATCCCATGGCAAAATCCATTTCCCACGTCAGGACCGACCATGCCAGTCGCTATCTCCAGCAGCTCTGCAAGCATTGGAGCCATCGCTTCAGCGTGGAATTCGATGCGGCTGTCGGCAAGGTGCCGTTCAGCGCGGAAACTTTCCTCGATCTGGCAGCCGAGCCCGGCACCCTCGTCATGACGCTGACGGTCGAAAAGCCCGAAGACCTTGAGCGCATGCAGAACGTCGTTGCCGACCACCTCAAGCGCTTCGCCTTCCGCGAGGAGCTTGACGTGAGCTGGACTGCTCCAGTTTAAGTTTCCGTCCCTTTCATAACCAGCCAACGGCCAGCTTCGACCGCCCACGGCCAATCATCTCCAAGGAAAGAAGCCCTCATGACATCAAGCAACAGCCGCGAATCCCAATATCCGATCGATAAGCTCTTTCTCGACCGCTGGTCGCCGCGCGCCTATTCCAACGAGGCGATGCCGGAAGCAGACCTGCTGACCATTCTGGAAGCAGCGCATTGGGCACCTTCCGCCTCGAACCTGCAGCCCTGGCGCTTCCTCTATGCGCTGCGCGGCTCGGAACATTGGGATCGGTTTTTGAGCGTCCTGATCGACTTCAATCAAGGTTGGGTGAAATCCGCCGGCGCGCTGCTTTTCGTCATTTCCCGCACCCACAGCGGCGAGCTTGGTTCGGCCGAACAGAAGCCGAGCTACAGCCATTCCTTCGACGCCGGAACGGCTTGGGGTTTCCTGGCAATACAGGCACATTTAGCCGGCTATGAAGCCCATGGCATGACTGGCTTCCACGTCGAGAAATCCTATGAAGTCCTCGGTATTCCGGATGGCTTCCGCGTCGAAGCGGCCGTCGCGATTGGCAAGATCGGTGACAAGAACCAGCTTCCGGAAAAGCTGCGCGAGCGCGAGGTGCCGAGCCAGCGCAAACCACTTTCGGAACTTGCTTTCAACGGCACCTTCATCGCCAAGTAACCGATGAAAAGAAAAGGGCCCGCCGAAACATCCGGCGGGCCCTTTTTGCATGTGATGTAAACGATCAGATGTCGAGATTGGCAACGCTCAGCGCGTTATCCTGAATGAATTCGCGCCGCGGCTCGACCTCATCGCCCATGAGCCGGGCAAACAGACCGTCGGCATCGGTCGCATCCGTGACCTTTACCTGCAGCAGCGAGCGCACGTTCGGATCAAGCGTCGTTTCCCAGAGCTGCTCGGCATTCATCTCGCCAAGACCTTTATAGCGCTGCAGCGTCAGCCCCTTGCGGCCGCTGGCAAAGATCGTGTCCAGTAGCTGGCGGGGACCGGAAATCTCCGTCTCGCCATCGCGGCGAACAAGCTTCGGCGGTGTGACATAGACTTCCTTCAGCCGCGAGCCGAGCTGGTCGATCAGGCGGGCATCCTGTGAACCGATGAGCGCCATGTCGAGGAAGACGACTTCCTTGACGCCACGCACCGTGCGCTCGAAGCGCAGGCCGCCCTCGCCGGTCACAGCACCGCTCCAACCACGTTCGGTTTCCTCGGCGATGACGTCGAGCCGCTTGGCAACGTCGTTGACGAGCGCTTCCGCCCGCGTGGGATCGCTGACCATTTCGGCGTTGAGGGCCCCTGCGATTGCAGCCTGTTCGACCACGGCGCGATTGTAGCGGGAATGCAGATTATCGATCAGCGTGCGCAGGCGCAGCGCATCATAGATCGCTTCGCGCAGATCCTGGCCAGTACGGACTTCGCCGTTGCCGAGGCGCAGGCTGGTATCTTCGGTGCCCTGGCCAATGAGATACTCTTCCAGCGCCTTCTCATCCTTGACATATTGCACCGACTTGCCGCGCGTCACCTTATAGAGCGGCGGCTGGGCGATGTAGAGATGGCCGCGCTCGATGAGATCGGGCATCTGCCGGAAGAAGAAGGTCAGCAGCAGGGTGCGGATATGCGCGCCGTCGACGTCTGCGTCCGTCATGATGATGATCTTGTGATAGCGCAGCTTTTCGGCGTTGAATTCATCCTTACCGATGCCGGTGCCGAGTGCGGTGATCAGCGTACCGATTTCCTGGCTCGACAGCATCTTGTCAAAGCGGGCGCGCTCGACGTTCAGGATCTTGCCACGCAGCGGCAGGATGGCCTGGTTTTCGCGCGAGCGGCCCTGCTTGGCCGAACCGCCTGCCGAGTCACCCTCGACGAGGAAGACTTCGGATTTGGCGGGATCGCGCTCGGAGCAGTCGGCAAGCTTGCCGGGCAACGAGGCAATATCCAGTGCGCCCTTGCGGCGCGTCAGTTCGCGCGCCTTGCGGGCGGCTTCGCGAGCCGCAGCAGCTTCGACGACTTTGCCGACCAGAACCTTGGCTTCGGACGGATGTTCTTCGAGCCAAGTGCTGAGGGCTTCGTTGACCAGGCTTTCGACGACCGGACGAACCTCAGAGGAAACCAGCTTGTCCTTGGTCTGCGAGGAGAACTTCGGATCGGGAACCTTAACCGACAGCACGGCGGTCAGGCCTTCACGGCAGTCGTCGCCCGTCAGCGTCACCTTCTCCTTCTTGGTGATGCCAGACGAATCGGCATAGGAGGTGATCTGACGCGTGAGAGCCGCGCGGAAGCCGGCCATATGGGTGCCGCCGTCGCGCTGCGGAATGTTGTTGGTGAAGCAGAGCACATTTTCGTGGTAGCTGTCGTTCCACCACATCGCCACTTCGACAGTGATGCCGTCCTTCTCGCTGCGGATCGATACCGGCTTCTGGACGAGCGGCTTCTTGGCGCGATCGAGATAGGAGACGAAGGCTTCCAGGCCGCCGTCATAGAGCATTTCTTCCTGCTTGACGTCGGAATGCCGCTTGTCGGTCAAGAGAATGCGGACGCCGGAATTCAGGAAAGCGAGTTCGCGCAGGCGATGCTCCAGCGTTCCGTAATCGAATTCCGTCATGGTGAAGGTTTCGGCACTCGGCATGAAGCTGACTTCGGTGCCGGTGGCTTCGCCGGCATCGCCTGTTACCTTCAGCGGCGCGTCGGCAACACCGTGGGTAAAGCTCATCTCATGGATCTTGCCCTGGCGGCGGATCTTCAGGCGCAGCCAGACGGAAAGCGCGTTGACGACCGAAACACCGACGCCGTGCAGGCCGCCGGAGACCTTGTAGGAATTCTGGTCGAACTTACCGCCGGCGTGAAGCTGGGTCATGATAACTTCAGCCGCCGAAACACCTTCGCCGCTGTGAATATCCGTCGGGATGCCGCGGCCATTGTCCGTGACGGTAACGGAGCCGTCGGGATTGAGCGTCACCGTCACGATATCGGCATGGCCGGCCAGGGCTTCGTCAATTGCGTTGTCGACGACCTCATAAACCATGTGATGCAGACCCGAGCCGTCATCCGTGTCACCGATATACATGCCCGGACGCTTGCGCACGGCATCAAGGCCTTTCAAAACCTTGATGCTATCTGCACCATATTCGGCATTGCCGCCATTATCGGTAATATCGGTCATTTTATTGAAGTCTTTCCAGCGTTTAGAGAATATCGCCAATCCCTTGCGAATCAGCGGTTTTTCCTAGCCTGAATATAGGATGTTTCACCCTGAAGTTCCAAACGGAAGGCCCCGAAATCAGGTATAAAACAGGGGATTAAGGCGGTTTTCAGCCGGTTTTTCCGGCATTTTCCAGAACCTTTGACAGTTCGCGGATCGTTGCCGCGTCAAGGTTGCGGATCTTGCCCGCCAAGTGGTTGACAAAGGCCGTATATTCCGGTGCAAGCCCGGATGTATCGACGACAACGCGCGGGTCGGAAAATCGTGCGAGCAGGAACAATTCCTCGGCCTCGTCCCAGATAATGTTGAAATAGCCGGCGATGCGCTGCAGGAGATCGAAGGTTGGCAGACCACGCTTTCCGTGTTCTAAGGCGGATAAATAAGCCGGAGTCACGTTCAGCGCAGCCGCCATCTGCTTCTGCGAGACGCCCTTGCGCAGGCGCAGCTTGCGAACCGCTTCGCCGAACGGGGTCAAGGCTTCTCCCCTTTCAGGCGCGACAGGCGAATATAGAGCGCACCTTCGCCGCCATGATGCTGCGCTGCCGTCTCGTAGGAAGAAATCAGGAACCGGAATTCAGGTTTGGAGAACCACAGCGGCACGGCACGCTTCAGCGCCCCCTCGCTGCCCATGGAGCTGCCCTTACCTGTTATGACGAGCACATGGCGCAGGCCGCGGCTATGGGCGCGCATCAGGAAATCCAGAAGCATGCCATGGGCCTCGCTCTGGAAGAGGCCGTGAAGGTCGATCCTCGCCTCCAGCGCCAGATGACCCCTCGCGATCTTGCGTTTGACGGGACGTTCGAGCGGATGATGACGACCGGCGGGCTGCTTGGCCGGCGCCGGGGCTTCCTGCGTTTCAGCCGAGGGAGATACGGGTTTCGTCTTTGCAGCCCGGGTGCGTTCCTCGCTTTCGGCTTCTGCCTGCAGTGCGGCTTCGAAGGCCTCGATATCAGCCACGCGTCCTGGCATAGGGCGCGTGCTCTTGGCGACCTTACCCCAGAGGATGCGATCCTCCGCGCTGAGCTTTCGTTCCTTGTCCTTCCGTTCCGGGGCCATCAGCCGAACCTCTGCGCCGCCGCCTTCGGAATGAGTATATAAAAATCGGCATCGTTGCGCACGGTGCCGGCCAGCTCGCCTGCATCGTAGCCCGAACCGGTAAAGATATCCCCGCGCGCCGGCCCGACGATAGCGGAGCCCGTATCGAGCGCCAGCATCAGCCGGGCGAAGGGCTTGCCGGCATCGAGATGGGTCAGGCTTTCAGACCGAATGAAGAAGGGAAAACCGAAAGTGTGAATGAGCCGGTCGACCGCAAGAGAACGGCCAGCCAGCAGCGGCACCTTCGCCGCTGCAATCGGCCCGAGAGCGGGATCGCTGACATCGGCCTCACGGAAGAAAATATAGGACCGATTGTGCCAGAGGACTTCATCGACCTGCTCCGGATGTGCGTAGAGCCAGTCGCGGATCGTCTGCATGGAGATCGTCGTGCGATCCAGCAGCCCACGGTCGATCAGCAAACGCCCGACGGCCGAGAAGGGATGACCAGCCTTGGCGGCATAGGTGATGCGGCCGAGGCGCCCGTCCGGATAGCGCAGACGCGCCGCGCCCTGTACATGCACGAAGAAGACGTCGACCTTGGATTTCGCCCAGGCGATTTCCAGCCCCTTGCCCTCGAGATAGCCCCGATCGATCTCGCCGCGGTCTGGATAGGTGGAAATTGCGCCACCCTGAAGCCTGCCGAACATGTAGGACGGATCAATTTCGGCGGGCCGGTTGCTATCATCCAAATCGATCAGATCATCCGGTCTGCGATAGAAGGGGTACCGATAGGTTCCGTCTGGCACAGCCGAAACGGCTATTTCCGGCTCGAAGAAAGCGGTCACGAAACCACTGGCACCGCCATCCCGGCGAATGAAGAAAGGCTGGCAGTGCTCCTCGAAAAAAGCACGGGCTTCTGCCGCATTGCGCGGTTCCTTCCCTTCTGCGGCATCGAGGAGCGTCAGGAGATCGTCGGCCGTCAGTCCCACCGCCCCCGTGCGATAGGGCTTCACATCGCGGATGTGAGTGCGACAGTCCTTCATGGCGCGAAAAAGGCTGGAAGGATCGTCCTCCTCCCAGCCCTTCAGATTGGCGAAGGTTACCGGCTCCAGCCTGAATTCCTGCGATGGGCTCGTCATTGTTCCGATTCGGTCGCCACGAGTTTCCAGTTCGGATCGCGCGAACGTGTGTCGCGGGCAAAGGTCCAGAGGTCGCTGATCTCGGCAACAGCTTCAGCATCGCCATCGATCAAGGTGCCAGCTTTGTCGTAGGTGGCAGAGATCATCTGGCTGATGATGCGCATGGTGATCAGGGCATCCGTGCCTTTCACTTCGGCGGTGACGATATCGGCCTTGTCGATGCCGACGAAGGTCGATTTGACCTTTTCACCCTTGGCTTCGCGATCGGCGATGGCGGCATCGAAGCCCTCATAGACCTCACGCGACAGCAGTCCCTTCAGCGACTTGCGATCGCCCTCGGCAAAGGCCATGACGATCATCTCATAGGCCATGCGGGCACCGTTGACGAATTCCTTCGGATTAAAGGAAGGATCGGCTTTGCTCACTTCGCGCAGCGAATCATTAAGCGGCGTGCCGGCCGGGGTGAAGGCATCGATGGCGGCAAAACGGTCTTCCTCTTCGGTGCCATCGCGCCGCGGCAAGGTCACCACCTTGCCGGCATCCGGCGGCGTCGGGCCGTTTACCGGATCTGCGGAGCCGTAGAGATCGCGCGGCGGCTTCTCATTTCCTGTGCGGCGGCCAAGAACGCTGCGCAGCTGAAAGAAGATCAGCACCGCCGCCACCAGGAAAAAGATCGTCACAAAGTCGTTTGCACCCATCTCGTATCGGAACCACCGTTAAAATTAAAAGATCAGTCCCCATATAGTCCGCATCGATCTATCATTCAAATAGCGGCCCGGTTTCTTTATTATATGCGAGAAACCAACGCTTACGCGAAGAAACCCGCTCTCAGGACCACCGTAACATGCGCCTATCACTTCTTCCTGTCGTCGTTTTTCTGATGCCTCTGGCTGAAATCGCCGGATTCATCGTCGTCGGAAAGATGATCGGCGTCTGGGCGACACTGGGGCTCGTCATCCTCAGCGTATTACTCGGTGCCGCTCTCTTGAGGATACAGGGCATCGGTATTCTTCAGCGCATCTCGGCCGAAAGCCGCAACGGCGGCGATCCCGGCCGCGAGATGGTGCATGGCGCCATGATCGTCGTTGCCGCCTTCTTCCTGATGCTGCCCGGCTTCATCTCCGATATCATCGGCTTGCTGCTTTTCATCCCGGCCGTACGTGATCTCGCCTGGCAGGTTATGCGCAAGCGCATCGTCGTCGTCGGCAATTCGCGGGCGTTCCGCCGCGGGCAAAGCCCGGGCGCCGGACCGCAAGGCCGGCCGAACAAACCCGGAAACGTCGTCGATCTCGACGAAGGCGATTTCCATCGGGAGCCGAACCGCAACTCGCCCTGGTCGGATCAAAAGCGGCTGGAAGACTAGACAACGGCCTCCGGAGCGCCGGAGCCATAAGGGTTGTAAGCCCCTTTTCTAAATGCTAGATGGCGACACCCATCGAGACGTGAGAGGACACCCCCATGGCCAACGAGACCAACGGCAACGGCGCAGCCAGCCCGAGCCTCAGCATCCTTGCTCAGTACACCAAGGATCTTTCCTTCGAAAATCCGGGTGCTCCGCGCTCGCTCCAGGCCCGGGAAAATGCTCCCGACATCAATATCAATGTGAACGTCAACGCCAACCCGCTGTCGGATTCCGATTTCGACGTGGTCCTGACGCTGAGTGCCGAAGCCAAGGATGGCGAGCGCGTTCTCTTCCACACTGAGCTGGTTTATGGCGGCGTCTTCCGCGTGACCGGCTTCCCGCAGGAACACATGCTGCCGCTGCTCTTCATCGAATGCCCGCGCCTGCTGTTCCCCTTCGCACGTCAGATCATCGCCGACGTCACGCGCAATGGCGGCTTCCCGCCGCTGATGATCGACCCGATCGATTTTGCGCAGATGTTCACGCAGCGCATGGCCGAAGAACAGGCCCGCGCTCAGGTTTCGGCTGTTCCGAACTAAGATTTCCATCTCTTGGAAAGAGGAATGTCCGGACACCAATCCGGGCATTTCTTTTTGTACGCTAGAAAAGCAATTTACTCGGATGTGCGATATTTGGACCAGATGCCCTTCGCGCCGAGCTTGCTGACCAGTGCAGCATGAGCCGAAAGCTCCTCCTCGCTCAGCCGAATGGGTAATGGATTGGGTCGAGTAAAGATATCGACGACCACCTCTCCAGCATCCTCACTCTGGCGCGAGCGCGCCGATGAACCGACAGAACTGCCGAGCCCGAGCGCCGTCTGCCGGCCACCGATCATCTCGATGTAGACTTCGGCCAACAGTTCGGAGTCGAGCAGCGCTCCATGTTTCGTGCGGTGCGAATTGTCGATGCCGTATCGACGGCAAAGCGCGTCCAGCGAATTCGGCCCCATCGGATGCTTGCGGCGCGCCATGGCGAGCGTATCGATCACCATGTCGGGCAGGATCGGCGGGCGGCCAAGCCTTGCGAACTCCGCGTTGACGAAGCCCATGTCGAAGGTGGCGTTGTGCGCGATCCATTTGGCGTCGCCGAAGAATTCAAGAATTTCGTCCGCGACGGTTTCGAAGAGGGGTTTGCCCGTCAGGAACTCATCGGTAATGCCGTGCACGGCCAGAGCATCGGGATGCACTTTGCGGTCGCCCGGATTGATATAGATGTGCAGCGTCTTTCCGGTCGGAAAATGGTTGAAGAGCTCGATGCCGCCGATTTCGATGATACGGTCAGCCCTGTTGTCGAGGCCGGTGGTTTCCGTATCGAAAATGATTTCGCGCATATCGAAACTCCGCTTTCCTATTTCTTGCTCTGCTGTTTGCGCCGCAGATCCGCGATGATCTCTTTGACCTGTTCGCCGGCCGCCTCGATGCTTCCACTGGTATCGATGACGTAATCGGCGCGTGCCCGCTTTTCCGCATCCGGCGTCTGGCGGGAGAGAATCATGTTGAATTTTTCCTCCGTCATGCCCGGTCGAGCAAGCACCCTCTCCCGCTGAATCTGTGGATCACAGCTGACGACCACGATCTTATCCAATCGCTTGTCGGCGCCGGTTTCGAAGAGCAGCGGGATATCCAGCACCACCATATCGGCGCCGGCCTTGCGCTGACGTTCCAGAAACTGACGCTCGCGATCGCGCACCAGCGGATGAACGATGGCTTCGAGACGCTTGAAGCCAGAGGGATCGCCAGCAAGCTTTCGGCTTAGCTTCTGCCGATCGACCCTGCCGTCAGCCGTTGTCCCGGGGAAAGCAGCTTCGACCAAGGGAACGGCTTCGCCGCTATAGAGATCATGCACGACCGCATCGGAATCGTTCACCGGAATTCCGGCTTCAACGAAGAGTTTCGCCGAGGTCGACTTTCCCATACCGATCGATCCCGTCAGTCCGATCCTGATCATGCTAGTGCTTTTCCATATCGGCGATGATCAATGCCCTCAAGGTTTCATCGACCGCAGGACGCTTTCCGAACCATTTTTCAAAGCCCGGCACGGCCTGGTGCAGCAACATGCCAAGACCATCGACGATGGCGAAGCCCTGCTCCTCGGCCTGAGCGAGAAGCGGCGTCTTCAGCGGTACATAGACAATGTCGGTGACGACGGCGCCTTCCACAAGAGGAGAGAAATCGATCCGGGGTGCCACTTCGCCATCCATGCCGAGCGAGGTCGTATTGATAAAGAGGCCGGCACCCTGCATGACCTCGCCGAGTGCGGCCATCGGATGCGCATGAACGCTCGCGCCAAAGCGATCCGCCAGTTCCTGCGCTCGCTGAACCGTGCGGTTGACCACATGGATTTCCTTGAAGCCGCGGTCGCGCACCGCCTGGATGACAGCGCGGCTGGCACCTCCTGCTCCGAGGATGACCGCACGATCATTGCGATCCCAACCGGGATGACGCTCGTCGAGATTCGCTGTGAAGCCGCGGCCATCGGTATTCGTTGCATGCAGCTTGCCATTTTCAAGCCACAGGGTGTTGGACGCGCCCAATTCTTCCGAAATTTCGTCGGGCCTATCGGCGAGCTTGAAGGCTGCTTCCTTATGAGGGATGGTGACGTTGCCGCCGACGAAGCCGCTGGAACCATCCTTCAAGGATGAGATGAAGGCTTCGAAAGCCTCTACGGGAACTTCGTGTGCCCGGTAGCTACCGGCAAGCCCGAGCTGCTTCAGCCAGTAACCGTGGATCAAGGGCGAGCGCGAATGCCGGACCGGATAACCCGTTACGAAAGCGTTTACGCTCTGTGTTTCACGTGAATCATCCATCGATCGTCCCCAACTCTCGCAGTTTTTCCAGAAGCGGCAGCATCGGCAAACCGACGATGGTGAAATAATCGCCGTCGACTTTCGAGAAAAGCTGGATGCCCTCGCCCTCAAGCTGATAGGCGCCGACGCTCGACAATGCCTTTTCCCCGACGCGGCTCAGATGTCGATGGATGAAATCGGCCGGCAGCTCCCGCATGGTCAGATCGGCGTGGGATACATGCTCCCAGATGATGTCGCCGTTGCGTGCCAAAGCGATGGCGCTGTTCAGCCGATGGGTTTTACCCGATAGTGTCCGCAGATGATTTTCCGCCTCGGCCATCGACTTCGGCTTGTGAAAGACCTGAGCACCGAGCGACATGGTCTGATCCGAACCGATCACGAGCGATCCGGGGAAGCGATCGCTCACCTCTTTTGCCTTCGCCTTTGCCAGCACGAGCGCGACAGCATCCGGGCTGGCACCACCCATTTCCAGGGGTGCTTCGATCACGCGCTCGTCGATATCGGCAGCAATAGCCTGAAAATGCAGTCCAGCATTTTCCATCAGCATCCGGCGGAACGGACTGGACGATGCGAGGATAAGGGGCCAGGTCATGACGGCTGCCTCCGAGATAATCATGTGCAGCGCTTAGCGCAGCTTGGGTCGGAGGGCAACAATCGCGGCAGCAGTCTCTTCGATCGAACGACGCGTGACATCGATGATCGGCCAGTTATGTCTGGCGCAGAGCGAGCGGGCATATTTCAGCTCTTCGGAGATGGCGGCCCGATCGGTGTAGTCGCCGCGGTCGAAGCCAGGAGTCGTACCGAGGAGGCGATTTTCGCGAACCTGCGAGATCCGGTCCGTCGTCGCCACCAATCCGACGATTAACGGCTTTGTCGCCTTGATCAGGCTTTCCGGTAATGGCACGCCGTGGACGATCGGAATATTGGCCGTCTTGATGCCGCGATTCGCAAGATAGATGCTCGTCGGCGTTTTCGAGGTGCGGCTGATACCAATGATGACGACATCGGCATCATCATAGTCATCGGGCATCTGGCCGTCGTCATGATCCATGGTGAAGTTCAACGCTTCGATGCGGGCGAAATAATCCGCATTCATCACATGCTGCGCGCCGACGCGCCGACGCGACGCCGTGCCGAGATAGGTCTGGAAGACGTTCATGACCGGCTCGAGAACATTGACGGATGGTACGCCCATCTCCCTGCAGCGCTCGGCGATGAAATCGGCAAGTTCGCGATCGACGATCGTATAGAGGACAATGCCGGGGCTGTGATCAATCGCTTCCAATACAGGCAGAAGCTGCTTGCGATTTCTGATCAGCGGATAGACGTGCTCAATCGGCTGGCTAGCATGGAATTGCACAGAGGCCGCGCGGCCGGCGGAGATGAGAGTCTCGCCCGTTGAGTCAGAAATCAGATGCAGATGAAAGAAGCTAGTTCGGTTTTCCACGCTACTTTCCATCGCCTGTTGATATCTCGGGAGAAAAGAGAGGTACGAGAAGGGGGCCATCTTGGGCAAGTGGAAAACGGCCGAGTTTTCCACATTTGGAATTTTCGAGAGGAGGCTTTCACGGCGGCTGTGGGCAATGTGGATAAGATCGACAACACCTCGCTCATCCCCGACTTGTCCCCAGAAGACGAAAAGCTGAATTTCTCCTCAACCTCCTCAAAAGATTGAAAAATCACCTCTCTTATCCACATATTGGCTTGCGATCTCGAAATCTCTCCAAATTTATGCGCGAGGCGCGACAAATTGGACAGGCAAGGGATGAACTTTAATCCTTGCTACTCACCGACTCTAAGAAATAGAAACCTTTCAATATATGTTTGGTTTTATATAGGACGACGTCTGTGACTGATGAACGCCGGAAGATCATGCGGGTCTTGAGCGGAGAAACGCTCACCCCTCCCCCGCTCTGGCTGATGAGACAGGCAGGCCGTTATCTACCTGAATATCGTGAAACGCGTGCGAAGGCGGGAAGCTTTCTCGATCTCTGTTATTCGCCGGATCACGCCGTCGAGGTGACGCTGCAGCCGATCCGCCGTTATGGCTTTGATGCGGCCATTCTCTTTTCCGATATTCTCGTCATCCCCGATGCGCTGAAGCGGAATGTGCGTTTCACCGAAGGACATGGGCCGGAAATGGACCCGATCGACGAGACGGGCATCATGGCTTTGAAACCGGAGGGCATCACGGCGTATCTGGAGCCTGTCATGGAGACGGTGCGCCGGCTGCGGCAGGACTTGCCTCAGGAAACCACGCTTCTCGGCTTCTGCGGCGCTCCTTGGACCGTTGCGACCTATATGATCGCCGGACACGGCACGCCGGATCAGGCCCCTGCGCGGCTATTTGCCTATCGCTATCCCAAGGCCTTCGAACATCTGCTGATGCTGCTTGCCGACATATCAGCCGATTATCTCGTGGCGCAAATCGATGCCGGTGCGGATGCCGTGCAGATCTTCGATTCCTGGGCCGGTGTGCTTGGTGAGAAAGAATTCGAGGCTTTTGCCGTTAAACCGGTTGCGAAGATGATCGCATCGATCAAGGCGCGGCGGCCACAGGCTCGGGTGATCGCCTTCGCCAAGGGTGCGGGCTATCTCTTGAAAACCTATCGGCAGAAGACGGGTGCCGATGCGATCGGCCTCGACTGGTCGGTGCCTTTGGCCTTTGCTCGGGAACTGCAGAAGGACGGGCCGGTGCAGGGCAATCTCGATCCGATGCGCGTGGTTGCCGGCGGCAAGGTTTTGGACGACGGTATCGACGATATCCTGCAGCAACTCGGAAATGGCCCGCTGATTTTCAATCTCGGGCATGGGATCACGCCCCAGGCCGATCCGGCCAATGTGGCGGCGCTGGTCGAACGCGTGCGGGGATGGAGGAGCTGATGACGGTGGAAAAGCAGACGGATTCCGCGCCGGGCCAGAAGGCCGGACGGCGGGCCTATTTCATGATCCTGATCTTTGCGGTGCTGGCGATCGGTCTGTTCGCCTGGCATCCGGCCGATCTCTATCTCTGGATCAAGGCTTTGCACATCATCGCCGTCATCTCGTGGATGGCCGGCATGTTCTATCTGCCTCGGCTGTTTGTCTATCACACCGATGCCGCGCCGGGATCGCAGCAATCCGAGACCTTCAAGGTGATGGAGCAGCGTCTGCTGCGCTATATCATCAACCCGGCGATGATCCTGACCTGGATATTCGGGCTTTATCTTGCCTGGTCTGTCTATGATTTCCAGGGCGGCTGGCTGCACGCCAAGATCGGACTTGTTGTGCTTCTATCGGCCGTTCACGGCCATTTCAGCGCTGCAGTGCGCGCCTTCGCCAGGGATGAAAACAAGCGCTCGGCGCGTTATTGGCGAATGATGAACGAGGCGCCGACGCTGTTGATGATCGCAATCGTCATTCTTGTGGTCGTCAAGCCATTTGCATGAGGTGGGGCTGTATTAGGGTGACGTAAAATTTCTTTCATTTTGCGTGCCCCCCTTGCGGTTCAGAAAGTGAGTCGCTATTTTCCCGCCATCTTCTCTTCGTGGCATGTATCCATTCTGTCGCCCGCGAGCGCCCCTATCGCGGTTCTGAATACGAACAACATTGCCTTTCCCCTCCTAAAAAATGAGTAATTCCCTTCATGGCTGAAATGAAGCTTCAGGAACTGAAAAATAAATCCCCGACCGATCTTCTGGCCTTTGCCGAATCGCTCGAGGTGGAAAACGCCAGCACGATGCGCAAACAGGAATTGATGTTTGCGATCCTGAAGGTACTGGCGAGCCAGGACGTAGAAATCATCGGCGAGGGCGTCGTCGAGGTTCTGCAGGATGGCTTCGGTTTCTTGCGTTCCGCTAACGCAAACTATCTTCCCGGTCCGGACGACATCTATATTTCCCCCTCCCAGATCCGCCGCTTCTCCTTGAAGACGGGCGATACGGTCGAGGGACCGATCCGCGGACCGAAGGAAGGCGAGCGCTATTTCGCGCTGCTGAAAGTCAACACCATCAATTTTGATGATCCCGAAAAGATCCGTCACAAGGTTCACTTTGACAATCTGACGCCGCTCTATCCGAACGAGCGTTTCCGTATGGAACTCGACGTTCCCACTTCGAAGGATCTTTCGCCCCGCGTGATCGATCTCGTGGCGCCGCTCGGCAAGGGCCAGCGAGGCCTGATCGTCGCACCGCCGCGTACGGGTAAAACCGTCCTGCTGCAGAATATCGCCCATTCCATTACCGCCAATCATCCGGACTGCTACCTGATCGTTCTCCTGATTGACGAGCGTCCGGAAGAAGTGACTGATATGCAGCGCTCCGTGCGCGGCGAAGTCATCTCGTCGACCTTCGACGAGCCGGCCGTGCGCCACGTCCAGGTTGCCGAAATGGTCATCGAGAAGGCCAAGCGCCTGGTCGAGCATGGCCGTGACGTCGTCATCCTGCTCGATTCGATCACCCGCCTTGGCCGCGCCTATAACACCGTGGTCCCCTCTTCCGGTAAGGTTCTGACCGGCGGTGTCGACGCCAATGCCCTGCAGCGCCCGAAGCGCTTCTTCGGTGCTGCGCGTAACATCGAAGAAGGCGGCTCGCTGACCATCATTGCGACGGCCCTGATCGATACCGGCAGCCGTATGGACGAAGTGATCTTCGAAGAATTCAAGGGCACCGGTAACTCGGAAATCGTGCTTGACCGCAAGGTTGCCGATAAGCGCATCTTCCCCGCGATGGATATCCTCAAGTCCGGTACGCGTAAGGAAGACCTGCTGGTGCCGCGCCAGGATCTGCAGAAGATCTTCGTTCTTCGCCGTATCCTCGCGCCGATGGGCACGACCGACGCGATCGAGTTCCTGATCGACAAGCTCAAGCAGACAAAGAACAATCCGGATTTCTTCGATTCGATGAATACGTAATCCTTAGCCGGATTCGTTATATTGCCGCTTCAGCGGTGCTTCCATGCTGTTATGATCGGGCTGCGAATTGCAGCCCGATTTTGTTTTGTGGGATCGGAAGTCGGGTTCAAGGGTCGCTCGACAATCGATTCGGATGCGGATCAATCTTATGTTGACGATGAATGAGACGATCTATGCTTTGTCCAGCGGCGGTTTACCGGCCGGCGTTGCTGTGATCCGTATCAGCGGAAGTCAGGCGCTCCGTGTTGCCGAATCCCTTGCCGGTACGCTGCCGCAGCCGAGGCAGGCCGCGCTGAGAACGATTCGGATTCGTAACGGTCTGGTGATAGACCGCGGCCTTGTCCTGATTTTTCCTGGTCCAGCCTCTTTTACGGGCGAAGATTGCGTTGAGATTCATGTCCACGGCGGTAAAGCTGTGGTGAACGCGCTTCTGGAAGAGCTCTCGACCTTCGAGCATTGCCGAATGGCGGAACATGGCGAGTTTTCGCGGCGCGCACTCGAGAATGGAAAGATGGATCTGGTAGAGGTGGAAGGCCTTGCCGATCTCATTGGCGCGGAAACGGAGATGCAGCGCCGGCTTGCGCTGGAGCATGCGGCCGGCGGGCTGTCGGATCTCTATAACGGTTGGGCCGACAGGCTGACGCGGGCACGCGCCCTGATCGAGGCGGAACTCGATTTCGCCGATGAAGACGATGTGCCTGGTTCGGTCTCCGATATGGTATGGGCCGAGATGAAGCGGCTGCGTCTTGAAATTTCCGACCATCTCGCAGGCGCCGATCTCGGCGAGATCATCCGGGATGGCTTGAAGGTGGTCATTGCAGGCGCGCCTAATGCTGGCAAATCCAGTCTCATGAATGCCTTGGCAAAGCGCGAGGTGGCGATCGTCACCGATATCGCCGGCACGACCCGTGACGTATTACATGTCGATCTGAATATAGCAGGGTATGCCGTTAAGCTTTATGATACGGCTGGGTTGCGGGATACGGATGAGGTGGTGGAGCGTGAGGGCATTCGTCGGGCACTGCGGACGGTTGCGGATGCAGACCTTGTTCTGTCTCTGGCCGAGATTGGCGGTGAGGCACAGCGGAGTTTTCCGGGTTTTGCCGGCAAGGTCCTGACTGTCGGTACGAAAGCCGATATTCACGCCGAGAAAACCAATCAATATGATTTGCTGATCTCCTCGACCACCGGCTCAGGCCTGGCGGAATTGCATAACCTTCTGCGGCAGGATCTGCAGGCCCGTTCTGGGGCGCTATCGCTCGCTTTGCCGAGTCGACTGCGTCATCGCACCCTACTTGCAGAGAGCCTTGATGCAATTGAGGCTGCGCTAGGTTCGGAAGATCGCGGCCTGGATATCAGAGCCGAATACCTAAGACGGGCGGCCACAAGCCTTGGACGCATCACCGGCCGCGTCGATGTGGAAGATTTGCTGGACGTGATCTTCTCAGAATTCTGCATAGGAAAATGATTCACGTGAAACAGAGAGTCATATACTCTCGCTGGACGTTTCACGTGAAACCTTCTTGACTCCTGAAATTGGTGTGCCAAACAAGTGCGGCACGACCGAGGACCTGATGATGTTCGATAAAGCGTATGATGTGATCGTTGTGGGTGGCGGCCACGCGGGCAGCGAGGCTGCAGCTGCGGCCGCACGCCTCGGTGCGCGCACGGCATTGATAACACATAAGCGCGACACGATCGGTGTGATGTCCTGCAATCCCGCCATTGGCGGTCTCGGCAAAGGCCACCTAGTCCGGGAAATTGACGCTCTCGACGGTTTAATGGGTCGTGTTGCGGATGCTGCCGGCATCCAGTTCCGCATGCTCAACCGCAAGAAGGGTCCCGCCGTACGCGGTCCGCGCACTCAGGCGGACCGCAAGCTCTATCGTCTAGCCATGCAGGCGGAAATCGGCGCAATTGATAATCTTGATGTTATCGAGGGCGATGCTTTCGATCTGACCTTCGAGCACGGCAGGGTGGCCGCGGTGATCTTGAAGGACGGGCGAGCCATCCGCTGCGGTGCTGTTGTTCTGACCACAGGCACTTTTCTTCGCGGTCTCATTCATATCGGCGACAAGAAGATCCCGGCGGGCCGCGTTGGCGAGGAGCCATCGCTTGGGCTTTCTGCCACATTGCTGCGACACGGCCTTGCTCTGGGGCGATTGAAAACTGGAACGCCTGCTCGCCTTGACGGAACGACCATCGATTGGAATTCCGTCGGACGTCAGGGGGCGGACGAAGATCCAACACCCTTCTCTTTCATGACCGATTCCATCGTGAATCCTCAGATCGAATGCGGGGTAACCCGAACCACGTCCGAAACCCACAGGATCATTGCTGAAAACCTGAAGCGTTCAGCAATGTATTCTGGTCAGATTGAAGGCGTCGGACCACGCTATTGCCCCTCGATCGAAGACAAGATCGTCAAATTCGGCGAACGCGACGGTCATCAAATCTTCCTTGAGCCGGAGGGATTGGATGATAGCACGGTCTATCCAAACGGCATATCGACCTCCCTGCCCGAGGATGTTCAGGATGAATTTATCAAGACCATTCCGGGTCTGGAACGAGTCCGTATTCTCCAGCACGCCTATGCCATCGAGTATGACCACGTCGATCCGCGCGAATTGAAGCTGTCCCTCGAAGTGGAAAAGATTCCGGGACTTTTCCTAGCGGGCCAGATCAACGGCACGACGGGCTATGAGGAAGCTGGAGCTCAAGGTCTCGTCGCCGGGCTGAATGCCGCGCGTCTCGCCAGCGGTGGCAAAGCCATCGAGTTCAGCCGAACGGAATCCTATATCGGTGTGATGATCGACGATTTGACCTCTCGGGGTGTGGCGGAGCCGTATCGTATGTTCACGTCCCGTGCGGAATATCGGTTGTCGCTCCGCGCTGACAATGCTGACGTCCGTCTTACGCCCGTCGGACTGGCCTTGGGCTGCGTCGGTTTCAGCCGTGCAGCGCGTTTCGGCCAATATGTAAAGAGGCTTGAACAGGCGCGTGACCAGCTGAGAAGCCTGACGGTAACACCGAACGAAGCCGAAAAGGCAGGTATGCATCTTAACAAGGACGGTCAGCGGCGTTCGGCCTATGAGCTTCTTTCTCATCCTGGTCAATCCGTAGAGAACCTGTCGCGGCTATGGCCGGAATTGCAGTCCATCGAGGGCAACATAGCCGAGGCCATCGAGATCGAGGCGGCTTATGCCGTCTATATGGATCGTCAGACAGCCGATATCGTTCAGGCCCGCAGGGAAGAAGAGCGCGTCATTCCGGCGGAATTTGATTTTTCGGTTCTTTCAGGATTGTCCAATGAGCTGAAACAGAAGCTGGAAGCAGCCCGGCCGAAGAATATCTCCCAGGCCTCGCGAATCGACGGTATGACGCCGGCGGCTATTTCTTTGTTATTGGCTTATCTGAGGAAAATGAGCGTGTCGGAAGAACAGAAGCTCGTTTCCTGACAATACTACAAGGTTAGAGAGTCCATAGCATGGAACTGAACGGTGTACGTGTTTCACGTGAAACACAGGAACGGCTGCAGCATTTTGCGCAGCTTTTCCAGAAATGGGCGAAGACCATCAATCTTGTTGCGCCATCCACGATTGACGATCTCTGGCGCCGTCACATCGCGGATAGTGCGCAGATTTTCCAGCTGCATCCGACAACGGATCATTGGGTAGATTTGGGGAGTGGTGGTGGATTTCCGGGTGTGATAACGGCAATCCTGTTGGCGGAAAAAGGTGCGGGACACGTCGATCTGGTTGAAAGCAATCAGAAAAAAGCTGCTTTTCTGCGGGTCTGCCTGCGGGAATGCGCGGCCCGGGGCGCTGTTCATGCCACTCGCATCGAAGAGGCACCGGCAGCGATCCAGACCTGCGACGTTATCTCAGCGCGGGCTCTTGCGGAGCTTGAAATGCTGCTGGATTACGCAGCCCCTTGGCTCGAGCGCAACGAAAATCTGCGTCTCTTCCTGCACAAAGGCCGGGATTACGAACGCGAGCTGCAGAAAGCCCGTGGTCGTTGGCAATTCGATCTGGTAAAACATCAGAGTGTCGTTGAGCGAGATTCCGTTATTCTGGAGCTCAGTCGCCTTCGACGCCTGATTTAACCATAATTGGATGTGCGGCAGATGATCGGCGAGCGAAACCGGATTATTACCATCGCAAATCAAAAGGGCGGCGTCGGCAAGACCACGACCGCGATCAATCTGGCGACGGCTCTTGCCGCCATTGGTGAGCGCGTCCTGATTGTCGATCTCGATCCCCAAGGCAATGCCAGCACGGGGTTGGGCATCGAGCGGCGTGACCGCAAGCTGTCTTCTTACGATCTATTGGTAGGTAGCCACGGGATTATGGATACGGTTCAGGAGACGGCCGTTCCGAATCTCTTCATCGTGCCATCGACCATGGATCTGCTTGGTATTGAGATGGAGATCGCGCAGCAACCGGACCGCGTTTTCAAGCTGCGGCGCGCACTGAATGCGTCGGACGCCCTCGCCTTTTCCTATATTCTGGTGGACTGCCCGCCTTCCTTTAACCTTCTGACGATGAATGCAATGGCCGCGGCTCATTCTGTTTTGGTGCCGTTACAGTGCGAATTTTTCGCCCTGGAAGGCCTCAGCCAGCTGCTGGAGACGGTCGATCAGGTAAGGCGCACGGTCAATCCGTCCCTCGATATCCAGGGAATCGTCTTGACCATGTTCGATTCCCGCAACAATCTGGCGCAGCAGGTTGTCACCGATGTACGGACTCATCTTGGCGAGAAGGTCTACCATACGTTGATTCCACGCAACGTTCGCGTGTCCGAGGCGCCGTCCTACGGCAAGCCCGCCATTCTTTACGACCTGAAGTGCGCGGGTAGTCAGGCCTATCTGCAGCTCGCTTCGGAAGTAATCCAAAGAGAGCGGCAGCGAAAAGCTGCCGCCTGATATGACGTAGTATTTGTTCCAGAGTGAGTATCGGCGATGAATGATGATCTTTCGAAGCGGCGTCTCGGGCGCGGACTGGCGGCTCTCATCGGGGAGATGGATCAGCCGACGCCTGTGGATGCCGGCAGACCGGCCGTCAATCCCGATCGCCTGGTGCCGATCGAATTCATCAGCCGCAATCCACGTAATCCTCGCCGCTATTTCGACGAGACAGAGCTGCATGATCTCGCCAGCTCCATTCGCCAGCACGGCATCGTGCAGCCGGTCGTGGTCCGCACCATCTCTTCCGATCGCTATGAGATCATTGCCGGTGAACGGCGCTGGCGAGCGGCACAGCTTGCGGGTCTGATCGAAATTCCAGTGATCGTTCGCGACGTCGATGACAAGACCGCGCTTGAGATCGCCATTGTCGAGAATGTCCAACGCGCGGACCTCAATCCATTGGAAGAGGCGCTCGGTTACGAGCAACTGATCGCTGAACACGGCTATACACAAAACGATCTTGGCGAAATCATCGGCAAGAGCCGCAGCCATGTCGCCAACTCTCTGCGTCTGTTGAAGCTTCCTGACCCGGTACGTGATATGCTTGCCGCAGGCTCGCTTTCCGCCGGCCATGCCCGCGCTCTCGTTTCGACCTCCGATCCGACCGCGCTGGCGCGAACTGTTGTTTCCAAGGGCATGTCAGTTCGCGATGCGGAACGTCTCGCGCAGAATGACATCAAGGCTCAGAACGACCCCCGCCCCGTCGGCGCGCGCCGGGATGAGAAGGATTCCGATACGCTGGCGCTCGAGCGTACGCTGTCTGACACGCTAGGGCTCGATGTTTCCATCAATCATCGCGGCAATGGTGGCCAGGTGAAGATCAGCTATAAGACGCTGGAACAACTCGAGGAAATTTGCCGGCTTCTGGAGCGCCGCTAAGACGGCTCTGCTCTGTATGGAACGTCAAATGGTTCCCGCTGTTTGCTTCTCCACAATTGTGCGGAAGGTTACTATAGTTCTGTAAAAACAATGGGATAGGCTGCTGCGGCGTCCGGATGGCGGATGCCTGTCCAAGTCCGTTTCCCGTGAAACATCAGCCTCTGCGCGCCGACTGCAATGTGGTCGCAAGCAGGGTTTGTGTTGCGATTGTGTCTTCGAGGCTCGCACGCTGGCGTGTCTGGAGAATGGCGGATTGCAGCCTGTTCATCTCGCGGGCGATCGCAGGGCCCGACCAGGTCTTGAGGGCCTGTTCAATGATCGGCTTACGCCTGAAATGCAGATGGCGCCCATGTGTCTGCATGACCTGTGCCGGGGCAACGCGCTTTTCATCCATTTCGGCTCGCATCGTATCGAGCATCTGAAATTGCCGCAGGCAGCTCTGCAGCACGAGAAACATCGGAGTTTTGGAGGAGGCGATCTTTTGCATGGCATGCAGAAAGGCCTCGGAATCCCCCTTCAAGATGGCATCGACGGCATCGTCAGTGGAAATCGCGCTGGCATCGCCGATGATCTCCATGACATGGTTCTCTTCGATTGTGCCCTGCCCGCGGCAGTAAAGCGCCAGTTTGCGCACCTCGTTTCGAGAGGCGATCCGGTCGCCGCCCAGAAGCTCGAGTAATGCCTGACGGGCTGCGGGGGCGATGCGCAACCCTTCATTTGCCAGTTCCGTATCGATCAGACCATTCAGCGCTCTGGCATCGTCGGCATAGCAGGGAATGGTTGCGACCGAGCGCGTCGGTTCCGCCACTTTGCGCAGACCTGCGCCCTTCTTCAGATCGCCGGCTTCAATGATGACGAAGCTTGCCTCCGGCGGGCTTTCGGCAATGATCTGCAGCGAATCGACCAATGCTTTTTCATTGGCGGCGCCGCGAATCCAGACGAGCTTTTCGCCGCCGAACAAACCGATGGCGTTGACTTCGTCGAGCAGGCGACCCGCATCGTTCTGCAGGTCACCGACATCGAGTTTGATGAGGGAAAAGGCATCATTGAGATCGACGCCGGTCCTGGCGGCAATCTGTGCGGCACGTTCGGAAACGAGGCCGCGATCCGGGCCGTAGATTACGAAGACCCGATAATTGCGCGCGGCGTTTTGCAGGAATCCATCAAATTCGTGAGACTTGATCTCTGCCATGCCGCGCTCTTTATCAGCGGCTGAGTGCGGCAGCGATATCGGCTGCGACCATCTCGGAGACTTCGCGGGCAGCACGGTCTTCCGAATCACGAATTGCGCGCTGCTTGGCGAATTCCTGCGTGGGGAAATCGACCAGCGACGTCACCGAACGGCTGCCGGACTTGATGACCTTGCCGGTGCCGATCTCCCTCAATGTGAACGAGACGGTCACAGTCGTGCGGCCTGCGGCCGACGTGCTCGAAGACGGAAGATAAAGCACACCGCCAGTACCGGAGCTGACGCTCAGATCGACATTGTATTTCGGCGTCTTGGTCTCGCCTGCGCCACGCCCCGCAATGAAGATCAGCTGATTGCGCACCTGTAGACCGACGCGCGAGCCAACGTCGGAGAAGGAAACCTCCGACAGCTTCTGCGTGACGCCAGTGCTGACGGCATAGAGCGGCCGAACCTGGCAGGCCGACAGAAGGCTGGCAACGGCCACAAGAGACGCAACGCTGGCGATGCGGGCGAATTTGAAAAGACTATCAGACGACAATGTTTACGATCCTCTGTGGAACGACGATGATCTTCTTTGGCGCCTGACCATTCAATGCGCTCGTAACGGCATCCAGGGCGAGCACGGCTTGCTGCACGGCATTCTGGTCTGCATCGCGCGCGATTGTCAATTCGGCGCGCTTCTTGCCATTGATCTGAACGGGATAGATGATCTCGTTCTCGATGACGAGAGCTTCGTCATAGACCGGCCATGGGCTAGTCGCGACCATATGCGTGTTGCCGAGGGCGGCCGAACATTCCTCGGCCAGGTGAGGCGTGATCGGTGCAACCAAAGCAATCAGGATCTCGACGGCTTCGCGGACGGCAGAACGATAGGCGCCATCCGCCTGGCCGGCGGCCACTTTCGTCAGCGGTGCCGCCAGCGCATTGACGAATTCATAGATGCGTGCCACGGCCTTGTTGAAGGCGAGCTTGTCGTAATCACCCTGAACGGCCTTCAGCGTGCGATGGGCTATCTGCGAAATCGCCAGTGCCTCGCCTTCCTTAGCCGGAGTCGATTCGGCCGCTTTCAGGGCGTCGGCGGCTTCGGACACCAGACGCCACATGCGCTGCGTGAAACGATGCGCGCCCTCGACACCAGCTTCCGACCAGATGACGTCGCGATCGGGCGGCGAATCGGAGAGTACGAAGAAGCGTGCCGTATCGGCACCATAGGAGGCGATGATATCGTCGGGATCGACGACATTCTTCTTCGATTTCGACATCTTTTCGATCGAGCCGATGGCGATGTCCTCGCCCGTCGACAGCAGGGTCGCGCGGCGCTGGCCGTCCACTTCCTCGATCTTGATATCGGCTGGGGACACCCATTCGCGCGTGAGGCCGCTTCCGCGGCTATAGGTTTCGTGCACGACCATGCCCTGCGTGAACAGGCCCTTGAAGGGTTCTTTCACGTCAAGATGTCCGGTCTCGCGCATGGCGCGGGTAAAGAAGCGCGAATAGAGCAGGTGCAGGATCGCGTGCTCGATGCCGCCGATATACTGGTCGACAGGCAGCCAATGATTGGCGGCCTTGGGATCCGTCGGCTGGCTTTCCCAGGGGGCGGTGAAGCGCGCGAAATACCAGCTTGAATCGACGAAGGTGTCCATCGTGTCGGTTTCACGACGGGCGTCCTTGCCGCATTGCGGACAGGCGACATGCCGCCAAGTCGCGTGGCGATCGAGCGGGTTGCCCGGCTGATCGAAGGTCACGTCGTCGGGCAGCCTGACCGGCAGATCCTTCTTCGGCACCGGCAGCACGCCGCAATCATCGCAGTGGATAACCGGGATCGGGCAGCCCCAATAGCGTTGACGGGAGATGCCCCAGTCGCGCAGGCGGAAATTCACCTTGCGCTCGGCCTGCGGTGCATTGCCGAGGCTGGTCTCGGAGAGCTTCGTTGCTACGGTTTCGAAGGCTTCGTCGGTGCTCATGCCGTCGAGGAAACGGGAATTGATCATCACGCCGTCGCCGTCATACGCGACATCGCCGACGGTGAAGCTCGCCGCATCGCCATCGGCAGGCATGACGACGGGAACGACCGGCAAGCCGTACTTGCGGGCGAAATCCAGATCGCGCTGGTCGCCGGACGGGCAGCCGAAGATGGCGCCCGTGCCATAGTCCATCAGCACGAAATTGGCGATGTAGACGGGCAGTTCCCAGGATGGGTCGAAGGGGTGGCGGACGCGGATGCCGGTGTCCATACCCTTCTTCTCGGCCGTCTCCAGGGCTGCCAGCGAGGTGCCAGCGCGACGGCATTCCTCACAGAAGGCCTCGATGGCCGGATCCTTGGCCGCCGCTTCCTTGGCGAGCGGATGGTCGGCCGAGATCGCCAGGAAGGAGGCGCCGAACAGCGTATCCGGACGGGTCGTGTAGACGGTGATTTCGCGATCGCTATTGGGAGCTGTTTCCGGCACAATTTCCCAGCGAACGGTCAAGCCCTCGGAGCGGCCGATCCAGTTCTTTTGCATCAGCCGCACTTTTTCCGGCCAATGATCCAGCGTATCCAGGGCATCCAGCAATTCCTGGCTGAACTCAGTGATCTTGAAGAACCACTGCGTCAGCTCGCGCTGCTCGACGAGCGCGCCGGAACGCCAGCCGCGCCCGTCGATGACCTGCTCATTGGCGAGAACGGTGTTATCGACCGGGTCCCAGTTGACCTTGGACTTCTTGCGGTAGACCAGGCCCTTTTCCATCATGTCGATGAAGAGCATCTGCTGGCGATGATAATAATCGACATCGCAGGTCGCGAATTCGCGGCTCCAGTCCAGCGACAGGCCCATGGCCTTCAGCTGGGTGCGCATCGAGGCGATGTTCTGGTAGGTCCATTCCTTCGGATGCACCTTGTTGTCGCGCGCTGCGTTTTCCGCCGGCATGCCGAAGGCGTCCCAGCCCATCGGATGCAGCACGTTATAGCCGCGGGCACGCTTGTAGCGCGCAACGACATCGCCCATGGCGTAGTTGCGCACATGGCCCATGTGGATGCGGCCTGAGGGATAGGGAAACATTTCTAGAACGTAGTACTTCTCACGCGGATCGGCATTGTCTGTCACGAAGACCTTTTCTTCGTTCCATTTTTCCTGCCAGCGGGGCTCGGCGTCGCGCGGATTATAACGTTCGCTAGTCATCTGTTCTTGTATTCCGGAAAATCATGGGGATTAAGGCGTGACCTTCACCACGAAACCACCCAAGCGTCAAGTTTAGCAGGTGCAGCAAGTGCCTTATCTTGCAAAGCAAAGCCGGATTCGGGTGCATTCGCCCTTGGCAAAGCCTGCGAGCCTCATTACTGCAAAGTTTGAGAAGCAAGCCAAATATCGAGGCGAAAAGATGGAACTTCAAGAGCGCCTGAACGAAGTCCGTTCCCATATCGCAGCCGCCGAGCGTCAGGCCGGCCGAGCTCCCGGCTCGGTGCAGCTCGTTGCCGTTTCCAAGACGTTCGCTGCCGATCAGATCCGGCCCGCCATTTCGGCCGGCCAGCGCGTGTTCGGCGAAAACCGCGTGCAGGAAAGCCAGGGCAAGTGGCCGGAATTGAAGGCGGAGACGCCCGGGATCGAGCTGCATCTGATCGGGCCGCTGCAATCGAACAAGGCCGCAGATGCGGTGGCGCTGTTCGATGTCATCGAGACCATCGACCGGGAAAAGATCGCGCGCGCTGTCGCCGACGAGATGAAGCGGCAGGGCAAGACACTGAGGCTTTATGTGCAGGTCAACACCGGGCTAGAACCGCAAAAGGCCGGGCTCGCGCCCGATGATACCCTCGCTTTCGTCGAGCTGTGCCGCAAAGAGCTTCGGCTTTCGATCGAGGGCCTGATGTGCATTCCGCCGGCGGAGGAAAATCCGGGGCCGCATTTTGCCCTGCTGGCCAAGCTTGCCAAGCAGGCCGGTGTCGAAAAGCTCTCCATGGGCATGTCCAGCGACTACGAAATCGCCGTCGCTTTCGGCGCGACAAGCGTCCGGGTCGGCTCGGCGATTTTTGGGGCGCGGTAGTTCTGCCGAAAACAAAAGGTGCGGAAGGCCTTGGTGTGTGGAGCACAGGACTGGCTTGGATTGGAGATTTGACGGAATCCCTCAGTCCTGAAGAAGGCAATCATGGAATTGTCCCCTCTCAACGCCTGCTGGGAGACGACGTCTACAATGCTCTCCGACAAACAAAAAAAGCCCCGGTTCGGCCGGGGCTTTGCATTCTTATCCGCTATGCCGGATCTCAGAACTGATCGTCGTCCTCGTCGTCGCGGCTGGTCGACTTCAGCGACTTCAGCTTGGCGAAAACAGCGTCGGCGTCGATTTCCTTTTCCTTCTCTTCTTCGCGATCGTAGCTGAAGCCGAGCTTTTCGGTTTCCTGAGCCGGCTGCAGGGTTGCGCCGAGTTCGGCGGCGGTCGGCAGCGGACGGCCCTTCGATGCCTTTTCGACTTCCATGTCGAGGTCGATCTGGCTGCAGAGGCCGAGCGTGACCGGATCCATCGGCGTCAGGTTGGCCGAGTTCCAGTGCGTGCGGTCGCGAATCTGCTCGATGGTCGACTTGGTGGTGCCGACGAGGCGTGAGATCTGCGCATCCTTCAGTTCAGGATGATTGCGCACCAGCCAGAGGATAGCGTTTGGACGGTCCTGACGCTTGGAGACCGGCGTGTAACGCGGGCCGCGGCGCTTGGATTCCGGCACGCGGACCTTCGGTTCGGAAAGCTTCAGCTTATGGTTCGGGTTGGCTTCTGCACGGGCGATTTCATCGCGGGTCAGCTGGCCGGTCGAGATCGGGTCGAGGCCCTTGATGCCCTGCGCTGCTTCGCCATCGGCAATGGCCTTCACTTCGAGCGGATGCAGCTTGCAGAACTGCGCGATCTGGTCGAATGACAAGGCCGTATTGTCGACAAGCCAGATGGCAGTTGCCTTCGGCATGAGCAATTGTTGAGCCATGGATATAGTCCTTCTGTCAGTCCGCGCCGGTGTCGCGGTCCGGGGTGTAACACCACATTGTCCGGGAAATACGGCCCTATATAGCGATAGTGTCGCGGAATTGCAATTCTTTGCGCATGAAATGCACTTTGTCCAATTGCTGTCGTAGTTTGACCTGCTATTTATTGCGCGGAAAGAGCACTCGCGGTTACAAAATCGGCGTGCGAGGATTTGAGGAGGAAACAATGTCGGAGAAGATCCATCCCGTGACGAAACCGGTCAAGGCGCGCGCCCTGATCGACAAGGCGAAGTACCAGAAATGGTATGAGCAGAGCGTCGAGGATCCCGACAAGTTCTGGGGCAAGCACGGCAAGCGCATCGACTGGTTCAAGCCCTATACCAAGGTCAAGAATACGTCCTTTACCGGCAAGGTCTCGATCAAGTGGTTCGAGGATGGCGTCACCAACGTTTCCTATAATTGCATTGACCGGCATCTGAAGAAGCATGGCGATCGCGTCGCCTTCATCTGGGAAGGCGACAACCCCTATATCGACAAGAAGATCACTTATAACGAGCTCTACGAGCAGGTCTGCCGGCTGGCGAATGTGCTGAAGAAGCACGGCGTCAAGAAGGGCGACCGCGTCACCATCTACATGCCGATGATCCCGGAAGCCGCCTATGCGATGCTGGCCTGTGCCCGTATCGGCGCAGTGCATTCGGTCGTCTTCGGCGGCTTCTCGCCGGAAGCGCTCGCCGGCCGTATAGTCGATTGCGCCTCGACCGTCGTCATCACCTGCGATGAAGGTGTCCGCGGCGGCAAGTCCATCCCGCTGAAGGAAAACACCGATAAGGCCATTCAGATCGCCGCCAAGCAGAAGGTCGCGGTCAAGACCGTCATCGCCGTGCGGCGCACCGGCGGCAAGGTTGCTTGGGAGCCCGGCCGCGATGTCTGGTATCACGAGGAAACCGCCAAGGTGAAGGCGGAGTGCCCGCCGGCAAAGATGAAGGCGGAAGACCCGCTCTTCATCCTTTACACGTCAGGTTCCACGGGCAAGCCGAAGGGCGTGCTGCACACGACGGCCGGCTATCTCGTCTATGCGGCGATGACGCATGAATATGTGTTCGACTATCACCCCGGCGATATCTACTGGTGCACGGCGGATGTCGGCTGGGTGACCGGCCATTCCTATATCGTCTACGGGCCGCTCGCCAATGCGGCGACTTCGCTGATGTTTGAAGGTGTGCCGAACTATCCGGACCAGGGCCGTTTCTGGGATGTGATCGACAAGCACAAGGTCAATATCTTCTATACTGCGCCGACAGCGATCCGTTCGCTGATGGGCGCCGGCGACCATTTCGTCAAGCGGGCCTCGCGCTCCAGCCTGCGCATCCTCGGCACCGTCGGCGAGCCTATCAATCCCGAAGCATGGGAATGGTATTACAAGGTGGTCGGCGACAGCCGCTGCCCGATCGTCGATACGTGGTGGCAGACGGAAACGGGCGGCCACATGATCACACCGCTTCCGGGCGCGACCGATCTGAAGGCCGGTTCGGCGACGCTGCCCTTCTTCGGCGTGCAGCCGCAGCTGGTCGACAATGAAGGCAACGTGCTGGAAGGGGCGGCCGACGGCAATCTCGTCATCGCCGACAGCTGGCCCGGCCAGATGCGCACCGTCTATGGCGACCACGAGCGCTTCATCCAGACCTATTTCTCCACCTACAAGGGCAAGTACTTCACGGGCGACGGCTGCCGTCGCGACGAGGACGGCTATTACTGGATCACCGGCCGCGTCGACGACGTGCTCAACGTCTCTGGCCACCGTCTCGGCACGGCAGAGGTGGAATCAGCGCTGGTGTCGCACAAGCATGTCTCGGAGGCAGCCGTCGTCGGCTATCCGCATTCCATCAAGGGCCAGGGCATCTATTGCTACGTCACGCTGATGGTCGGGATGGAAGGCACTGAAGCGCTGCGACAGGAACTGATAAAGCATGTCCGCGCCGAAATCGGCCCGATCGCCTCACCGGACAAGATCCAGTTTACCCCTGGCCTGCCGAAAACACGCTCCGGCAAGATCATGCGCCGCATCCTGCGCAAGATCGCCGAAGATGATTTCGGCGCGCTTGGCGATACTTCGACGCTCGCCGATCCTGCTGTCGTCGACGATCTGATCGCTAACAGGCAGAACAAGGCGGATGCGGCGTAGGTTGAGCCAGGGGGCACTGGGTCATTTGACATTAGGCGAGAGCTTGGCTCTCGCCTAAATCTTTCATCTTGCGGTGCTGAAAAAAGCAACTGCCATTTGAGCAACATAGTTGTGCACGTTTTCTCGCACCAAGCCAGCAACATCGGTAAAGACAGCTGGTGCGGCCTTCAGGCCTTGCGGCGTGGGTTCAGGCAAAAACGTATAATGGCCCACCCCGCCGCCCATGATTTCAAGGGAGCTCGAGCGCACATTCTCGTGGAGCCATGTGCAGCATTCATGGGCCGGCGCTATGACATCCGCATCGCCGCCAACGACCTGAACTGGTGCTGTTATTTCCTCGAGACTTTCCTTGGAAAAGCCGAGAACCGACCGACCTGGCGCGATCGCCAAAGCGGCTTTTAATCGATCATCCCTAAAACTGTCCCGTCGTCGATTCCATGATTCCAGGAATATCTCATATTGGAGAAGCGAGGGAATGTGATCCGCCAAATGAGGGAATTCTCTCGGTCCTCGTATCGGGCTCTTCTGAGGGTTATCCGGTTCGAACTGAGAGTACGCAACGCGCGCGCCGACGAGCAGCATCGCGGTATAGGCGCCGGCGGAGAAACCCGCGACGTAGGCATGCTTTTCGATAGCCCCGCCCAAAACCTCTCTCCAGTCATTGGCATTGAGCAAGGCGGTCAGATCGGCCGCCCGCTCCCAGAGACAGAGAAATCCCTCGGCTCTGTAAGGTTCTGAACCTGTGTGGCCGTGATGATCGATGCCCAGGGCCACAAAGCCGGCCTGCGCCAGACGATGTCCGAGCCATTCCAGGCCAATGGCAAGGCCGCCCGATCCGTGAGACAGCAACACCAGAGAGCGCGCATCGGTGGATTTCTTCATCGGCGCGTTGGGCGCGACCGGCTTTTGCTTGAACCAGGACGGCGAGGGTGCGATTTCGACCGCATCATCATTGGCCGGATACCACGCGCACCAAGCCAAAGGGCGGTGGCCCGTCCGGCTCCAGTTTGCGCGTTTCCTATCAAAGGACAGACCTTGAGAGAAACCTACAGGCATTATTCTCTCATCGAATTACGGCTAACCTAAACTCATTTCAAAAATCGATCGCGCGGCCGTTGATTTCCCAGTCGCCGAAGCGTGCGGGGTCGGCGCCGCCGCGGCCGCCGATTTCGGGGGGAAGCTCGGCCTGTGCTTGAGCTTCCTGCGCCTTGCGGCGCTCTTCTGCTTCGGCGAGGGCGCGCTTGGCCGCGGGTGAGAGCGGCTTGCGGGTGATTTCACCGGCTTCGGTGTCGAGTCTATTGTCGTTATCTGCGGTTTGCATGGTCTCGCGCGACCTCCGAAATATTGAAATGGAGGGAGGAATAGCCAAATCATAGTGCGTCCGGCCGCAAAGAAAAAGGTTCGGACTGCCGATCGTGTTGGAGACCCCTCGATGAATCTCATGCGTACTGCCATGCTGCTTGCCTTCATGACCGCGCTCTTCATGGGCGTCGGCTATCTGATCGGCGGCCAATCGGGCATGCTGATCGCATTGGTCGCCGCCGCCGGCATGAATTTCTTTTCCTACTGGAATTCCGACCGCATGGTGCTGTCCACCTATGGTGCGCAGGAGGTCGATGAGCGAAGCGCGCCGGAATTCTACCGCATCGTTCGCGATCTCGCCCGCAATGCCGGCCTGCCTATGCCGAAGGTTTATCTTTATGACAGCCCGCAGCCGAATGCTTTCGCGACGGGCCGTAATCCGGAAAATGCCGCTGTCGCTGCCTCCACCGGCCTGCTGCATGCGCTGACGCCGGAGGAGGTGGCCGGCGTGATGGCGCACGAGCTTGCCCACGTGCAGAACCGCGACACGCTGACGATGACGATCACGGCGACGCTTGCCGGTGCCATTTCCATGCTCGGCAATTTCGCTTTCTTCTTCGGCGGCCGCCGCGACAACAACAATCCGCTCGGCATGGTCGGCGTCCTTGTCGCGATGATCGTTGCCCCGTTGGCCGCCATGCTGGTGCAGATGGCGATCAGCCGTACGCGCGAATATTCTGCCGACCGCCGCGGCGCGGAAATCTGCGGCAATCCGCTTTGGCTTGCCTCCGCGCTCGGCAAGATCGCCCGCGGCGCGGCGCATATCCCGAATGAAGATGCCGAGGGCCATCCGGCGACGGCGCATATGTTCATCATCAATCCGCTCTCCGGCGAGCGCATGGACAATCTGTTTTCCACCCATCCGAATACGGAAAACCGCATCGCCGCGCTGCATGAAATGGCCCGTTACGGTGGCGGCGGCGCTTCGCCGATGACACCGTCTTCCGGCTCATCTTCCGGCTTTGGCTCGACGGGACCGTCCTTCACTGCTAATCCGGGGCGCAAATCGCGCTCCGTGCCGAATACGGGTCGCGGTGGTTCGCAACCGCCGAAGGGTCCCTGGTCTTGAGTTCTGACACGAAAAACAAAGCTTCCCATAGAGATGGAAAACGATCGGGCAAGCGGCCTCAGCAATCGCGGCCGCTTGATTCGTCTCCACTCAAGCCCGGCCTTGCGGCCCGCGCGGCGGCGTCGAAGATCCTGGGGGCCGTGCTGGACCGCAAGACGCCGCTCGACGGCATGCTGGATGCCGAAGGCGGCAGCGCCGCCTATACGACACTCAGCGATAGCGACCGTGCGCTGGTGCGCGCTATCTTGAATAGCGCGCTGCGCCACCTGCCGCGCATCGAGGCGGCGATCTCGTCGCTGCTCGATTCGCCGCTGCCGGAGGGCGCCCGTGCCCTGCATCATGTCCTCGTCGTTGGTGCGACCCAGATCCTCTATCTCGACGTGCCGGATCATTCCGCCGTCGATCTTGCTGTCGAGCAAGCCAACCGCGATCCGCGCAATCGCCGTTTCGCGAAGCTGGTGAATGCCATCCTTCGCCGCATCGGCCGCGAGAAGCAGGCAATCCTTGAGCGGGTTGCGAAGGTGCCGGCCATGCCGGCCTGGTTCCTTTCTCGCCTGGAAGCGGCCTATGGCGCTCCCGCTGCACTAAAGATTTCCGACACGCAACTCGAGCCGGCGGCGATCGACCTGACCGTGAAATCCGATGCCGAGGGCTGGGCAAAGCGGTTGAACGGCGTGGTGCTGCCGACCGGCGGCGTGCGGCTTGCCGCCTTCGAAGGTTCCATTCCCTCTCTCGAAGGTTTCGATGAGGGTGAGTGGTGGGTTCAGGATGCTGCCGCCAGCATTCCAGCAAAACTTTTCGGTTCGCTGGCCGGCAAGCGGGTGGTGGATCTCTGCGCAGCACCTGGCGGCAAGACGGCGCAACTCATTCTCGCCGGTGCTAAGGTCACGGCTCTCGATCAATCCGCCAATCGCCTGAAGAGGCTGTCCGGCAATCTGGCACGGCTTGGCTTCGAAGCAGAAACCGTCGTTGCCGATATGAGCAAATATCAACCCGACGAACTTTTCGATGCGGCTCTTCTCGATGCCCCCTGCTCCTCCACGGGAACGACGCGCCGCCATCCGGACGTGCTGTGGACCAAGGGACCGGAGGATATCGCCAAGCTGACCGCCCTGCAGGAACGCCTGCTTCGCCATGCCCTGACCTTGGTCAAGCCGGGCGGTGTGGTGGTCTTCTCCAATTGCTCGCTCGATCCCGAAGAGGGCGAAGATCTGGTTGCACGCCTGCTTGCCGATACCGGCAATGTCGAGCGCGTACCGATCCCATCAGGCGATTGGCCGGGTCTGGAAACGGCGATTTCGCCGCTTGGAGCCTTCCGCACCACGCCGGACATGCTGCCGCTTCCCGATGGCTTCGCCTCCGGCCTCGACGGCTTTTTTGCTGTCGCGCTTCGACGCACGCATTAGTCCCCACCTCGAATCGTTTTGACCGGCCGGTTAAAAAACCGGCAAACGTGTCTTTAATTGGTATATCTGTAACCTCTTTTTAACCACGGGTAATGAGAGTAAGCAGAAGCAAATATGCAGATCTGCGGCAGGGTTTAGTGAGTTCATACATGCGGGAAGCATGGCGGCGGATGTCGCGCCGCGCGGCGTTGACGCGATTGCGTCTTACCCGCCACACGATGCGTGTGCCGGAGCGCCTGATCGTGGCACCGACCGATCTGCGCAGCGTCGATCCCTTTTTCGTCGAAGAGCTTTTGAACGGCCGCATTCTGCTCGCCGGGCGCGTTTTGGAAACACAAGGTGCATCGCCCTTCTCACTGGAGCTGCCGTCGCTGGCCTTTGCCGCCCGGCTGCATAATTTTCGCTGGCTGCGGCATTTACGGGCGGAAAAGAGTGATCAGGCCTCGGCCATGGCGCGATCGATCCTCACGGATTGGATTGCCGTCCACGGCCGCCGGCTGCATGGCCTTGCCTGGTCACCCGATATAGCGGCGCAGCGGCTGATCGCGCTTCTGTCGCATTCGCCCGTACTTTTGCAGGGCACGGATAGCGGTTTCTACCGCCGCTTCATGCGCATGCTCGTCTTCCATGTGCGCTTTCTGCGTCGGATCGTTGCGTCCTCGCCTGACGGCATCACCCGGTTCCGTGTGCGCATCGCGCTTGCCATGGCCTCGGTCGCCATGCCGAGCAGTTCCCTCACGCTGAAACGGGCCGGTCAGGCGCTCGACGGGGAGATCGACCGGCAAATCCTGCAGGATGGCGGCCATATCTCGCGCAATCCGCGGGCGTCGCTGGAATTACTGCTCGATCTGCTGCCGCTGCGCCAGACCTATGTCAATCTCGGCCATGACGTGCCGATCCGGCTCATCCCCGGCATCGACCGCATGTATCCGGCGCTGCGTTTCTTCCGCCATCAGGATGGCGATCTGGCGCTGTTCAACGGTGCGACCTCGACGCTTGCCAACGAGCTGATGTCGGTGCTGCGCTATGACGAGACGGCCGGCCAGACCTTCAAGGCACTACCGCACACGAAATATCATCGTTTGGCCGCCGGTTCGGCCGTCGTCATCGTTGATGCCGGCTCTGCTGGCTCCGTCGATCTCAGCCGCACGGCGCATGCCGGCTGTCTTTCCTTCGAGATGTCGTCTGGCAAGTCGCGCTTCATCATCAATTCCGGCGCGCCCGAATTTGCGGGTGACCGCTTCATGCAGGCGGCGCGGGCGACTGCGGCGCATTCGACCGTCACGCTCAACGACACCTCGTCCTGTCAGTTCTCCAAATCGAAATCGCTTGGGCCGATCATGGTCAGCGGCGTCAAGAAGGTCATCGTCGAGCGCGCCGAGACCGAAGACGGGCGAGACTATGTCCGTGCCGCGCATGACGGCTATCTCTCCGCCTTCGGCTACGTCCATGAGCGCGAGATCAGTCTGAATGCCAGCGGCACGATCGTCGCCGGCCGCGACCGGTTCTTCGTGCCGGAGGGCAAGAAGCATCAGCCGAAGGGTGAGGGCATTGCTTCTGCCCGTTTTCACATTCACCCCTCCATCAGCCTGCTGCAGACCGAGACGGATGCCGCGCTGCTGATCGCCCCGGATGGAGAGACCTGGATCTTCTCCTCCCCCGGCAACGAGGTGCTGGTCGCGGAAGATATCTTCTTTGCCGATCCCTCAGGTATGCGTTCCTCCGATCAGCTTGAGATTGTCTTCCGGATCACGGAAAAGCCGGAAATCCGCTGGTTTTTATCGCATCGGCCATAGGCTAAGCGCGTGAGCTATGCTAACGGGGCGGCATTATCCGTCCCGCGCCCTTTTTTGCCGGACGCCACATCTCCCTATGCCAGACCGGAGAAAGCCCATGGCCGTCGTTTCCAAGAAAATTCCCGCTCCCGACAAGGTGAAGGTGAAAACCGCGCTTCTGTCCGTTTTCGACAAGACCGGCATCGTCGAGCTGGCGCGTGCGCTGAGCGAACAGGGCGTGCGCCTGCTGTCGACCGGCGGTACGCACAAGGCGATTGCTGCAGCCGGCCTTGCGGTGACCGACGTGTCGGAAGTGACGAATTTTCCTGAGATCATGGACGGCCGCGTCAAGACGCTGCATCCGAAGGTGCATGGCGGCCTGCTCGCCATTCGTGACGATGCCGAGCATCAGGCTGAAATGAAGGAGCACGGTATCGAAGGCATCGATCTTGCCGTCATCAATCTTTACCCCTTCGAGGACGTGCGCAAAGCCGGAGGCGATTATCCGACAACGGTGGAGAATATCGACATCGGCGGCCCGGCGATGATCCGCGCTTCGGCCAAAAATCACGCCTATGTGACGACGCTCACCGATCCCGCCGATTATGCCGAGCTGCTGGCTCAGCTTTCCGCCGATGCCGGCCAGACGACCTATGATTTCCGCAAGCGCATGGCCGCAAAGGCTTTTGCCCGCACCGCTGCTTACGACGCGATGATCTCTAACTGGTTTGCCGAAGCGCTGGATATCGCCACGCCGCGCCACCGCGTCATCGGCGGTGTGCTGCGCGAGGAGATGCGTTATGGTGAAAATCCGCACCAGAAGGCGGCTTTCTACCTGACTGGCGAAAACCGTCCCGGCGTCTCGACGGCAACGCTCATCCAGGGCAAGCAGCTGTCCTACAACAACATCAACGACACTGACGCGGCCTATGAGCTCGTCGCCGAGTTCCTGCCGGAAAAGGGGCCGGCCTGCGCGATCATCAAGCATGCCAATCCCTGCGGTGTCGCCACGGGTCCGAGCCTGGTGGAAGCCTATAAGCGCGCTCTCGCCTGCGATTCCACCTCCGCCTTCGGCGGCATCATTGCGCTGAACAGCCTGCTCGATGCCGAAACGGCCGAAGAGATCGTCAAGCTCTTCACCGAGGTCATCATCGCGCCCGAAGTGAGCGAGGAAGCCAAGGCGATCATCGCCCGCAAGCCGAATCTCCGCCTGCTCTCGGTTGGCGCCCTGCCCGATCCACGCGCCGCTGGCCTCACCGCAAAAACCGTCTCCGGCGGGCTGCTAGTTCAGAACCGCGACAACGCGCTGGTCGAGGACATGGAGCTCAAGGTCGTTACCAAGCGCGCGCCGACGGCGCAGGAGCTGGAAGACATGAAATTCGCCTTCCGTGTGGCCAAGCATGTGAAGTCGAATGCCGTCGTTTACGCCAAGGATGGCCAGACGGCCGGCATCGGCGCCGGACAGATGAGCCGCGTCGATTCCGCCCGCATCGCTGCCATCAAGGCCGAGGAAGCCGCCAAGGCCATGGGGCTTGCCGAGCCACTGACGCGTGGCTCCGCCGTCGCTTCCGAAGCTTTCCTGCCTTTTGCCGATGGCCTACTCTCGGCGATCGCCGCCGGCGCCACCGCCGTCATCCAGCCCGGCGGTTCGATGCGCGACCAGGAAGTGATCGACGCGGCCAACGAGCACAATGTCGCGATGGTCTTCACCGGCGTTCGCCACTTCCGTCACTGATCGGCGGATATACCGGATTTATAAAACGTATATCCCGGTTGGTTTGCCAGCCGGGATTTTTCTTTGCCTACTTCGCTCTATCGGCCGGATAAGGTGTCGGCAACAGAAGCAGCAGGCCACCGGCGAGGAAGATGACAAGCGTCGCCATGCCGAGGCGGGCCGAGCCGCTCCAATAGGTCACCAGCGAGAAGAACAAAGTCGCCATGAAGCTAGTGGCGCGGCCTGACAGGGCGTAGATGCCGAAATAGCGGCCGGCTTCCGAGAGGCTGACGCTGCGGGCGAGATAGGACCGCGAGGAGGCCTGCACAGGCCCGAAGGCGATGCCGATCAAAAGGCCGTAGCCGATATAGGCCTTTTCCGCCGCCGTACCGAACAGACCACCGGCGCTGATGGTGGAGAGCGGCACGAGGCCAAAGAGCGTGAAACCAGGGCCGGTTGAGAGGATGCCGAAAGTGGCGACGAGCAGCAGCGTCAGACTAATGATAACGGTCATTTTCGAGCCCAGCCAGCGATCGACATAGCCGGCGGCAAAGCAGCCGAAAATGGCGATGATGTTGAGGATGATGCCGTAGATGCCGATCTCGATCGTCGCCCAGCCGAACATGCCGGCCGCGAAGGTGCCGCCGAGGATCAGGAGGCCGTTGACGCCGTCCTGATAGATCATCCGGGCGACAAGAAAGAGGCTGATGCCGCGCCGGCGCCTCAGCTCGCCCAAGGTCGCCGATAGCTCGCGCAGGCCCGAGCGAACGGCGGCGCCCAAGGGCAAGCCGCGTGCGGCATCCGGCGTGAAGAGAAACATCGGCAGAATGAAGATGAAATACCATACGGCCGAAATCGGCCCGGTGATACGAGCATCCTCGCCTAGCGTGGCGTTGAGGCCGAAGAGCGGGGTGAGGCCGAGAATGGTCTTGCCGGTCTGCGGATTGCCGGCGAGCAAGGCCACAACGGTGATCAGCACGATCATGCCGCCGAGATAGCCGAGCCCCCAGGCGGCGTTCGACAGCCTGCCGACATCATCCTTACCAACCAGCCGCGGCATCATGGAATCATTGAAGACGATCGAGAATTCGGCCGAGATCGAGGCGAGGATCATGAAGATCACCGGATAGATGACCGGCGAGCCGGGTGCCGCGCCCCAGAGGCAAAAAAGGCTGACGATCTTGATGACGGCGAAGAAGGCGATCCAGGGCTTGCGGGCGCCGGATTGATCGGCGATCGAGCCGAGGACCGGTGAAAGGATGGCGATGATCACCGAGGAGATCGTCGCCATATTGCTCCATGTCGTCTGCGCGGAGACGGGATCGGCCGTCAGCCGCGCGACGAAATAGGGGCCGAAGATGAAGGTGGTAACGACCGTGAAGAACGGCTGAGCCGCCCAGTCGAAGAACATCCAGCCCCAGATACCGCGTGCCGGCACTTTGGCCGGCACGTTATCGTCAACAATTTCGGTCGCCACCAGATCCAGCCCTCATTCCCTCATCCCGTGACGGGGACGAGGCGGACTGTCTCATCTTGCCCGGCCGTTCGCAAGATCGCTGAGCAGGCCGGCAGCGACGGTGATGCGGGCGAGGTTCGGATCGCCGCTTTCGCTGAGGCCGCCGAGCTCTTCGGCGATTCGATTGATGCGGATACGGTCTTCCGCATGCCATGCCTGAACCGGCTGCTTGTCCTTCGGATGGTTGGACAAAGCGGAGATGACAATGTCACGGCGGGCGCCAGCGATCTGGTCGAGGCTACGCGCCAGCGCCAGGCTCTCGTAGTGATCGCCGGTAACGATCCGGCTGCCGGCCAGCAGTAGGCGGCCGACGCGGAAGGTCTGCGATACGGTGAAGTAGCTTTCGGCCGCGCGGTTCAGCGTATCGCCGGTGCGTTCGGCGATCTGCATGATCTCAGGCACGAGGACAAGCGCATAGATCGTGGCGATCTCCGACGCGAGCTTCTCCGGCAGGCCGGCTGCCAGATATTCCGCTTCGCGAGCTGCGATCTCGGCCGCGAAATCTGCCGGGATATGGGTGAGGAAGACGGGTCGCAGCTTCTTCAGAGCTGCGCGAAGCCGGCTAACGGTTTCCTCGATTTCACCCTTGGCGGCCCCAGTCTTCAATAGCAGGCGCGTAAGCACGGTATAGACTTCGGTGATCTCGCCATAGACGCGGTTCTGCATCTGGCCGCCGACCTTACCGTCAAGTGCATCCGTCTCGTTCCAAAGCCGGTCGAGATCGAAGCCGTCGCGGGCAATGACGGCGGCCTTCACCACCTCGGCCGCCGACGCAGCCGTTGCATCCATCATGCTGACGGCAAAGCCCGGACCACCACGATTGATCGCTTCGTTGGCAAGCGCCGTGCCGATGATCTCGCGGCGCAGACGATGGCTTTCGATGTCCGTTGAATTCGAGCGTTGCATCTTTGCCGGGAAATAGCGGCTGAGCGTGGTGGCGAAATAGGGATCGTCAGGCAGGTCGCTGGCAACAAGCGCATCGAAGAGGACGATCTTGGCGTAGGAGAGCAGCACGCCGATTTCGGCGCGCGTCAGCGGCCGCCCATTGGCGTAACGCTCGGCAAACGTTTGATCGTCGGGCAGGGTTTCGACCTTGCGGTTGAGCTGCTTTGCCGCTTCCAGCACGCTCATGAAGCGGCTGAGTTCCAGGCCATTGCCGGTCCCCTTGCGCTCGGTCAGCGAGATCGCCAGCGATTGCAGATAGTTGTTGCGCAGGACGAGCGCTGCCACTTCGTCGGTCATGGAGGCGAGCAGCGTATCGCGCTTGGGGCGTGTCAGGCGGCCGTCATGCATGGCGTTGGCAAGCGCTATCTTGATGTTGACCTCGACGTCGGAGGTGTTGACCCCGGCCGAATTGTCGATGGCGTCTGAGTTGCACCGGCCGCCCTTGAGGCCATAGGCGATGCGGCCTTTCTGCGTGACGCCGAGATTGGCGCCCTCGCCGATCACTTTGGCGCGGACTTCGTCCGCCGTGATGCGGATCGGATCGTTGGCGCGATCGCCAACTTCCGAATCGGTTTCGGACGGCGCCTTGACGTAGGTGCCGATGCCGCCGAACCAGAGCAGGTCGACGGGTGCCTTGAGGATCGCCGTCATGATCTCGAAGGGGGTTGCGACCGACTTGTCGATGCCGATGGCGGCGACGGCTTCCGGCGTCAGCGTGACCGATTTTGCCGATCGGGAAATAATCATCGCGCCCTTCGACAAGACAGACTTGTCGAAATCCTGCCAGCTCGAACGCGGCAGGTTGAAGAGCCGCTGCCGCTCGGCGAGCGTCTTGTCCATGTCCGGATCAGGATCGATGAAGATATCGCGATGGTCGAAGGCGGCGAGCAGGCGGATCTTCGGCGACAGTAGCATGCCGTTGCCGAAGACGTCGCCGGACATGTCGCCGACGCCGACGACGCTGAAGGGCGTCGTCTGGATATCGATGTCCATTTCGCGGAAATGCCGCTTCACGGTTTCCCATGCGCCGCGAGCGGTGATGCCCATCTTCTTGTGGTCGTAACCCGCCGAGCCACCTGACGCAAAGGCATCGTCGAGCCAGAAGCCGGCTTCCTGCGCCAATGCATTGGCAGTGTCGGAGAAGGTCGCCGTGCCCTTGTCGGCGGCAACGACGAAATAGGGGTCGTCACCGTCAAGCCGTACGGTGTCGGCAGGCGGGATGATATCGGCGCCAGAGATGTTGTCGGTGATCGACAGCAGTGTGCGGATATAGGTCTTGTAGGCCTCACGACCGGCATTGAAGACCTCGTCGCGGCTGCCGCCGACCGGAAGCTTCTTCGGATAGAAGCCCCCTTTGGCGCCGACGGGGACGATAACGGCGTTCTTCACCTGCTGTGCCTTCACAAGGCCTAGAACTTCGGTGCGATAGTCTTCAGCGCGATCCGACCAGCGCAGGCCGCCGCGCGCCACCTTGCCGAAGCGCAAGTGAACACCTTCCACTTCGACGCCGTAGACGAAGATTTCGCGGAAAGGGCGCGGTTCGGGCAGGCCATCGAGCAGCTTGGGATCGAGCTTGAAGGCGAGCATGGCCTTCGGCGTGCCGTCCGCATTCTTCTGGAAATAGTTGGTGCGCAGCGTCGCGTCGATGGCGTTGACGTAGCGGCGCAGGATGCGGTCATCGTCGAGGCTCGGTACGTCGGAAAGCTCGGCTTCGATGCTCGCGTGCAGCTCGGAGAGCCTCTTCGTGCGGTTCTTGTCGCTGAGTTTCGGGTCGAGCGTATCGTGGAACAATCGGAAGAGCGATGCGGCAATCCTAGGATACTTATCCAGCGTTGCAGAGATATAATCCTGCGAATAGGCGATGCCAGCCTGTCTGAGATAGCGGGAATAGGCGCGCAGCACATTGGTTTCGCGGGCGGAGAGATCGGCAGAGACGATCAGCCGGTTGAAGGCGTCGTTGTCGATCGTGCCGCCGAAGGCAGCAAGGAAGGCTTCTTCCAGGGCGGCGCCATGGCGGGCGAGATCGATCGTCAGGCCGCTGCGGGTTTCGAGCTCCATGTCATGGAGCACGACATGGCCGGTCGAACCGTCCTTGGCCGTGACGTAGATATCGAAGGTGCGCTCGCTGATGACGTTGAAACCGAGATTTTCGAGCAGCGGCACGCGGCGCGACAGCGCCAGGTTGCCGTCGCCGTGGAAGATCTTCAGCGAGAGAATGTCGCCTGCCTCGTCCTTACGGATATAGAAGCCGATGCGGATCGGCTCAACACCGGCAGTGGCGATGATATCTGGCAGATCGGCAAAGGCGTCTTCCGGCGAGAAGGCTTCTTGAAAAGCCTGGCTGACGGAGATGCTCGGCGCCTTCGGGCCGGCCAGCATGGCGAAGCGTTCGTCCCAGCGGGCTGTGATGGCACGGATCGCCTCCTCCAGCTTGGCCTGCGGAACATGCGGCGTCTTGCGGGCGCTGCGGCCAATGATGAAGTGCACGCGCGCCACGCCACCTTCCGGGAAAGCCGGGTAATAAGCGGAGACGCGGCCGTCATAGACCGACTTCAGGTAATTGCCGATCTTCTCGCGGACAACGGAATCATATTCCTCGCGCGGGACATAGACGATGACGGAGACGAAACGGTCGAAATGGTCGATGCGCGGCAATGCGCGAACGCGCGGCCGGTCGGTCAGGTCGTTGATCTGCTCGGCGAAGCTTGCCAGCAATGAGGTGTCGATCTGGAAGAGATCGTCGCGCGGATAGGATTCCAGCGTGTTTTCGAGCATTCGGCCGGAATGGCTAGTGGGATCAAAACCGAAATGATCTTTGACCTTCTGCACCTTCGAGCGCAGCAGCGGCACTTCCGCGGCAGCGCTGGTATAGGCTGTGGAGGTGAAGAGGCCAACGATGCGCAGCTCGCCCGTCACGTTGCCATCCGTGTCGAAGCGCTTGACGCCGACATAATCCATATAGGCGCGGCGGTGGACGATCGATTTGACATTGGCCTTGGTGACGATCAGGAAATCCGGGCCGTCGAGGAAAGCGAGGATTTCCGGTGTCGTCGTGACGGCGTCCTTGCCCTGCCGAAGAACGCGGACATCCGGATTGGAGAGGATGCCGAGGCCGGTGCCGCGATCCCGCTCGACCTTCGCATCGGCGCCCTTGCCGGAATAGACATATTCACGCATGCCGAGGAAGGTGAAATTGCCGTCCCGTAGCCAGGCAAGGAAGGCGAGCGCTTCGTCGCGATCGTTCTTGCGGCGGCCGGCGGCCTCATAGGTTGATAGTTCCGATATCACGGTATCCAGGCGCGACAACATTGGCTTCCAGTCGGAAACGGCAAGATGCGTCTGATCGAGCACGGTCTGAAGCCGCTTGGTCAGATCGCTCGCCTGCGCTGTCGTCAGCGGCGAGAGATGAAGCTGGATATGGCTGACGCGACGGGCCGGGTCGCTCGGCTGATCGGCCGAATAAAGGCTCGGCTGCTTGCCCTTCTCGATGACTAGGATCGGATGCACCGCCATGTAGAGATCGCGGTAGCTACTGGTCACCTCGCCCATGATCGATTCATAGAGGAAGGGCATGTTGTGGTCGGTGATCGAGAGGATCGACACCGCAACGCCATCGGGCTCGATGCCGGCGACCTGCTCTATGTTGACGCGGGGAACCGTGCCGCTCCAGGCTGCCAGTTCCCTAGCGGCATGCGCTGCGGCAAGGGCCAGCATTTCCGGGCTGTAAAGCTCCATGTCGTCATTGCTCGCCCGGCCGAACAGGATTTCGGGATCGAGATGCGCTTCACCCGTTGCCGCGGCAATTTTGCGTGCCGCTTCGATCTGTTTTTCCCGTTTCGGATTGGTCTTAGGCGCCATGGAATTCCTCCCGATCTTCGAATTTTGACGACAGTAGCAGAAGGTTTAGCGAAAAAACTGGCAAAAAGAATGCGAATTTGGTTGCTTTCGGACTGATTTTGGCCGGTTTCTTTAAAAATCTTGCCGAAACGCGCGATCTCGGTGCAAAGCGGATATCATCGGTGTGACATTGGCGGAATCAACTCGTCAACAGAGGTTTTCATGACTCTGTGAAGTGCGGTTGACAGAGTGCCGCCAAAGGGATCATCAACGGCGCCATGGCAGTTTGAAGCCCTGAACTTGAAAGCTAGCATCATGTCGCAAGTGTCCGCCGGCGCTGTTATCGTCATCTCCAGCCACGTCGTCCGAGGGTCCGTCGGCAATCGCGCCGCCGTTTTCGCGCTGGAGACGCTTGGCCATCCGGTGTGGGCGCTGCCGACGATCGTTCTGCCGTGGCATCCCGGTCATGGACGTTCGACGCGCTTGACCTTCAACGAGGCGGATTTCGACCATGCGATCGACGATCTCATCGCCGCACCCTGGCTTTCCGAGGTAAAGGCAGTTCTGTCGGGATATTTCGGCAATGCTGCACAGGCGCATTCCGTTGCAAGGCTCGTAACGGCTTTGCGGGAGAAGAACCCTGATCTCCTGTATGCCTGCGATCCTGTCATCGGCGATGCCGGCGGGCTTTATGTGCCTGAGGCAACGGCGGAAGCGATCCGCGACCATCTGATCCCGCTGGCGTCGCTCGCAACGCCGAACCGCTATGAGCTTGCCTGGCTTGCGGGAGCGCCCCTCGAGGATAACAACGCCATCATGGAGGCGGCTCTCGCGCTTGGCCCGTCGCGCATGCTGGTGACGTCTGCCGTGCCGATGATGGCCGGCGGCATTGGCAATCTCTATCTCAGCGGCCGAAATGCGCTGCTTGCCGAACATCGCAGCGTGGAAGGTGCGCCGAACGGGCTCGGCGATCTCTTATCCGCTGTGTTCCTGTCGCGCCTGCTTTCCGGCATGGATGAGGAGCGGGCGCTGCAGCTGACGACGGCTAGCGTCTTTGAAGTGCTGGCGCGCGCCGTCAAGCGCGGCAGCAACGAGTTGACGCTTGCCGTCGATTCCGCAAGCCTGTCGACGCCGATGGCGATGGTGCAGCTAAGGCATCTCGTCCATCCGGTGCAGCGGAAGAAAAAGTAACGGCTGGAAGCGGCGGGAGCTTTTTGCGGCGCAGCAGTTGCCATCGGCCGAAGTGCATTGTAATTCAATATCATGAAAAGCTTTCCCGACACCCTTCTGAACGGTTATCGCAACTTCATGAGCGGGCGTTACGTCGATGAGCGCGAACGCTATCGCACTCTCGCTGAGCTTGGCCAAAGCCCATCGACCCTCGTGATAGCCTGTAGTGACTCCCGTTCGGCGCCGGAGATCATCTTCGACGCCGGGCCGGGCGAACTCTTCGTCATCCGTAACGTCGCCAACATGGTGCCGCCCTACGAGCCGGATAGCAATTTCCATGCGACTTCGGCAGCGCTGGAATTCGCTGTTCTGTCGCTCAAGGTTTCCGATATCGTCGTGATGGGCCATGGCCGCTGCGGCGGCATTCGCGCCGCACTTGACCCGAATGCGGAGCCGCTGTCGCCGGGCGATTTCATCGGCCGCTGGATGGCGCTGCTGAAGCCCGCGGCCGAACAGATCCAGAGCAATGACATCATGACGCAGACCGAGCGCCAGACCGCGCTGGAGCGCATTTCGATCCGCAATTCGCTCGACAATCTGCGCAGCTTTCCGGAGATCAAGGCACGTGAGGAGGAGGGCAAGCTCAATCTCCATGGCGCATGGTTCGATATTTCGACAGGCGAGCTGTGGGTCATGGATCCGGCCACGCGCGATTTCATCCGCCCTGAGATTTAAGAGGCCTGAGGTTTAGGAGTCAGGCGCCTGGCAGGACGGCAGGTGGATCAAACGAAAAAAGGCGCCGCAGACCATCTGGTCGCAGCGCCTTTTTTGATTCACGAGATCGGGCTTACTTGCCGTCGATCTGCTGGCCGATATAGGCGATCGCCTGCTGATAGACCTTCGCGTCGTTCCATCCGGCGATAGCGGAGAAATTCGGCTCGCCGGGCTGGTAACCGGCACCCGGCTGCCAACCATGGCCGCGCAGGAAGTTGGCGGTCGAGGCCAGTGCATCCGCGCGCGAGCCGACAAGATCGACCCTGCCATCGCCATCTTCGTCGACGCCGAAGGCGACTACGTTTTTCGGCATGAACTGCGTCTGGCCGATTTCGCCATGAGCCGCGCCGCGTGCTGACGGGCTGAGATAACCTTCGCCGACGAGCTTCAGGGCCGCGTAGAGTTGCTCGGTAAAGAACGCGGAACGACGGCAATCATAAGCAAGCGTCGAGACGGCCGAAAGCGTATGCTGGTCGCCCATATAGCTGCCGAAGCCGGTTTCCATGCCCCAGATGGCGATGATCGGGCCTGGGGGAACGCCGAAGCGCTTCTGGATCTTGGCGAAGAGGGCCGCGTTGGCCTGCTTCATGCTCTTGCCGCGATTGATGATCGTCTGGCCGCCGCGCTTCTTCATGAATTCCTCGAAGGAAAGCTTGAAGCTCTTCTGGCCGCGGTCGGCGCGGATGGTAGGCTGGTTGTAATGAACGTTGGCGAAGGCCCTGTCGAGGGTAGAGGGGCTAACACCCTGTCCCTGCGCTTCCCGTTTGAATTCCTGCACCCAATTCTCGAATCCGGCGGAAGTGTTGCCGCAAGATGCGGCGTTTGCCGCAAGCGGCATTCCCAGCAGCAATCCGCCCGCCACGAGAGCTGCCATTCCAGATTTTGTGAAGCGCATTCAGTGTCCCCGAAATCTTACCGCGGTGCGAACGCGGTAACCGTTTTCAATGGCGCGTAAACCCTTGAAAGCCAGGGGATCACGCGCGTTTAGTCGCCACCGGACCATGCCAGCATCCGACCATCATGTCATCATGTTTTAGCGAGTGATGTTTTCGTTTCATGTGAAACATCGCCGCCAAAATCATTCAGAAAAGCCCCGCCTTTCATCCGAAATGGCGGGGCTTCCGTTCTAACCTGCTTACCCAAAGAGGGTTGATAAACCGTAAATTGGTTTACAGATCCTTATGCAGCCTGCTTGCGTGGCTTGATCAGGCCGCGATTGACGAGCAATTCGGCGATCTGAATGGCATTGAGCGCGGCACCCTTGCGCAGGTTGTCGGAGACAACCCAGAGGTTGAGGCCGTTCTCGACGGTCGCGTCTTCACGGATGCGAGAAATATAGGTCGCATCTTCGCCGGCGGATTCGTAAGGCGTGATATAACCGCCGTTTTCGCGCTTGTCGATGACGAGGCAGCCGGGCGCTTCACGCAGGATATCGCGAGCCTGATCGGCGGTGATCTCGTTTTCGAACTCGATGTTGACCGATTCCGAATGGCCGATGAAAACGGGCACACGGACAGCCGTGCAGGTGACCTTGATTTTCGGGTCGAGCATCTTCTTGGTTTCGGCCAGCACCTTCCATTCTTCCTTGGTGTAGCCATCTTCCATGAAGACATCGATATGCGGGATGACGTTGAAGGCGATGCGCTTGGTGAACTTCTTTGCCTCGATCGGATCGGCGACGAAGACGGCGCGGGTCTGGTTGAACAGCTCGTCCATGCCGTCCTTGCCGGCGCCGGAGACCGACTGGTAGGTCGAGACGACGACGCGCTTGATCTTGGCGAAGTCATGAAGCGGCTTCAGGGCGACGACGAGCTGCGCGGTCGAGCAATTCGGGTTGGCGATGATGTTGCGCTTGGTGAACTGCGTGACGGCATCCGGGTTCACTTCCGGCACGATCAGCGGCACGTCGGCGTCATAACGCCACGCGGAAGAGTTGTCGATGACGACGCAGCCCTGGGCGCCGATCTTCGGCGAGAACTTCTTCGAAACGTCGCCGCCGGCCGACATCAGGCAGATGTCGGTGTCGGAGAAATCGTAGTTCTCCAGGTTGGAAACCTTCAGCGTCCGGTCGCCAAAGGAAACTTCGGTTCCCTGCGAGCGGGCCGATGCGAGTGCCACGACCTCATCCGCCGGGAAGCCGCGTTCGGCCAGGATATTGAGCATTTCGCGGCCGACATTCCCGGTCGCGCCCGCTACTGCAACTTTGAAACCCATTTCTCAAGCTCTCTTTCTCTTCTCTCCTCTTTGGCGAGGGGGGGAACCGCAGCCATAACGACCGGTTCCTGTCCCCGGCCGAGCCGGGGAGAGAGCGGCAGGCCAGAGACGTCAGACGGTTTTCGTCGTCGTTTTGGCCTTGGTTTTGGAAGAAACCGGAAAATAGACATCCCGCCCGGCACATTGCGCCAGGTGACTGAAGCTATCGAGCTGTTCGAATCGAACCATGGAAGTCTTCCTTTTCCGTCGCCGGTTCTAAGATGTTTTCCACAGGAGTCAAGGATTTCCTCGCTTGTATCGGTGCGGAAGCGAGGAAATCGGAGGCGTCGAAACCAGCCTTCAACTTATCAAATTGGAAGGCGCCGGTTCGGTGTCAGCGGTTGGACTTGCGCGTGATTTCAAACAGGAACCAAGTGCGGCGCTCGGTCTCGTCTATCCAGTTTTCCAGAAGGCTGGCCGTGGCGACATCGCCATATTCGTCGCAAACGTCGTGGACGGCACGCATTTCGGCGGAGAGCTTGAGGTTATCGTCAGCCAGTTCGGCGAGCATGTCCTGCGGGTCGACATATTCGGCGTCGTTGTCGGGAATGCGCTGCAGCTTGGCGATCTGGCCGATCGAGTGGAGGGTCGTTCCGCCGATCTTCCGGCAGCGCTCGGCCATAGGATCGGTCATGGCGAAAACCTGATCGCCGTGCTCGTCGAGAAGCAGGTGATAATCACGGAAATGCGGGCCACTCATGTGCCAGTGAAAATTCTTAGTCTTCAAATAGAGAGCAAAGACATCCGCCAGCAGCGCGGTCAGAGCCGCGGAAATATCGCGCGTCGCTTCTTCGCTGAGATTGGTGCGAGTGCCCAATTTCGATTTGGTATTGGCAGTATTCATAAAGACGTCCTCCATTTGTTGTTCACGACAGCGATCGTCGGCGGATCTTAGGGGAGTTCGATGACATCAGCTGCTGCGTGGGATCGCATTGAAGACAGGATTATTTTAAATCTCACAGCCGAGCTGTCGCTTCGCGGCACGATCAACTGCGATGCTAAGCGGAAAACCCGAACGTCTTTACTAAATAGGAAAATGAGATGGTTTGGCAATTGCTTGCTAATGTATTAGCCAGGCGCGCGGTTGTGTCGCGCCCGGCAAACTGCCTCCTCTCGGAAGGCAGCACCGCGAATAGCGGCTACTTCAGACCGCCACCGACATAGAGGGTTTCGCCGGTCACCCACGCGGCATCCTGCGAAGCGAGGAAGACGGCGACCGGAGCGATATCGGTCGGCTGGCCGAGACGGCCGAGGGGCGTCTGGGAGACGAGATGCTTCTCGAAGTCGCTGCCGATGACGCCTGCCGCAACGACACCCTCTGTTTCAACGCCGCCCGGCGCCAGGTTGTTGACCCGGATATTCCGCGGCCCGAGCTCTTTGGCGAGGATCTTGGTAATGGAATCGACCGCGGCCTTGGTTGCCGTATAGACGGAGGCAGTCGGCAAGTTCATGCTGACGGCGTTGGAGCCGATGTTGATCACATTTCCACCTTCCGGGCCGAAATACCTGACGGCTTCCCGCGTGGTCAGCAGCGTGCCCAGCACGTTGATATTGAATTCACGGTGGAATTCTTCCTCGGTGAATTCCTCGATGGTCGCGAATTGGTAGACGCCGGCATTGTTGACGAGGATATCGACGCGGCCAAATGCCTGTTTCGTTTCGGCGAAGAGGCGTTTGACGTCTTCGGCTTTGGAAACGTCGCCGTGCACGGCGAGCGCCTTGCCGCCCTTGGCGGTGATTTCGGCTACTACCCTGTCGGCGCCTTCGCGGCTCGATGCGTAATTGACGACAACGGCCGCGCCCGCTTCGCCCATTGCCTTGGCGATGCCGGCGCCGATGCCCTTGGATGCTCCAGTCACGATCGCGACCTTGCCTGCCAGTTTGCTCATGTCACTTTCCTTCGAAAAACTTAGACAATTTTACAATCATCGAATTATTTGGCGCATGCGACCCGAAAACCGATCGCACCGTCACTTTGATATTTAGATAATCATCTAATTGATACAAGAGCCACGAGAAGAAATGCTGATGGCGTGTAAGGAATTGTCAGATCTTGGAAAGTTCCGCCATATAAGCGTTCAGAGTGTCGCGACGTAACACAAGATTGGCGAATTTACCTTCGCGCTGGATCTCGATGAGCCCGGCATTCTCGAGTTCCTTGATGTGATGCGACATTGTCGCGGCGCTGACGGCGTGGCACTCGTTCAGGAGGCTGCAGGGCGTAGGCTCGGTTCGCGTACCGATCTCTTTCAGAATCTGCACACGTCGCGGTTCGGCAAGTGCCCGGGAGATCAATCCCATCTGCCTCTCGCTTAAACGTATTGGCCCGGCATCCATGGTGTTCATCGCAAACGAAATCGGGTTGACCGTCTTCGGTCATCCCTATTCTGCCAGATATATGAATGTGCGAGGGCCTTGGCAACCTTTGCGCTGCGGCCGTGACCGGCTCAGGAATCGGTCTGTCGCGTCTTGCCGCTTTTGAATAGTGGCAAGCGCGGCGTCGGCCAGCCGGCGGCGTTGATGCGAAAAAGCAAGCCGTAGCGGGAATAGATGATCGCCGTTACGAAGGAAAACCAGCCGCCGAGCGCCAGACCGGCCACCACGTCACTCGGATAATGGGCGCCGACCATGACACGCGTGATCGCCAGCCATAAGGCGCAGGCGGCGAAGATGTAGCGATAGCGCGGAAACAGGAAGGCAAGCGCCACGAACAGAGCGCCGATGGTCGTGGCATGGCCGGAGGGGAAACTTTCGAAGCTGGCACGGCCATTGAAGGGCGAAAAGCCGAAGGGTCCCCAATCGGCAAAATGCGTGGGGCGGGCGCGTCCAATGGCGCGCTTCAGCAAATTGGCGAGGATACCGGAAAGCGCCACGGTCGTCAGGAGATAGCCGCCGATCTGGCAGATGCGCAGTGCTTGGCAGCGACAGCGCTGCGAGTACAGCAGCCTGCTGCCAGCCCAACCTTCGAAAAACAGGAAGGCACTGATGAGAAGGATCCATCCGGAATCGCCGAAATTCGTCAACATTCCGCCGACGAAGCGAAGGCAGGGCGACAGGCTTTTAAGGGTGGCGCCGACAGGCCAATCGAACAGGAGAGCCGAGAGAAGGACGATATTGGCGGTCAGAAAAAGGCATATTTTCCAATGAGATGGTGCAAAAGCAGCATCACTTCGCCGCCAACGCCTATCGAGAGACGTCAAGATCGCCTGCATAATCAGTGCCTATGTCGATTTCCAATCGGTCCGACTGATAGCAGGTTGTTGTTACAGTTTTTTAGAAAATCAGAACGGAGCGTCGCGGCGATCTCAAGCTGAGAAACGCCTATCCCGTTCACAAGAAAAACCCGTTCCTCGCGGAACGGGGCTTCGTGTTTCACGTGAAATATACCAGGCGATCTATCTGGCTTACGCCGAAAGGGCCCTGAATTCGGCGAGGATGGCGTCGCCCATTTCTGTCGTGCCGACCTGGCGGCTGCCAGGCGACATGATGTCGCCGGTGCGGATGCCGCTGTCGAGGACGTTGGCGATCGCCTTTTCCAGCGCATCGGCCTCAGTGACCAGGCCGAAGGAATAGCGCAGGCACATGGCGAAGGAGGCGATCATGGCGATCGGGTTGGCAATGCCCTTGCCGGCGATATCGGGCGCGGAGCCGTGTACTGGCTCGTAGAGCGCCTTACGCTTACCGGTCTTGGCATCGGGGGCGCCGAGCGAAGCCGACGGCAGCATGCCGAGCGAGCCGGTTAGCATGGCGGCGACGTCGGACAGCATGTCGCCGAACAGGTTGTCCGTCACGATGACGTCGAACTGCTTCGGCTGGCGAACGAGCTGCATGCCGCCGGCGTCCGCGAGCATGTGCTCGAGCTGCACGTCGGCATATTTTTCCTTATGCGTCGCGGTGACGACCTGGTTCCAGAGCACGCCCGACTTCATGACGTTGCGCTTTTCCATCGAGCAGACGCGGTTGTTGCGGGTGCGCGCCAGTTCGAAGGCGACGCCGGCAATACGCTCGATCTCGTAGGTGTCGTAGACTTGGGTGTCGATGCCGCGTTTCTGGCCGTTGCCGAGGTCGATGATCTCCTTCGGCTCGCCGAAATAGACGCCGCCCGTGAGTTCGCGCACGATCAGGATGTCGAGCCCCTCGACCAGTTCCGGCTTCAGTGACGAGGCCGATGCCAACGCCGGATAGCAGATGGCCGGGCGCAGGTTGGCGAAGAGCTGCAGATCCTTGCGCAAGCGCAGCAGGCCGGCTTCCGGACGCACTTCGTAGGGAACGCTATCCCACTTCGGGCCGCCTACGGCGCCGAAGAGCACGGCGTCGGCGGCAAGCGCTTTCTGCATGTCCTCTTCGGAGATGGCGGCGCCATGCGCATCATAGGCGCTGCCGCCGACAAGACCTTCATCCGTAACGAAGCCGGCATTCTTCGCCTCGTTCATATAGGCAATGATCTTGCGAACTTCGCCCATGGCCTCGGGGCCGATGCCGTCGCCCGGCAGGAGGAAAAGATTGCGAACTGTCATGGGAAAGCCTCCGCGAAAGAAAAAGTTGCGGGGTTTTTAGACCTGCAAATGCGGCTTTTCAAGCGAGGAAGGGGTCGAAACGGTACGGTTTTCGGGCTTTTGAGACCAGTCACCCGCCCTTGGACCACGAGGGCGGGTGGCTTGCGTTGCTTATCCTTACTCAGCCAGCCCGAGCGAGGCGAGGTAGGCGGCCGATGCCGGGATCTTCGACTTGTCCTTGATTTCGATGATCAGGCGCGGATTGCTGTTAAGCTTGGCAATAGCGGCAAAGACGGCGCGCCAGTGGATGTTGCCTTCGCCGAGGCTCCAGTGGCGATCGGCATAGCCATCCGCATCCTGCAGGTGGACATGTTGCAGGCGATTGCCGGCGGCGTGGACGTAGTAGTCGACCGGCGGAGCGCCGATATAGCCGTGGGCGTAATGGGCATGACCGGTGTCGATGGAAACGGCGACGGCGGGCGAATTGAAGCTGTCGACGAGGCCGACGCGGATATGGGGATCCTTGTCCTCGATGTTCTCGATGACCATGGTGAGCCCGATGTCTTCGGCGCGCTTGACGGCCTCTTTCAGCGTCAGATGCGTATATTCGATGATCTTCTCGCGCTCGCCCTTATTGTTGTCGAGGTTGTTGTAGGACCACGACGTATAGGGGCTATGGATGACCATTTGCGTGGCGCCGATATTGGCACAGACGTCGAGTGCCTGCAGCAGGCGCTTTGTGACGACGCCGCGGACGTCCGGGTCCTGTGAGGCGATGACAAAGCCCCAGAACGGGCCGTGGATGCCGAGGCGGCCCTGATGGCCGTCAAGCAGCTTGCGGGCGCGTTCGGCCAGCGGAGCCCAGTCGCCGTTGAGGATTTCGGCTTCAACGAAGCTCTGCAGCTCTAGGTCACGCGGCTTTTCGAGCAACCAGTTACGATGGATTTCGACGTCGTCGAGCGTCATGGCGGCGCCAACAATGGGAAGGGAGGTCATGGAGAGGCTCCATTGCGTGGAGAAGATTTAAGGGCGGGAGAAGAGGCCCGAAGGTCTCGGCACGCCTGTATGAGCCCCCTTCTTGTCGATCATATTACAACGGTTGGGAAAGATGGTGTCCCGTTTCCGGGATTTGCGTTTTCCGCTCCCTGAGGTGCCGCAGCCGCGGATAGTTCCCTCTCTCTGCAGGCGGCGGGCGTTTTGGCATGAAAAAAGCCGGGCGCAAGGCCCGGCTTCGAAACGCGAAATAGTGATGAAACCGATCAGGCGGCCCAAGGGCGCGATGCGGCGTTCGACTTTTCGAAATTGTCGATCGCGGAGGATTTTTCCAGCGTCAGGCCGATATCATCAAGGCCGTTCAGCAGGCAGTGACGCTTGAATTCGTCGAGTTCGAACTTCAGCGAGCCGCCGTCCGGGCCGGTGATTTCGAGGTTTTCGAGGTCGATCGTCAGAATGGCGTTGGAGCCGCGCGAAGCGTCGTCCATCAGCTTGTCGAGATCTTCCTGGCTGACCTTGATCGGCAGGATGCCGTTCTTGAAGCAGTTGTTGTAGAAGATGTCGGCGAAGCTGGTCGAGATGACGCAGCGGATGCCGAAATCGAGCAGTGCCCAGGGCGCATGCTCGCGCGAGGAGCCGCAGCCGAAATTGTCGCCGGCAACGAGAATCTTGGCATTCTGATAGGCCGGCTTGTTCAGCACGAAATGCGGGTTCGGAGAACCGTCTTCATTGTAGCGGGCTTCAGCGAAAAGGCCCTTGCCAAGACCCGTGCGCTTAATGGTCTTCAGATAATCCTTCGGGATGATCATGTCGGTATCGACATTGACGACCGGGAGGGGTGCTGCGACACCGGTCAACTTCACGAACTTGTCCATGGGGTCCTGCCTTCATTCTCGTCTAAGCACGAATTATCCTGCCAATAGAGCAAATCCGGCCCGAAATGAAGGAGAATCTTGGAAATGCTCTCAAACGCGGCCCTTTGCACGCTTTGCCCTTCAGCACGTGGCCTGAATTGGACACATGATCAATCAGCACGTGGCCTGAATTGGACACATGATCAAGGGATTCGGCAATAGGCCGCCCTGCCGTGTTTCAATCTCAGAGATCGATGATGGTGCCGCGACCGTCGTTCCAGATGCGCATTTCGCGCTGGCCGTTCGTCTTCGCCTTGGCGCGCACCGGTGCCGGCTTCATGCGCAGCGAGATCGCGCGGGCCGCCATTAGCACGGTCAGTATAGCACCGACGGCAAGCGTGACCGAAACGGTCAGCAGCGCCATGGCTGCAAACACGGTGATACCGGCAAGCGCGATGAACAGGGAACGGATATTCTGCATGGTCGAGACCTCTCTACACCAAGCAATGTGGTCTTCATCTCTGTCATCTGCAAGAGCAGCATGGCTTTTTGTTGACTTGCTTGTCGATTAAAAGCGCGGCAAAACGGCACAATGAGCCAATCCGAGAGCCAAACCTCCCCTTCCCGCCCTGCCCGGGTGCGCCGCTCCGTCTTGAGCGTTCCCGCCATCAACCGCCGTGCCCTGGACAAGCTTTCGAGCCTGGATTGCGATGCCGTCATCTTCGATCTCGAGGATTCCGTTTCGCCGGAGAAAAAGGCCGAGGCGCGGGAGAATCTGCGGGCCTTCTTTGCCGCCTCCCCGCTTCCCGGCAAGGAGCGGATCATCCGCATCAATGCGCTTTCCTCGAACTTCGGTGCTGAGGATATGGCGCTGGTCGTGGAGCTGGAGCCGGATGCGGTGCTGCTGCCGAAGGTGGATGAGCCGCAGGATGTGACTGGTGTCAGTGACCGGCTTGCGGAAGCCGATGCGCCGGAAGACTTGCGCATCTGGGCGATGATCGAGACGCCGCGCGGCATCCTGAATGCAGCCGCGATCGCCGAGGCTGGCCGCACGGCCGGCAGCCGGCTCGATTGTTTCGTCGTCGGCCTAAACGATCTCAGGAAGGAAACGGGCGTCCTGCCGCAGCCCGGCCGTCCCTATCTCGTGCCCTGGCTGATGCAGGTGATATTGGCCGTCAGCGCTTACGGCCTCGAGGCCATCGACAGCGTCTTCAACGATTTCAAGGATACTGAAGAATTCGCGGCAGAATGCGGCCAGGGGGTTGCCATGGGCTTTGCCGGCAAGATGCTGATCCATCCGAGCCAGATCGAAGCCGCCAACTGGCATTTTGGCCCTGACAAGGCCGCTGTTGCCGAGGCGGAATCCATCATCGCCGCCTTCGCCGCACCGGATGCCGCCACTCTCAATGTCGTGAACCTCGGCGGGCGGATGGTGGAGCGGCTGCATCTTGTCCAGGCAGAGAGACTCGTCCATAAAGCTCGCCTGATCGAGCAGCGCTCTTCGGGCGCCGCCGGAACGCCCCGTAGCGATGTGTGATTGCTAAATACAAGAAAGATGCCTTGATGAAACTCTACCGCTTTCTCACCGGCCCCGATGACGCATCCTTTTGCCACAAGGTAAGCGCGGCGCTGAACAAGGGCTGGGAGTTATACGGCTCGCCGACCTATGGCTTCAATTCAGCAAGCGGGCGGATGGAATGCGGTCAGGCTGTCATCAAGGACGTGGCCGGCAAGGATTACGATCCGGATATGAAGCTTTCCGAGCAGTAAGCACCGGCTGAAATTCTCATTCTTCCCGATCGTCTTGCGGCCGGGACCGATATCAGCGATCCGTCGCTTCCTCGGCGCTCGCCTCGATGCGCTCCATGTCCTCGTCGCTCAGGCCAAAATGGTGGCCGATCTCATGGATCAGGACATGGGTGATGATGTCGCCGAGGGTTTCTTCGTTCTCAGCCCAGTAATCGATGATCGGCCGGCGATAGAGGCGGATCTTGTTGGGCATGTCCCCCGTCTGGGCGGTGAAGCGCTCCGAGATGCCGCGGCCTTCGAAGAGGCCGAGCAGGTCGAAGGGCGTTTCCAGCGCCATGTCCTCGAATACCTCGTCATCCGGGAAATCTTCGATGAGGATGACGAGATCACCGGTGAGCGAACGGAATTCGTCTGGCAGGTGGCTGTAAGCCTCCATTGCCAGGGATTCGAATGTACTGATGGAGGGCGAGTGGCGATCCCGCCAATCTTCGCTCTGGTCGACGCGAGCCATGAATATTCCTTCCTTGGCTGGTCATATAGAGACTTTACGCCGCTTTTACGAGTGTAGATTGCGGCAGAGGAATATTTTCTCATGAAATGGTGTTGACTCTTTCTGCAAGCTCTGGAATCCATAAGAACATAACAGGAACATTATCGATCTGGAGTGAACGTCATGGCCGAGGCTGCCGTGGCGCGGGAAACGCTTTTCGCCCTGCGTGAAACCATTGCCCGACTGGAAGGCAGGCCGATCCCGGCACTGGCCGCTGCGGCGCATGAAACGCTGACAGACAAGCCGGCGAGGCAGATGGCGGCTATTGCGAAATCCCTGCCTATTCAGCCTATGCGTGAACAATCGCTCCTTCCGATCGGTGTCGACGAGCTTGATGCGGCGCTGCAAGGCGGTTTGCCGCTCGATGCGCTGACGGAAATCCGCTCGCTCGGCCTCCGCGATGCCGGTGTGGCCAGTGGTTTTGCCCTGGCGCTTGCCGCGCGGCTGCATGCGCAAGCTTCGGATACGGTCCCGGCCAAGTCTCCGGTTCTGTGGATCGGCGATACGGTCGCGACGATGGAGGCGGGCCTGCCCTATGCCATCGGCATCAGCGATTTTGGGCTGGAGCCTCAGGCTTTTCTGCAAGCGTCGCCCCGCAAGCTGGACGATGCGCTCTGGGTGGCGGAGGCGGCGCTTGGCAGTGCTGCCTTTGCCGCCATCATACTGGAAGTACGCGGCAATCCCGCCCGTTTCGGCCTGACCGAAAGCCGGCGGTTGGCGCTGAGGGCCAAGGCGGCGGGGCGGCCCTTATTTCTGTTGCGACAGGGAGGCGAGGAGGAAGCAAGCAGCGCCCTCTTCCGCTTTTCCGTCGAACCCGCGCCTGCGCAGGCGCGGCCCCTGCCGGATGGATCGGTGCTTGGCGGCAGCATCGGTCACCCGGCCTTTCGTCTGACCTTGGAAAAGAGCCGAAACCCAGCGCCTCTTTCCATAACCTTGGAGTGGAATGCCCATGACCGCCGCTTTGCCCCTGTCTCCGATGTTCAGCACCCTGCCTTTCCCGGCGAACACGCAGCGCATTCTGGCGCTGACCTTTCCGCATCTGCCGACCGACCGGATCGCACGCAAGCGCTGGGGTCTGTCCTGGCGTTCGACAGGCAGGCTTGAAGCGCCGCCGCTCGCCTGTGCCGGCAAGCTCAACAATGCCATGCGGCTGACCGCGCTCAACGAACGGGCTGAAATGATCGGCTTGAAACAGGGGCAGGGCGTGGCCGAGGCAAAGGCGATCTGTCCCGATCTCGATGTCGTCGAGGAGGATCCGGCGGCGGATCGCAAGCTTCTGGAAGCGATCGCCGACTGGTGTGACCGTTATACGCCGCTGGTGGCGATCGACGGCAAGGACGGGCTGTTTCTCGACATTACCGGCTGCGCCCATCTCTTCGGCGGTGAAGAGGCGCTGCTCGAGGATGTCTTGATCCGGATTTCCCGGCTGGGCTTCGATGTGCGCGGCGCCATTTCCTCCGCACCCGGCCTCTCCTGGGCCGTTGCCCGCTTTGACGAGAGCCGTATCGTTCCGCCGGAGGCCATGGAAGAGGCATTGGCGTCGCTGCCGGTCGCATGTCTTCGTCTTGGCGAGGAGACTATTGCAGCCTTGCAGAAGATGGGCCTGAAGCAGGTGGGCGATCTTCTGGCCGCACCACGAGCGCCGCTTGCCCGCCGGTTCGGCGCGCAGCTGCTGCTGCGGCTCGATCAGGCCGTCGGTCTGGTCGAAGAGCCGATCTCGCCGCGCCGCCCGGTCGCGCAATTGTCGGCCGAGCGCCGGCTGGCCGAGCCGATGCAGGCCGAAGAGGATATTCTTCAGCTTGCCCGCCAGCTTGCCGAAAGCCTGAAGCCGGGGCTGGAAGCCCGCGGCATCGGCGGTCGCTCCTTCGAGCTCCTGCTCTTCCGTGTGGATGGCGCGGTCTTCCGTATCGCGGCCGGCGCATCGCAGCCGTTGCGTGAGCCGAGCCGGATCGCCAGCCTATTCACTGAGCGCTTCGGCGCCATTCATGACGATCTCGATGTCGGCTATGGTTTCGAAATCATCCGCCTGAATGTGCTTCAGCATGCGCCCTTCGATGCCATGCAAGGCGATTTTGTCGGAGGAGATCGTCAGGAAGGCTCGCTTGCCGCCTTTGTGGATCGCGTGGCCGCCCGGCTGGGGCCGGACTGCCTGCAAGGGTTCGAGCTGCGGCAGAGCCATATCCCCGAACGAGCTGTGCGGCCGCTGCCGGCGATGACCATCCTTAGCTCGAAGCCGCGCACAGGTCAGGAGGATGCTGGCCATGGCTTCTTCCGCGGCGAGCGGCCGCTGCGGCTGTTTCGCATGCCGGAACTGGTCGAAACCATTGCTGCCGAAGTGCCCGATGGCCCGCCCCGGCAATTTCGCTGGCGGCGGGTCATGCATCGGGTCAGCCGGGCCGAAGGGCCGGAGCGGCTTTCGGCGGAATGGTGGCTCGAGGAAAGGCAAGAACCTGACCGCGATTACTTCCAGGTCGAAGATGAGGAAGGCCATCGTTTCTGGTTGTTCCGAAAGGGGCTCTATGGCCGAGGCGCCACGACGCCTGACTGGTACATGCATGGAGTCTTCGCATGAACGCGCGTCCGAGTTTCCACGAACCCGTGCCCTTCTTTGAGATCGGGGTGAGAACGAATTTCTCCTTTCTCGAAGGTGCCTCGCATCCAGAGGAAATCGCGGCGCAGGCCGCCATCCTGAAACTGTCGGGATTTGGAATTGCCGACCGCAATTCGGTTGCCGGCGTCGTTAAGGCGCATGCGCATACCAAGATTCTCTGGGAAAAATACAAGGAGGGCATTGAGAAGAATCTAACGCTTCGAGCGAAGGGCGAGCCAGAAAAGCCGCTTCTGAAGCCGGTCCCTTTCCAGCCGGGCGCGCGCCTGGTGTTTTCGGACGGCACGCCTGACATTCTTGCCTATCCGGAAAACCGTAAGGGCTGGGCGCATCTCTGCCGGCTGTTGAGTGCTGGCAATCTCAGAGCCGAGAAGGGTTCCTGCCAGCTCGAAGAGGCCGATCTGACGGAATGGGGCGACGAGATGATGCTGGCGCTTATTCCCGATGCTGAAAGTGTCGAGACGCAAGAAGGGCAGGAAAAGCTGGAGCAATGCCTGAAGCGGTTATGGATGCGATTCGGCCGGAAGTTCCACATGGTCCTGTCGCCGGCCTATGACGGGCGGGACCGCATGGTCTTCGCCACGCTTTCCATCCTGGCGCAGCGCAATGGCGTGCGGTTGATCGCCAGCAATCAGCCGCTCTATCATTCGACTGAGCGCAAGCCGCTTGCCGATATCGTCGTTTCGATCCGCGAGCATGTGCCGATCGCCGAAGCCGGCTTCAGGCTGGCGGCGAATGCGGAGCGCTACATGAAGGATGCTGCCGAGATGGCGCGCCTCTTCAGGGATTATCCGAAGGCCATCGCCAATACGCAGAGGTTTTTTAGCCGGCTTTCTTTTTCGCTGGACGAGCTGAAACATAATTATCCCGACGAAAGCGTTCCTGGAGAGACCGTTGCGGAAACGCTGAGGAGACTGACCTGGGAGGGGGCCAGATGGCGCTTTCCTGAAGGGATCCCGTCAAAGGTCTCGATGCAGATCGAGCACGAGCTCAAGCTCATCAGGGAGCGGAAATATGAGCCATATTTCCTGACGGTGCACCGCATCATGGAGTTTGCTCGCAGTGCGAATATCCTATGCCAGGGACGCGGATCGGCAGCCAATTCGACCGTCTGTTATTGCCTCAGGATTACTGAGGTCAATCCTGAAATAACAAGCTTGCTTTTCGAGCGTTTCATCTCGACGGAACGCGAGGAGCCACCTGACATCGATGTCGATTTCGAGCACGAGAAGCGTGAAGAGGTCATCCAGTTCATTTACAGGCATTACAAAAAGGAGCATGCCGGGCTGACGGCGGCGGTCACCAGTTATCGCGCACGTTCGGCCGGCCGCGAAGTGGCGAAAGCCTTCGGCCTGTCGGAAGATGTGCAATCGGCTCTTGCGAGCGGCGTCTGGGGCTGGTCGACGGAAGAACTTTCCGAGCGCGAGGCGAAGATTGCCGGCCTCGATCTCAAGGACAAGACGACACGCAACGTCCTTTCCTATGCCTCGACGCTGATGGGGTTTCCGAGGCACCTGACCCAGCATGTCGGCGGCTTCGTCATCACCCGGGATCGGCTGGATGAGGTCGTGCCGATCATGCATACGGCCATGGACGATCGCTACATGATCGAGTGGAACAAGGACGATCTCGACAACCTCAATATATTGAAGATCGATGTGCTGGCCCTCGGTATGTTGACCTGCCTTGCCAAGGCCTTCGACCTACTGCTGCTGCATTACGACGTGAAGAAGGCGCTCGCCGACCTTGGGAGCAAGGAATATCCTGATGGCGTGCCGGTCTATGATATGATCTGTCGCGCCGATACAATCGGCGTCTTTCAGATCGAAAGCCGGGCGCAGATGAGCATGCTGCCGCGTCTTCGGCCCCGCAAATTCTATGATCTGGTTATCGAGGTAGCGATCGTCCGTCCCGGCCCCATTCAAGGAGACATGGTTCATCCTTACCTCAAGCGGCGGGATGACGATCTTCACAAGCGGCCGATCGAATATCATCGTCCGGAGTTGAAGGCTGTTTTGGAGCGAACTTTGGGGGTTCCGCTGTTTCAGGAACAGGCGATGCAGATCGCCATCACTGCAGCCGGATTTTCGCCTGCCAAAGCCGATCGGCTGCGCCGATCCATGGCGACGTTCAAGCGAACGGGGAGGGTCGATGAATTCAAGACGGATCTGGTTTCGGGCATGGTCGCGAAAGGCTATCCTCAGGACTTTGCCGAACGCTGTTTCAGCCAGATCGAAGGTTTCGGCGAGTATGGTTTTCCCGAAAGCCATGCGGCCTCCTTCGCTCTGCTCGTCTACGCCTCCTCCTGGCTCAAGGCCTACTATCCGGATGTCTTCTGTGCGGCCATCCTCAATGCCCAGCCGATGGGCTTCTATGCCCCGGCGCAGCTGGTGCGTGACGCACGCGAGCATGGCGTCGAGGTGCGGCCGGTGGATATCAATCGTTCCAGCTGGGATTGCCTGCTCGAGCGGGGACGCTTCGATAAGGATGCGGTCGAGCCGCGCCACGCGTCGATGCGCGGTATTATCAAGACGCAATGTGCCGTCCGTCTCGGCTTCCGGCAGGTCAAGGGTTTGTCCGAAGACGAGATGAAGCAGCTCGTCGAGCGTCGTGGCGATGGTTATCGGTCCGTGCGTGACCTCTGGCTTCGCTCCGGTCTTGCCAAGGCGCAGATCGAACGCCTGGCGGATGCGGATGCGTTCGGCTCCATCGGCTTGAGCCGACGGGAAGCGCTGTGGGCCGTGCGGGCGCTCGATGCCAGCAGCGCTGCCGAAAAGCTTCCCCTCTTCGATCTCGGCGATCATGCGGAGCTGCAGGTCGAGCCGGTGGTTGCGCTGCCGGAAATGCTGCCCGGCGAGCAGGTCATCGAAGATTATCGCTATCTGTCGCTATCGCTGAAAGCACATCCGGTTTCCTTCCTACGCGCCGATTTCGCGCGGCAAGGCATCGTGCAAAGCCGGGATCTGCCAAAGGTGGCGAATGGGCGGATGGTGACGATCGCCGGCCTGGTGCTGGTGCGCCAGCGGCCGGGTTCGGCCAAGGGGGTGATCTTCATGACCTTGGAGGATGAAACCGGCGTCGCCAATGCGATCGTCTGGCCGAAGAAGTTTGAGAAATACCGCGCCATCGTCATGGGGGCGCGGCTGGTGAAGATCCGTGGCCGGCTACAGAGCGAGAGCGGCGTCATCCACGTGGTGGTCGATCATATCGAGGATATGACGCCGGCACTTGGTATTTTGCAGCGCGAGGCGCGGCGTTTTGGCGTCAGCGATCGAGCGGATGAGGCGCTGCGGCCGACCATGGATGTCAGACAGAAGGAGAAGTCCCCTCTGCCGCGTGGAGCCGCTGCAGGGGCAGCGGCGGAAGGCCGCAGCAATGGTGCCGAAACGGCCAGAGTCATGCCGCGAGGCCGCAATTTTCATTGAAATTCCGGCCTCCGCATCCCCGGCGGAGGCCAATGACCTCATCGGCGGACCAGATTCGAATCGTTTCTTTCTTGACAAAGAGCGTCTTCTTTAGCAGATAACAAGACAGCAGGTGTCATGTTTGACGGGCTGAGCGAAGAATGCTGGTTTGCAGTTGTAATTACATCACCGACAAGGAAATCCGGGACGTTATCAACGAACTCCTTGATCAGGACTGTTGGCAGCTCATCGTTCCCGCGAAGGTTTATCACGCCATGGAAAAGCGCGGCCGTTGCTGCGGCTGCTTCCCGAATGTCGTTGATATCATTATACAGACAACCCAAGATTATCATGCCCGCCGCCACTCGACGGAAGCGGAAATATTTGATTTCATGTCCCGCCTGAAAAAATTCCATGAAGACAACAGGAGAGCGGACATTGAAAGGCGACAAAAAAGTCATCGAGCGGCTTAACGAGGCGCTGTTCCTCGAGCTTGGCGCAGTCAACCAATATTGGGTTCACTACAGACTTCTCGAAGACTGGGGCTACACCAAGCTTGCCAAGAAGGAGCGCGCAGAATCCATCGAGGAAATGCAGCACGCCGATCGCCTCGTTGCCCGCATCATCTTCCTTGAAGGCCATCCCAACCTGCAGACGTTGGCGCCGCTGCGCATCGGCCAGAACGTCAAGGAAGTGCTGGAAGCCGATCTCGCCGGCGAATACGATGCCCGCACCGCCTACAAGAAATCCCGCGATATCTGTCACGATGCCGGCGATTATGTCTCCATGAAGCTGTTCGAAGAGCTCTTGGCGGACGAGGAAGGCCATATCGACTTCCTCGAAACCCAGCTCGAACTGCTCGGAAAAATCGGCGAAGCCAAATATGGCCAGCTCAACGCTGACTCCGCCGATTCCGCAGAATAATCGATGCCAGAGCGGTTCAGCTTTTCACGGAAACTCTGAACCGCTCCATCTTTTTGTTTTCCGGCAATTCCGAACGGAAAATCGCTACGCACTTTTCCTGGAATTGCTTCAGAATCCGGCCGCTTTGCGCCGGTTTTTTCGTTCAGTCTTCGGCCTTCAGGCCGGCCAGATGGCTGAACTCCGAAACCACCTGCTCGTAGACCGATCGCTTGAAGGCAACGATCAGACCGGGAAGCTCGGCCATCGGCTTCCACTCCCAAGCATCGAATTCCGGTTCATGACCGCCCGGCGGCGGATTAATGGCGATCTCGCTCTCGTCACCGTCGAAGCGGAAGGCGAACCAGCGCTGCGTCTGGCCGCGGTATTTTCCCCTGAGGCCGATGCCGATCAACTGCGGCGGCAGATCGTAATTGATCCAATCCTTCGCTTCCGCGAGCAAGGTCACGGCTTTCATGCCCGTTTCCTCATAAAGCTCGCGATAGGCGGCCTTCAGCGGATCTTCGCCCTCATCTATGCCGCCCTGCGGCATCTGCCAAAGCTGCGGTGAGCCGTCATACTCGGAATTGCCGTCCGGAATGCGGCGGCCGGCCCAAACCAAGCCCTCCCGATTCAGGATCATGATGCCGACACAAGGGCGGTAGGGCAGGTCTTCGGCTCTTACGGGCGCGTGGGGCGTGCTCATTTCTCTCTCCAGGGATCAGCCCGGCGAACCGGGCCAGGGGTCAGGGATGTTTCGGGTCGTCGGCAAGCGCCGAGACGGCGACGATTTCAATGCCGCGCATGGCGGCCTCCTCACTCCATTTGCTGATGGCATCGACGCTTTCGTCGAACGCCGAGGCCACGCCGATCGCGGAACCGTTGCGGCGGGCGATACGCTCGAGCTCATCGAGTTTCTTGAGGATCGCGTCCTGCTGCAGTTCTCCGTCGAGCTGGATATCGGCGAAAGCATGCGGCACTTCCAGTGTCTTGGCGAGCATTCCGGATTTGGATTGCGCCGAAGAGCCATCATCCAGGAATAGCAGGCCGCGCTTTCCAATATCGCGCAGCACAGGTTCCATGGCACTGGGATTGGCGAGGAAGCGGCCGCCAAGATAGTTCATGACACCGGTATAATTGGTGATCTTGCCCATCGCCTTGTGCAGGTTATCGATGTTCCTTGCAGCCGAAAACGAGGTCAGTAGCGTATCCGGGCCGGGATTGTTGCTGGGATAGTCGAAGGGCTCGAACGGCACCTGGATGAGGATCTCATGGCCGCCGCGCCGCGCCTCCTGCATCCAGCGCTGCAGGCTGTTGCCGCTGACGGCAAAAGCAAGCGTGATTTCTTCCGGCAGCTTCTCGATGGCGCGCTGGGTGCCAGTCTGACTCAATCCAAGGCCGCTGACGACGATAGCGACGCGGGTACCGCGCGCGCCGGACCAGGGCCGCGCATATTGATCCATCGGCCGCAGGCCGCTCGGCGATGTGATCGGCAGCTTGCCGAAGGGGGAGTCTTCCAGCAGGCTGTCATTCGGCGTTGCCGCCATGCGCGGGTCCTGGCCCACCTGATTGGCGTTGATCAGGACCGGGCCGCTGCCATCACGGTTGTTCGGGCTGAACATGGTGACGACCGACCCATCGCCGGTAACGATGCGTGTGGTATTGGCGCCGGATTGCGGATCGACCTGGGCTAGTCCGGTCTGTCCGGTTTGCCCGGCCGTAGTCGGCTTGGTTTCAGCTTGAGGAGCCGGATCTTCCTTCTTTGCCGTCTCGACCGGCTGGGTCTTTTGCAGGTGATCGCGCAAAAGCGCCGAATAGAGAGAAAAGCCGGCGATCGCGATCAGGCAGAAGCCGCCGAGAATGCGTCCAAAGGGGATGGAGCGCCGCTGGCGGCCGGGGCCGCGGTTCTGTCCCAACGGTGCATGCAAATCCGTTCCCAAGTTCCAATCCACCCTAAGCGGAAAACTCTATCGGCCTCGAGCATATCGCTCACGGCGAAGCGGAAAAATGCCCGCCGCACTCAAAGCGCTAAAACATGAACAAAATTGTTTCTGAGCGACGTCGGATTCATACGGAATTGAGGCCGGCGGAGACGACCGGAACGATACACTTCGTCCCGCTCCCTCATCACGAAAGCGCCGGGTCTGTTTCCAGCCCGGCGCCAATCCTTACTTGGAGGAAACCGCCTTTTCGGGGTTCGGCGGGAAGGCCGGATCGGTCTTCGCGCCACGCAGCAGGTCGAGTGCGTAGTTGAGCTGGATATCGTCCTTCGGGTCCGGCGGCACGTAGGCCGAAGAGCCGGAGCCCTTGTCGGTCTCGCTCTGGCCCTTGATGTGGCCCGGCAGGCTGGATTCGCCTTCCGTCGTCAGCTTGCCCTTCAGATCGTCGGGAAGTGGCTGGTCGACCTTGACATCGGGGGTAATGCCCGTGCCCTGGATCGAACGGCCCGACGGCGTGTAGTAGAGCGCTGTCGTCAGGCGCAGGGCCCCGTTGCCGTCACCGAGCGGAATGATCGTCTGCACGGAGCCCTTGCCGAAGGACTGGGTACCGAGCACGGTGGCGCGGCGCAGATCCTGCAGCGCGCCGGCGACGATTTCCGAAGCCGAGGCCGAACCGCCGTTGATGAGCACGATGATCGGCTTGCCGTCGGTCAGATCGCCCGGGGTGGCGTTAAAGCGGCGGGTCTCGTCCGGATTGCGGCCGCGGGTCGAAACGATCTCGCCGCGCTCAAGCACGTCGTCGGCAACGTTGATCGCCTGGTCGAGCAGGCCGCCCGGGTTGAGGCGCAGGTCGAGGACGTAGCCCTTCAGCTTGTCGGCCGGGATATCCTTCTTGATCTTGGCGATCGCGGCTTCGAGATCCGGCGTGGTCTTTTCGGTGAAGGAGATGATGCGGATATAACCGACATCGCCACCTTCCTCGCGCGACTTGACGGCGGCAACGGCGATGACATCACGGATGACGGTGAGCTCGATCGGCTTGTCGACGCCCTTGCGCATCAGGGTAAGCTTGATCGGCGTCTTGACCGGGCCGCGCATCTTCTCGACGGCATCTTCCAGCTTCAGGCCGCGGACGGACTGGCCGTCGATGGCGGTGATATAGTCGCCGGCAAGGACACCGGCCTTGGCAGCCGGCGTATCGTCGATCGGGGTGATGACCTTGACGAGATCGTTGTCCATCGTCACTTCGATGCCGAGACCGCCGAACTCACCCTTGGTCTGGGTGCGCATATCTTCCGCGTCCTTGGCGTTCATGTAGCTCGAATGCGGGTCCAGTGAAGACAGCATGCCGTTGATGGCGGCTTCGACGAGCTTGTCTTCCTGGGGAGGGGTCACATACTGCGCGCGCACGCGCTCAAAGACATCGCCGAAAATCGACAATTCCTTATAGGTGGAAGTGCCAGCGGCTTCCGCCGGCGCTACCGCCGAGTAGATAACGCCCATCGCGGTCGCACCCATCAATGCGCCGACGAGAACAAGAGAAGCCCTACGTATCATTGCGTGCCTTTCCAGTGTCTTTGGAGGTCCACCAGGGCCGAGAATCGACTGGTTTTCCATCTTTTCGGAATTCAATGTAAAGCGTTGGCCGATCCGTTTCCAGCGCCAATGCAGTCGCGCTCGCGACTCTTTTTTGGCCCATGGTGGCAAGCGGTTCGCCAGCGAAGACGAATCTGCCAGGGCGCGTCTTAATCGCGTCCATGCCCGACAGCACCATGTGATAGCCGTCGCCCGTGTCCAGGATGATCATCTGTCCGTAGCTGCGAAACGCGCCGGCGTAGACGACCGTGCCGTCGGCGGGAGCCGTGACCAGTGCTTCCGGGCCGGTCGCGACGGTCAGTCCCATCGCGGTGTGGCCGGTGCCATCGTCGTCGCCGAACTGGCGGAGAATATCGCCCGCCACGGGCAGCTCCAACTTTTTCTTCAGGTCTGAAAATGCATATGCGGGCGTAATGCGGTTTTTATCGGGCACACCGCTCTCGGCGAGGGCTTTCGCCTGCTCGCGCTGCTGTTCGGTCATTTGCGCGCGGCGCGCCTCTTCCGCGCGGGCAGCTGCGGCAGCGTCCCGCACCGAGCCGATCTGGCTTTCCAGCGAGGCGACGAGCCCTTCCAAGCTGGTTGCCTGACCTGCCAGCTCCTCCGCGCGCTTGCGCTCCGCCTCGAGCTGGGTGGCGTTTTCCTTGCTGTGCTTATCATTCTCCGCAATCAGCAGATCCATACGCCGCTCCTCCTCCAGACTGTTGGTCATGGTGGTGGTGAAGCTCGCCTTTTCGGCGGCGGTATCGGCCTGCAACTTGCTGAGATCGGTCAGATCGGCGATGAGCTTGTCCGTCTCTTTGCGCATTCCGGGCACGACGGCGCCGAGAAGAATGGCGCTGCGCACCGATGCGAGCGCATCGTCCGGCGTTACCAGCAAAGCCGGCGGCGGATTGCGTCCCATGCGCTCCAGCGCGCCGAGAACCTCGGCCAGCAGCGCGCGGCGCTCGTGCAGTGAGGCGCGGATCTTGTCTTGCCTGACGGCGAGGTTCGTCAGCGTCTTCTCGCTCTGCTGGATCTTGCGATCCAGGTCCTTGCGACGGGCTGCACTGTCGATCAGCGCCTGACGTAGGCTTTCGGTGCTCTTGTCGAGAGAGGCGATGCTGTCTTCCAGTTCCTTCGTCTTACCGGACGAGAGGCTGATCGTCTTGGAAAGCGCATCGAGCTGCGCGCGCGTCTCATCGCGCTTACGCGCAAGGTCTGCTGCCGGGTCAGGGATTTCCTGTGCAGATGCCGATGCCGTCGCGGAAGGGCGATCGTCAGGCGCTTGCGGCGCGATGGCATCCGCTTCCTGCGCGATGGCGACGTCCTCCCGGGAGAAAGGGCCTGCCATATAGGCGCCCACGCCGAGTATTGCCGCCAAAGCTGGCAGCACGATACGCGAAAGCATGGGCGGGGCTTTTCTCATCCAGTCGGTTCGGCCTGGTCCCTTCGGATCGCGCGAAAATAAGCTGATTTGCCGCGATCATCCAGGAAGCATCGTCATTTTCAGGGCGGGAATCAAAACACGCCTGTGTGAGCGTTTCGTTAACGCAAAAACGGCGAAAGCCAAACTGTTTTCAAAACGGATGGAGCAATCACACCCGATGGTAGGGGTGTCCGGAGAGGATGGTCACGGCTCGGTAGAGCTGTTCGGCAATCAGGATGCGCACCAGCTGGTGCGGCCAGGTCAGCTTGCCCAGGCAAATGGTCATGTCGGCCTTGTCGTAGAGGGCGGGGTCGAGGCCGTCAGCACCGCCGATGGCGATCGTCAGGTCGCGCTTGCCCTGATCGCGGTATGTTCCGAGCATGCCGGCGAAGGCTTCACTGTCGAGCGCCTTGCCGCGCTCATCGAGAAGAATGAGGACACCGCCTTCGGGATGCGCCTTTTGCAAGAGGCTCGCTTCTTCACGCTTGCGGGTCTCGCTATTGGATGCGCGGCTTTCGGCAACCTCGGTCATGCGCGCCATTTCCAGGCCGATGGCTGGTCCGGCCTTGGCGAAACGGTCGAGATAGCGAGCCGCAAGATCCTTTTCCGGGCCGGCTTTCAGCCGTCCCACCGCAAAAAGACCTATCCGCATTCCCGCTCCCACGCAAATCCGCCGTCATGGCGGCACAGAACGAAACTCTTGCCGGAGGTTCATCTCCGGCGATCTAAACCTGCACAGGGGGGCCGGGAAGGCGCCCTTGGATCCTTCCGCATTCCGGGCGGAAAACCGCTACGCAGTTTTCCCGGAAATGCGGTAGCACCGCTAGTGCAGCGTGCCTTCATCGAGATCGGGTGCTGCCCACATCTTTTCGATGTTGTAGAACTCGCGGATCTCGGGTCGGAAGACATGAACGATGATGTCGCCGGTGTCGATCAACACCCAGTCGCCGCCATCGAGACCCTCGACGCGGGCATTGCCGAAGCCCTCGTCCTTGAGATCGGTCATGAGATGGTCGGCAATCGCCAGGACATGGCGGTTCGATCGGCCGGAGACGACGACCATGTAGTCTCCCAGCGCAGACTTGCCAGCAATGTCGATGGTGACGATATTTTCGGCCTTGGAATCCTCGAGGCTTGCGAGGACGGCTTGCAGGGCGCGGGCAGCGGCATCGGCGCCACGTTCCGAGCTCTTCGGGATAACGACAGGCGTTCTTCCCTTGGCGTGTACTGTTGTCAGTGCTCTTCCTTCCTTGAGTAACAGAACATGCACGTGAGTGATCTGAGTCGATCACCTTATAAAGATAGGCATCAAAGCATTAAGGTTTCAAGACGCAGGCCTGTAACTTCGGCCGTTCGGGACAAGGATTTGCGTCTGAACGGGGCTCTTTTGCACCAGATATGGGTGAACATACGCGGCAGATGCCAAAAATCAGCTTTCCGGGGTCACTCCGTCGACAAGAATGAGGTTGCGGCTGAGCGCTTGGTCGCGAACTTCAAGGGCATGGGCATATTCCGGTGAGCGATACCAGGCTCTGGCTCGCTCGATGTCGGGAAACTCGACGATCACGATTGCCTGCGGCGACCAGTCGCCTTCCAGCTTTTCGATCGGGCCGCCGCGGACAAGATAATGCCCTCCATACCGGGTTATGGAGGCGGCTGCGCGGGTCCGGTAGATCTGGAAGGCCTCGGCATCGCTTACCGTGACATCGGAGATGATATAAGCCGACATTGTTTTTCCCATTCGTGCGACGATGAAGAACTCGCGGCACTCCTGTTTGGAAGTGCGCCGTTGTATTGGAAATCAGATAGGCCGCTACCGTCTTCCGTCCATTCTCCCCGGCATGTACAGGCGCGCGAAAGCCGCCTATAAACCATTGAGACCAAACCGTTACAGGTGCCATGACCGACGCTCCGCAGTCATCATTGAAGCCCATTCTCCGCATCAGCTTTTCGGGGCAGGATCGGCTTGGGCGCGGCAAGATGGAGCTTCTCGAGCATATTCAGGAGACCGGCTCGATCTCGGCCGCCGGCCGCGCCATGGACATGTCCTATCGCCGGGCCTGGCTGCTTATCAGCGAACTTAATCACATGTTCCGCGAACCGGTCGTCGAATCGCAACGCGGCGGCCAAAAGGGTGGCGGCGCCGCCCTGACGCCGTTTGGCGAGGAGTTGCTGCGGCGGTTCCGCGGCATGGAAACGACGCTGCGCGCGGCAATAGCCGATGACCTGGACTGGCTCGAAGCCAATCGCAGCTTGGCGGACGCTTCTTCGAAAAAATCCTGACTAATGTTCGAGCGCCACGGTCTTGATGACCGCATGGACCGGCAGCCCGATGCGCAGCCCCAGCCGTTCGGCTGAGAATTGCGTGATGCGGGCAGTGACGATGTCGCCGCCGCAATCGACCCTGATCTCAGCCGTCCCGTCAGCCGCCGTGCCGATTCCCAGCACTTCGCCGCCGAGGATATTGAGGGCGCTGAGACCCTCCGGCCGCGTCGTCGCCAGCATGACGTCACGGGCGGGAATATGGACACGCACCGTCTTGCCGACCGCGGCTACCTGTCCCGGCACGATCAATCTTGCCGCCTTCAGGGCGACGACGGTGAGATGATTGTTATCGTCGATCGCTTCGACGCGGCCTTCCAGCAGCACACCAGCTTCGCGTCGGTCTTCCGCCAGTGGGCCTGAGAGCTGGCTGAAGATGTCGACGGCGGCGCCGATCGCCTCGACCTTGCCGTCGCGCATGACGACGACACGGTTGGCGAGGCGCGCCACTTCGGAGATCGAATGGCTGACATAAATGATCGGTATATTGGTCTCGTCGCGAAGCCGCTCGAGATAGGGAAGGATTTCCGCCTTGCGGGCCTCGTCGAGTGCTGCCAGCGGTTCGTCCATCAGCAGGAGCCGTGGAGAGGAGAGCAGGGCGCGCCCGATCGCGACGCGCTGCTTTTCGCCGCCCGAGAGCTTTGCCGGGCGCCGGTCGAGCAGTGCGCCGATGCCGAGGAGATCGACGACACCATCGAAGCTTTCGCTGCGCTCGTTCTTCGGAGCGAACCAGCGGCCGTAATTGAGGTTCTGCCGCACGGATAGATGCGGAAACAGGCGCGCTTCCTGAAAGACATAGCCGAAGCGGCGGCGGTGACGCGGCACGAAGATTTGTCTGTCGGTGTCCGCGAGCACCGTATCGTCCAGGCTGACGCTGCCGTAATCAGGGCGTGTCAGGCCGGCAATGATACGGACGATCGACGTCTTGCCGGAGCCGGAGCGGCCGAAAAGGGCCGTCACGCCGCCATCGGACGTGAATGCGGCTTCCAGGGAAAAGGCGCCGAGGCGGTGGCGGATATCGACTGAAAGCGTCATTCGAAATCCACCCTGCGGCCTGCGAGATAGGCGAGGAATTCCGAGGCGAGCAGCGCCGCCATGGAAATGACGATGGCGATGATGGTCAGCCGCATGGCGCCGGCATCGCCGCCTGGAACCTGCGTGAAGGTGTAGATCGCCGAAGACAGCGTCTGGGTCTCGCCGGGAATGTTGGAGACGAAGGTGATGGTGGCGCCGAATTCGCCCATGGCCTTGGCGAAGGAGAGGATCATGCCGGCGATGATCCCGGGCAGGATCAAGGGCAGCGTGATCGTCAGAAAGGTCCAGATGGGGCTGGCGCCCAGCGTGCCGGCGGCTTCCTCCAGCTTGCGGTCGACGGCTTCGATCGACAGGCGGATGCTTCTGACCATCAACGGGAAACCCATGACGCCGCAGGCAAGTGCTGCCCCAGTCCAGCGGAAGGAGAAGACGAGGCCGAGATATTGATCAAGTAAAGATCCGATCGGGCCCTTTCGGCCGAAGAGGATCAGGAGGATGAAGCCGGTGACGACGGGCGGCAGGATCAGCGGCAGATGGATGACGCCATTGAGGACCGATTTACCCCAGAACCGGCCGCGCGCGAGCAGGAGGGCAGCGACAATGCCGAAGGGTAGGCTGACCAGCATGGCGACAATGGAGACGCGCAGGCTCAGCTCTATTGCAGTCCATTCGTCGCTGCTCAGACCCAACGCTTCCAAATATCCGCCCCTTAAAACATCTCAGGCTCGCCACGAGGCAGCGAGCCTGAGGGCTTGAACTTTTCATACCTGACTTGCGGTGATGACGCTCACTGCTTCAGGATCGTGAAGCCCTCATGCTCGAAGAACGGAACAGCTTTAGCCGATTTCAGAAAGTCGAAATAGGCTTGTACATCCGGGTTCTTGCTGTTGCTGGTGATGGCGATGGGGTAGACGATCGGCGGGTGGCTGTCGGCGGGGAAGGTGCCGACGACGGCAACGCCAGGATCGGCCGAGACATCGGTCTGATAGACGATGCCGTAAGGCGCTTCGCCGCGCGAAACGAGCGCAAGGGCGGCACGCACGCTTTCGGCGCCAGCGACCTTCTTTTCGACTGAAGCCCAGACGCTGAGCTTTTCCAGCGCCGTCTTGCCGTATTTGCCCGCTGGTACCGATTCCGGCTGGCCGATCGCCAAGCGGCCGTCGCCAAGCAGGTTAGCAAGATCGAAGCCCTGTTTGATCTCGACCGGCTTCGCCTTGTCCTTGGCGGCGACGAGAACGAGCTTGTTACCCAGCAGGTTGATGCGGCTATCGTCCTTGATCAGCTTCTTGCCGGCGACATAATCCATCCAGTTCGTGTCGGCGGAGATGAAAACATCGGCCGGCGCGCCATTTTCAAGCTGCTTTGCAAGCGGTCCGCTCGCCGCGTAGGAGACAGTGACCTCCTTGCCGGTTTCCTTGGTGAAGGCGGCATCGGCGTTGTCGAGCGCGTTCTTCATGCTGGCGGCGGCAAAGACGACGATCTTGTCGGCGGCGAGGGCCGGTGCCGGAATGACCGAAAGGCCGAGCCATGCGGCTGATACCGCGGCGGTTGCGAGCTTGATCCATTGGCGTCGGCTGGTGGTCATCCTAATTCTCTCCAAAGATGTCGACATATTTTGAGAGATATAACGACACGCGAGACTTGACTAGGGATGTATTTGCAAAAATATATCGCGAAATGATCGCGTAAACCTACGAATTTTATGGATTTTCCGCGACGCAGCGCATATGAGCGGCTTTGGGCATTACAAAAATGCATGACTGAATTTGCTCAGTGGATTGGCGAACGCTCACGAAGTACGACGTAACGTTACGAACCGTGGGATCTTGCGCCATTCTTTCGCCGAATTAAGCCCGATACTGAAAATCAAATGGCGAGAACTTCGCAAAAGAAGCGTTTTTTGGGCAGAAAATTTTCATAGTCATGCATCATATGCATTGCTGCATTGCGCAATCGCCCATTTATCAATCGGTAGAATCTGGTAAAACATAATCATCGAAACGGCGATCTCCTCCTCCCAATGCCGTTCGATATGGATCAGCAACTCTCCTCCTCCCAGTTGCTGATCAGGTTCAAAAGCCCGACGCACCTCCTCCCGCGTCGGGCTTTTTATTTTTCAGGCCCGAAAAATTGGCGGAATTATTGAGCGGCGCGCAAGGCGGTCGAGCTCAGCGCCGAACGCGGTCCATGGATAAAGGTCCAGGCCGGCGCACGCTTCTTCCAGAGCACGCGGGCGTCATCTTCATCCACGCGGGCATAATGGAAGGTTTTTGCCATCTTGGCCGAGAGATAGGAGAGCGTCGATCCCGGCCGGTCAATGACGGCGATCGGGAAGGTTTGCGCGATTTCCTGCCATTTCTGCCAGCGATGGAACGTATTCAGACTGTCGGCGCCCATGATCCAGATGAAATGGACCTGGCGGTTGCGTGCCTTCACGTAGGCCAGCGTATTGGCGGTATAGCTCATGCCCAGCGTCTGCTCGAACGCTGTCACCTTGATACGCGGATTGTGGAGGATCTGCTCGCTCAGCGCGATGCGCTCGGCAAGCGGCGCCAGATGATTGCGGCTCTTTAGCGGATTGCCCGGTGTTACCATCCACCAGAGCTGATCGAGGCCAAGCCGGCGAATGGCGATCTCGGCGACCAGCGCATGACCGCGATGCGGCGGGTTGAACGAGCCGCCAAAAAGACCGACCACCATGCCGCGCTCGGCATGGGGCATGCGCAGATAGCGTTGATCAACCTCTTCTTTCAGCACGTCAGGGCCGTATCTGTCCGGTGCCGCGAACGCGATATTTGAAGGAGGTGAGCTGCTCAACGCCGACAGGCCCGCGCGCATGCATCTTGCCGGTGGCGATGCCGATTTCCGCACCCATGCCGAATTCGCCGCCATCGGCAAATTGCGTTGAGGCATTGTGCAGTAGGATCGCCGAATCGATCTCGGTGAAGAAGCGCTCGACAACATCAGGGTCTTCGGCAATCACGGCTTCGGTATGGTTCGACGAATATTTGCCGATATGGCCGATTGCCCCGGAAATGCCGTCGACCAGGGCGACCGAGATGATGGCCGCGAGATATTCGGTCGTCCAATCCTCTTCCGTTGCTGCTTTGAGGCCGGGAACGAGCTGCAGGACATCGGCGGAGCCACGGATTTCGCAGCCTGCCTCGGCAAGTCCGTCAAGCAGCGGCTTCAGATGGGTGGAAGCGACTTTCTTGTCAACCAGCAGCGTTTCGGCGGCGCCGCAGATGCCGGTGCGGCGCATCTTGGCGTTGACGACGATGGATTTCGCCATGTCGAGATCGGCCGAGGCATCGATATAGATGTGGCAGAGGCCTTCGAGATGGGCAAAGACCGGCACGCGCGCCTCGGTCTGCACGCGGGCGACGAGGCTCTTGCCGCCGCGCGGCACGATAACATCGATATTGCCTTCGAGGCCGCGCAGCATGGCGCCGACGGCGACGCGATCGCTGACGGGCACGAGCTGGATGGCATGTTCCGGCAGGCCGGCGGCCTTCAATCCCTCGACCAGGCACTCATGGATCGCCTGCGAGGAGCGGCGCGAATCGCTGCCGCAGCGCAGGATCACGGCATTGCCGGCCTTCAGGCAAAGCGCGCCGGCATCGGCCGTCACGTTCGGCCGGCTTTCGAAGATGACGCCGATGACGCCAAGCGGCGTGCGGACGCGCTCGATCTTCAGGCCGTTCGGACGATCCCAGGCGGCGATGACTTCGCCGACGGGATCGGGCAGAGCGGCGATGGCGCGAATGCCTTCGGCCATTTCGGCGACACGCTTGTCGTTCAGCGTAAGGCGATCGACGAAGGAGGCGAGCATATCGGTGCCTTCGACGTCTTTCAGGTCCTTGGCGTTTTCAGCGAGGATATGATCCTTGCGGGCCAGAATGGCATCCGCCATGGCATTCAGGGCCTTGTTCTTGCTGTCAGTCGACGCGAAGGCCAACGGTCGCGACGCAGCCCGGGCCTTGCGGCCGATATCGTTCATCAGCGCGTCGATGTCGGGGCTTTGTGCGACAGTATCAAGCATGAGCTTCATCCTTCTTCGATTTGTCGGCCTTCGTCTTGACGGATGCCGTCATCACCAGATCGTCGCGATGCACCATGGCGGCGCGGCCGGCATAGCCGAGGATCGCCTCGATCTCCGCCGATTTGCGGCCGGTGATCTGGCGGGCCTCCTCGGCATCATAGCTGACAAGGCCGCGGGCGATCTCACGGCCGGAGGGGCCGACGACGGCAACAGTGTCGCCGCGGCCGAAATGGCCGACGACGCGGCGCACGCCGGCCGGCAGCAGGCTCTTGCCGGCGCCAAGCGCGGTAACGGCGCCATCATCGACATGCAATTCGCCGGCCGGCTGCAGCTGCCCGGCAATCCAGGTCTTGCGGGCGGTGACGGGCGTTCCCGACGGCGCGAACCAGGAGGAGCGGGCGCCGCTCTCGATCGCATTCAGCGGCCGGTCGGTCTTGCCGGAAGCAATAATCATGGCGCAGCCGGCTCCGGTCGCTATCTTGCCGGCATCGATTTTCGTGCGCATGCCGCCGCGCGACAGCTCCGAGGCGGCACCGCCGGCCATGGCTTCGATCTCAGGCGTGATCTCCGCGATCGTATCGAGGAATTTCGCCTGCGGATCGAGATGCGGCGGGGCGGTATAGAGCCCGTCGATGTCAGACAGCAGCACGAGAAGGTCGGCGCCGGTCATGGTGGCGACGCGGGCGGCGAGGCGATCATTGTCACCATAGCGGATTTCGCTGGTCGCGACCGTATCGTTCTCGTTGATGATCGGCACCGCGCCGATTTTCAGGAGCTGGTTGATGGTAGCGCGCGCATTGAGATAGCGCCGCCGCTCTTCCGTGTCGCCGAGGGTCAGTAGGATCTGGCCGGCAACGATATTGTCATGCGACAGGCTTTCCGACCAGGCACGAGCCAGCGAAATCTGGCCGACGGCCGCTGCCGCCTGGCTTTCCTCTAGCTTCAGCGCACCGGAGGGCAGGTCGAGCACGGAGCGGCCGAGCGCGATCGCGCCCGAGGAGACGACCAGAACATCGATGCCCTTGGCCTTCAATGCGGCGATATCCGCGCACATGCCGTCGAGCCAGGATTTCTTCAAGCCGGTCTTGCGATCGACGAGAAGGGCAGAGCCGATCTTGATGACGATGCGGCGGTAGCGATCGAGCGGCTTGCGGGCAGTCATCCCTGATTGTCCTCGTCGTCAGCGCCGACATCATCGGCGGACTGCATGTCGCGATGCCGCAGCTTCGGCGTTTTCGCCGGCTTGTCCGCTTCGCCGGCATTGGCTTCGACGATGACGTCGCGCAGGGCGCGCAGCACTTCCGTCATGCCGCGCCCGGTGGCAGCGGAAATCTGGAAGGGCGTCTTGCCGCAGGCCCGCGCCAGCTCGCGCGTCTTCTTCTTCAGCGTTTCATCGTCCAGCACGTCGATCTGCGAGAGGGCAACGATCTCCGGCTTGTCCGTGATGTCGTTGCCGTAGGCTTCCAGCTCGTGCTTCACGGTCTTGTAGGCGTTGCCGACCTTTTCTTCCTGGGCGGAGACCAGATGCAACAGCACGCGCGTGCGCTCGACATGGCCGAGGAAGCGGTCGCCGATGCCGACGCCCTCATGGGCGCCTTCGATCAGGCCGGGAATATCCGCCAGAATGAATTCCTGGCCGTCGATGGTGGCAACGCCAAGATTGGGGTGCAGCGTCGTGAAGGGATAATTGGCGATCTTCGGCCGCGCGCGGCTGACGGCTGCGAGAAACGTCGATTTTCCGGCATTCGGCAGGCCGACGAGGCCGGCATCGGCGATGAGTTTCAGCCGCAGCCAGATGGTCTTTTCTTCGCCCGGAAGACCGGGATTGGCCCAGTCCGGCGCCTGATTGACCGAGGATTTGAAATAGGCATTACCGAAGCCACCATTGCCACCTGCGGCCAGCCGGAAGCGCTGGCCTTCTTCCGTCAAATCGCATATCAGCGTTTCCTGGTCTTCTTCGAAGATCTGCGTTCCTACGGGCACTTTCAGCGTCACGTCGTCGCCCTTGGCGCCGGCGCGGTTCTTGCCCATGCCATGCATGCCCACCTTCGCCTTGAAGTGCTGTTGGTAGCGGAAATCGATCAGTGTATTCAGGCCGTTAACGGCCTCGACCCAGACATCGCCGCCGCGGCCGCCATCGCCGCCATCCGGGCCGCCGAACTCGATGAACTTCTCGCGACGGAAGGAGACGCTGCCCGCGCCACCATCGCCTGAGCGAATATAAACCTTTGCTTCATCGAGAAATTTCATCTTACGTCCGTCACCCGGTGTCGGCGCATATCCCCTCGGATCGAATGGGATTCACAAAAGCCTATGCGCTCTTTTCAATGTCTGCCGCTCCTTCTGCATCTAAAAGAAACATCGAGCGGCGTTTGCCCGTCATGTCGCCTTCGATATAGGCGCTTCGGGCTGAGGTCAAAGAATATCGTGCGGCTCCAGCGCCATAAAGGGGCGGAACTGCATGATTGATATGACAGCCATCGCCGGACGGGCCGGCGATGGCCTATTCTCATGGCTTAGGCCGCCTGCGAGAGCCGCAGCGCGCCCGGCTTCAGCACGGTTTCGATATGCGGAACCATGGTGGTGCGGGCAAAGCTGTAGATCTCCGAGCAGCCGATAATCTCGAAGCCGAGCTTCTGCTGCAGCTTGAGCGACGCCGGATTGTCGGCGAAGACGCCAGAATAAACGGCGACTTCGGGCATGCGGCGGGCAAAACGTTCGAGCGCAGCCTTGACCGCTTCGGTCATGATGCCTTGCCGCCAGTAGAAGCGGTTCAGCCAATAACCGAGGTGCCAGCGGCCGTGGCGAAGCTCGATGCCGACGCAGCCGATATGGGCGTCATCCCGCTCGGTGATGGCGAGCTCCCAATCGACACCGAGGCCGGAGGTGTGCTCGACCAGCCAGTCGAGCGCATCCTGCCGGTCATAGGGCGCGGGAACGCGGGCCAGCATGCGGGTGACGGCGAAATCCGAAAGCGATTCCGCAATCATATCGGCGTCGCTGAGCCGGTGCGGGCGCAGCGTCAGTCGGCCGGTCTGGATGACCGGCGTTGGCCCGGGCGTCAGAATCCGGGTATCGCGGCGGGTGAGGGTGAGAGCGTTCATCTCATGCCTCCCCAGCTGCGCAGCGAGATCCAGGTCTTGCGGTCGAGCCGGTACCATTCGACCGGCACGGTGCTGCCGAGCGCCAGCGACGCAGCAAGGCCGGATCCCTGGAACTGGAAGCCGCACTTCTGCACGACGCGCCTCGATGCGACGTTCGTTACCCGGCAACGGGCATCGATTTGCGCCACATTCTCACGCGTGCGGAAGACCATGTCGATGAGGGCATGGGCCGCTTCCGTCGTATAGCCCTGGTTCCAATAGGGCTCGCCCAGCCAGTAACCGATCTCGACCGTGTTCGGGTCGCCCGTGGGTTCGACCCCGCAGCAACCGAGAAAGGCGCCGTTGTCGGCTTTGGTAATCGCATAGACGCACTTGCCAATCTCGCCAAGCTTCGTGCGTCGCACGAAATCGGCGGCATCGGCGGTCGTATACGGGTGCGGCATACGCGATACCATTGTGGCGACATGGGCGTTGTTGGCGAGATGGGCAAGGGCGTCGATGTCTTCTTCGTGGGGCGCGCGCAGAACGAGCCTTTCCGACAGTAAGACAGGGCAATCGGTCCTTAACCGCTCCGGCCTCAGCCGTTCTTCGGGAGACCTCGATTGGTCTTCCCTTAACAATTCGCCTTGCATGGTTCAGTCCTCCTTGGTTGAGGGTAAGAAAAAGGGGAGATGGCGCCCCATCTCCCCTGTTTTCTGGACTGAACCTGATGCGGTCAGCCGGGTCGATGAGACGCCGGCTGTTTTAGAGCGCTACCGGCTTATTCCGCTGCTTCCGCTTTCGGCATTACAGACACGTACACGCGGCCATTGGCCTTCGTACGGTAGTTCACGTTGCCCGCCGTAAGCGCAAAAATCGTGTGATCCTTGCCGAGGCCAACGTTGGAACCCGGGTGCCACTGCGTGCCGCGCTGACGCACGATAATGTTGCCTGCGATGACGGCTTCGCCGCCGAACTTCTTCACGCCAAGGCGCTTGGATTCGGAATCGCGACCGTTGCGCGAGGAACCGCCAGCTTTTTTGTGTGCCATTGGAGTTCTCCTTTAAACCTTGATCCCGTTACTTACTTGGCAGCCACGATGTCCGTGATGCGGACAACAGTGTGATGCTGGCGATGGCCGCGCGAACGCTTCGAGTTCTGACGACGGCGCTTCTTGAAGGCGATGACCTTCTTGCCGCGGTTGTGCTCGACCACTTCGGCCTTGACGGAAGCGCCCTTGACGAAGGGAGCACCAATCGCAGCGTCGGCGCCTTCGCCGATAACGAGGACTTCGGTGAATTCTACGGTGTCGCCGGCGGTGACTTCGAGCTTCTCGATGGTCAGCACGTCGTTGGCTGCCACACGGTACTGCTTACCGCCGGTCTTGATGACTGCGAACATTTTTTATCCTTTCATGTTCGTTCCGGCTCTCTCGCTTCGAGGGCGAGCGGCCGTCTTTTTATCAGTCGAAACTTAGCAGGGATTCCAAAGGCTTGAGCCTTCAAAAAGTTCTGCCGGTGAAACCCTGCACGAAGCAGGGCGGGCAAGGGGCGGACTTATCCACACCTATTGCGTCGCACGGGATATATAAGCGCTCCTGATCTGTCAAGGCAAAAGGATCATAAAGCTTTCATATTCGCCCTTGCCATCCCTCTCTTCTGTCGCTATGTAGCCCCCGCGCTGAGAAACGCGCCGACCAGCATAACCGGAGAGGTGGCAGAGTGGTCGAATGCACCGCACTCGAAATGCGGCATACCTGCAAGGGTATCGTGGGTTCAAATCCCACCCTCTCCGCCATTTTGGCTTTCGCTACCCGTCACTTTCAAGTGAACTGAACAAGCAGCCGCAATAGCCTAAAACGCCTCAACTCCCCGGAAACCGATAGACTACCTCCGCAAACGATCCCGTCGGAAACACATAGAATCTCTTTCTCGCATTCAACTCAGATCTTGGATTGACTCGCATGGGCAACCATAGAGGCAGATTTAACAGATTGCGACGGATATGTTAAAGAAATAGGGTTTTTTTAACATATCGAGTCGCACATGTTAAATCCATCCTATCAGCTTCCTGATCTGACATCGCTTCATGGCTTAGAAACCATCGAAGTTTTCAAGGCACTCGCCGCCGCGAACAGATCACTCGCTGAGTTGAAGGGGCGAGCCGCGGCAATACCCAATCAGGGAATTCTGATCGACACGCTTGCATTGCAAGAGGCAAAAGCAAGCTCGGAGATCGAAAACATCCTCACCACCCAGGACGAATTGTTTCAGGCGGACCTGTTTCCAGAGGGATTGGAGTCTCCTGCAGCAAAAGAAGTTGCTCTGTATCGAGATGCCCTCAAATTCGGCTTTGACAATCTTCGGCAAACCGAAGGTCTGATTACGAATGCGACTATCATCGGTATGTTTCAGCTTCTCAAACGGCGCACGGATGGTTTTCGCCAGACGCCAGGCACAGCGCTCCGAAACGATCACTCGGGTGAGATCGTCTATGTGCCTCCCCAGGACCAGCGCGACATTAACCTAGCAATGAGCGGGCTTGAGCGTTTCGTAAATGATGATGCGCTCTCAACGCTCGACCCGCTTATCACAATGGCATTGATCCACCATCAATTCGAAAGCATTCATCCGTTCCCGGATGGCAATGGCCGCATAGGGCGTATCCTGAACGTTCTCTACCTTACACGAGTGGGTCTCCTCGAAATTCCCATTCTCTATCTCAGCCGCGCCATAAACAACTCGAAGGGTGAGTATTATCGCCTGCTGCAACATGTGCGCGATACCGGTGAATGGAAGGATTGGCTTATCTACATGCTGCGAGCGGTCGATGAGACCGCTAAAACGACGCTGGACCTGGTCGAGAATATTCGCCAGCAGATGGTGACAGCAAAAAAGCGACTCCGAACGGAATTTCCGAAAATCTACTCGCAGGATCTGCTCAACAACTTATTCCGGCATCCTTACACGCGGATCGATTACGTGCAGAAAGAGCTGAATGTTACGCGCCAGACGGCGGCTCGCTATCTCGATGCGCTCGCCGATGCCGGAATTTTGAGCAAACACCAGAGTGGGCGCAACAATTACTACATCAATGAGCCGCTAATTGCCCTATTTTTAAAGGTATCTGAGTGATGAGAATCTGCCGGGATAATTCTTGGCATCCTCTCCGCCATTTCGCCCTTTGTTTCAGACCGCTGTCGATCACGGTGATCTGCTGAAAGTCAGCCAGGCGTGTCTCGATTCTCCGGAAATCGATAAACCACGTCGGCAAACGACCCCGTCGGGAAGACGTAGAAGAACTTCAAATTGGCTGACGATTCGTTGCGGATGCCATGTTCGGCGCTGCCGGGGATGAAAACGGTTGTGCCTGATTTGACCGTTGTTTCCTGACCGTCGATCCGGACGATGCCGGTTCCTTCGAAGATGAAGTAGATTTCCGCTGGGTCGTGGCGATGCGGCTTGAGTTCGCCGCCGGGGGCTAGTTCGGCTATGCCGGCGCTCATGCTGTCGGTGGGGGTGATGTCGCTGCTGAGCAGTGTGTGCCAGGAGATGGAGCCGTGGACGGGATCGTTCCATCCGTCGCGCGGGCGTTCGTCGGCTGTGGTGATAACGGCTTGCGATCGCTTTGTCATTTTACCTCGGTACGGTGGGTCGGCAATCACGCGGAACGGTGTCACAACGATACGGAATGTCAATCGGCCGCTGCCAAGTTCCGATCGTCGGCTTGTAGTTGGGCGAGATCCGCCATGATGAAAGAGGCTGTGCCGATACGGCATTGCCGGCCGGAGCGGATGGCCCTCGGCTCTTTAGTTTCGACTTTTGAGATCGTGCCGCCCAGCTCCACCGCAGGAAGACCGCAATCAGGCTCGAGGTGGTTTCTGGGGCATCTTCGAAGCAATAACGGCCGTAGGAGGCGCTCGATGGGCGCCGGCGTGAAAAGGGCGGAAAGGAGCGGGAGGAAATGCTCCGCATACAGCGCCCTGTCTGCCTTGCCTCAAATAGGGAGCGCCGGCGTGCTACTGATGATGCGCTCGTCGGCCGAATCTGATCTTTCGAATTGATGGGCGCCGATCAAAGCCTTTGACCCCAGTCGAGCGCGTCAAGGCACTCGGAAGCAATGCTATCGCGACCCATCAAACTCTCTTTATCCAAATGTATCTATCAGACGGTGGCACAAGAGGTAACGCTCGTATTAATATGCAAGCTATATTTCTACCTGACGAGCCGTAATGTGAGGGGTACTGTCTTTATGCTGAGACTATTCTCCTATTCACAAAGCCACTACAGGGTGATACTTTAACTCTGCGCAGGTTACTGAACTCCAGTTCGGCCCCGACTCGCGCAACAGTGCCACGTAGCCGCCCTGCCTGGCCCCACCGGGCAGGGCATTCATTTCAGACCATTATAGCCTTGATAGGCGATACAGTTTGATACTTTCCCACCAAGCTTAGCCCGACTTAACATCGGGCTTTTTTTGCGAAAGCGGCGGTTCAGAGGACCCGGCCGATACCCTCGTTCGGTCCGCCTTCGGCCGGGCCCTTTGCACTGGGGGACTGCAGCATAGGTGTAGATCCGGGACACCTCGACATTTGTGATTCGAGGAATTCAAATCTCATATCCGAGATTTACATCCGGTCTGTTGGTCTAAACGATAATACAGCCGAGCCACCCTGAGCACGATTCCAAATTCTGTGGTCTTCTCTTTTAAAAAGAGAGATTTTAGGGCGCTTCAAACGAAATTTTGATAGGGAGGCACCAGTTTCGCGCAATTATCCTGCACGCCGAATTCTTCAGGGGGTATTAAAGCTCCGCATCTCACTGTCATGCGGGCGCGAAACCCAAAGTCATGGATAAGCGGGTGACATGGCGCGTCAGAGCCAAAAGGGACCAGCAATCAGAAATATACAGGCAAGCACCAGAGCAACAATTGCCAAGGCACTTTTCCATTCTGGTTCAATATTATGAAGATCTTCGTCCATCGCGTCCATCATCCCTTCGTGGCCCCGCCGATCGAATTAATTCTTAAAGCTACGCGAATGTCTAGAGCGTGATTTCGCCATATAGGTGCATCCCTATATCTTTTCTTTCCCGCTAAGGCGCATTGGATATGAGGTCGGCGGCCACGCTACTGAATACGGTGCTTCTTTACGGGCAGGAATGACATCGCCTCGTATGCAAGCTTTTCGAGCTTTTCCAACTCCGGCAGGTCCTGCCCGGTCAACCGCTCCCGGATCGCAGCCATCATCCACCCGGCTGCGGCAAAATCATTCGCATCCTTGAGGGTAGCGAACTCTCTAAGGCATGCCTCTACGGCCGGTTGAGCACTGGGTTCGCCCCTATACTTCGTGGCTATCAATTGCTTCGCATCCAGAAAGCCTTGGGTGATCCGGTGCCGGTGTTCCTCATGGTCGACGATCACATTTAGCGTGAACAGTAACGTCTCAAGCAGCTATTGGGCTTCATCGTCACGGCGATACATTCATATCTACCGTCAGTTTGCTCCGCCCGAAAAAATAGCTCCCTACGGGCTAATCCGGTATCCTCGAAATTGAGGGGCGCGTCGACGATGCGGCGCTGATGCTTCGGTTGCGGATGATGCCGCTGACGAGCAGCGTGTACGAGGAGATGGAGCCGTTGACGGGATCGTTTCATCCGTCGCGCGGGCGGTCCTCGGCTGTCGTGACAATGGCTTGCGATCGTGTGGTCATTTGCCTCAAAAGCTTGGTGAATAACCACGTGGAACGGCGTCGCAAACACCGAGAATGCCAATTGGATAGGTATCTAGTTAAGGTGTCAATTGTTGGGTTTTGTGTCCTGTCTGGACGCGCCATGGGCAAGGAAGAGGCAAGATCGACGAAGTGCAAGCGGGAAGGTTTCCCGCTCTCTCGTTTTCGGTTGCGATTGCTTTGACCTGATGGCCTCATGTCCGCTGCAGGAAATCCGCGATCAGACCTGAGATCGTCTCCGGCGCATCTTCGAAGCAATAATGGCCCACGCCTGGAAGGTGCTTGATTGGCGCCGACGGGAAGAGGGCGGTAAAGAGCGGCAGGAAATGCTCGCCATGCAGCGTCCGGTCCGCCTCGCCCCAGATGGCGAGCGCCGGTTTGCTGCGGATGATGCGCTCGGCGGCCGGATCGGGTATCTCGAACTGGTGGGCACCGCTCGCAAAGCCCTTGGCCCAGCCGAGCGCGCCAAGGCACTCGGCCGCGGTGGCAAAAGGAGTGCCATAGGCTTCGAGCCAGGTGCCGTTGATGATGGCATTGTTTTCGAAGCCATTGAGCTTGAGCGTGCTGAGAATGTTGTAGCCGAGATTGTTGAGCACCGGCTCCAGCGTGCCGTCGGCCTCGGCCTTGATGATCCATTGAAACCACGGCGATACGGCGGCGTTCGCCACCGCCCGATCGATAACATCGGCCTGGCCGAAGGACGTTGGTCCATTAGCCGAGATGATGCGGCGAATCCTGTGAGGATGACGAGCGGCAAAGCCCATGCCGACCGGGCCGCCGAAATCATGCATGACGAGCGTGATGTCTGTGAGGTCGAGCGCAAGCACGAAGGTCTCCAGATTGGCGATATGATCCTGCAGCCAATAGCTACGGACGGCCGGCGTTTCGCTTTTGCCAAACCCCATTTGGTCGGGAACGACGACGCGGTGCGTGCGGCTCAGTGTCGAGATGAGATGGCGAAACAGATAGCCCCAGGTCGGCTCGCCATGCAGGCAGAGGATGGTCTCGCCGTCGCGAGGTCCCTCGTCGACATAATGCATCTGGAAGCCAGGTGCCTCGGTGAAATGCGGCGCGAAGGGGAATGTACCGGCGAATGTTTCATTGGCAGGAATCACAGTGGTTCTCCAAGGTGGTTTTAATTTGAAACCTTAATCCCATTATCTCTTGCGGTTTTATTTTGCAACCAATACATTGAACTCCTCATCAGACGCCTGATCGCGGTCGTGACGGCAGACATGAAAATAGGCGAGGGCAGGGTGGCATGGCCAAGAGAGTGAGTCATAAGGATTCGATGTGCGGGGTGGCGCGGCCACTGGATGCGATCGGCGACTGGTGGTCGCTGCTGATCATCCGCGATGCCTTCGATGGACTGCGGCGGTTCGGCGAATTTCAGAAGAGCCTCGGGCTTGCTAAGAACATCCTCTCGGCCCGGCTGCGCAATCTCGTCGCGCACGGCATCATGGCTACCGTGCCGGCCTCCGACGGTAGCCCTTATCAAGAATATGTGCTTACACAGAAGGGGCAGGGCTTGTTTCCTCTGCTGGTCGCGCTTCGCCAATGGGGCGAGGATTTCTTTTTCGAGCCCAATGAGCCGCATGTGATGCTGGTCGACAGAGCGACAAAGCTGCCGGTGCGGCGGCTGGAACTGCGGGCGCAGGATGGGCGGATGCTTATGGCTGAAGATACGATGATCGTAGCGCCGTCGCCTGAGGAATGAGGCTGGCGCGCCCGTCGTCAGGAAATAGTTCGGTCACGGCCGAACTATTTGAGACTCCATGTCGGTTACACTGAAACCCTCAAAGGAGAGTTGCAATGTTGACGAAGACAGCCGAATCCCGCGCGGCCGATGGCGACCGCGAGCATATCGAAATCAAGCCCAGCGTGCTTTATGTCGGCACTCCCGTCGTGCTGATTACGAGCCTCAACCCTGATGGCACGACGAATATCTCGCCGATGTCCTCGGTTTGGGCTTTATATGATCGTATCGTCCTTGGCCTGACATCGACCAGCAAAGGGCGAGAAAATCTCCTGCGCGAGCGCCAACTGGTGCTGAATTTCCCGTCACCGGAGCTGTGGACTAAGGTCGAGGCGATCGCACCGACGACCGGCCGCGATCCCGTTCCCCCGCATAAGGAAAAGATCGGCTATCGTTTCGAGGCCGATAAATTCGACGTGGGCGGCTTTACGCCGCAGACAGCCGACCTCGTGCGGCCTCCGCGCATCGTTGAATGTCCGATCCAATTCGAGGCGGAGGTGGTGGCGGCGTATCCTCCCGGCGGGGATTGGCCCTCGGAGCGTGCCGAAGGCTTCTCCATCATCGAGGCGAAGGTTCTTCGTGTCCACGCGCACAAGGATATCGTCGTCGCCGGCACCCATCATATCGATACCAGCAGATGGAGCCCGCTGATTTACGTGTTTCGACATTATTTCGGCATCGGGCCGGATCTCGGCCGCACGTTCAAGGCCGAGAGATGATGCATCCAATCGCAACGACGCCCAACTGAGAAATTGGGGCCGCACATGAAGTTATGGCCCATCACGCGAGTTAACTCACGGCCGTTCGGTCAGCTCGTCCCAGAGTAGCGCGAACTCAATGGAACTCCGTCAATCTCATGCGTGTGATGTCCATAATTCAGCCAGCCTTTGCCTGTGGTTAACCACCCTTCTGAACGGTCCACCACAATCGCGCGTAATTTTGTTTGAAGCGCCGAAGACGCCGACCGGTGACGCCCTCGATCTTCGGCGAATGACCGGCAATCAATGAAGATTGACGTCTTGCATAGGTATCGAGCGATCCAGTTCTCGCCCAAAAAATGCTTTTTGACTCTCAGTTTATTGTTGAAAGAGCGACTGCCGCGAACGCAGTTAATCCACCGAAAATCAGCAGGAGCTTCATCATGATGAGTTGGGCAAGCTTACGCTTTTCTGTTTCCGTCACGCTCTTCTCGCTTCAAAAAAATAACTGCAAAAGAACTACTACGCCGCAATTGGTATAACGGCGTCGCTTAATGTGCGAAAAATAGCACTAAAGACACTCCTTGCCTATAGGTGCATCGCTCGGGATGATGTCGGGGGTGCGCAGGCTCGCATTTCATAAGGAGTCGATGCTCCTACGTGCGAAAATCAATAACTGCATCGTAGTTCTGTTTGAGGCCGGGGGTCATTGAGTATTTGCACCCCTGCCGGAAATGCTCTCTTTAACTACTCTCGGCCGGGCTCTTAGGACCAAAAACCAAGCGCCTGGTTGTCTCGCTGGCCAAAGTTGGGGTGCAACCTGCGGCGGCTCAATTCGGGGACGTGGCGGTCCGCTGATATCCGCGCGGATTTCCAACGCTCCTTAAGCGTCTCAAGCTTGGTGTCTTTCATTCGAATAAGTTTAACCAATAACAGCGCCAAAAAGACTCTACATTAGGCGCAAATGGTCCTATAGAGAATGGCACTCGTAAAGCGCTCGGATACGCTTTAATTGCATTACGTTGCTTGAGGCAATCGACGCAACAGGTGGAAACACATTAACGAAATGAACGGTTTAGATGAAAATTGATTTTTCCAAGGCCTCGCTAAAAGAATTGAATGAAATCATTGCTGATGCAGTCACGGCTCGAAACAAGATCATCTCGACACGCAGGTCGCAACTTCTCGCCGAGCTGAACGAGCTTGATAAGCTATCCAAAGCAGGCTTAGGGAAGGCCGCAAGAGAAGTGCCTAGCTCAAAGGCTATCTATAAAGACGACAAAGGAAATTCATGGCGCGGCAGAGGTCGAATGCCTCAGTGGCTGAAAGATAAAATTGATGGCGGCGCAAATTTAGAAGATTTTGAAGTCCACGCGGGCTAGATCACATACCCATAAAATAGTTTTAGATTTGAATATAGTTTGTGCTTCACTGTTTCTGATGGTTGGACATTAGTGATGGCGCCCTTTGATTTGACGGATTTCGAATGGTCGGTAATTGAGCCTCTCCTTCCGACCAAGGTTCGTGGCAAGGCGCGCGTTGATGACCGACGGGTGCTGAATGGTATTCTCTGGCGACTGAGAACGGGTGCGCCTTGGGCGGACATTCCTGTTCGGTATGGACCCTATACGACTTGTGTAAACCGCTTCAACCGATGGCGCCATGCGGGACATTGGGCACGTATTCTCAACGCAATATCAGAAGCTTACGATGGCGATATCCAGATGATCGACAGCTCTTCGATCCGCGTTCACCAGCATGCGGCCAACGGTCAAAAACAGACGAGAGATCCGGTTGCATGGGTCGCTCGCGTGGTGGACTGACAACCAAAATCCACGCCCTCGTCGATGCCGATGGCCGCCCAATCAGACTGAAGCTTACAGCCGGGCAGGCTCATGACGCGCGTTCGGCCGCCGATAAGTTTGAAACTGTCAGGCCTGGTCAGATACTCCTGGCAGCATTTGGAGTTGCCGCCGCTGCCGCGGCTGCGGGGGTGCCAGCCTCATGCGGCCGCCAGCACGCTGATCGGGATGTCATCGTCCTCGTCGCCGCGCTCGAAGGCCATTTGGTCGGCGAGCTGGCGGAGTTGGTTGAAGTCGGCCGGGCCGTCGAAGGAGATACCACCGAGGCGGATGGCGACAGAAAGCGGCGCGCCGTCGGCGCTAAAGGTAGCTTCGGAGAGGCGCGTGCGGACGCGGGTACCGATGTCGCGGGCGTCCTCGATCGTGGCGCCAGGCAGAAAAATGCCGAGTTCGTTCGTCGCAAGCCGCGCCACGAGATCGTCACGGCGAACTGAGGACTGGACGATCGTGAGCGCGATGAACAGCCCACTGCTTTCGGCGTTGACGGGATCGCAAAGCGCTTTCTTTCAGAACTTCTGCTTTGCCCGCTTCGGCATAAAGTA